>NZ_CAIJDP010000083.1 GCF_903819435.1 Flavobacterium salmonis | reverse complement strand
CGTAAACTCAGTTTATCCAAATTTAATTGACGTACTAAGGATTATAGCTGAAAAGAATGCTGAAGTAAAATGATATCAATACTAACAGCTTTCGTGGACATTTAGTAGAATTATCGTTTTAAATTCTATATTCGTAAAACAGAGAATACGTTGATTGAAATTACGAAACTTTTACAAAGCCCAATACTACTATTCAAAATACAAATAAATTATGATCAAAAAATTAACTTTTTTAGCCATCATTATACTGTCTTTTTGTGCAAATGCACAAAAAAGCCTGATATCCGATTTTCAAAAGGCAGACATTCTTTTAAAAACAAACAATATTGATTCGGCATACTTCAAATTCAAAATACTAGAACAGACAATTCCCAAAACCGATACCCTTTACAAATACTCCCTGTGGTATTACACACTGACTACAAGTCAATTGGAATACGAAAACAGACTCAATGAAAAATTTGACAAATCTTTAAAATTGGGCATTGAAGCATTAGCAGCTATCGAAAAAGGAATCCCTTTATTTGATGCAGAATTTGCCAAACGCAAATATTTTATGATCAAAAACATTGTTGTGTCAAACTTTGGCTTAGGAGATTTTAACGAAGGAAAAAAATGGAAAGAAAAATTATACCAGACAAAAGAAAAAAAAGAACTTCCGGAAGGATTAGATGAAAGCTTTAATTTTGACTTTTTTAGGTTCGAAAATAAAAATATTTGGGCTTACGAATGGTTTCATCCATTACCAAAAGACAGATTTAGCAGTACGTTTACAAAAGTGGTATATTACGTTTACAGCACAGACGAAAATGGTAACGACAAAGACCAGCTTTATAGATTCCATGTTTTAATGTTTCATGGGAGTAACTTAAATTTCGATTATGTACTGACAAAAAAAAATCGAAACCGCTCAAAACGAATCCAGCGGAACACTCTATACATACACATACAAAGAGGATATTGACTTTGCTCAGCTGCAGCTCGATATTAAAGAGGCTTTAAAAGGAAACTTAAATCCTAATACAAGAAAACTTCAAAATCAAAAGTAATAGTTCTCCAATCTGGTACTCGTCTGTGAAGAGTACTTATTACATTATTGAACAAGATCAGGCCGTACTAGACTGAAGTTAACCAACATTACTTAAAAACCGAATCCAAAAGCAAAAAAATCATGAAAAAACCAAAACTGAGATTTGTAACTCAAAAAGCGATTGAAGAATTGACGAGAGATTTAAATTTTGCATTTGATTTGGAGGATTATCAGGATTGGGAATTTATTGTTGGGAAATCAGAGAACATAGAAAAGTATATTAAACATTACAATTTCGAAATTGACGACGATAATAAATTTGCGTTAATGGAAATTATAATTCAAGCAATTGAAGAACAAGAAAAAGATAATGATTTTGTAAAGTATTCAGAAATTGTTCAAAAATTGCTTTCAGAAAACTTTCAACTACACGAGCATTCAATATTTTATTGGTCATGTTTTGACAATGAAAACCTGGAAGATTGTTGGAGAATAACACCATTAATGAGAAGCTTGTGGAAAAAACGGAACGTCGGCTAATATAGGTTTGGGATTGATAAATACGTCAATCGAAATTATGGAGATAACTTTAATGGGTATATTCCTCATATTGCCGACACTCTAATTATAAAAGAAAAAAATAAACAAAACATAATTCAGCAGCTATTATTTTTTGTTGATTTTGTCAGACGATGATTTTCTTTCAGACATAATTTTCTCACGGTGCTGCATTCCCCATTTTGTAATCGCTCCCACAACTTCTTCCAGCGTATGACTATAAGGCAGTAATTCGTATTCAATAGTTACAGGATAACCATTTTCGACTTTTTTTACAATAAGACCATTCATTTCCAAATCTTTAAGTTCGCTTGACAACACCCTTGCCGAAATTCCGCTTACCTGTTTTTGAATTTTCGTAAATCGCTTGTTTCCTCTCGCCATTGAAATGATAATCATCAATTTCCATTTGCCGCCTATTACATATTGAGCGTCTGAAACTGCCCTTAAAATAGCATTACATTCTTCTGTAAATCCCTTACTATCTGTTTGATTCTCTTGTTCTTTTAACATAACTAATCTCTTTGTTAGTCGCTAACCTTTAAGTAACAACTAATAATTTGTTAGCAAATGTACATTACTTTTGGAAAATAATAGAAACAAAAAATATTAAAAAATTATGCCATTGGAAACTTTAAGAGCAAAAGAAGAATTAAGAGATTTAATTGATGCTTACGCCTATTTAGGTGATGAAAAAAATCCCGGAAGTGATGGATTTATTCACACAAGATATTAATTACAAGGTATATATGGGAGGTAATCTTGTGGCCGATGTTTCGGAAAGAGAAAACATGGAAAAAGACTTTAATGTATACGCTGCCCTTGTAAAAACCTATTTTACAATGAATGGACAGCATACTGTAAAAATCGATGGTACTACTGCATCAGGCTTGTCCTTTTCCCAATTAAAAATGATAAGAGAAGTAGAAGGGCAAGATGTATTAACTGATTACAGCGTAAAATATGAAGACAACTATGTATTTCAGGATGGTAAGTGGCTAATAAAAGACCGAATTGGCTATTTTATGATTATAGAGGCAAGAACCTTAAATCAATAATACTAAAAATGAAAACAAACAAAATTATTACCACATCGTTAACAGTATTGACAACGACAATCATATTTGTAAGCGGTCTTATGAAATTTATTCATCTTCCGTGGTCGGTAGCAGGTTTGGAAAAATATAATCCAACTATTTTAGGATTAATGGAAATGGCGTTTATTATCTTACTTGATATACCAAAAACAATAAAAATAGGTTTCATTCTGCTTTGCTGCTATTTTGCTGGTGCAATAGCTACTGAGTTATCCAGAGAAGCTTCAATGCTTAATCCGGCAATTCCATTGGTATTAATTTGGATTACAGCTTATCTTCGCGACAGCTCAATCTTTATAGGTTCTTCTAACTTATTAATTGCAAAGAAGTAGCGGACGAATGATTTTTGAATGAAAGCTTTGCGACAAAAAGTTGCAGGGCTTTCATTTTTATATTTATGCTATACGGCAAATCCGCTGCGCTAAAAAACGGTTACGACTAAACTTTTACCGACACCCCAAGTACTACTAAATAAACGTTTTTATAATACTAATTGAATTAGCAAATGAAAAAAGCATTAAAATATTTACACAATAATTACGATAATACCGAATTAACTAACTCATATGACTTAAGAACTGAAATAAAATGGCAGGAATAACGAATGTTCGCATTAGCAATGATATTTTCAACAAGCTTAAAAGCACCTCTTGACTATTCTGTTTTTGTCCTTAGGCAGCTGCTTTTGATTTAAATGAAATTGTAGTCAACAGACAAAAACAAAACCACACAAATTAACAACAACCTGCAATTTGGGTTTAATATAACACCCTGATAACCATAGATACTTCAACATTTATGTTTTAACGAAATCCATATATCCTTACCTTTCCTGCTTTTAGGCAGATAAAGTAAGGAATGAACACTTTAATTTCATAACTTAGATTTCTTTTAAAGCTATAAATCATGACTAAGAAATCTATAGCCCGAAACTTTTTAAAACTCGCTGCCACAGGACATTCACATGAAGCGTTTAGGCTGTACACAGGCAAAAATTTCAAGCATCATAATGCCTATTTTAAAGGAGATGCAGACACTTTGATGTTGGCTATGGAAGAATCTGCAAGAACCAATCCTAATAAGATTTTTGAAATTCACCATGTTTTAAGAGATGGTGATTTGGTTGCAGTTCATTCGCATGTCAAACAAAATTCAGCCGATTTAGGTACTGCTGTAGTTCATATTTTTAGATTTGAATCGGAGAAAATAGTCGAACTTTGGGACTTGGGACAGTCAATTCCTAAAAAAACTATTAATGAAAACGGAATGTTTTAAACTAAGACCGTCAAAAAATGGCAAAGAATAAAACCACAGAAACCGAATACAGTGTAATTGATTTTATCAATACGGTTGAAGATCACATAAAAAGAGCAGACGCTTTTGAGCTCATCAAAATAATGCAGAACGTAACTGGTTTTGATCCAAAAATGTGGGACCCAGGCATTATTGGTTTTGGAAACTATCATTACAAATATGACAGCGGTCATGAAGGTGATGCACCACTGGCAGGATTCTCACCACGAAAAGCAGCAATTTCACTTTATCTCTATTTACCATCTGAAAATAAGGACGAATTACTTTTAAAATTCGGAAAACACAAAGCAGGTAAAGGCTGTGTTTATATCAAAAAACTGGCAGATATTGATAGTGATATACTCCGAAAAATGATTTCAGCATCTGTAAACGAATTAAAAAAATTATATCCTTCAAATTAAAATCTCATGATTACCACAATAAGTGTTCTTTTACTTCCAATTCTATTGTATTTCTTACTGCACCCCCGATTCGGAAAAAAACCTTCCGGAGAAAGACTGGCTTTAATACAAAAATCACCTCAATACAAAAACGGAAAATTCGAAAATGAAAATTTTACTCCAGAACTGGCTGAAGGTTATGGCTATTATGATGTTTTAACCGAATTTTTATTTAAGAAGGTTCACCGAAAAACCCCAACTGATATTATTCCTTCCGTAAAAACGAATTTAAAGGAACTTTCTTTACATCAGGATGTTTTAGTTTGGTTTGGGCATTCGTCTTATTATATCCAGCTTGAAGGAAAACGTTTTTTAATTGATCCTGTTTTCAGTGGCAACGCATCTCCTATTTACGGAACAACAAAAGCCTTTAAAGGAACTGATATTTATACCTATGATGATATTCCTGAAATTGATTATTTGCTGATAACGCACGACCATTATGATCATTTAGATTATAAAACCATAATGGAACTGAAACCAAAAATAAAAAAAGTAATCACGGCACTTGGCGTTGGTTCGCATTTTGAATTTTGGGGCTTTCCAGTAGAAAATATTATCGAAAAAGACTGGCACGAAAAAGTAACATTAGATCAAAATATAATGCTTTATACTGCTCCATCAAGGCATTTTTCCGGCAGAAGTATCAATCGCTGTAATACACTTTGGACTTCTTTTATTTTAGAATCCAAAGATTTCAAAATGTATTTGGGCGGCGACAGTGGTTACGATACTCACTTTGCAGCAATTGGCGATAAATTTGGTCCTTTTGACATTGTGCTTATTGATAATGGCCAATATAATCCTGCATGGAAATACATTCACAATTTGCCGGAAGATGTAATAAAAGCAATGAAAGACTTAAAAGCAAAAAGGGTCTTTCCGGTGCATAATTCGAAATTTCCTTTATCTCTTCATTCATGGGATGAGCCTTTAATTAAAGTAACCGAATTGAATAATTTGTCTGAAAATCCGATTCCTTTAATAACTCCGATGATTGGAGAGATCGTTGAATTGAAAAATGACAAACAAGTTTTTCAGCAATGGTGGAAAGGAGTCAAATAATAAATTGTTAATGGTGAATTGTAATTATTAATTTAAACCATATATTCTTAAACTTCGGAATTTTTCACCCCATAAAAAGAAAAAAAATTGAACCTAAAAAAACACATACTCGCCCTTAGTTTACTAATTTGCACTTCTGTATTTTCTCAAAACACCTACGTCTTTTTAGGATCCTACAACAGAGATAAAACCGCAGAATCAATTCAGGTTTATCAGCTGGATACTTTAAATGGAAATTTAACTAAAATTACTTCTGCAAAAGACATTATAAATCCATCGTATCTCACTGTTTCTCCAAACGGAAAATATGTTTACGCCTGCACAGATACAAAGACACCAAACTCAGGAAGTGTAAGCAGTTTTGAATTTAATTCGGAAAATAAATCACTGACTTTTTTAAACAAACAGGGAAGCGGCGGTGAAAATCCGGTTTATGTTTCGGTTCATAAAAGTGGTAAATGGCTTGTAAATGCTAATTATACTGAAGGAAGTGTCTCAGTTCATCCTTTATTAGAAAACGGAAAAATCGATTCAATTGCTCAAAATTTTCAATATGCTGACGGAAGTGTTCATAAAGAAAGACAAACCCGCTCCCATGTGCATTCTGCTATATTTTCTCCTGAATTTGATTATCTGTTTTTGCCCGATTTAGGTGCTGATAAAATACGCTGCTATGCTTTCGATGAAAATAAAAAACAGCCTTTAACAGAAACAAAAAATCCGTTTACCAAAACAGATTTAGAAGCAGGACCGCGACATTTTACTTTTCATCCCAATCAAAAATACGGTTATTGCATTGAAGAAATGGCGGGTTCCATAAGTGTTTATCAATATGAAAAAGGAACTTTAACAAAGATCCAACGCATCAATACACATCCTGATAAAATCAAGGAAGGTTTTGAAAGCTCCGACATTCATATTTCGACTGACGGAAAATTTTTATATGCTTCAAACCGTGGAAAAGAAAATAACATCGCTATTTTCTCTATTGCTAAAAACGGAATTTTGAAAAATATCGGTTATCAATCAACTTTTGGAAATCATCCCCGAATTTTTGCCATTGATGAAACAGGGAAGTTTTTGATTGCGACAAATGTAAATTCCGGAAATGTGAT
Organism: Flavobacterium salmonis; assembly: GCF_903819435.1. Taxonomy (GTDB): domain Bacteria; phylum Bacteroidota; class Bacteroidia; order Flavobacteriales; family Flavobacteriaceae; genus Flavobacterium; species Flavobacterium chungangense. Next base: position 141,615 of record NZ_CAIJDP010000083.1, on the reverse strand, counting down.
TGTTTTTAAAAGAAACCCAAAAACCGGATTGCTTAAAAAAGCCGGAAAGGAAATTAAAATGGAAAATGTTTCCTGTGTTCAGATTAAACAAATTTGATTTTTTACTTCCCACTGATTTGAACTGATTTTTTCTCAATTACGACTAATCTTTTTCAAAAAACTAAAAAATGAATAAACCACAATTTAATTTACAGCCAGAAATTTTAGAAAACGAAATCACAAAATTAATTCCGTTACAGGAAAAACATTTTGAAGCATTATTTGAAGCTGCTTCCGACCCACTTATTTGGGAACAGAATCCTGTAAAAGACCGATATCAAAGAGAAGGTTTTAAAACTTTTTTTGAAATCATAATTACAAAACATTCATTCCTAATTCTCGATAAACAAACAAACGAAATAATGGGAACGACTAGTTTTTACGATTACAATCCCGAAAAATCAAATATTGGAATTGGCTACACTTTTATTACAAGAAAATATTGGGGCGGTCCTTATAATAAATCAAATAAAAGTTTATTGATCGATTATGCTTTTCAGCATGTTGATTCGGTGCTTTTTCACGTCGGAGCAGAAAATTTCCGTTCACAAAAAGCCGTTTTAAAACTCGGTGCAGAAAAAATCAATGATTTAGTGTTTCTGATTAATGGAGTCGATGTGCCTTATTTTGAATATGAATTAAAAAAGTTAAACAAAGTTAAGAGTTCTTAAAATTTTCCGTTTTTAATACTTCTAATATTTAACTCATAACACTTAACTTAACCTAAAATAAATGAAAAGAATTACAGTCTTTTGCGGATCCAGTTTTGGTACTGAAGAAATTTACAAAGAACAGGCAGCCTTACTTGGTGAAACATTGGCAAAACAAAATATAGAATTAGTTTACGGCGGCGCTAATGTAGGTTTAATGGGCGCTGTTGCAGATGCTGTTTTAAATAACGGCGGAAAAGCAATTGGTGTTTTACCCAATTTTTTGCGATCAAAAGAAATTGCGCATCTGGGCTTAACAGAACTTATTCTGGTGGAAAGCATGCACGAAAGAAAAACCAAAATGAATGATTTATGTGATGGCGTTATTGCGCTTCCGGGTGGTTTTGGAACGTTAGAAGAACTTTTCGAAATGATTACATGGGCTCAATTAGGATTACACAAAAAACCAATTGCCATTTTGAATATTAATGGTTTTTATGATTCTCTAATACAATTAACTGAAGTCATGGTTAGTAAAGGTTTATTGAAAGATGTTAATCAGCAAATGCTTTTGGTGAGTAACGATATTGATGATTTATTGAATAAAATGAATAATTATACAGCGCCAACCGTTGGAAAATGGATTGATAAACGAGATGTTTGATTTTTTTCAACATACTGATTTTCTATTTTTAACATAATTTACAAAATAACTTTCTTATCTTGTGATTCAAAAAAAACTGAAATTCCCTTATTCAAAAATGAAAAACTTAAAAGCCTTTTACCTTTTATTCACCCTTATTTTATCTATAAATTTTACAAACGCACAAGATACGGATACCGGAAACTGGTTTATTTATTTTGGAAATCAGGCCATCAATGAAAAATGGAACTGGCACAACGAAGTACAATATCGTAATTATAATTTTGCGGGCGATACACAACAATTATTATTAAGAACCGGAATTGGATACAATCTTACTGAAAACAATAATAACATTTTATTAGGATACGGTTTTATCAATTCACAAAATTACATTCCGGGAACAGACGATAAAACAGATAGTAATGAACATCGCATTTATCAGCAGTTTATAACACGTCAAAATTTTGGCAGGTTTTATTTGCAACATCGTTATCGTGTGGAAGAACGCTTTTTAAAAGATGATTTTCAAATGCGTTTCCGCTATTTTTTAGCTTTGAATGTTCCAATTAACAAGCCTAAAATGGAAGAAAATGCATTTTATATTTCGGCTTATAATGAAATATTTCTAAACGCAGAATCACCAACTTTTGATCGTGACCGTTTATATGGAGCATTAGGATATGTGATCAACAAAAATTTCAGAGTTGAAGCCGGTTTTATGAGACAAATTCAGGAAAAAACAGGACGTAATCAATTTCAAATCGTAATTTACAACAACATACCTTTTTTTAGCAGTAAATAACATTTCAAATCCGTAAGTATGGCAACAGTAAATAATAATTTTGCAAAAGCCGAAATGCTGATCAGAAAACCCGTTTCAGAAGTTTTTGAAGCATTTGTTAATCCTGAAATAACAAGCAAATTTTGGTTTACTAAGGGATCAGACAAATTAGAAGAAGGCAAATCGACTGTATGGACCTGGGAAATGTATGGCTTTTCGCTTACTGTTTTAACTAAGGTAATTGACGAAAACAAACGAATTGTAATAGAATGGGGAAATAGCTGAGAAGCAACGATTATAGAATGGGTTTTCAACTCGTTGGATGAAAAAGAAACTTTTGTAAGCATTACCAATTCTAATTTTAAGGGCGATACTGACAAAATACTTTCTGAGGTTCGAAATTCTACAGAAGGTTTTACACTGGTTTTAGCCGGAGCCAAAGCTTTTTTAGAGCATCAGATACAGTTGAATTTAGTGTTGGACAGATTTCCAAAAGGCCTGAGTTAATCATTCTAAAAATAATTATCATGGCAGCAATTCCTATTTCAAAACCGGTTAATATTGATGAATACATTGGAAGTTTTCCAAATGATGTACAGGAAGTTTTAGAAAAAGTAAGAATGGTAATTCATAAAGCTGCCCCTGATGCAAAAGAAAAAATCAGTTATTCAATGCCAGCTTTTGAACAAAACGGAATCGTTGTTTACTTTGCAGCTTTTAAAAATCATATTGGGCTCTATGCACTGCCAAGCGGTTATGAACAATTTAAAGAAGCACTCTCTAAATACAAATCAGGCAAAGGTTCCGTACAATTCCCATTAAATCATCCCATGCCATTCGATTTAATAACCAAAATTATAAAATTCAGAGTACAGGAAAATCTTGAAAAAGTAAAACATAAATAATCAAATATGAATTTATCTGAACATTATAATGAGCTTTTCAAAACATCATCTGAACTCATTTTATCTGAAAATTATACAATCGACCCAAAGATTAATAATGATTCTGATAAAAGATTTGGAGTTACTTTACTTGTCCGTCCCAGTAAAGAAATAAAGGCCAACGTACAGGAATTTCTGAAAGAATTAAAAAATATAGAGCCGGATCAGTATTATTACCCAAGCTCTGATATTCATGTAACCACTATGTCTATTATTTCTTGCGCCGAAGGATTTAAACTGGATAAATTTTCTACATCAAAGTATGTTGAAATCATTGAAAAAAGTCTGGTAGATGTCAATAAAATTCAAATTGATTACCGGGGCGTAACCTTATCTCCAGATGCGGTAATGATCCAGGGGTTTCCGACTGATGATTCATTAAATATTTTACGTGACAAGCTTCGTGATAATTTCAAAAATTCTTCCTTAAAACAAAGTATCGACAGCCGTTATAGTATTACGACAGCCCATTCGACAGTGATGCGTTTTCAGAAAAAATTAAAAAATCCAAAAAAACTAATTGAAGTCGTTGAGAAGTTCAGGAACCACAATTTTGGAAAATTTACGGTTGAAAAAATTGAATTGGTTTATAATGACTGGTACCAGCGCGAAAGAAACACTATTAATCTATGTGATCTTTATCTGAAGTATTTCTAGTTGAGTTTCAAAAGTGATTGCATTTTATAAAAACCATTCGATTCCTTTATCAAGTCGAATAAGGAAATCTGTAAATGAAACTCCAATTTCAGTATGATATTTAGCATTCAAATCAACAAAAGGTGAAATAATTATTTTTGCGACGTTATTTGAATCAAACACAATTCCAATAAATTCCCCACTTCCATTTGTACCAATTCCAATAGTCCTTTGTAATTCTTTAAAAATATTATAGCTTTTATTAGCTTCAATAATTTCTTCTAAATCCCAAAGTTTTATAAACTCAGCACCAATAAACTGATCAATTCCAGTATAATTTTCTAAATAAAAAATATAATCATCAGGAAGCTTTAAATTTGAATATTCCTCCACTTCTCTAATTGTGACAAAAGAGTTTTGATTATTTTTAGGGAAATCATATTTGTCAAAAATTAATTGCAAATGCTCATTCATAGTTGAAAAATATTTCTATCCCTTCTTCAAAATATTTCCTAAACCTCTACCAATTTGTTCAATCGCTTCAAGACCTTTTGTTAACGGTGTAGCACTAAAATCTTCGTAAGCATCCATAGAAGTTACTTTATTGTCGTCTTGAGGATAAACTAAAATCAAGTTATTATCGCTAAATGATTTTTCAAATTTCTGAGGCAATTTATCAAAAATAGACTGGTAGGAGACAGAGCCTTTTCTTGATAAGTTAAAAACAATCAAATCGGTTGGTTTAATTTCATCAGAAATTGCTTCAAAATCATCCCATTCTAAAATGCCTTTGAAACCTAATTTTGCATTCAATTTTAAACTATTCGCAATTTGCTGAATAGCCTGATGGGTTTTATATTCGGCATAAATTACAATCGGAATACTTAATTCCTGTGATAATCTGGATATTTTCTGCAATAAGAGATGAAAGCCAACGCCTCTTTCTGAAAAAGGCGGGCAAATAAAAACCAATCTTTTCTCTTCAATAAATGTCTTTTGAAACCTGCAGATGAACAAGGTTTTATCGACATTATTGATAATTGAATCTACATTTTCTCCAAAAATTTTATCCAAAAAACCGGTTTTTCTTGGCCAGCCTATGATTACGATATCTGACATGATTTCTTTGGAAGTTCGGGCAATTCCGCTAGCCGGATTATGGTCAATCCTGGCAATTGTATTAATTTTTATTTCAGAAGCTGATCCCTGAATAACAAACTTATCAACTGCTTTTTTATATTTTAAAATATTGATTTCGGCTTGGTCGTTGTTAGGCACAATCGTTAATAATGTTACGGGATTCGCCGATTTTTTATCTTTTATTAAAAGTGCGAAATCCAATAACGGTTCTGTCGCTGATGTTTTCGCTAACGGAATCAAAATGTGTTCATCTAAAATCTGGTCTTTATTCGCATCCTCATGAGAAACCTCTTCCTCACAGATTGCAATCTTTTTTGCCGCTTTTTCGGTAGCAAAAGAAGCTACAATACAAGTTACCAATATTAAGATAATAGTTCCGTTCAATATATTTTCATCGAGAATTTTTGCTTTAAATCCAACTAAAATTACGGCCAGGGTTGCAGCTGCATGTGCACTGCTCAATCCGAAAATTAACTGTCTTTCAGTTTTGGTATATTTAAAAACAATCTGGGTAAAAAATGCAGCAATCCATTTTCCAAAAATAGCCACAACACTCAACGTTCCGGCAACAATTAAGGCTGTTGGGCCGCTTAAAATAACACTGATATCAACCAGCATTCCCACAGAAATTAGGAAAAACGGAATAAATAACGAATTACCAATAAATTCAATCCTGTTCATTAACGCTGATGAGTGCGGAATTAAAGGATTTAAAGCCAAACCTGCCACGAAAGCCCCAATAATTGGCTCTACACCTGCTACCTCAGCTAAAAACGCCGCAAAAAAAACGACTGAAAGTACAAAAATATAATGGGCGTGTTTTTCACTTTCCAGTTTTTTAAAGAACCATTTTGCAATTCTTGGAATCAGCAAGAACATTATAGCTGAGAAAATAGCCAGCGAAACCCCTAATTTTATCCAGAAAGCCTGATTTAAATTTCCCTGACTGCTACCCATAATAACGGCCAGAATAATTAATACGGCTGTATCAGTGAGAATCGTTCCCCCTACGGTTATAGCAACAGCCTGATTTTTGGCAATTCCCAATTTACTCACAATAGGGTAAGCAACCAAAGTATGTGTTGCAAACATACTTGCCGTTAAAAAACTGGCATTAAAATCATATTTCAAAAGATAAAAACAAACCGGAAATCCTATTGTTAGTGGAAAAATAAAAGTAAAAAAGCCAAATAGCAAACTTTTATTTCTATTCGCTTTGAACTCATTCATATCCAGCTCTAAACCTGCAATAAACATGATATAAAGTAATCCGATAGTAGAGAACAAATCGACTGCAGAATTTTTAGCCAAAATATTAAGTCCATGCGGGCCAATGATAACCCCTGAAATAATCAAACCAATAATTCCGGGAATATTAATTTTTTTTAATAAAATAGGAGATAATAAAATGATGAAAAGTATCAACGAAAAAATCAATACGGGATTGTTAAGCGGTAATTCAAATTCGTTTATAAAATGCCTGAAGAATTCTATCATAATGTAATTTTAGCTACTGTGAGTTGATCTGTTTCTCAAAAGAATATTTTAAGAATTTAAGGCGAAACACCCAAAAGTCGCAGTTTATTTTGATTATTAAAAAACTAAAAAGATCAGTTTCTTGAACAAATATTTCTTCTACAAAAATACCTAAAAAAAGGCCGAACTTTCTATTAAAGGCCTATATTAAGCATTTAATTTTATTTCATTGACAAATCATTAATATTTAATATATTTTTTAACAAAACCGCAACATTAACAAACAAAAACGAAACTTCTTTGCATTATTCAACTATCTTTGTTTTAATAAAATTTGAACAATGGAAGAATGTATCTCTGTTTTCGATATGCTTAAAATTGGGGTTGGCCCATCTAGTTCACATACATTAGGACCATGGCGGGCAGCTGAACGTTTTTTAGAAGAGTTACGAAGCCAGTCTGTATTAAAAGAAATTACAAGAGTTAAGGTTGACTTGTACGGATCACTTTCATTAACCGGAAAGGGACACGCAACTGATTTAGCTGTTATGCTGGGATTAAGCGGTCAGGATCCTGAGTATATCCCAATCGAAAATATAGCCGGAATTATCAAAACTATAGAAACCAAAAATGAGATTATTCTCGGCAATCAATTCACAATTCCGTTCTACTTTCTTCAGGACATTATTTTCAACAAAGACTTTCTTCCTTTTCATGCTAACGGATTAAAGTTTACTGCTTATAAAACCGATAATACTGAATATGAATCTACTTTTTATTCTATCGGTGGAGGTTTTGTGGTTAAAGAGGAACGTACGAATGCCAAAATAAAAGAAGTCATAAAATGTGCTTTCCCTTTTCCGGTTCAAAATGCTGTTGAGCTTTTAAATTATACTATTTCAGAGAACAAATTGATTTCGGAAATTGTTTATGAAAACGAAAAATCCATGCGTACTGAAACCGAAATTCATTCGGAATTAATGCGTATATGGAATACTATGCTTGAATGCATGTACATTGGATGCCATACAGGAGGGGTTCTTCCCGGAGGATTGAATGTACGCAGAAGGGCCTTTGATATGCATCAAAATTTAATTGGCTTATCAAATTATAATGATCCGCAATCCTGGCTGGAAGAAATTAGAAAAACGGAAGTGAAATTTCGTCAAATCTTAAAATGGGTTAGTTGTTTTGCACTTGCTGTTAATGAAGTTAACGCATCCTTAGGTCGTGTGGTTACAGCACCCACAAACGGAAGCGCCGGTGTAATTCCTGCGGTATTAATGTACTATCTGGTAATTGAAAATCATAATGCCGGTGAAAAAGAAATCAAACAATTTTTGATGGTTTCCGGAGAAATTGGAAGTATTTTTAAAAAAGGATCTACAATTTCTGCCGCAATGGGTGGCTGTCAGGCTGAAATTGGTGTTTCGTCCTCGATGGCTGCTGCAGCGCTTTGCGAATTAATGGGCGGAACGCCTGCACAGGTTTTGATGGCTGCAGAAATTGCCATGGAGCATCATTTAGGTTTAACCTGTGACCCAATAGGCGGACTGGTTCAGATTCCGTGCATCGAAAGAAATACAATGGGCGCCATAAAAGCCATAAACGCAGCCGAACTGGCTTTAGAAACAGACTCTAAAAATGCCAAAGTACCATTAGACAAAGTGATCAATACGATGTGGCAAACAGCAAAGGATATGAATTCAAAATACAAAGAAACTTCTGAAGGCGGACTGGCAATTGCAGTAAATATGGCCGATTGCTAAAACTTATTATATGAAAAAATATTACTTTATAGCTTTACTGTTTTGCTCTGCTTTATTATACTCTCAAGATCGTTATTTTATCAATTCAGACACAAGGTTGTATACATCAGCCGATACTTCTTCTGAATTTTTGGGTTATTTTAAATATAGTGCACAAGTTCGTTTATTATCTGATAATCAAAATGGCTGGTATAAAGTACAAGCTGATAATTTTAATGAAGGATATGTTCGTGGCGAATTCATATCTAAATCATTAAATGCCAGAGATGTTAAAACTGTAGATAACGAAAATCCTATTATTTATGGTGGGGATCATTATCATGGCAGCAATCACCTTTTTGTTTTAGTCGCAGGGTTAAAAGCCAGAGCGTTACCTGATAAAAATTCAAAAATAAGGGAAGTTTTATTTACCGGCGACGCTGTTACTATTGGTTATCTTCCAAAAAATGAAGATGAATGGGTAAACATATCCGGTAGTATTAATGAAGAATATGCCAAGTTTACACTAAGAAAATTTGTCGGCAAACGACCTGATTTGAATGTTTTAATTAAAAACTTTGAAAAATTAGACTTCAATAATATTACAGAACGTAAAACGGTAAGCGAACGTATTGTTGAGTTGGCGTGGAATAGTGATTATTCAAAATTACCGCCAGCTTATGAAAAATATTATGAAGTTGTAAAACAATTAAACGATCCAAAACTTCTTACTGATACGGAATTAAATATAGCTTTAGCAAAAGGCCTGGCAAAACACAAATCACCTGAACAAATCATTGCCTTCTCTAAAAAAGCTGAATTTGTTTTAAAAGGAACAATGACAAAAGCTCTGTATTTATCCCAAAAGACCTTGGTCAGTACATTTGGAAAACCTATTAAAAAAACAACTATTAGTGATGATTGCGGGATTTATTTAAGCGACTTATTTTACTATTATCCGGATTTGGAAGTTTCTGTAGATGAAAAGAATAATAAAGCCGAAATAGTGAAAGTTTTTATAAATGAAAACAATAAATTGATAATCAGCCCAAATCATATATTAGACCGCTCAATATCCGAAAAAACATTTATTGAAAAATATGGAACTTATATTGATGCTTCCATAAAGTCTCCACACCATTATTCAATCATTACTGAATACAGCCAATTTGGAATTGAATTCAGAGATGGAAAGCTATTTGCAATCGAAATATTCTTCTATTGCTGATTCCAAATTTATATTTATTCAATACTTTTACATTCAAAAAAAAATAAAAATGTCAGTAGCAAAAAAAGATTATAAAAGAATCACTACAAAGTCGTTAATCGAAATGAAAAACCATGGAGAAAAAATCTCTATGCTAACGGCCTACGATTACACGATGGCAAAAATTGTTGATACCGCAGGTGTCGACGTAATTTTAGTGGGAGATTCTGCTTCGAATGTTATGGCAGGTCATGAAACGACTTTACCAATTACGCTGGACCAAATGATCTATCATGCATCATCCGTAGTTCGTGCTGTTGACAGAGCATTGGTTGTAGTAGATTTGCCTTTTGGAAGTTATCAATCTGATCCGAAAGAGGCCTTGCGTTCGTCTATCAGAATCATGAAAGAAAGTGGCGGACATGCCGTGAAACTTGAAGGTGGAAAAGAAATTAAAGAGTCAATCCGAAAAATATTAAATGCAGGAATTCCTGTAATGGGCCATTTAGGTTTAACACCTCAGTCTATTTACAAATTTGGAACTTACAGTGTTCGTGCCAAAGAAGATGAAGAAGCTGAAAAATTGATTGAAGATGCCAAAATGCTTGAAAAAGTGGGCTGTTTTGCCGTGGTTCTTGAAAAAATACCTGCTGATTTAGCCGAAAAAGTGGCCAAAAGTATTTCAATCCCGGTTATCGGAATTGGAGCTGGTGGCGGTGTAGACGGACAGGTTTTGGTTATTCATGATATGTTAGGAATGAACAATGAATTTAGTCCACGTTTCCTTCGTCGCTATCTGAATTTGTATGAAGAAATGACCAAAGCAATAGGCCAGTATGCCGCTGATGTGAAATCGACAGATTTTCCTAATGAGAGAGAACAATACTAGATTAGATTTTAGACTTCTTAGACATTAGACTTCTTAGATTGAATACTAAATTTTAAAATTAATCTAAGAAGTCTTAACCCATCTAAAATTCTAATAATCTAAAAAAGAATATGCATCAATTTAAAGAACTTTTAATTTGGAAAAAAATAGATTGTTTTGTTCTAAAATTTACAATGTAACTGCTTCTTTCCATAATGAAGAAAAGTTTGGAATTACAAATCAATTACGAAGAGCTGCTGTTTCTATTCCTTCAAACATTGCTGAAGGGTCTTCAAGAAATTCTAATAAAGATTTTGCACGATTCTTAAAAATTGCAATTGGTTCTGCTTACGAAGTAGAAACTCAACTTTTAATTTCATCTGATTTAGGATTTATTAATGAAGAAAACACAATAGAATTAATAAATCTACTGGAAGAAATAACTAAAATGACTTCAAGATTCAGAGCAACTTTGCTATAATCCCCATAAATTAAATCTAAAAAGTCTAAGCCAGTCTAAAATCTAATTAAGTCTAAATGAAAATTGTTTCCAACAAAAATAATCTCCAAATCCTCCACGAAGACAACCATATCATCGTGGTCAATAAACGTGTGGGAGATATTGTACAGGGCGATAAAACAGGTGACAAACCCTTATCTGATATTGTAAAAGAATACATCAAGGACAAATATAACAAACCCGGTGATGTTTTTCTGGGCGTTATTCATCGTCTGGATCGCCCAACAACAGGGATTGTAGTATTTGCGAGAACCAGTAAAGCCTTGTCAAGAATGAATGAATTGTTCAGCAATCGCGAAACTAAAAAAACGTATTGGGCGGTTGTAAAGCAAAAACCTCAGGAAGCTGCTGCCAAACTAGTTCATTACTTAAAAAGAAACGAAAAGAACAATACTTCAAAAGCACATTTAAAAGAAGTTTCGGACAGCAAACTCGCCAGTCTGGATTATAACATCATCAAAGAGCTTCAAAATTATACCGCTTTAGAGATTAATCTTCATACGGGCCGTCATCACCAAATACGTGCTCAGTTATCTGCTATTGGTTCTCCCATAAAAGGGGATTTAAAATATGGTGCTGACAGAAGTAATCCTGACGGAGGTATTCACCTGCATGCACGAAAATTAGTTTTCATCCATCCGGTTTCGAAAGAAAATATCACCATAACGGCTCCAACCCCAGATGAAACGATTTGGAATGCTGTATGATTTTTATGATTTAATTGTCAGATTTTCATTTTATATCTGTTAACTTGCATAGCCAAAATTTAAGTTTTCACTAAAATGGACTATAAAAACGATATAAAGTACAGAAAAGAAACACTTAAAAAATTACTTTTTAATATTCAAAAAAGTGAGGATTTAATTGTAAATGCCTTGTTTGATGATTTTAAAAAACCTGAATTTGAAGCTGTTTTAACAGAAACTAATTATGTTATTTCAGAATTAAAAAGCACGATCAAAAACATTGATAAATGGGCCAAACCAGTACGAGTTTTCCCTTCTCTGCTTAATTTTCCTTCAACCGATTTTATTTACAAGGAACCATACGGAAATGTTTTGGTCATTGCTCCCTGGAATTATCCGTTCCAACTGGCTTTATGTCCCTTAATTGCTGCTGTAGCTGCAGGAAATAAAGTTGTTTTAAAACCATCAGAACTTACCCCGAATACTTCTGCACTCATTGCCAGAATCATCGAAAAATCGTTTCATATCAACCATGTAGAGGTTGTTCAGGGGGGCATTGAGGCCTCTGAGGAGTTACTGGCAAAAAGATGGGATTATATTTTCTTTACCGGAAGTGTTTCAGTTGGCAAAATTGTAGCCAAAGCTGCTGCTGAACACCTCACTCCTGTAACTTTAGAATTAGGAGGTAAAAATCCTTGTATTATTGATCAAACAGCCAATTTAAAACTTGCCGCAAAACGTATTGTCTGGGGAAAATTCATCAATGCCGGACAAACCTGTATTGCACCCGATTACATTCTGGTTCAAAAAAACATGAAGATAAAATTTATAACTTTCCTGATTGAAGAAATCATTATGGCTTATGGCAAAAAGATAAAAAACTCTCCTGATTATGCCAGAATCATAAATAGTAAAAACTGGGTACGCTTAACAGGTATGATTGCTGAGGAAAAATTGATTTTTGGCGGAGAATCAGATGCCAGCGATTTTTACATTTCCCCTACTCTTATTGATGAACCTGAATTAGGAAGTCTGGTAATGAAAGAAGAGATTTTTGGTCCTCTTTTGCCTATTTTAGTTTATGAATCTGAAAACGACATTGATGCTGTAATCAGTAAATATGAAAAGCCTCTTGCATTTTATGTTTTCAGCGAAAATCATTCTTTTATTAAAAAAATGATTTTGCGTTATTCCTTTGGAGGTGGTTCCATCAACGATACTGTTGTTCATTTCTCGAACAAAAGATTGCCTTTTGGAGGTGTGGGGCATAGCGGGATGGGCGCTTATCATGGAAAACTGAGCTTTGATATTTTCTCCCATCATAAAGCAATTGTAAAAAAAGCTAACTGGCTGGATCTTCCTATGCGCTATGCTCCATATAAGGATAAATTAAAAGCCATTAAGCGTTTATTAGACTGGATGTAAAAAACAAAATGGTCCTTACTATTTCGCAGATTTTCAAATGAAATTGATTAAAAATACTATATTTACGTTTGAATAGTTAACTTAAATCTTAAAGTATAAAACAATTCTGCTAAATATGAAATCCACACTCAATCAAATCGAATACATAAAAAACAATGGCTACTCTTTAGATTTTTCAGATGTTTTTAATCATGCTTTTGAAAATTATAAAAAAATTGCCGTTTATGCAGGGCTTATTTTATTATTCTTTTCTATACTTTGCTTTTTTCTTGGTGGAGGAATATTAATTTCTTTATATGGAGCTGAACATTTCAACAAACAATTTTTTGAGAGTTTGCAGCACAAACAGCCAGAAGGAACAACTTTACTTATTTATACATTTGCAATCACTTTTGTAACTGCTATTATGAGTCCTTTTACGGCAGGTTTTTTAAAAATGGCAGATAATGCCGACAAGGAGGAATCGCTTAATTTCTCTACTGTTTTTACTTATTACAAAGCTCATTATTTTGGACGTCTTTTTATTTCTACCTTATTGATTGGTTTAACCAGCGGACTAATTTCTGTGGCTTTCAATTTTATTGGGATTACATTTATTGATAGTATTTTTGCCATACTAATTTCATTATTTACATCCCTGACAGTTCCGCTTATTATTTTTGGAAATTTAAATATAACAGATGCAATAAAATCAAGTATTGTGATTGTTAGCAAGCAACCACTTATTATAGCTTTATTATTTATTGTAGCCGGAATAGGTTCTGCAATTGGTTTTATTGGATGCTGTATTGGTGTTGTATTTACAATTCCCGTTACTTATTCTGTAAAATATGCGATATACAGTGCTATTATCGAAATAGAAAGACCCGATTCAATCGATTCAATTGGCCAGTCAGATCCGGAATAAAACAAGATCATTTAAAACCAATACTCAAATTCTATGGTATCCAGCTATAGTTTTTTACATTTTTCGGTTACGGGGATTACCTTTATTGGCAGTGCCCTGAAATCATTTTGGATAAACTATATTGTTTTTAAATCCAATCTTATTTTCTACAATAGTCCTAAATTAATCATGTTAGAGTTATGCCTGATTGCTTTTATAGGATTACTGGTTTATCAATTTTTTAAAATCAAAACCAAAATTGGTTCTTTCATCGAAAAAAACAAAGAAAAAGAAGTTTCACATAAAGAATATCAGCTATATCTTTTGTTTTTTAGTATTACTATTATTGTAATCGAAATCATTAATGAAATTTTTAAAATAAGACCGCAGAGTCTTTTGTATGTCAATTTATCAATTGGGTTTTCGATATTATTATTTTATTTTTTATCGATTAAGATCGAATATTTAAGAAGTAAAATTTCAATCGTTTTTATTTCCGTATTTTTATTATTCACAGCCTATATTGCCCGAAACATTATCATTCATCCTAATGATATTGTACCAATTATTGCCTTTTTGATCACCTTTTATTTCTCTTACAGCGTTTTGAGACCAATAAAAATTTATTGGTACTTCATTACCGGAGCATTCATTTTTCATATCATTAACCTGGCTTTTGATTTCATTCCTATAAAATCCTCTGTTTTACTCATCACCTACTGTCTGGTGATTTTTGTTATTAATCAGGTTAAATATGCTATCTTTTTAAATACTCGTGATAATTTCAGATTTACAAATGAAATAGTTCACAAAGGAAGCTCACTTACCCTTGCCTGTAACAAAAAAGGTGAACTGATTTTCTGTAGTGAATCTATCACTGAAATATTAGGATATTCAACCGAAGAAGTTATGGGAATGGGGTTTTGGAACCTTACTGAAGATCCTGATTTTATTGGTGATCTTTTTTTTGATGACTATCAGGATAATATTTTGTACACCCGAAAATTAAAATGCAAAAACGGCGAATACAAATACATTCAATGGAAAGACAAACGTTTTTCTGAAGATTTAGTTATTGGAATCGGACAAGATATTACAGAGCAGGTTAAAATAAAGGACCAGTATAAAAACCTGATTCAAACAGCGGCAGATATTATTTTTGAAATTGACACCGAAGGCAATTTTACCTTTATAAATGAATTTGCTTTTTCTGTTTTAGAATATACCGAAAAAGAAGTCATTTCAAAACATTATGCTAACTTCATTCACCCTGACTACCGAAAAAAGGTTGCCGATTTTTATAAAAACCTTGAAGAAAAGGAATTTAACCATGATACTATTGAATTTCCTATTCTAAAGAAAAAAGGAGATGCTATATGGATTTCACAAAAGGTAATTATACGCAAAAACGATTTAGGACAAACTATTGGCTTTGCAGGTATAGCAAGGGATATTACCGAATTGAAGAATAATGAAAATGAAAAAAGAGTCAGACTTGAAAAAATTGAGTCTTACAACAATTCCACCAAAAAATTATCTACCACCGACTTTAGTCATTATGACAACTTAAACAGCGTAATTGATTTTATCATAGAGGAGGCCGCTGTTTCAAAAGCAAACAGAATCAGTTTTTGGAAATATTTAAATGATACCATTGTCTGTAAAAATCTTTACAGTAAAGATAAAAACGATTTTTATTATAAAAACATTCTTGATAAAGCCTCTTATCCCATTTACTTCGAAACCTTAAAAAATAAGGCAATCATAAATGCAAGCGATGTTTTTAATAAATTGGAAACCTCTGAGTTTCAAAAAGGCTATTTCATCAAAAACAAAATACTCTCCATGTTGGATGTCCCTATTTTTTTTAGTGGAAAATTGGCCGGGGTAGTGTGTTTTGAGAGCACTGAAGAAAAAAGAGAATGGGATAATGAGGATATTAATTATGCCCGTACCATTTCAGATGTTATATCGCTTGCAATCTCATCGCAAATGCGTTTAAAAGCAGAACGGAAACTTGAGTTCAAAAGTCAATTACTATCTGCATTGGCCCTTTGTACAGAGAAATTTTTATTAAGTAAGACTACAGAAGAAATGTTTCAGGAAACCTATAACATTATAGGAAAAGTTGCCAATGCAGACCATATGTACTATTACGAAAAAGATTTCGAAACCAATACTATCAGCCAAAAATACAAATGGTCCAGACAGGAAGATCCGGATGAAAACATCATTCTTCAAAAATTTACAGAAACTGATCTACAAGAGATAATTGAAAAAGCACAAAACAAGAAAATCCTAAACACACTGACCAAACAACTTGAAAACACTTTTTTTAAAAACTTACTTCTCACAAATAATATAAAATCGATATTAATCCTACCTTTGTATGTTCATGATGTTTTTAGCGGATTCATTGGGTTTGATGACTGCCATAATGAGCACAGATGGTCTGAAGAAGAAATTTACATTTTCCAAACCCTTGCCAATAATATTTCATCTGCTTTAGAAAGAAATCGTAATCAGACTAAAATTATCGAAAGCGAAGAAAAGTTTAAATTAATAGCTAATAATATTCCCGGTACAGTTTATCTGTCAAAGTTTGATGCATTTTCCACGAAAATATTTGTGAATGACCAAATTTCCAATCTTACAGGCTATTCAAAAGCTGAATTCCTTGAAAATAAACTTTCGTTTTTATCCCTCATACATCCTGATGATAAAGATGAAGTTATTGACAATCAATTTCAAAATTTAAAAAATGGAAAAGCACTGCACAACACTTATCGAATTAAGCGAAAAACAGGAGAATATATATGGATTGAAGAATTTGGAGATGTTATTAAAAAAGGAGACGAAATTGAATTTGTTGGTGGAATTTATTTTGACATTACCAATAAAAAGCAAACAGAAGATGCCATAAAAGCAAAACAACTTGCCGAGGCTGCTAATAAATCAAAATCGGATTTTCTTGCTAATATGTCACATGAAATCAGAACACCCCTTAATGGCATTATTGGTTTTACGCACCTGCTTATGAAAACTGAACTTGAAGAAATTCAGGAGAAGTATATGACCACAATTAATCAGTCGGCACATTCTTTATTAGAAATTATAAATGATATTCTTGATTTTTCTAAAATTGAAGCAGGAAAATTAGATTTATTTATTGACCAATATGACATTAATAAAATATTAGGGCAGGTATTTGACCTGATCCTATACGAATCCAACTTAAAAAACCTGAAGCTTGAATTAAAGATAACTCCTGAAGTACCCCAATACATCTGGACAGATATTGTAAGGCTCAAACAAATTTTAATTAATTTATTATCTAATGCCGTAAAATTCACACATCAAGGTTCTATTACACTTAATGTTTCTGTTTTAGAAAAAAAAGAGAATGACATCTGCATCATTAGGTTTTCTGTAGTGGATACCGGAATTGGAATTTTAAAGGAAAACCAGAAGAAAATTTTTAAAGCATTTTCGCAAGAAGACAGCTCTACAACCCGAAAATTTGGAGGAACCGGTTTAGGGCTAACCATTTCCAACCAGTTGCTGGCACTTATGGAAAGCCGTCTTCAGCTTAAAAGTAAAATAGATGTGGGAAGTAATTTTTATTTTGATTTGACCCTTAAAACCAGTAATAAAAACACCATCGAAAAGTACACCGCTGATTATGGAATTTTGAATGCCCAATCTGTCTTTTTACCAAACAACACTTTAAAAAACAACTTTACTTTTTTAATTGTGGAAGACAATAAGGTAAATATGCTGCTCTTAAAAACGATTATCAAAAACTTATATTCCAATGCCTCAATCCATGAATGTGAAAATGGTTACGAAGCTGTAAAAGAATTTGAAAAGATGAATCCCGACATGATTTTTATGGACATACAAATGCCTATCATGAATGGTTATGAAACTACATTAGCAATACGAAACTCTGCAAAAGGGAAACAAATCCCTATTATTGCTGTGACTGCCGGTACAGAAAAAGAAGAACGGAATAAATGTATCGCATCAGGAATGAACGATTATATTCCAAAACCAATCATGAAAGGTGCTGTTGAGGAGACCTTAACAAAATGGTTAAAATAATTCACAGTTTTATTAGCCATTTATTTAAAAAAAATATAAATTCGTGTTAACCAAATCCCAATTAACTTAAATACATTATTTTATGAAATGGCTAGGCAGAAGACAAAGTGACAATGTTGAAGACCGACGTTCAATATCGGGCGGCAAAGCAGTTGTTGGGGGCGGTATTATTGGTATTATTATTTTATTAGTTAATGTTTTTGGAGGAGAAAATGCCAAACTTATTACTCCAGTGCTCGAGCAGCTACAGGGAGGCCAACCCCAGACAGAAACAGCCGCACCACTTAGTGCTGAAGATGAAGAAATGGGAAATTTTGTTCGCGTTATACTTGCTGATAATGAGGATATCTGGGGGAAAATATTTACTGAAAACGGCATGACCTATAAAGCACCTAAACTGGTTTTATTTAGAGGCTCTGTACAAACAGCTTGTGGAGGAGCTTCCTCTGCTTCCGGACCTTTTTATTGTCCTGGCGACCAGAAAGTATATATGGATCTTGCTTTTTTTGAAGAGTTAAAAACTAAATTTGGGGCTAAAGGTGGAGATTTTGCGATCGCTTATGTAATAGCCCATGAAATTGGTCACCATATCCAGACCCTTCTGGGAACCTCTGAGCAAATGCGTCGTGACCAGGAAGGCAAGAGTGAAGCGGAAGCCAATAAACTTTCTGTTGCATTAGAACTACAAGCAGATTTTTACGCGGGGGTTTGGACACATTATAATAAAGAAAACCTAGATACCGGCGATATCGAAGAGGCCTTAAGTGCTGCTAACGCTGTTGGCGATGATGCCATTCAGAGCAAAATGCAGGGGCATGTAGTACCGGATTCTTTTACCCATGGTACATCTGAACAAAGAATGTACTGGTTTAAAAAAGGATTTACTACCGGTGACATTAAAAAAGGTAATACTTTTGATGAAATATAACCTATTTAAAACCAACCAATAATTAACCGGAAAGCATGATTTTTTAAATCATGCTTTTTTTTATAAGAACAAAATCCATTTTACAAATTGCAAAATGGATTTTCAACAGTTTATTTTTTTTAATACTTACAAATTAGTTTTCTATAAATAATCTATATGGAAATACGTTTGAAGATTTATTTATTAAGTTTTTCATATAGCTTTCACACAAATAATCCCATTCTGTTACAGATAAGGATTCTTTTTCTATCTGATTCGTTTTTATATGAATATCTACAGTACGACTAAAACCGGCTTTACTTGAAATCTCTTTTCGGGTTCCTTTTTCAATTTTAACGTCATTAATATAACTTTTAAAATGATTAAAACTAAATGCTTTTATATCTGCAAACGTTACTATTCTTCCTCTTGTCAATAAAGCATTTCGGTATTCTAAAATTCTGTCTTTATTGTTTTGTTTGTTTGTTCCTCCTACTGTATTGGTAAGTAATATTGTTTCCTTGCTCATAAAAAACAAATCATCTTTGGCTTCCAACACTGTCCCGGCTTTAATATCATTACCGTCCTCTGCACAAGTTGACCAATAACTGATTGTAAATGTTTTCCCTGAAGATTCATTCACTTTAGGTTTGATCATTAAATAAGGATCATTGTTTTTAGAAAAATTACTTTCTTTGGCTTGCTGTTCAACAGAGGCCAACAATTGATTAATTTCTATCAAAGAACTATTCATAAAATCTTTACCCAAACCTGCAAAAGAAGAACTTTCATCTTTTAATAAATCCAATACATTCTGAAGCAGTTCTGAAGCTGATCTTGAATCAAATCTTGAAACTCCTCCTGCACGTAATACCGCATTTCCTTCTTCGATTACACCATCGCTAAAATCCTTAATTTCATAATGATTTGCATATGTATCCACAACAGCATCTACATCCAGATAAATGTCATTACCTGTGTCTAATGCTACGTATGACAAAAACCCTCCAAGAGTTTTGTTTATAACATGACGTTTTTTATTAATTACCGGAAAACAATTTGCCGTAAAAGAGACATTATCTAATATTTGAGGAATTAAAGATTCCGGAAAAACCATTTTTATCCAAATAACAGGATTTCCGTTATGCTTTGTTATATTCTCAAAAAACTTATATTCAGGATTATATTCGTTCATTTTTTTATGTTTTAATACTCCTTTTAGCGTATAAAAATTATCAAAATAAAACTCATTCACTTCCTGCATCAATTCACTCAGGTGCGTATAGTTGCGGTTTATTATGTTTTCGATATCAAGACTGTTTACCGGAACATTATACCCCTCTTTTACTTTAATTTCTATATCATCATGATAGCACTTCATTTGCTTTAGATAATAATGAAACATTTCTTTTTGGTGGATATTTTTAATATCGATATAAAGCATCAAATCCTCTAACTCAAATACATTGGCATCTTTTAATTCGATACCCAAAAATACTTCTCCGGAGGGCAGTGAATTTTTGTAATCTCTAACCGCATCTTTATAAAACAGATTAGAAACCTCATACAGATTTCTTTCGTAAGCTACATATCTAACCTCACAAGAAGATAATTTTACTTCCAGGGTTGGCGAAAGAACAATTTCTTTAGTAATAGGTGCCAAAGGATTATAAATATTGTGCAGCCTTCTGCTCACCGTCATTTGGTTCTGCAGAGAAATTTTCATATTATTATCTATTGGTAAAGCATACATGATTGCTCTGGCCGGTTTAGCACCGGCAGCAACTTCAGGAAACATAATTTCCAGAACTCTTTCGACTACCCGTGTTTTAGAGTCTTCAAGTTCGTGTGCCACTTTTTCTAATTCATACGATAATGCATTTAGCATCATGGACACAACAGGATCAAATGAAGTTTCCATCTCTACATCTGAAAAGCCCCACGATCTGGCCGCTCTTTTTAAAACTCTGTCTTTTATTCGTTCTTGTCTCATTATTGTTCGTTGAAATCTGATATTTTTATAATGTTCTAAACTCTACCTGTAATCTATACTTTAAATGTTAATTATTCTTTGAATATTATCACTGCTTATCAACAGTCTAATCGTATATCCATACCTAATTTTACCATACTTTTTTAATATAAAATATAAACTTCTTAGTTCATTATGTAATTAAGAGTTGTATCATCAAATTTAATAAATACCAATTATTAGCAGGCTTATATTTTCGATTAATATTAAACTTATATCCAATCTAATGTGAATTCCAAAACATAATGAATGAATGTAATCATTGCACTTAAAATGATAATTGATGAAATTCTTATAATATTTTGATTTAGTTTAGTTTCTATTTTTCTTCTAATATAACATAAGTCGATCAATACAAATGGAATAACGGAAATCAAACCAATAACTCCACCTATGCAAATCATTATCAATACATCTAACCCATTAAATATGGCGAAAAAACCTGTCGCATTAATAGGTTTTCCTAATTCTATTCTCATCCATGCCATTCCTGAAAATACACTTAAAAAAAGCCATATTAGGTGTTTAATAATTGCTGTTATAAATTTCATTTATGGTTTAATATAACGAATCATTATTTAAAATAAAAAAGTAATTTTAGGTTTATGTCCAGTTTTTACCAGAGATAAAAACTAATTTTTACTATTTTTGGCACTGGATATTTAGTATCGTTAATAACAAAATTACAACTTTGATTTTGTTTATCATTTTATACTTTTTTCCCTTTCTTTTCTGTCTTCGTCAATCTCTTTTCTATTCTTAGAATCATTCAATCTCTCATATCCAATTTTTAAATATTCTAATGCTCCGGTTGCTATATAAGTCAATTCATAATACTGTAAACGATTTTCTTTGCATTCTTCGCCGGGAATTCTATATTTTAATCATTTAACCTTACAATAAGCACTCTAATTTATTAAATGCATTCTTTATTAAAATAAATATCTATATAATCGATATCTTTTTAATTCCTCTAATTATCATACTGTACTACTTCATATACTCCTACTGGAGTATATGTTAGAAATCTATCATCTTTTATTTTTGTTAAATCATGAAAAGTAACAATACTGTAAGAAACCACTTTAAATTTTCCTTTATTATTATTTATATCATATTTAATATAATAATAGCCAGCTTCAGCCATATTAAGGAATGGATTGAATAAAATGATTTCCGCCACCGCTTGAAGTCCAAAATTTATGTATCATTGCATAATCATATCCTTCAAAATAGCATTTTTCATACTCCGCATCCTGCATTTTTTTTAAAACTCCCAATATTTAGATTTCATTTTTTGAGCATTTTCATCAAAAAAAGCCACAAGACAAGATAGTGTATCATTTAAAACAAACTTGCTGTTTGTAGTTTGTATAAAATAACTACGATTTCACAGTTCTAATGCTTTATAGTGCTTTGTTTTATTATCTATTTTCTATTTATTGCAAAAAATATTTATCTTTTCATTCTTTTCTGTACATGAAGAAAATATAATTAAAAAGAACAAGACAACTACAATTCTGTTTTTTTAAGGGCTATATTAAATAAATTGCTTTTATACATTTAAATTATTAATCATTCGTTTTGTGCCACCATATTACAATACTTTTAATACAATCAAATTTACCAACTTTATCCGGACTCAATCCTTCAAATTCTTCTTCATTTGAAAATCGTTCCAGAGTGACATACATATCATAATCGTCCTTAATCCATCTTGATGAAGTCGACGAATCTCCCGGAGGGTCAAAATCTGAACCTCCAAGACCTAAACCTTTTACACCTTTATCCCATCCTCTGTAACCTATTTGTTTTAAATTGATTGTATTACCGTTATAAGTAAAATTTCCTTTGTATTCTTCCTTTGGTGCTTCTTCGAAATGTTCTTTATCTTGTTTTCTTTTCTCCTTAACTTCTTTTGTTAAGGGAAAACCATTCTGTTCTTCAAAATTCTTAACCAAACCTAAATCCAATTCCCAATATTTCGTTACATGTAGTGTTTGTATGTGAATGTTCCCAACAATGTTAGTTTCTGGATACGCTGATAAACTGATTCCTAATTTATCCCAAATAAAAAGTTTATCGATAAGTAAGGGCGATTTTTGTTCTTCTACACTGTCATATTTACCTAAAATTTCTACTAGTTCTTCTATCGAATTATATTCCTTTTCTTTTTCATCATCTATATATGGATTAACATAAATAATTTTATTTTCTTCATTCTCATAAGCTTCTCCTCTTAATTTTATCCAATGCCACGTTCTGTTAGTAAAACCTCCTGACGAATCAATATCTATACGATCATACATTCCCATCGCATCAGTAAACTTTTCTATTGGCATACCTAAAGCTATTTCTTTACTATTATAGTATAGTTTACTATCCTGTATAACAAAACCTGTTTCCATTTTTTTTTCTTGTTTAGATTGACAACTCACTAATTGTACAAATGTGATTAATGCGATGGTTTTTAAAATTTTCATTATCTATAATTATTTAGATTTTAGTCTCTGCCAAGTTAGTCTATTATTTGTGATCGTGACCTGCTTCTTTCATAACCTCTTCATAACTTTGTTTTCCGGTTTTTGTTTTAATTTTCTCCAATCCCTTTTCTTCCCATAATTTATTTAAACGTTCCCAGCCTGCATTCCATTTTGCTGGAATTTTATTGATTGCCGCTTTAAATTCCTCTTTTTGCTTATCTGTCGTATTAAAATCACTAATTACAGAAATTTGATTGTATAGATTAGCAATTTCTTGATAACCATGCCTTATACCATATAATACAATACTTGATTCGTGTGCCAACTTAACTTTATTGGGGTTGTTTTTACACCAGTTAATAACTTTCTCATCCATCCAGTCGGTATGCATAGGATGCTGAAATAAAATTTTATCAGCGAAATCTTTAATTTTAGTAATTCCTCCTTTTTGAAGAAACAATTCTCCTACTTTAAAAACGGCTTCTTCTGCTAATTCTACTGCCAGATGATGGAGTGGCTGAATTCCGTTGTCTTTCGCTAATTGAGTATGAGTCGGACCATATGGGTTTACCTTCCAGTTCCCCGATTCTAATAAATTCAATTCGTTATCTAAATAAGTTTGATAATCATCTATTAAATTTGCAGCACTTAAAAATAAAAAATGATAAAAGACATTTTTTACCACATTAATATAACCCGTAACGTATTCTAATATTCCAAAACCATTCATTACGTTTTTGTAAGATGTACCAAACCATCTTTCCGTCACCATAAAATCCCTAATACTCAAATAGGTTAAAAATGCTTCAGAATAAATATTATCATCAGTTCCTTTATATGACGCTTGCTTTTCTTTGGTATCCGATGCCTGAGCATTTGATATATCTTTTAAGAATTCATAAATTAGAGCATCATTAAAAGTTCTCTCCCCCTCTTTAAGTTCATCTTGCTTTTCAACATGAATCGAAAATTGTTTATTAATGATTTTGGGGGCTATACTTGCAATCGTATCCAATAACCCAAAACTGCCTGTCTGAACAATAGGGCATTCTGCATGAGCGTAATATAATCCTTTGTTTTCTAAATAGTTGACATGTCCTAAATTCGCATAATATTGTGCCGGATGTACCTTTTTTGGATCTTTATCCGACATAAAACTTTTTACAGAATTAGTCCATAAATCACTATTATTTATCGTTTTAAATTTTATTTTATTTCTGTCTATAACTGAATTTATCGCATGTGCATTATTAGAAATATCGGCTTTATGATTTTTTAATTCTCCTTTTTTACAGGTAACAGGCATATTATCCCACGGAAAAACCTCAGGATCATACACTTTCATAATCGCAATTTCACAAAAATTACTGTGAGCAAAGTAATCTTCAAGGATATGCAAGGCTGCCCCAAAGTTCATTCTCCCCTTAGTAGTATTAGGATCTGAATTATTAATATAATTTATAAAACAATCATAAGCACTTTCAAATGGTTCTTTACCATTCCCTCTTATATAGTTTTTAGTACCAGTCGCTTTATTATTATTCCATTGTTCATCTATTGGATCTTTTACAAAATCAGGATCCAGTTGATTGTTCAAATCTTTAGGAGGGCAGGCTTTTGGGGGTACTTTCTTTCTATTTTCCTCACAGATTAATTTGCGATGTAAAGCTGCGGGATTGTCAATATGTTCCTGTGGCCTGTAAACCCCTAATAAATCTGTTGTAACTTTTGCATATTTAGAGCGGAAGTCCTGAATATATTTAATATAATTTTGAGGCCTTTTATCCTTATCTTCCTTAGTTTTTTGTTCTTTTAAATCTCCAAATTCTTTTAAGCCAATTAATTCTACTAAAGATGTTATGGCTTCACGGCTCAATTTAACCGGAGATAACTTAGTAGGTTTCCATACAATTTCAGCTTCAAAATTTTTAAGTCTAAATCCAACAGGAAGATTAAAGGTTCTCTCATCAGCTTTAGTGACATAATTTTTATCCATTAAATCACTTAGTTCATCAAGTAACTTTTTATTCTCGTCTTTATTAACGTGTTTGTCTTCATATTCTTGACTTAACTTATCTAAAGAGTTTGCCATCGGCCTCACAACCATGGGATCGACAAACTGAGAAAAATCCCGTAACCAGTTGCCAAAATATATTTGAGATCTTTCTATATTTTCTCCTTTAGTATTATTTTTATATCTGGCAATTCTTCCAAGACCGTCATTTTCTATTGACTGATGCCCCAAACCATGTAAATCATCTCCAAGACCGGCACCAAAAAACTCATAATCAGCGAAATAATTATCGTCTTTTTCAATTCTATTATCTACAAACTCATTTAATTTTTCATTTAAATCAGCAAAATCCCAAGTTAATTTTTTCTCTTCTCCCTTAATAGTCGCTGTCGCATAATGCTGTTCTTTAATTTTAAACGGATCTATATAATATTTTTTATATTTTCTGTTCATTCTTCCACTAAAGAGGGCTCCTTCGTCATTTTTTGCATCTCCTTTTTTAGTTGAATATTTATTACGCAATAAGTAATCAAGATGATGCCCAAATTCTTCCACCAAAGCAATCATTAACAGTTTTTGGTATTTATTGTCTTTGATCGCATTTAAAATAAATCCTTCAGAAATGATAATGTGATTTTTTATTTTTTCATTTTCTCCGGAATAATAAGCTGCGCCATAACCAGGTAAGCTTAATGCAACTGTTATCTTTGGATTTAAACTTTCTTTCTTTTCTGAGGCATCCTCATAAAGTTTTTCATAAGCTTTTAAAGGAATATCTGCTCCGAATATATCTGCCATCCAGAAACAGAACATAGCTTTACTATCCTTTTTTGCAAAAGCAAATAATTGTTCAAGGGCAAATTTACTTTCTAATATAAACTCACTTTCTTCTACTTTTAATTCCGGGGGAGAATAATCACTGTATATAACACCATTTTCCTCTCCTTTTAAATCAATGCTTGCATTACTATTTAAAACCAGATTGTCCTTATGAGCTTCATAATTTACTTTATCAGCAATTTCGACCAATTCTTTAGCTCTAACAGTATAGCTGGTTTTAGCATGTATTGTAATATTTTTAGCTTGTTTAGTAATACCCATAATTAAAACATTTTAGATTTTTCGGTACTGTTTTTTTCTATGGTTTTACCACTTTGGAGTGTCATGTTTTCTTTTTCACTAAAAATAGTTACTTTTTCGGCAAGGGTATTAAAATCAGCGGTTTGTCGATGTGTTTTATCTGATGATATTTCATTTCTTACATCAGAGTTTTCCATAATTTCTCCGGCAGCGGTTTGCATAATATCGTTTCCTGCAACTACTGTTATATCATTATTTGCCGAATTATCCATATTTTCTCCTGCGCTAACAGAAACATTTTTACCTGCAGTAATACTAACATTTTCTCCTGCCTTTACTGTAAAATTCTTTGGCGCATTTACATCAATATTTCCCTGACCATCCATTTTCCAGGTATTACCACTCGGGTCTTCAATCAAAATACTTCCTTCACCGTCATTCAAAATAAATTTGATTCCTGAACGGGTATGAATCGCCTTAACATTATTTTGACCATCCGCATAACCGCTGGATTGGCTTCCATTGTATTGTGCTCCCAAAACATACGGATTCTGTGCATTGCTCCCTTCAAAACCTACTAAAACCTCTTCACCAATTTCAGGAATAAAATAAAATCCTTTACCTGAGCCTGAATGTGGCTGTATCATTCGTAGCCACTCGCTTGAATTGTTTCCGCCTGCCCAGTTGAACTGTACTTTTACACGTCCTAATCCTTCCGGATCATTATTGTCTTTTACTTTGGCTGGCTGTGTTTCGGCTTTCGCAAATACATTTACCTCTGTAAAATGTGGTGCGGCAACATCTGCCGGAATGGCCTTGAAATTACAGGAGTAATTTCCGTGGACCTGAGAGATGTGTGTTACCTCTGTCACAATAAGTTCGTGTTCTACAGTCTGGTTTACGATACTGAAAACCTGTCCAAGACCTAATGGAAAATAAGAGGTTCCACTGTAATACACACTATTGGCGTCACTTCCTGCTGTTTGCAGTTTGACCATTTCTTCGATTTCTTCACTGTTTTGGGCATTCGTGGTATAAGCTCCATTATTCAAATCGTTTTGGGTAACGGTTCCCTGGTTATGCCCCACAACAGCTGCGAAGCTGTCTTTGCTTCCTGAGGATGTTCTTGCTGAGGAGTTACGAATATTTGTGGCTCCATTATAATCATACCCTCCCAAAGAAATTTTATGAGAAGCCATATTGGTCTGGATTTTAAAACCATGCAGCGAAGATCCGTTGATGAGTTTTATTTTACTGGTTTTGGTTTGTCCGAACTGCATTCGCATTCCGTCAAAATAGAACCATTGGCCGTAACGTTTTGCCAATCGTTTTAAGAAATCAAAATTGGTTTCATTATACTGGGCCATGTATTTGAATTCCTGAAGATAGGTAGATTTTATAGCATCTCTTTCATAGAATTCTCCCGGCCCTTCTGCTAAAATATCCAATACGATATTATCCATACCTCTTTGCTGGTAGGTTCTTGATTTTTTCATGTCATCAAGAACGATAGTATGGCTGATACCTTTGACATGTAATCCTTCGGCGCTGCCATGAAGATCTATAGAAGATAATTCTGTTATGATTCCTTTGCTCATCAACCGGATTCCGGTGAGGCTTTTAAAGGTAAAGATAACTTCATCTCCAAGATACGTTCGCAATGCCTTTGCCTGATCTGCGGGATTTATGATCGCCTTGCCTGTATATTGCCATACAAAAGAAAAATGATGGTGATCTGCCATCTTTTGTGACAGTTCTAAATTATGATAAACAACATTTTGGGTAAAGCTCCCTATGCTGATATGTACCTGTTCTGAAAAATGTCCCATAATACTACTATTTATTGGTTCTTTACAATTAGCTTAAGGCAATCCAGTTGTTAGAAAATTTAGCATCGCCAAAAGTCAATTCTTTAGCCACTAATTCTATAGTAATTTTCATAGGTACTTCGGTAGTACTCGTAAATTGTTCGTCATAACCAATACAAAATGCTTTAGTAAACGTAAGCTCTTTCATTTTACTCATAGCATCTCTTCTGTAAAAAATGATTTTACCATCTTTTGTTAAATCTCCGTTTAACATCCAGGATAGAAAATTGCTGTTTTGAGTAGCTTCAATAATCATTTTTATAATTCCGCCTTTGGCATTTCCGGTAGGTTTGCTCGTATTGTCAATTTCCTGTTTGAAGCTTACATTGAATTCAAGTACATTATATTCTTCTCCGTCTATATTTAATTTAGATAAAAAACTCATGTTTAGATTTTGTTAGGTTATTAAAAGATATGAAAATAGATTTAGTGCTTATTAAACAAAAAAGGAAGTCCCATAGCAGGACTTCCTTTAATAGTTTCAAGCTTAAAAAAGTTTGATAAAGTCCAAAGGATTAAACCCATGCATTATCAAATTCTCCTCCGCCCATCGAAATTTTGCGTGCTGAGATCATAAAAGTCTCCGTTAAAGGAGTGGCACTGTTATGATCAAAGTTTTCTTTGTACTTAACCATGTAAGCCTCTGTAAACTTTAGCTCTTTTAAAGTAGCATTAGAATCACGCTTGATGAATTTTACAGAACCATCTTTTCTTTCGAAATTATTGGTCATCCACTCAAACAATTCAGTACTTCCTGTAGATTCTACTTCAAGCATAATTCTTCCTCCACGTGTTACCGTAGATGGACGCCCTGAAGCATCTGTTTCCTGAGCTAAATCATAACTCACATTTAATACTTTGTAATCCTTTCCGGCTACTGACAACGATGTTAAAAACGACATAATAAAATTTTTTAATTATTAATTTATTTATTCATGTAGCAAATATAAAAATAATTCTTACAATTAAAAATATTTTAATACAATTTTATTTACTTTGTATTTTTATTTATAAGATAAGGGTCCAACAAAGAAATATCCTCTAAAATCAAAATTTCTGTTGGTACTTTTAATTGTTGCATCGATGATGATATCGACCCGTTTTTTGGCTCTGCTCATATCATCTACATAAAAAGTTTCTTCTGACAATTCTACCCTGAGATCATTAAGTTTTATTCTGACTTCGTGAAACAGCAGGGATTGTTTCATGGTCTTGGAGATTATTTCTTTCAATGTATTTTCATTCATCAGCAAATCAAAATCGATTTCCCATATTTTAGATCCAAAAGTTTCATCAAATTTACATTCTCCAAATGTCGTCGTGGCCAGCAAAATTATTTGTTGGGCAATAGAATGTTCAATAGATGTTTTTTCTAATTCTTTTTTCTGAATGATAGCATTAAAATCTATCGGCAGTTTATAAAAAGCTCCTTTCATATTCTTCTCAATTTAAATATAAATTACCCTGTCCGTTTTTCCGTTATATCCTGTTTCTATAGCTTTAGAAACTTTTTTCCTCTTAATAATACTGAGTGCTACTTTTGGAGTAAGTTTCAGAAATTTCTCACGATACAAAATATCACCAATAAAACGTTTGCCTTTATTTTCGTCAACAATAATAAAATAGCTTGTTCCTTTTTCAATTTTCAGTGTATTGATATCGCCGGCAAAAAGCTGAATGTTTTGATTTTCTTTTTGAAAAGTATAACAGAGTTCTTCGTCATTTAATTTTCTGTATTTTGAAATATCAAACACTTCTATTTCTTCTTTTAAAGGTTCAAAAGGGATATTTTCAAAAAGAAAATTCTTTGGAGCTAAAAATTTCAGTCCAAAAAAACTCCAAATTCCTTTTTTTGTGGTTTTCTCTTTATAGAAAAATGTATCACGTGTAACTTTATATATTTCTTTTTCATTGGTTTTATCATCAGTTACAATCATTTGATACGTTGGAACTTCAATTTCTACAGGAATTTCAGAGCTTTCAAAAAATGTTTTGAGATTTACTGTTCCCACTTCCTGCTCTGAAATTATGATACTTATCGTATGCTTCTTTAAAGCCGAATCTGTTCTGACAACTACATCGCCTTCTCCGCTGCCTGCATAAAAAACAGAACCTTTGTTATCTGTAAGTCCTAATGAAAGATTTAATTCTGGAAATGGCATATTTTAGCTATTTATGTGATGAATTTAAATTTTATTTGAAAAAAGAGTTTGTCCATAAACTATTTGAAATTTTAAACTAACGCTACTTTTTTCTAATCTTATACACTTTCAAACAATTGAGATAGTGTTTGAAATTCTGATTATCGGCAGCACTAGGACTAAACTCATAATCTCTTTTAAGAGTGTAAAATTTTATCGAATTAATCGTATTAGCATTAAGCTTTTTTATATCTGCACCTGTGAGTTCCATAACAGCTGTACCGTCACAGTTTACTGCAAACGAATTCTTTAAAACATACATGTCTCCATTTTTGAAATAAAGTTCTAATGGCTGTTCCTGCTTTACACAAACATTATCTGTGAATATTTTGAAGTATAGATACAATCTACTTTTTCTTTTCCCAAGCTGCAATACTGCGTATTCAGAATCTTCATTAAAAACTCTTAACAAAATTGGAGGTGCACTTGCAAAAAGTTTCCCCGAAAGCAATAAGTCATTTTGCGAAACAGGGCAGTTTATTTCACTTAATACAGGCATTTTTTGAGCTTTAACCGAATTTGAAGCTGTTAACAATACAATGATTGCAAGGAAAATTTTAAGTAGGTTCATAAATTTGAATTATTTGGTTTGACCATTCAAAAGATCAATGTTTTGTTTAAAAAGGAAACATAAAAATATGTTTCCTTTTTATAGAGCTATTACTATTATTTTTGTTCGTAATCTGTATCCCATTCAGTTCCGTCATCTCCTTTGTGTCCATCCATTTTGATAAGGAAGTTTTTTGCAGGGAAATAAGGTTTCATATGGATATCCATATAAATTCTGTCTTTTTGAATTGGATCCTGCTCGAATCTGCGGATTTCAAAATTTTCAATCAATTTGTCAGGACCTGTGATTCCGTCAAGGAAAGCCACAATCTGATTCATGATTTCTTTACGCGTTTTTGCTGTAAAGTTTTCGAAAGCACGACGATTAAGGAAATCCATTAATACTTTGGTAACGTAATCAAAAACACGAACAACTGAGTAGGTCTGCAATCCTAAATTATCACCGCTGAATAATGTTTTGGCAGAGAAAGCCATTACTTTTCCGTACTCGTTTACCATAGGAACCAATCCTAAGTTTTCAAGGTTTGCGATTTCACTTTTCTTAAGGTCAAATTTTACTCCGTCAACTTCGTTGATTCCACCGAATTTTTTACCGGCTGTAACCTGAGACATCAACGTTTTATAAATTTTTCCTGCAAGTGCTGCAGAAGGTGCTATGTGTAAATCTTCATTTTCTCCAATCTGGTCAAATCTGCCACGTCCTACTAACCAGTTACAAGTCATAATTACGTTAGAACGGTACACATCTCCACCTGTTAAAGAAGCTGCATCAAACATTTCCATTACATCATCCGGTTCATCAAGGTGCTCGAAATCTGTAACCAGCATTACTTTATTTTCATGTGCAATTTTTGCCCATTTTTCGATTACTTTGTTTGAACCTAAATAACCAGGAATTACCAAAATACCGTAGTTGTTTTTAAGGTCTAAACGATCGTAATTATCTACGAGTTCAGAGTGAATTGCATCGATAAAACGTGTATTGTCAAGATCTTTTAATTGCTCTAAATCAGCATTTACAATCGTTACATTTTTTACTTTATCAGTTTCTGTGTTTTTGAAGAACAATGCAACTGTTCTGTAAGCTGCCTCGATTTCTCTTGTATCCTCAACTGCTTTCGCCAGGTTCTTTTTCAACAATGCTTCAGACTCTTTGCTTTTGTCTTCACTTTGTGCCACCATATCAGTCAAAGCATCGTTGCTGCTTAAAACTGAAGACCATAATTCTAAAGTCTTTAAAAGTGTTTCTCTTTCTTTTGCTTTATTTACTTCTCCAAGGAAAATTTTTCTTCTTGCTTTTCTCTCCGGATTAAGATTCTGAATTCCTTCAATTGACATTTCCAATAAATCAAAACCACCGTATTTAGCCAGTTTTTCAACATTTTTTTCAATTGAACCTGCTCCGGCAATTACTCTAGGCTCTAATACTGCGGTATCGCTGTCGTTATTTTTATATGCTTCTTTATTTGACATCTCTTCGTATTTTTAAAATTTTATTTATTTTGTTTTAGTTCATTGATAAGTGTTCCAAGACTTTCTAATAAAGCTTTTTTTGCTTCTCCGTCTTCTAAAGCCGCTTTCAGGATTTTGTTTGATTTTAACTGACGGATGATTTTTTGATACTGATCTTTTTCTGTTTCCAGTTCAGACAGGAAATTGCTTTGTGATGTAATTCCTTTTATTCCAAAATCTCCCAGGTTTTTAAAATTTAAAGCTTCTACTTTTGTTGCACCTTCAGCAGTTTCAAAGTTTACTTTTACTTCTGGCTTAAAGTGTTCAAATGCTTTTTCGATACTTGTAATTCCTTCAACCAATTCTGGTTTAATAGGCGCATCAACTGTTAATTTCTGCGCAACAAGTGTTCTGTTTTGAGGGATAGCAATGATTGCTTCATCAGCATCTAATTTTACTTCATTACCTCCAATTCCATAATTTGATAACATAATTTTTAATTTTAGTGATTATTCTATTAATTCTTTTTACTCTAAATTCTAATTATTGATTTTGATAAATCTGACGGCAGACGTCCAAATCCCTGCTTACTTTTTCCAACTCTTCTTTATACGTTTTTGCCGATTGGTTCAAACTGTCTATAAGGTGTGAGTTGTGTGTAAGGCTTCTAATCTGTTTTTTATAGTCGATAATATTCTTGTATGCGAGAATAATATTGTTATACAGCTTTTTATTGTCTGTAGTGTCTTTTGGAATTTTCTGATACATATTGGCAATCATAACATTCGCCAGACGCTGCTGAAAATCATTATCTACTTTTGGTGAATTGATCGAATCAATAGTCATTCTGATACTGTCAATTTTTACCGAAAAATTGGTTTGATAATCGTATTCCCTTTTCATCATTTCGTTTTCTGCCTTAAGCAATTTATTTTCTGCTTTTGGCATATAAAAATTAAATGATACTGCAATTAACATCACTGAAAAAGTGAGGATAAAGGCTATTAAAAAAGCTATAAATGCTTTTTGACGTTCTTGTTTATTTAATACTTCCATATTTATTATTCGTAATTATTTTTTAATCTTTAATGAAGAAACTGTGTCGTTTAGAAGTATGAACAATATCTTTCTGATCTGTTTCAGCAACAAATAATTCGATATTTTCTTTCTTCTTACCTATGTAATCCAGTTTATTCAAGGTTTCGTACAACTTCTCAATTTTAATCAGGAAGTTCATGACCAGCGTTGTCGTTTTATCAATATGTACATGATCGTATCCGGAGTTAATAAGGGATGTAAAAAGCATTTCTAACTCTCCTTGCGACATATCGCACCATTCGGCAAAATAATTTAGCAGTTCCTCTTTACCCGCTCCCGATTTTGAATCAATAAAATTTTTGATGACTCTTGCAAATGATACAACGGTAGTCAGCATTGCAGCAGGATGCTGATGCAGCGAGAACCAACGAAACTGCGTAAGACAACTTCCTAAATAATAACTGGTTGTATCTGTTAACTGAATTACAGTCTGAGGCAAAATTCCAGATTGCTGAATACGGTTAATTTTTTGAGAAATCTGAACCGAGTAAATTTCTATCTGTCCAAACATACGTGCAATCTGCGCATGCATATCAACCAGTTTTGGATGGCAGGCAACAGTTACTGATGGCGGAATATAATTTTCGTCAAGGATTGTCGTATCGCCTATTAAAACTTTACCTATAGCCAGATAAAAACCTCCGTAACCTATTCCGGAACGAAACTCCTCTGCTTTAATCAGGTGAAGTTTATATTCGGGTTGCGTGTATGGATATCTTGGCGGAACTTCCTCAGGATCGGGCTCTCCAAACGGAATTCTTTTTTTAGAATTAACCGAGATACAAGCCAGCAATACCAATTGTTCTCCTTCTTTGATTTCATAAGTATCCTCCGGATATGGAACCTGAAGATCTAATGTGTCTGTACTGCTCCTGCTGATTTCAATTCTTGAACCGTTTGGAGTAATGGCATGACATTCTTCTACACGAACACGTAGTAATTTGTGATTGTCAATTCCGAGTGTGATTTTTGTAGCCTCCTTATTTTGATTTCCGGAATCGAGTAACCCATAACTCATAGGTGTGGTATGAATTCCTATTGCATCATTTACCAATTCAGAAACATTGTCCTGCATGGATAAGAAATGGCTTTTGTTTATTTTCATCCCGTCAATCCAGTTTACGGGAAAATGATTTAATTTTTCTATCATATCTTTTATGTGTTTTTTTTAAACAAAGCTTTATTGTGCTATTTTATTTTTAACTCTGATAATCGCATTATCATAAACTGTATTTTCTTTTAATTCTTTGGCGAGTTTGTAGTAGTTTAAGGCTTCTTCAAAATCATTTGCGTTTTCAAAAATTTTAGCAATATTGTAATAAGCACTGGCTTTTGTAGTGTTTATTGAATTGCCCGATGCATACGTTATTGCTTTTCTGTTTGCGTAAATCGCTTCTGCCTTATACCCTTTTTTGATATACATAAGACCTAAATTTCCGTATGCCTGACCAAATGTTGGATAGTATTCTATCGCTTGCTTATAAAATTCCAAAGCTGCATCAACATCTTTATTTTGATAGGCCTGATCCCCTTTTCTGTTTAACTGCAATGCTCTTTTCTTATCTTCATTTGAAACGTATACTTCTTCCTCTCTGTCATTATCAGCGTAATTGATTCCTATATCCTGGGTAGTTTTAGAAATAACATTGTTGATATCGACAATTTCTCCATTTTCATTTATTTTGAATAAATTCCAAACATTCCCTGTCTTATTTTTAGGAATGTAATAGGTCTTTACTAACGACTGTCCTACATATACAAAGACTTTTGCACCACTGGCTGACAATTTATTTGAGCTGAGATTATCCTTATTGCTGAAATCGTGAACAAAATAATGATAGGTCTCTCCAAACCTTTTGTTTTCAATTGTTATCGTTTCCGGACCGTAACTATCTGTATCGTCTACATCCAGATTTGAGGAAGATCCCTTTTGATGCTGAAAATAGATGTGATTCCCCGGAAAAGTTAAATGCGAATCTAAATCGTACGGATTTTTACCCCAGTTCAACACTATTCTCATTCCGTCTAAGTTTTTCATGTACGGACTCAGCGCATACGTCATATCATTGCAAGGGCATTTTACCACCAAACTCGAATAGTTGTCTTTTTTGATAATTAACAATGTGTTTGAATCATCCGGAAATCCACTATTAATTGTGGTTCTGCCCTGATTGTTTGTCAAACTCTTTGTTGATGATTCACCATTTCTCTGAATCATTACTTCTGCATTACTAATCACTTTATCTTTTTCGACTGCTGACAATACTTGTACAGATATATCTTGTGCGCCTACATTATTACTAAAAGCCAGAGCTAAAAAAGGGATTACTAATTTAAATTTCATTTATACTTTTTTATTAAAATTACTTATGTTATTATATATGTTAATCGTATCATTTAAAGATTTTTTGGGTTAATTATTTTAATTAAACAAGTTTAACCTTAAAAAAAATAATTTATTCGCAAATTATCCTAATCATATTCAAAAAGCCTTATTCTTTTTTTTATTTGATATCTTCTAAATTTGAAGAGATGTTTTTCCTTTCTTCCATTAATTACAATGGATCTGTAACTCGTGAGAACGGATTGCAAATCCATGCTATTCGGGGTTTATTCCGACACTGTTTTTGTTTTAAAAATATATCCTTCTTTACCCGATTTTGTTTTTACTAAATACCAGTCTCCTGATTGTTTAACAACTTCAACAAATTCACCTGTTTTTACTTTTTCCAAAATAAAAGAAGTTGAATTCTTTTCTTTTCTTAAATTAGTATATCCGTCGGGATCAGCGATTTTTAACCTAATTGTAAAATTATTTTTAAAATCATTATAATTAAAATCACTAATATTTACCTTTAAATTATTGATTGTTTTCCTTTCTTTTGGAACTTTATCATTGTATAGACCCGATTTACTTATGATAACATTATCAAGTATAACTTCTCCTTCAATAATTTGAAAAGTATATTTATTTTCAATTAATTCGGAATCATTTATTCTTAACTGAGTAAAAGAAAATAAATTTTTATTGAATAATAAATCATTATAAGAGTCTTCTCCTCCAGTCCTCCCACTACATCTTAAACATGGTATAACATTTTGATTTTTGATTTTTAAAACATATCCTCCGATACCGTCATTTATCAGAATAATTAGTGTTCTTGGGCTGTTGTTCTTGTATTCTTTTTCGCTTGCTAATATTATTATTTTATCCTGGAAATTGTCTTTATTTATATATCCAGACAAGCTGTCTAAAACAAAATAATCTTTTGGTATAAAGTCTGTTATTTTTTTTAACTTGTTAGTTTGACTAATACTGGTAACTTCTGAAATAACATTTTCATTTTGAATTAGTTTGATTTGTTTATCTATAGATTTATATATTGAACTACATTCATTAGTTAAATTGCTAAAATATTTTGGAATAACTTTAGTTGGTTGAGGGGAGTCGAAATAATAATGCCAAAAACTATCCACTTCTTGAATGTTCCTGTTTTTAAGCAAGTTGCATGCTAAATTAGGAGTTTGGATAAATAGCTCTTCCGTTTTTCTTCTAAAATAACTAACCGCATCGGCTTGATAGTTCCCATTTATCCCAATATCAACAATAAGTTTTAGTGATTCTTTGTTTTCTTTCTTTGTAACTATTAAAAAGAATAAATTAATATATTTTTCACTTTCATTATACAATGGATTAGGTTTACCCAGGCTTTCATTCCAACCAAAATAACTAACAAATTGTTTATAATTTTTAGGGAACTTTTTAATAAATAAAAGATCATCCTTTTTTAAATAAGCAGTTTTTAATTCAGTAATTGAAACAAGACTTTCTTGAGATTCTAATTTACATGAAGTCAGGATTAAAAATAAAAATATCAAATATTTATACATCGTTTTAAGTTATTATAATTTTTGCTCCGTCACTAAAGCTTAACCTTTATAATTTTTCCATTCCTCCTTGGAATATTAAATTTTCATTTTATAAAATTCCCTCAGCTAACAAAAAGCATAACACCTATGTTAGCTAAGGCTTTTTTCAATATTTCAAGGAACTTTATATTTAGTTCTTATCTAACCTGATATCGCAGATTTTAAATCCGTGCCTATTCCAAATTATATAGGTCACTCTGTTTTTTATCGTTGCTTTCATTTTCACTTTTTCTTTATCAATTTACTTTGCGGTAACTGATTTAAAATCAGTGATATCAAGTAAAGCTAACATATATGATTGTATCTATTTAATTCTTTCATAAGCTCTTTGAGGTATTTTTTTTATGTCCTTATTTAGGATTTCCATTAAATGAATATATCTCTGATAGGATAATTTAGCATCCTTTTTTTTATTATTTCCCCATTGAGCATCTGCTAAATTTAACCATGCTACAACCCTTTGAGGATTATCATTTATAATTTTATTTAAAAAAAATATAAATTCTTTATAAGCTCCTGATTGCTCTAAGTAATAAGCAACATCATTTAATTTATCTGTATCAATTATTTTAATGTTTTTTATATATTTCTCCTCATTGATTGGAGCCTTTATAAATTTATCATCATGTGTTATTGTAAAATCTACAGCACCAATTTTTTCATAAGTATTGTTATATAAATTTGTAAAAGCAGAGGATTTATTTTTTAAAAATGAGTCATTTAAAGAACTTCCTATATCTTCCAAATCACTATATAATTGATTAGTTAGTTTATAGTTTTTTAAATATACTTTATTAGAAAAAGAACCTTCTTTACTATATTTTAGAATTTCTTTAGATATCAAATAAATAGTATTGTTCTTACATACAAAACTATAAATTTGTTTCATTTTTGTAGAAGATGCATTATACTCATATGTTAAAAAAAAACTTACATCATTTACTATTTCTAAACTTGTAGTCAATGACATTTCATTTATTATTAAATCTTTAAACTCTTTTTGATTTACAAATAATGAAGTATTTTCAATTCGTATTAAATTATTATTTTCCTGTGTATTACTATCTGAATTTTTATCATTTAAAAGTAAATTATAGTCTACAAAAGAAAATATTACTGGCTTATTTCCTTTGATGTACTTTACAATTCCCCAATTATTTTTTAAAGCGTCTATACTTAGATTAAAATTTTCATTTTCAAAATAAATATTTCTCGATTTTAATTTTATAAGATTGTTATCTAATTTTTGGGATATTTCTGAAAAGTAGGCATTGTTATCGTCTGCTGTAATATAAAAATTCTTTTCTCCCATAGCTTTTTTAAGAGAATCTATTGCTTTAAGATTAGGTGTATAATAATACACTCCGCTTTTCGTTACTGTAGTTTGGGCTTGATTATTTGTAATTATATTGACTTGTTCTTTCTCTTGTCCTTTACAGGAATTAAAAAATATGATAGTAACAATCGAAATAATATTTATAACTTTCTTCATAATTTATATTTATAAATCCCTCAGCTAACAAAAAGCATAACACCTAATGTTAGCTAAGGCTTTTTTTCAATATTTCAAGGAACTTTATATTTAGTTCTTATCTAACCTGATATCGCAGATTTTCAATCCGTGCCTATTCCAATTATCTAGGTCAATCTGTTTTTTATCATTCCTTTCATTTTCACTTTTTCTTTGTCAATTTACTTTGTGGGCACGGATTACAAATCCGCGCTATCTGGTTTTATTTTATCTCAACGATTGTATGGTAATGTTTAATCGCATTTTTCTAATAATACTGGATTTTTACCTCCACTCTCTCTTATTAATGAAAAATCTTTCCCGACAAATTCCAGTTTTTTCTTTTTCTTATTATATAAGCCAATCCAATTTAACAATGCTTTACCATCTTTTTGTATAACCATACTCCCAATGATTTTATCTTCTGAAATTTCTCCTTCTTTAATTTTTAGCTCATCTTCATAGTAATTTTGTTGTGAACCAATTCCTGCATATTTTAAAATATATTCCTTTTCTTTACTTGATTTCTCTACTTTAAGATTAATGTAAATGGCATTAACACTATTTAGAGATAAATACCCATCACTATTATCAACACTTAACTCTGTAAATTTATTTCCGCAACCTGTCTGCCAATAGCCTTTTAACTCAGAAGTGTAGGTTTTTTCAATTAAATTATCATCTAATTTTTTCTTAAACGCCAAATTAAATTTTAAGGTATTTGATTTATTAGTAGTTGTATTAGGAAATTTTACATTAATTATATTATCTTTTTTTTCAAAATTAATATAATGAATTCTATCTTCATTACCATATGTTTTTTCTCCTATAAAATAAATTTCATTATTTGTAATATAAAAAAAACGATGTAAATCTACTTCCTCATAAAATTCTTCTATAACAATAATATTTTCGTCAGCATTATTAAATAAATAAACTTGATGCCCAAACTCAGATAATAAACCTTCTAATGAATAAAAATACTTTCTATTATTTATACCAAATAAAAATGAATCGTTATTAAATAAAATGGAAATATCTTCTTCAATATTAGAACACGAAGTACATGAGTTTTTTTCTCCTAAACAGGTTATTTTTTTTTGTTTAAATATTTTTTCTTTTTCACTATTTTTTGGTGAATTATCCGAGACTTTCTTTAAACTCTCCTTTTCATTTTTTGTTTCTATTTTTTGACATGATACTAAACTAGTATTAAGCATCAATAAAACTATACATAATAGATTTTTCATATGTAAGAAATTTATTTATAACATTTATGTTTTGCTTTCTTTTTTATTTATGGGTGATTGGTTACGCAAATTTGTTGTTAATAACAATCGTAATAATTAATTATTTGCTGTTTGATCTTGTTTGTCCTTT
The DNA here is from genome assembly GCF_903819435.1 of Flavobacterium salmonis. GTDB lineage: Bacteria > Bacteroidota > Bacteroidia > Flavobacteriales > Flavobacteriaceae > Flavobacterium > Flavobacterium chungangense. Next base: position 101,334 of record NZ_CAIJDP010000083.1, on the reverse strand, counting down.
TCAGTATTTGTTAATTGCTCTTCATTTTTATAATTTACATAAAATGCAGGATTATAACGTTCTGGATATCCTGAAGGGTTTAATTTACTCCTAATTTCAAAATGTAAATGAGGTCCTTTTGTTCCTGATGCTCCAGTATCACCAGTTTTTCCCAAAATTTTTGTTTTATAGTTATCAATTGTTATCTCTTCATTTAATGCAGCAATAACCTCACTTAGGTGGGCATACATAAAATACACCTCTTCGCTATCGGTAATACCAACATATTCTGTGAAATCACCATAGCCGGCTATACTATATTCATTTGAATTATAACTCCTTTGAGATTTAATATAGTAAGGATCATAATCTCTCCTTTGAGTTTTAAATGATTCTAAATAAGCTGAGTCAACTTTAAGCACAAATCCTCTGCCATAGCCAGTTCCTGGTGTTAAGCTAACTACTTTTCCAGGTAAACAAGCATAAACAGAAGTCCCTATTTCAGCGAATAAATCCAAGCCATGGTGAGGTCTTGGACTAACTCCATCTCTTGCTCTCAAATCAGTTCTAACATTACCAAAAGCAGATCTCCAAGGTCGTTTTAGCCCGCCTTGAGTATAAATTGTAATCTGAGGATTATCAACTGGATTACGCCATTCCCCAGATGAACTTTTAACAGGACTACAATTATTTACTTTGAATACTTGTATTCCTTTTTCATAGAAGCTTTTAGCTTTTGGCCAACCCGCTAAGCCTCCGTTTACCATTCTTCTAATTTTCTTAATATTGGCATCAGTAGATTCTTTTAGGTTGTCTACTGTTTTCCAAATCTCATGTTTTTCCCAATAAGCTATAGCCGATAAAACAGCATATTTTGCCTCTTTTACTTTATCAGGATTTATTTCTAAATCAACATATTCATCTGGAAATATATCCTTAAATGTTGTTGATGCGGTAATATAATTGTCCTTACCTGTTAATTGTTTTAATCCTCGCCCTCGATACTTATAACCATCACCACTGGCTTCATTTCCATTTCCATTTCCATTTCCATTTTCACTAGCATATAAAAAGTTTAATAACTTCTTTTGGGGTCTTTCATCACAAAAAGTTTCAATTTGACGACGTCTTTCTAAGATACCAGTTCTATCTCCAAATATGGATGTATCTCGAATATTTGTTGGTGTATAGGGTATAACATCGGATTCAATAATCCAATCTGTATTGATTCCTGATGTTTCTGCCCCCACTTGCGCAAAGAAATGTGCTTTACGTAAACACGTATTTAGATGTATTGGTTTATCTGTATTTTTACGTTGTTTGATAAATTGGTTTAAATACTTCACAACGTCTTCCCTGAATGCTTTAGAACGAGAATGGACACCAAAAAGATCCTCAATTTGTTTTAAAGTAATTTCCTCTTCACATCTAGGGCATTTCCCATTCCCAATCACAAAATACTCCCCATCTCTCTTCAAAAATTCTCCTTCATGTTTTACAGTCTCACCCTGGCATTCTACTTTTAACCAAAGGCTTTCTGCTTGTGTTTTGTAGGTATCAAAACTAATTGTGGCACCTCTGCCGTAAGTTCCATTTTGTAATGCTTTTTCTATATCGTCGACAAAAGCTGTTTTTCCGGCTGCTATCTTGGTATTGCCTTGTTTTCCTTCTTTTGCATTTTTTAGTATTATTGCTGCAAATTGCTTTTTGTTGTCATCAGTAATAGTTGTTTCTTCACTTTTAAATGTATAGGTATAAGCTTCTTCTTTTTTTCCTTTAAGCAGTTTTTCTTTCCATACTTTTAAATCTTCATCGGCTTTTGGGCGTAATTTTACTTTTACCTTTGCTATGCCGTTTTCAACAGTTGCTTTTAGTATTGTAAGTTCTTCTCCATTTTCTTTGGCTTCTAAGACAGTCAAATCTGCATCGGTTTCACCTAAAACAGCATCTTTTTCTTTTATTTGAATCGATACTTCTTTTCCATCTAATAAAAATGTTTTTGCAACAACATATACTTCCTCTTCTAGTGGGGCATTATTTATTTTTATATAGTTTGCTCCTAACTTGCACAAATTAAAAGAAACAGGATCCCCAATTGCATAAGGACCGGTTGTAAGTGCATTTTTAATATCATCAAGTTTGGCATATTTTTTATCTGCTTTTACTTCTGCATCTACTCTTTTTTTGATGATTGGAGCAATTACATCTTTGTTAATGCTAGAATATGGATTTTTAAATATGTATGTATGCTGACCTGCAGTCTCTGCAGTTTCCAACGAAAATTCTTCTTTAGCAAAATAAGCAGCAAAAATACCTTCTGTTCTCACTACTTCCACTGCAGGGATTTCAGCCACGGTCAAAGGAGCTGTATTAGTTGGTGCTTCAAATACGGGTATTGTAATTATACTGTTCCTTTTTATTATTTTAAACGAAAGTATTTTGTCACTTCCACTTGCATTTTTAATATACTCATTTTCAATATTAATTACTTTTACATAAAAATTTTCTACAACTCCAGGCAACCCTGGAAATTTCCTATAAGATATAGTTTTGAACTTACCTTTGAAAATCCCATCAGTGCAATTTCCTTTTATAGTATCTATAAGTTTAGACTCTTTTTGACTATACAATTCTAATTTTAATGTGTCACCATTTAAACCCTCTGTTTCTAATGTAATAAATAAGTCCTGTCCATAATTTATTTCACTATGATCTGCTGTATTTTGTTTTTTACTCCAAGAGGCAGAAGTTATTTTTTTTTCGCATTTACCAAATACATATACCCCAGTGTTTCTTGGATCATGCTCACCAGATAAACTGGTTTCTAAGTAGTAGGCATACTTCCCACATAGTTTTTTAGGAAAGGTAAGGCCATAAGGTTCTCCTGCTGGTTTTCTTGTTTCTTTAAAACTTTTTATCTTATTATGATCCATCCACAGCCAGTTGATATTTCTTCTTTCTTCCTCAGTAGTTTCATTATACCATTCGCCAACGACAAAAGAAGCCTCTTGATTTGGATTTACACAAATTACATCACCACTTTTATAATAATCACCAGATATAGAGCTGTTTGATAACTTCTTTATTTTTTTTACCCCTTTTGCCATTTCTATGTTTTTAGAAAATAATGAAATTACTTTTTAACTATATATTATTCCTTCGTCTGTATGCTCCCTTGCAAATAGATTTTCTATATCTACCATCGGATTTATTTGCTTTTGGACTTCGGGTTTGGCATTCTTTACATTCTGTTTACCCACTTCTGCTTTTTGTCCGTGTTTGTCAACCGTGATACAATCAGCACCTCCAATAGGACAGGTGGCTTTGCTGTCTTCCAGTAATATTTTTCCTTTATTAGACAAGGTAACTTTTTCATAAAAACCACTCCATTTTGTAATTACTGCCTGACATGGCAGATAATCGCCACTTCCGTTGGGCTGCATTTTACATTTACCAAAAGTATTTTTCTCTAATGTCTGCCCAATTTCTTTATCGGTTGCTATGAGTTTATTTGCTGCATCTTTGTCATTCGCATAATGTTTACTATGTGTTTTTACCTTAAGTTTATCTAACTTAGGTTCTACACTAAACTTACATTTTACGGTCGCTCCCTGTACCACTACATGTTTTACACTCATAACCTTACCTTATTTAGATTTCAAAAAATTACTCAACTTAATTTTCAATTACTTTGTTCCTTTTTTCATTTTCAAAAGGTCAATTTCAATCGTTGTTCTTACAGGTTCAACTTTATCAATATTGAATTCCAGATTCATTTTTTCTATAGTATAAGTATCCGAATTTAGAAAGTAAACGGCATTATAATTCACTTTTAAATGAGCATTCCCATATAAAAAACCAAACCCCGAATCTGTATAATTTCCTTTTTGCTCTATTCTAATATAACCGGTATCATCCAAATTAGGAGATATTTTATGTTGTACTCTAAATACAGATTCTGTTTCTTTTTGTAACGGAAATGACAAATCTTTCTCAAATTCATAATCAGCTGTATACCCTACATGAATACCATTAAAAAAAGCCCTCAAAAAATAATCAGAACGAAGTGAACTTAATAATCTCTCTGAACTCTCAAGCGTACGTTCTACATGCTCTATATACTTTTCAACAACTTCACCTTCATAATAATCTAAAATTTCACTTTTAATTTTTCTCCAACGGTTTTCTATTTCAGCATGGTTATAAATATCAATCCATTTACCAAATTCATCCACAACAATTTTTAACGGATATAAAACTTCTGCGGTTTTAGCTGCCAATCCGTCCATCATGGTGTCCGGAATTTTACCGTTTATATAAATATCAGATGCTCTGTTAATTTCAAACAGATGATACTTATTTTTATCAGCAGCAATCCATTTTACATTGATCTGCATTTCTGTAACATCAATCTCAGCTTCACCTTCATAAGTATATTTTACTTTGTAACTTTGGTCGACTTGTTCCGGTGTAAAGGGTAATCTGTAATTTTTACCTAAAGTGACTTCCTTGGGTTTTTCATCAATTATATCATTTTTAGAAGCTTCACTTTTTTCCGGAGCCAAAATCAAAAACTCTAAATGTCTTTTAAAATCTGCTTCGATTAGATCTGGAATCTCACAATATATATTATGATAGCGTCTGAGTTCACTGGCAGGAACACCAAGTTCAAGGGAAACACTCTGTAGCGTATCTCCTTTTTTAACTTTATAAGTACGGTGGCTACCGTGAAATGAAACTTCTGCCTCTTCTATATAATACATTTGTTCAGATACATCTAAATTTTATCAATTCATTCCTGCATTTGCACCATATACAAATTCCGGATCTTCTGTTTTATCTTTTTTGCTTATTTCAACCTTTTTTTCTTTTTGCCTTTTACAGATTATAACCGAGTTCTCTGTAATACCATTCATTCCTAATGTATATTTTGCATCTACATATCTGGCTGCCTGATACCATTTTGGCTGAAGGAAAAATACCCAGTTGCAATTTTCTCCTTTATATTTTAATTGTATCTTACTCTCGGCATTGTGTTTATTGTAACCCGTAACGGTATGGTAAAACAAAGCACCAAAATCAATTCTTACCGGTCCTTTTGATCTAAGGGAAGTGTAAGTTTCACTATCAGCATCTTTTTGAATCAATAAAGTAATCAGTAAAAGGTCTTTCATTTCTACATTCTCTATAACCGGAAAAGGGTCTTCTCTTTCCGGAATTTTCCATGTAACGTATTCTTTTGGAGGTATCTGCAGCATATAATTGAACACTGCATAAACTCCGGTAGGGACTATAAAAACCAAAAAGTGTGAGCACATTAAAAAAGTAAGTCCAATACCACTTAATGCTGTATAAATAATGATGAACAATACACTTGAATAAAGCATTATCAAACATGCAAACAGCAATTCATTAGCAACCAGCTTTTGATTGAATTCATTAAAATAAATGCGGTACAGGTAAACATGCAGCGTTCCGAATAGTAAGGAAGCGATCTGGTAGAAAAGAAACTCATCAGATATTTCAGTAAATAATTTGTTGTAGCCTAAAAACCCAACCAGCGCATAAATAAGTACAGCTGAGAAAATATAGATATAAAATTTCTTTTTATATTTTACTGCAAATTCTTTTACTTTATCACTAAAAACCATTGTAAGTAAAACACTTACGGCTATAATTACAACCAAAAATACAATGAGCCTAACGTCAATAAGTGCTCCTAAATGCTTTTTTACCATTTCTAAAGTCGTGTTGTATAGCCCAACACAGGCTCATTATTAAAATTAAACTTTTCTATTTCGTTATTTATCAATAAAATTATTTTTACCTCTACTTCCATCGGAAAAAAATGTTCGCAAAAACAATCTATAAACTTTTTTATATCTCCTTCGTTAATATAATTATGAAAAGGCTGATTAACTATTGGCCCTATTTCTATGGTTACATTCATAGAATAATCCGTATAATTTTTTCCGCTGATAAAATCGACTCCTAATCTGTTTTCGCCTAATACAATCTGCTCTTTTTCTTCACTAAGTTCTTTTGATGTTGTCGTTTCAAAACTTACTTTTTCATCTATAATAGTTGATAAACACTTACATGCCAAATCAATATTTCCAACAATTTTGTATGCATAAGGCAAAAGCCGAATGAATTTTGAGACTAACACTGCCGGATAAATATGAGGCAGACCCCAAAAATCATAGAAAAACTCTAACGACTTACCTGAATTGAGTTTGTATAAAAAATCTCTTTCAACACCTTCTATTTTAGTTTTGTAATGAAAAATTTCATTCTCAAAAGGGCTAAAAAAATTACGCGCTTCTGCTTCCTGTTTTTTCTGGTGTTTATGCTCTCTGATCATCTGCTGAACAGATTTATCAGCATTGTTCTCTTTTAAACTGTGCATATATCCTTCAGGCAGGGTATCATAAATACTGTCTCTCGACAAGAGTATATTAAGATATTCACGTTTATCGTAATTATCATCCTTAATACCTGCTCCTAAAATATCACTTCTGAAAGCCCGTGAAAACTGCCCCTGATTAGAAATCATAATTTCATCCTGAGCAACAGAGGTATTCTCCAGAAGCTCATTAGCAATTACCTCGGCTCTTATGTCGTCTGAAATATTCGCTATTTCCTGAACAAGATCTTCAAGACTCATATTATTTTTTCTTTGTGTCCTCATTGATTCTTCCTGCTCCTATGTAGCGTAACTGAAAATATTCGTCATTAAAATTATAAATGGCCAATCCTTTGTTGGTACAGGCCAGAATTCTGTCGTTATGCAGGTATATCCCAACATCAGAAATAGGATGATCCTTATCGTATCTGAAAAAAATCAGATCTCCTTCTGCCAAAAAATTTCTTCCCGTAAAAATCTGTATCGATTTTGATTTCCACATTCCGGCAGGATCCTTAGGTAGTGTAACTTTATAAACTTCACTATACAATGACTGAACAAAATAAGAGCAGTCAATCCCTTTATCCGAAAAGCTTTTTTCTTTATAAGGCGTATTGACCCAGGGATCCAGGTATGAATATAATTTGTAATTTGTAATCTTGTTTGGTACTACTCCCAGCACTATCGAATATTTTTCTTTTAAAGCCAAAACAGCATCGCTCAAATTTTCTGAATTATCATTTACAACTGTTTTATTGCTCAAACCTGATTCTTCCATTTTAGCCTGCTTTTTCAATGCTTCCAAAGAATAATCATATTTAAAAGGAACCTGAGAAATATATTTCTTACTACCACAGCCTATGCCTAACAGCATTATGAGTACTAATACAATTGTTTTATTCATAAAAAAATACTTATTGTTTTGCCATTTTTATTTATGGCAATGATGAAATCATCTTAAACCTATTAATCTTTTGGATTAAAAACTGACTGTAGTGGTATTATCAGTTATTATGTTTTTTATTCATGAAATTATACTTCACAAACATTGAGGTCGCAAACGTAAGAAATTATTCTGTAAGAATTGTTATGAAATTTATAAAAATTATACTAATTATTTTTACAATTATAAAATAATAAAAACTATTTTTGCCAGCGTGTTTATAGAAAATATCTTACTTAATATTAGCCTTTAGAAAAACATGAATAAAAAAAATATCGATATCAGGGTTATATTTTTCTTTGTAATCCTACTATTAATTGGAATTATTGCTTTTTTAATTCAACTTTTTAATCATGTTGATTGCGAAGATGTACGATTTTATGTTTTAACAGAAAACTCAAGAACCGAAGAATCTATAGAGTTTTTTGATAAGACGCCAAATGCAAAATCATGGAAATGGGATTTTGGAGACGGTTCAGAACCGGATTTAAGAAAACATACCTTTCACGTTTATAAAAATCCCGGAAAATATTTAATAACCCTGACGATAAACGGAGAATGCATCCATAACAAAGAGATCGTACTTACAGACAAATATCAAATTGATAAAATAGGAACTCCTAAAATAATTACCTCAAAAATAATTACAGTTGGTCAGCCTACTTATTTTAATTCTGTTTCTGAAGATGCTAAAACCTGGGAATGGGCTTTTGGAGAGAACAAAGGGATTGATGACACATCTGCTAATCCGGTTTATACATTTTCAACACCCGGTGAAAAAACAGTTACACTTGTCGTAAACGGAAACTTTGGCTTAGTAGCTAAGAAAATTATTTATGTACATCCCAAAGTAATAAAAAAAACAAATCCTCTTGATATAACTTCTTATGAGTACGAAAAGAAAGCAGAAGCCTTTTCACTGCCAAGAGGCGCCGCAAAAAAAGATCCTCTTGAAGATATGTTACAATATGTTCCTGTAGCTCCTAAAACTAAAACACAAAAAGACAGCATTATACCAATAAAAAAAGCACCCAAAATTTCTGAAGACCAATTTGAAATTTTGCTTAACAAAGTAGCTGAAGGAAGCAAGGTAAAAGATGATTTTTCTGAGTATTTATGTGATGATTTAGATATCCCAATTGTAAAAAATGACAGTGATTTATTGACTTTCTCTCAACTATGCGCTGCCATTAAAGGAAAGAAAATAAGGATCGAATCAATCCGTCTTAACAAAGACAAACAAAACAATTGTATTAAGGGATTAAACATTAGTTATAAAGTAAAAAAATACCTGATCTGGTCTAAAGATTAAATAAGGATGGAAGAAAAAAATATTTTCAGTACAGAATTACTCAGTGCACTTGAAATTGCTAAAAAAATTGCCAAAAACAATTCCAATAAGTTTTACTCTGCATCACATTTGCTAAAAGCCATCCTTAACAGGGATTTATCTCTATTAAAACGTCTTGAGGCTATGGGCAAGGATGTTTACTATCTTGATGAATGGTCGGAAGTCCGCATGGAGGATGAGCCAAAAACTACAAATATTTCAGATGCGGAGCCAGGTGATCTGATTGATGAAATTATAAAAGAAGCAGAATCGGTTCGTATAATTTTAAATGAAGACGAAATTAGTCTTTATGCCATATTAGTCGCTTTGAGCTCTCCAGGAGTAGGTTTTAACTTCGACCAAATGAAGACGTATCCTATTTCACGAAACGAATTATTAGAAAATCTTGCAATCGCTGAGCCTAACGTTAACATTCCTCATCAAGAAGTAAAAAAAGGTTTTTTAAGTAAATATTGCATCCATAAAAATTCTGAAAAAAAGAAAAAAAGAATTCTGGCGATTGGCCGCGAAACAGAGTTAAATACGATGAAGGAAATTCTTTGCCGATTTTCTAAACCCAATGTATTATTAATTGGCGACAGAGGAATCGGTAAATCAATATTGATCGATACGCTTGTTCAAAATGTAATTGCGAATCAGGTTCCTGAGGGTTTAAATAAAGTACAGCTTTTTGAACTGGATTTATCTACTCTTATAGCCGGTGCATCCTACAAAGGCGAAATCGAAGACCGCTTAAAAAATTGTATTCAGGAATTAAAACAATTTCCTAAAGCAATATTAATTATCGAAGAAATTCATACACTATTAGATAAAAACGGAGGAGATTCAGGTGTATCCAACGTATTGAAAGGGGAATTAGCAAAAGGATTAAACATCATTGCTACTTCTACAATCGACGAATATTCCAAAAGAATCGAAAAAGAACAGGGACTTTCCGGAATGTTTGAAATTGTAAAATTAGAAGAGTCGAATGATGAAACGTTGTTCCGAATGATTCGGGAATCGATAAAACCGTATCAGGAGCATCATAAAATACAAATTGATAATGAAACCATTACAGAATCAATACGATTATCAAGAAGGTATTTAAAAGAGAAAAGCCTACCGGAATCTGCTATTAATCTTATTGATCATACCATGTCAGTTTTAAAGACATCGGGAGAAACTTATTTAAAGGAAAAGCAGTCTCTTTTGGATAAATTATCGATTTTAAAACAAAATGATAATGATTTGCCTGAAGATCAATTATTAAAAGAATGCCATTGGTTCCTTTCTGATTTAATCAGTAAAACGACATTTTTAATGATTGCAGCTGATGAAAATGAGCCACAAATTTTTGAAACTTCTGAAGCTATCATTAAACATATTGAAAACCTTATCCATACTCTTGAAGAAAGAGCACTGGACAAACGTATTCATATTGAGGCTTTTGATTTATCTCTTATAATTGCTCAAAAAACAGGTATTCCTGCAGGGAAATTAAATGAAGAAGAAAAACAAAAACTAAATAATATTGAAGATGTTTTAAACCGCAGAGTAATTGGGCAGGATCATTGTATTGCAACAGTAGCAGGATCAATTTTAGAATCAAGATCCGGATTAAGCAAAGCGGGACAACCTATTGCATCCTTCTTTTTTTTAGGACCAACAGGAACAGGAAAAACAGAGTTAGCCAAAAGTCTGGCGGAGTTTCTTTTTCAGGATGAAAATGCCATTATTCGTTTTGATATGTCTGAATTTAAAGAAGAACATTCGGCAGCATTGCTTTACGGAGCTCCTCCGGGATATGTAGGCTATGAAGAAGGCGGATTGCTGGTGAATAAAATAAGACAAAAACCGTATTCTATTGTATTATTTGATGAAATTGAAAAAGCACATGCCTCTGTTTATGATGTATTCCTTCAAATTATGGACGAAGGAAAATTACATGACCGACTTGGAAAAGAAGGTGATTTCTCTAATGCTATTATTCTTTTTACCTCAAATATTGGGTCAGATCATATTGTAGAAACGTTCAATAATGGTCAAATTCCGGGTTCATCTTCACTAATGGAAATCATGGCTAATTATTTCAGACCTGAATTTTTAGGCCGATTGACAGAAATTGTACCTTTTGCACCTATCAGCAAAGAAAATGCTTTAAAAATATTTGAAATCCATCTTAAAAAAGAGTTTTCAGATTTACTCAAAAATATGAAAATCGAAGTTGAAATCCCGATGGAAACTAAACTTTATCTTGCCGAAAACGGATATAATGCAAAATATGGTGCAAGACCCATAAAAAGCATCATCAGAAGTCATTTACGAAGACCACTGGCCAAGAAAATAATTTCCGGAGAAGTGAAAGATGGCGATAAAATGATTGTTGTTTTAGAAAATGATGAAGTTAAATGGATTAAGGAATATGCTGTAACATTATAATAACCCAAAGCATGATTTATAAAAAGTCATGCTTTTTCTTTTTTTTATTGATTCCATGTTTAATCTATCTATTGTATTATTTAGGCAGTCCATATTTTAATCTATTATAACAGAACGAAACCATGAGTAGTAACTAAAATGAAAAGATTTTAAAGGCAAAGAGCTTCGGCTCCTCACAATCATACCAGCTTTTTAATTATTTCAAAGAATTAAATTATAATAGCCAGTAACTACTCCTCATACATTTCCATCCACAACCTGGTTTCTTCCAGATCCAGTTCTTTTTCCATCTTACGGAAAATTTCCTCGTTTACAGAACCTGCTTTATGCATCAACTCCAATTTGTTACGCTCTACATTTAACAGATCGATTTGAAGTTTGGTAAAATCATTGAAGATCTCTCCTCCTATCAGATTTCCTTTTCCAAAGAAGTTGGCCGGAAGTTCGGTTTTCTGAAGGCGATTGAATTTTACTTCATATTTACTTTTAATATTGTGCAGCAAGTCATCGTTGAGTAACGAGAAATTATCTTCGATGTGGGTAATAGTCTGGGAAACGATACTATTTCGAACCTCATATTCTTCTGCAATTATGGAATAACGTTCAATTTTTAATTTCTTAATCAGCCAGGGTAAACTAAATCCCTGAATAACCAAGGTCGAAAGTATCACACAAAATACCAGATAAATAATAAGGTTTCGCAAAGGGAATTCCTCTGTTTCGTTCATCATTAGCGGAAGCGCCAGTGCAGCTGCCATGGATACTACACCTCGCATTCCGGACCAGCCAAAAATAATCATGTTTCGGTAATCGAATTCTTCTCTCAGACGAATCTTTTTACTGATGAGTCTTGGAAGTAAGGTGGCAGGAATTACCCATAAAAAACGAACCAAAATCACGGCAACACTTACTGAAGTTCCCCAAATAAACAAAGACCAGCCAGAATAGTCGCCAATACCCGAAATAATTTGCCGTAACTGTAATCCTATTAAGATAAAGATTAATCCGTTTAGAATGTTGGTTAAAACACTCCAGATTGTTCCTGTCATGATTCGGCTTTCGTGTGTAAAAATCGTTCCTGATCTTGCCGACAGAAAAAGTCCTGTTGCTACTACGGCCAAAACTCCGGAAGCCTCAAAATGTTCTGCAATTAGATAAGAAGCAAAAGGCGTCAATAAAGTTAAAGTTGCTTCGATAACCTCATCACAGACAAACCTTTTATGAATAAAACTCATTATATAACCAACAGCTAATCCAATCGCGATTCCTAAAACCGACATTACAACAAAATTTAATCCCGCCTCCCAAAGCACAAAATTTCCGGCTGTAATTGCTGTCAGAGCATATTTGTACGCTACCAGACCACTGGCATCATTTACCAGACTCTCTCCTTCGAGAATTGCAATCAATCTGGGGTGCAACCCCAAGCCTTTTGTTATTGAAGTTGCTGATACAGCATCCGGAGGTGAAACAATCGCTCCTAAAAGAAAAGCCAGGGGCCAGGAGATGTCATCGATTAACATATGTGCGACAACTGCAACTGCAACAGTCGTAAAAAAGACTAACCCTACGGCAGCCAAAGTTATAGGCCGAATGGTTTGTTTAAAATCAGACCAACTGGTATACCATGCGGCATGATATAAAAGTGGCGGAAGAAAAATAATAAAAACGATTTCGGGACTTAGGGCAATTACAGGAAGACCCGGGATAATACTGATAATAACTCCGCATAGCACAAGTATTACCGGAACAGGAAAATTATATCTTTTGCTTATTAGACTCAGGAATGCAACGCCAAATAATAACATGATAATTACGGTAATATTTTCCATTTATAACTGTTTTTGTGATACTATTCAAGAGTGCGAATATAATGTTTTAACCATTAGAATTTAGTCCTAAAGGTTCATTAAACAGATCAGAGATATTAGAGCGTATATGTCCCCAATCTTCCGATTAACACTCATTTGAATTATTTTTTTTCAATTCGATTACTTCTCTTTTTACTTCCAGAAGTAATTCTTTCATGCTCTCTATTTCGCTTAATTCCTGCTTTTTATCTGTACGGCCGATACTGCAACTGTATTCCCAAATTTCGATAATATCAGAAACTTTTACCTCATATTGAGGATAAAAGCTGTTATCGGATTCTAAGACCAAGGCATTTTTTTTATTTTTGTTCAGGCGCTTGTATACCATTCCTTCATTTTTAGTAATCAGTATGTACGTTTTGCCGTCCTGTACTTCTCCTAACCTTTCTACATAACGGCCAATAATTATACTTCCGTCTTCATGAGGGGGCATTGAGTCTCCTTCTACAGGAAACCCTCTGTGTTTTCCAGGCCCCAAAAATGGCAATGAGATTTGCTGCAGATTTTCGATGTATTCCGGATCTGCATAACCATTTAAATACCCTGCTTTTACTTTTTGAGTCACTACTTCAATGAAATTTTCTCCTTGCAGGTCTACCTGTATAGGCAGGACTAATCTGTTGTCTTCCAGCTTTAATAAATCATCTACGCTAATTTTACGTATATCGACCGAAAGTAATAAGTCGATACTGATATGATAATGCTGTGCTATCTTTTTTAAAATTTCATAAGGCGCCTCTGAGGTTCCATCTTCGTATTTAACATACCTGCCTCTGGTTATCCCTAAATTCTCTGCCAGTTTTTCCTGTGAAATTTTTTGCTTTACCCGTAAGGTTCTAATATTGTCTGAAAATAGCGACATAATTAATTATGTTATAATTTATAACAACAAATATATTAAAAATTGTTATTATCTGAACTAATTTTGTTTCTCTCAAAAACAAAGAAAATGAGACTATTTAATGATACTGAATTATTTTCGACCGGTACAGGAGGGAAAAAGGTATTTGACGTTCCTGATGCTGACTTACTGTTAATCGACAATTTTTTCACGAAACAAGAATCAGATTACTATTATGATAAACTGCTGAACGAAACCCAATGGCAAGAATATGATATGCCGATGTACGATAAAATAGTTACCGCCCCCCGAATGGTTTCATGGTACAGAGATGATGATTTAGACGAATGCCACCCCCATCTAAACTGGCCATTAGAACTACAAACCATTCGCCAGCGTGTTGAAAATGAAACTCAAATACAATTTAATGCCGTATTACTTAATCTATACAGAAATGGAAAAGACGGAGTTGGATGGCATAGTGACAAAACTGTGAGCAGTAATAAAAACATGAATATCGCTTCGGTCACTTTTGGGGAAACCAGAATGTTCAGACTTCGTCATAAATTCAGAAAGGAAATCCCACAATTAGAGATTCCTCTTCATCATGGCTCTTTTTTACTTATGGCCGGAAATACAAACAGTTTCTGGCAGCATCAGATCCCTAAAACTGCGAGAGAGGTACTGCCGAGAATTAACCTTACTTTTAGGAAGATCAACAGAAAGGAGTGATTTATTTTAAAGGTTATAATACAATACCATTGTCACTTTTGCACTGCTGTATTAATTTTCGAATACTTCTACTAATCATACTGCGTACGGATTTTTTTTTGATCTCATAATCTCTGGTACATTTTTCCAATTCGGCAAATAATACCTGAAATCTATCATATAATGCATCCAGTTCTTTCATTGCTTTTCGCGTTTCTGCATCTTCTTCCTGTTCAATCTTTTCGGCTACCATTTTTGACATATATTCAAATTTGTGAAATGCTGCCAATAAAATTCGATGCTCTTTTGAGTTTATTCCCTGCATAACATATATTCTGATATTCTAAAAAAAAATAATTTTTATGGAGTAACTAATAACGGATCGACATCGGTGTAATTTTTAGATAACGGTAACGATTTTGAGACCGTATTTTTTACTTTTTCACTATTTTCTGAAATTGTATTTATTGCTGTTTTTAATAAAACTTCAGAATGATTTCCCAAGGGAAAAATTTCAGGATTCTGAAGTTCATCTCTATTAACTAAAGGATTTATACCTTTAGAATAATCCCCTTCATGTCTTGAATTGAATAATTTATAGATAGAAGGATATAAAATCCAACCTCTTTTACCTAATAGTCTGTCATCTTCAATAGGAAACCCCGCCATATCTTTACCAACTGTCTTCTCTCCTATTGTGATAACTTCCATAAAAGGCTTTAGATTATTAATGATAATTTCTGAGGCTGATGCAGTTCGGTTTCCGCAAAGAATATATAGTCTCTGAATATTGGGGTGTACATTTTTAAGGGCATCAAAACTTACACTGGATTCATTACTTTCCAAAGACTGTTGAAAAGACTGTTTTACTATACCGCCATTTTTATTACCTTCAAACTGAATAAAAAGATCACCCGATTTTATATTTGGAGCCAAAATTATACTTAATGCCGTAGCAGAAGAAATATCTCCTCCTCCATTGTAACGTAAATCCAAAACCAGTTCTGTTATTTGCTGATTTTTTAATTCCTGAAAAATCTGACTAAAAAGGTTTGCCTGACCCACATCAAAATGTGGAACTTCTACATAGCCAATCTTAATTTTATTTTCTGTAATTACCTGATGCAAAACAGGCTGAGAAAACGAAAAACCCTGTAATAAAGAAACTTGTTTTGCTTTAGAAAAACCGGATTGAGCTGAATATGAAACAACTTGTAAATTTAGTTGCCCTGCTCCTCTCATACTTTTGTAAATATTGTCGTAATTACTTAAATTCAATTCTACATCATCAACCTTAGTTATCAACTGACCTCTAAATAATCCGTTATTTTTGGCTGGAGAATCATATAATGTATATAAAATTACCCCATAAACCCTGCCTTCATATTGCATAAACGAAACATCGAATCCAAATTTCTGTCTTAAACTTTGTGGTACGGTTTCTGGCAGTTCCGGGTGTAAAGCATATGAATACACATCATCAGTCTTTAAAAGCTTTTGAAAATATTCTTTTGGACCTAATGATAAATTGGTTAAAAATGGCACCTCATCATTCCAATAATAGTATTTTTTCATTTGCTCGTAAATCCACATATTTGTGTATTGATTGCTTCCCTTTTCGTATGAAACCGGGCTATCATCACTCTGGCAGGAAACAATGGAAAGGATCAGGAAAAGAAAAGCAAGTATTCGAATCTGAGATGAGTATTTCATTTTAAAGCGTTGTTACAAAGTAATATCTGATTCAGTAAATCCGGTCGCTAATTAAAAACTAAAATAGTCCGCTAAATTAATCACCCCTTCTACACCGGAGAATGCACCATTTAGATCTTGTTTTTCTTCGAGAACAATATATTTGGATTTATTATTTGTCATAGTCAGCGATACAATCACTTTTTTGCCAGGGATGTAAGATTCTGTGGTACCATGCTTAACGAGCTCCATTTTTATACCTGTAGGAGTGCTATACGGAAATTCAATAAAAGAGCTTGGGGTGCTTTTATTGATATTTTCTGCGACCCCTAATAACTGACCATTATTTTTTGTAATTATACCATCAAGCGAACCGGTATATCCCGATGCAGAATATTTATTTACTGATGGAAAAATAAATTTAAAACCGGCATAACCGGACTGACTTAATGTACCCGGTTTTAAAAATTCTGCACTATCTAACCATAAATCTTCTTTGACATAGAAATACAGTGAACTGTTGGGTTCCTGAGTCGTAAATTGATAAGTACCTAATATCACTTTGGTTCTTTTATTAGTAATAACAAATGTTTTTACTTCGTTTTCAAAAAAAACAAACTCATAATTTTTTTCTATTTTTTTTACGAAAGCAGTATTGTTTTTAGCTTTTCCTATTTCAACAAATTTACCATTTACGGCAATCTGAACAGAATCGATCATGGCATTATAGCCTTGTATCACTACTTTGCCGGGCCCTTGCGTTCTTTGATCGTAATAAGGAGTCAGTTCGTCATTTGCACAGGCTCCTAAAACAGCCAGTATGAGGAAAAAGAAAAATACTCTTGCAATGCTATATTTCATATCATGAATTTTAATTATGGCAGCTTATGCTAAATAAAGTCCTGCCTATTTTATTTTTTAATAAATTTTATTATTTCTGACTTTGTATCGTTTTTTAAAACTAGAAAATATAATCCCTGCGATAAATCGCCTACAGAAATGTTTTCGTTATTATAAACTGTTTGCTTTGCCAAAGTTCCTCCTGCATTATAAATTTGTACAGAAGTGGTGCCAGCTTCATACTGATCGCCTAATTGCAATTCTAAATTTTCTGTTACAGGATTTTGTTTCAGGAACGAAGCATTTTTATCCACTATTTGCTCTCCTATTCCTAAGGTTCCTCCCGCTGTTATGGTAACTTTATCTATTTCTAATCCAAAAAAGTTAGAATTTTCAGCTGGTTCATTTGCTATTGCGATATAAACTGTTGCCTCTCCTGCAAATTGAGAAATATCTACCGTGTAATCCTGAAACTCTTCTTCATCTACCGTTTGTCTTAATAAAGTGACTGTACCTAAAAGTGTAAATGTATCCGGATCTGTCGAAGTAGATCCATATACCAATACATTTTGATTGGAATCATAAATCATGGTTTGTGCATTTAAAACAAGCTCTACTTTTTTTCCTGCATGCTGAGATAAATTAACAGCAGGTGTAATAGCCCAGTTATCTACAAAACGACTAATTGTTTCAAGCGTATTTAGATCTGTTACGTAATTTCCTAAAATACTAAAATCGCCATCTACAACTGTACTGCCACTTTCATCCAGATTTACATTTTGTCTGGCTATCCACTTTATTCCATCCTCATCCCTGTCCAATAATGTCCAGTCGGATATATCCGCATCATTAAAATCGTCAACCCATACCGTTGTCTGTGCCGATGAAATTGCAGAAATTATAGTAAACATGCCAAAAAGTATTATTTTTTTCATTTTTTTATTTTTAAAACATGGGCAGAAATTCTGCCCATGCTGAATTAAAATATTTAATTAATTAACCAATTATTAAAAATTAGTAAACTTAGTCCAGGTATTAGTCCAGTTAGCCTCAGTTTTAAATGCACCTGTTGATCCTGTAAAATCTAAGGTCCCATTATTAAAAAATGGCTGAGTAAGGCCCCATGCAGTAGCAGGGTTTGCAGTTGATGTACTGTTTCCTAATCCAGCAATTGAAGTACCTGCAGGCAATACAGGATTATCAAAACCGTGAATAGAAATTCTAGTCCATGATGAACCACTTGGTAACGATGGGCTATCCCATCTGATACCAGAGTTGTAACCTGTAACGGTTGCATCAGTAAGGCTAATTTGTCCTAATCTGCGTACATGTATGGCATTTTCGTATACATCTGCTGCTGTAGTAGAGCTTACCCCAATGATAGATAATTGATTAAGAACCGGACGTGTGATAATTGTGGTAGTAGTTCCTCCAGGATTATTATCTAATTCAATACCATTAGAATCCGGAACTGCAGGAGTACCGCTTGTACTATGCGTAGAACTGCTGTTGGCAATTGCAATCGCTTTTGTAATTGTTCCTGTATAACCAAGATCAAAATCAAAGTTATCATCGTCAGCTGCAAAGGAAACTAAATGAGTCGCATTTACTCTTCCTCCAAAAAACTCAAAAGAATCATCCTTACCGTACGATACCTGAATATGATCCACAACTGTAAGTGCACCAACTCCACCAAAAGTTAAACCGTTTATTTCGACATCATTAGACAAAACACGTCCTGCAAATTCGATACGAACATAATGTAATGCCCCGGCATTGTGGGTATTACTAGTCCCTCCGTAATAGAAATCAGATACATTAGGCTGATCACCTAATCCTTCAACAATATTAGTAGCAAGACCATTGTTTACCGGGTCATCCCCTAAAATAACAACACCTCCAAAATCACCAGGAGCAGCAACGGTATTAACATTGCCATCTAATAAATTATAACTTGTAAAAATAACCGGTGCATTTACTGTACCCTGAGCATCGATTTTACCTGTTTTAGTAATAACAAGCACTCCTGTAGCAACTCCGGCAGCTAATGGTTTTGCTTTAATAAAAGTACCTGCTTCGATTGTTAATGTAGCACCAGATTTTACACGTACTACACCATCAATCTCCCAAACTTTGTTGCTTGTCCATGTAGTGTTTGTTGTAATATCACCACTTACAGTTTCTACTGTTGCAGGATATCCGGAATAATCAGCACCGGATGCTTTCATTGAAAAAGAAGAATCCGTAGATGACGCATCATCATTTTGGCAAGAACCCATAACCAGAGCTACCATTGCGAACATAAATAATTTTTTCATGATAATTTAATTATTACTATATTTGCTGCTATTACAAATGAGGCCTTTGGAGAGAGCAGCAAAATATCTTTCCTTAGGTCTTTCTCTTTTTTGGTAAAATCTTCTAATAAACAATTCCTGCTTTACCATCAGGGTTTATACCTACTTTTCCTTCTTTCACTCATAGGCTTTTTTTAACGCAGTGAAAGGTTTGCTTTCCATCTTTTTAATTTTTTTCATTAAAACAAGTACTCTTATTCTTTTGAAGAAATTATTAAAGAACATTATTAAAGTATTTTTTTATTTTTTGCTTCATGCACTAAGCAAAAAGAAATCCAATACTTATAACTATATATATTAGCTTTTCAAAGTTCAAAATATCATCGCTTTTTTTATTGTTAACGGTTTCTTAATCTGCCTGATTTAAAATGTACAGCAGCTTTACATTTGCTTAAAATGAGTAGTTAACTGATAAGCTTATAGTCCTGCCATTTTTAGCTTTAAACATTTCCTGATCCATGTTTTCATCGTATTTATCTGTTGCTTCGGCTCCCAGACTTCTTTTCTCCCTTGGCGGAATAGTTCCGGAAGCAGCGTTATCATTTATTTTACTGTAACTGTTGGTATTATTATAAGTTTCTATACCAGAATCAAACAAATTTTTCAGGCTGCATTTTAACTCCAGATTTCTTTCCTTAAAAAATTTGTAGCTTATTTGAGCATCTGTTATAGCATAGGGTTTACGAATTTCCTCGGCGTCATAATCATATCCTACTAGCAGGTATTGATCTCCTACGGTATTATACCTAAGACTAAAGCCTAATCGTTCCCCAACATAATCTAAGCCTATGTTGTAGCTGTAGGGCGACTGACCATACAAAGGTCTATTTGCCTCATAAGTACCTCCTGTTCCGTCTAAATTTTTATAGGATATTACCTTTGTAGCATTTATGGTTGCGTTTCCGTATAAAAACAGGTCTTTTAGGGTTTCTCCTTCCCCTAAAAAAGAAAGGCTTTTGTAAAATTCTAATTCAAGACCCCAAAGTTTTGCATTGTGAGAATTCATATTGAAAATTTCCCTTACACCCGAAGTATTCAAGGCACTAACACTTTCAATCGGATTGTCTATGTTTTTATGATATACTCCAAAGGACAAAATTTCGCCACCCGAAGGAAACCATTCCATTTTAAAATCATAGTTATTGGCTACACTCGAAACCAGTCCACCTGTATTGTTATATATAAAAGAAGAACGAATTGGGTCATAATACGGCATTGCCAAACGTTCTGAAAATTGAGGCCTCAAAACAGACCTATTATATCCTAATCGTATATTCATTTTATTGACAGGGCTAATGATTAAGCTGGCTGAAGGTAAAAATTGCCATATTTTTTCATCTTTTTGTTCCTTATTAAAATCACCGGCAGATATAGACTGACTCTCAATTTGTGTGTATATATAACTTTCTGCTCTGGCCCCCCACACAAATCTTAAAAACCGTCCCATTTTATTGTCCAGCATTAAAAATGGCGAATGTACTTTTATATCCCCAACATACTGATTTCCATATTTACCAAAAGAAGTCCAGCCAAAACCTCCGTAATAATAATTTGAGCCGTCTAAATATTTGGCCAAAGAACCATAAATATCTGCTCTGTCTGTCCCCTGCCCAACGACTGCTAAAAGGGCAGAATTCTGTTGATTAGTAGCTTTTTTATAAGTCCCGAAATAGCCTGTTTTGATATCGTTTGTAAACGCATCACTAAAATTAAAGGAGTATTTAAAATTAATGTCGCAATTATAATTCACTTCATCATTCGTAAAATTGCTTCTTTTAATTAAATCATCAGAATTATAAACTGTGTAAACAACCAGCTCATCATCGCCAACCTTTCTCTTTGCTGAGCTTAAAAATGTTGCATCTTTGGTATCTTTTGAAACATTTCCATACGCACCATACCAATTGATTTCGAGTTTTTCAAATTTGTGATTTCCTTCAATTTTATTCTGGATAAAAGTGGTATAAACCGGATAATTGGTTTCTGATGTCCCGGCAAGTTCACTACCATTTAATATATTTTCAATGCTATTACCCTGAGTCCAGCCTGTAATCTGGGTTAATTGATTGTTATATATGTGCATTATCGTATTGCGGCTTGTAATTTTATGGTTGTCTAACTGAATTGCCGCATTAAACATACCGCCCAATGTGGAGGTATAATTATAATTGGCCCCTGAATTCTTAAAGCCATATTTTGTAAAAGTAGAGTATGTATTAGCATCGTTTTCGGCTAAAAACTCCGAATTAATTTTATAACTACCTCTCTGGGTATGCTCGATATCTAGTTTCTCCTGTGTATTCTTAAATATAAAAGATCCTGTAAATCCCCATTTGTTATTTTCTTTTAATTTGTAAACCCGCCCTATACCAAATTGAAGTGTGGTGCCCGGAGCCGCATACGTTTTATAAGTGGTAAAATTATCCTGATTGAATTGCTTTGAATTCTCAAAAAATTCACCAGAACCCTCCTCACTTTTCGGAAGATCATAAAGATTAAATTTATTAGGAAAATCACGTCGTCCGTCATCAAACCCCAAATAGTCGTAATCACCTTCCTGTTTTGTTAATCGTTGTTTAAAAGTGCTTCGGCTGTTGTAAGAAGTGCTTATAGAGAAATTGGTGAAATTTTCTTTAGGAATATCCTTTGTTTTTATCTCTACATAACCGCCTGCAAAATTGGCGTACATATCCGGAGTTGCTGATTTGCTCACTACAATACTCTCTACAATTGAAGTAGGGATAATATCAAACGAAAAATTTTGCTGGTAGGCATCTGTACTTGGCAATACAATACCATCCATTACGGCCTGATTCCATCGTTCGCCCATAGAACGCACAACTACATATTTATCCCCAATTGTAGTAACACCCGTGATGCGTTTTAGTGAACTTGCTACATCTCTGTCCGGTGTTCTGGCAATCTGCTCTGCCGAGATACCATCAGAAAACTGTGCTGCCTTTTTTTGCTGCAGCAGCATTCCTTCAACAGAGGCTGTAGCTTTTTTATAATCCTGAACAATTACAACTTCTTTTAATGATTGAGCATCTTCTTTTAATGATACCACTAAAGGCGTTTCCTGCTCTTCAAATACTTTTATACCCGTAATTTTTTGGGTCTGAAACGAAATAGCACTTAACTCAATGGAATATTCGCCCGGTTCCAGTTCTAGAACATAATGACCATCAATATCAGATTGCACTCCATAATTTAGTCCTGCAACTTTTATATTTACACCCGGCAGTGACAGTCCGTTAACATCCACTACTTTACCGGTTATTTTTCCTTTCTTTTTTTTTTTGCCTGTATCTTTACTATTTACAGCTATGTTATTTGCATTTCTTCTAAAATTTAGATTTGTCAGATTTTCCAGATCCGTCAAAATTTCATCAATAGAAACATTTTCTTTTTTTAAGGTAACAAGAGGTAAACTAAGATCCAGATCTTTTTGATAAACAAATTGATACGGAGTCTGGGATTTTAAATTATCTATAATTTTTTGAGGCGACGCATTCTTAAAATCAACCGATACTGTTCCGGTTTGTGAATAAATAATTTGTGTTCCCAACAGGAAACCGAAAAACAAAATCCAAATGGCAAATTGCCTGGAAAAATCATTGTTCATAATTGATAATTGTTAGTTATTATATTTAATTTTAATATGCTATTTAGGGTTAATTCATTTCGGTCATTTTAATACTTTATCATCAGCTCAAAATATATTAAGCTGAGAGATGTAGACAATGATATGTTTTAGCTAATTATTGACTAATTAAATAAGTCTTATTTCCGGTAGGTTTAATTTTAATTTCTAAAGCAAACGAAATGGTTTGAAGTGTTTCGTAAAAACCTTGTCGGGTATCGAGAGTTCCCTGCATTTTAAGATTCTTTAAATTTTCGTCCACATAATTTACGTTAAAATCATAATCCCGTTTTAAGGTGGCTACAACTTGTTCGAGAGTCAAGTCATCTACATATATTAGAACTTTTTTATATGACGGCTCTAAAACATTTGTTTTTTGCTTACTAAGTACGGCTGTTCCGGAGCCATAAATTGCTTTATCGCCTTTCAAAAGTAAAACACTGTTTTGCTCACTCTCTACTTTTACCTTCCCTGTTCTTACGTTTACTTCGGGTTGACTGTTACTGTACGCCCTAACATTAAATGAGGTTCCTAATACTGTAGTCTTTATAGCTCCTGAACTAATAATAAAAGGATGTGCTACATCGCGCTTTACTTCAAAAAAAGCTTCTCCCTTTAAAGTTACATTTCGGTATTTTCCTGAAAATTTAGAAGGATATTCAATTTCTGAATTCTCATTGAGCCAAAGACGGGTACCATCAGGTAAAATCACAAGCCTAATATCCTTTTCAAATGTTTTTACGAAAGCAGTTTCATTTTTAGCATAATGAAACTGCTTGAAATTATAATATCCTGTAATAGAAATAATGAATACTGCACAAGCAATGGCTGCCCAATTATAAAGTTTTTTATATTTATCAATTGTATTCTTCCGTATATTATTCCACATACGGGCATTTACTTCGCCAGGAAGAATCCCTCTATTTGGTATGGCATTCCATTCTTCTCTTAGTTTTCCGGATCTCATTTATTAGCATTTAGCATTTGGAAATTGACATTCGAATCTTGTCGATTCAACTACATTAGATTTCCAATGTTTTAAATATCACGGACTGATATCACTATTAATGTTTTCTTAACAAAAGAGAAGATTTAATGTAGTCAATGTAAAGTAAAACGCATTTTAAAAGTTATAACAAAGAGAAAGTTTACTGGTTAAGTAATCAACTCAGGATGCTTAATTATAAAATATTTTCTGATTGATTTATAAGAAATAAGGCAAACCAATAAAGTTCATGGTTTTTGACTGAATTCTTTTTAAGAAATTGCAATGTTTTAGAAATTTGATTTGCCACCGCACTTGGTGACATATCCATTTCTAATGCAATTTCTTTGTGACTGAGATCTTCAAACTTATGAAGATTGAATATTTTTCTCCTTTTTGCAGGAATTTTGTTCAGCAGATATTCTATTTTTTCCAATTTTAAACTGATATCATCATCAGATTCAGACGCACTGTCTAACTCTTTTATCAACTGATCATTTTCAACTGAAAAAATTCGGTTTTGTTTTTTATACCATTTCGAAATTTCCTGTTTCGAGCTTTTATACAAAACTGCTTCTAAATCTGTGTTTGAGTCTAATTTTGTTCTGTATTTCCAGAGATGAATAAACACATTTTGCGTCACATCTTCTGAGTCTGCAAGTTGCGCAGTATATTTTTTTACAAAGCAAAATACTTTAAAATGATATAAATCATAGATTTCTCTAAAGCAAGAATCATCTCCCTCTCGTAACCTTACTATCAAATTAGAGCTCATAATATAATTTTAATCGTTAAAGAAGATGCTTACAAAAGTATAATAAACCTTTATTGAAATTATTTGTTTTTTATTCATTTAATAATTTATTAATATTGCTCCTATTCAACTACTTTGAGAGATTTTTATACGCTAAACACCTTAAATCTAACAGGTCGAATTATTCAAAACACAATTACATTCAGAACTGTTTGATTGATAAAAAATACTCTTTAAACATCAAGTACCCGGAAACGTTTTAGTATAAATATCAAAAAGCCGAAAGAAAACTCCCGGCTTTTATCTAACTAACACTAAACACTTATAATCTTCTAAAAAATAATATTAAACCATTTTAAAATGAATATTATAAAATAAAATACGAATAAGCCTAAAATAATAATAAAAATACGTTTTTCAGAAAATATTAAAAATTGAAATTATTTTGGAGCTAAAATATTACTAAATAGTGTTAAATATTTACATATAAACACATAATACTTACATAAAATATTAAAAAACAAAGAAGAGTATTAATTTAAAGTAAGACATCTAAATAAATGAAGACAAAAACAATCGGTTGCTTTTAAATATTATGTTTTGTACAAAATTTAATATAGTATCTCCCCTTGTGAAAAGAATTTTATTTTATCAAAAAGAAACATAAAAACAAACTCATGTTTCAACAAAAACAAAAAATACATACTAAATTTCATTGTTTGTGCAGAGATCATACAGGGTAAAAAGAAACTGATTTTACAATTCGAGCATTGCTTCCATAAAGGTGAAACAATAATTTACACTTTGGCATTAGTGATACAAATCAGGTTGAGTAAACAATTTGCCATTAACCATTTAGTATCAATTACCATATATTTAAAATAATGTTTTCAAATAAAATAAACTCCCTAAGTTTTCTATTTCTTATTTTTACCGTATTAAACTATTAGATAAATTTCTTTTTTTAAATTCCTAATTTACTATGTTCCAAAAAATAACTTCTGCTTTTGCCTTACTTTTAATTTTGAACTCATGTGCTGTACAACAAAAAAGCTTAACCATGAATGATTGGTATGCTTTTACAAAAACCAGCACAGCAAGGCTAGAACCTTCAAAAGCATATGATTTCTCCGATGGAATGATACGTATGTATGGTGAAAACAATGGCTATCTAATGTCTCAAAAAAGCTTTAAGAATTTTGAACTTAGTTTAGAGTACAGATGGAATATAGAAGAAAAATTTAAAACTAAAAACAAGAAAAACAGCGGTGTTATGTACAACATACCTGCAGATTCACCTGACAAAATTTGGCCAAAAGGAATTCAGTTTCAGATAAAAGAGAACACTACAGGTGACTTTATTTTTTTAGATCAGGTAACCGCTAAGGTAAACGGTAAATTAGTTGAGGCGGGTGCGAGTGTAACTTCTCCCAAATTTATTGAAAACGAAAAACCTTACGGCGAATGGAACTCTATTGTAATCAAATCGTTAAACGGTAAAATATCGCAATATCTAAACGGAAAATTAGTAAACGAATGTGAGGAAGCTTCTTCTAAAGAAGGTAAAATTTCATTAAATTATGAAAGTTCTCCAATTGATTTCAGGAACATACAATTACATAATATTTCTAAGTAGTTAGAAATATTATGTAATGTCAGATTTGAAAAAACTCTATATGGGCTTGCAAAGAAATAATCGATTTTGATCATCTGAACCTCCTAGATACTTATAATTCACTTCCTGCGCTAAATGGAAAATCATCCTTTATATTCTTAAAGAGCTAATTTAAAGCACCTGAGAAAAAGATAATTTTTCACAACACTTTACCTTCCTGTTTTAACTTTTCACGATGCTTGATACCGAAGTCTCTTAGTGCCAATATAACAGGTTTTATCGACCAGCTATATTCAGTGAGTTCATATTCCGTTCTTATTACACTGTCTTTATAAATCTTTTTTTCAACGAATCCGTTAAGCTCCATTTCCTTTAATTGTTGTGCCAATACTTTTGAAGTGATTTTAGGAATTTCTTTCATAATCTCACTAAATCTTCTATTTCCTTCCATGAGTGCTATCGTAATAGGAATCCTCCATTTGCCGGTTATAATATAAATGGCGTCCATAATAGGGACTACTTCTTTTTTACAATTCAAAATTCTTTCTTGCCTATTCTTTCCTTTAGGGATATTTTCGTCTATTATAGTCATTGGTTCTAAATATTTAGTCTAGCTATCTTTGGGTAATAATCAAGTAATCAAAAATATCTTTTTTTATTACTTATCATGTAAGGTATTTATGCTTTAAATTTTATTTTAATATAATCAAAAATGATACTATGAGAACTTACAGTATGTAGAAAAATTATCTATTGGTTTTCGCCTGTAAATGTGTGATTAAAAAAAGAAAAACTGTTCCAAATTCAGATGACACAATGGCTAAATAATATTTTACTTTTAATCAGTTACCTTGAGGTAAGTTTTACTGTCTTGAAGCACAAATCTGCCTAATTTTGTGTATTGTAAAATATAAATATTACAACCCGTACCAATATGTGGAACTCTATACTCAATAATATTAAAAATATACGAGAGTTAAAAAATTATACTCAGGAGTATATGGCTGGTCAATTGGGGATAACACAGTCGGCTTATAACAAGATTGAAAAGGGTAAAACTATTTTAGGGCAAAACCGATTACTAAAAATAGCTATTATTCTAGAAGTAGATATCGATGACATTATTAATTTCCAAAGCTCTATATTTGATAAAACTGGTGTTGAAAAAACCAAGGAAATGGATGCAGTTGTGAAACTTAATAAAATTTATCAAAAAAAAATAGAGCTTCTTGAAAAAGCTTTAGAAGACAAGGCTATTGCACTTGATTTAATAAAGAAGCAATAGTTTACGTTTTTTATAAGTGATAAATAGTCGTAGCAAATACAACTACGTCATTATATATTTTTTTTGTAAAATAGAATCTTAACTTCATTTTTTATGAATAATTAAAAGAAGCATATATTCAGTCTCAAAAAACTGAAATATATGCTTCTTAAATTTTAACCCGTCGGGTAATTAAAAGGCTAATTCAATACAATTTCTTTACCATAATTAATGCGTACATTATTATGTTTTTATGTTCTATAATTACACCCACGGGTAAAATATAATTAAAAAGAACCACAAATATTTCCTGTAAAAGTGGCACCTGCGTTAGCTGTAACATCAGCTTTTACAGAAGCTGTAGGAAGTGTAACGATAGTATATGGGGGTGTAAAAGCGTTACTCCCACTTACAGTATTTGTGGTATTTGGAAAACTATTGTCAAGTTCTGTGATGGCTGTAAAACCCGTCATTAGATCGATAGGTTTGGTAACACCTTCGAAAACATTTTTTTCAACTCTGATATCTGCTTCAAAGCCTGCCATGATGCATTTATTACTAACTGAACTGTTAAAATAACTGTTTATGATATGAACTTTTCCAAATCTTACTCTTGGCATTCTCTCTTTGCATCCAGGTCCCCACCAGCATCTCGCAAAAGTGATTCTTAATTTTCCACGATCTCCGGTAGCCGTATCACTTGAACCAATTAAATTTGAAAATCTATGATCGTCCGTTCCGCCTGGACCTCCTGCTTTTGGCGTTTTCAGATAACTGAATTTAGTGTAAGAAACTGTAACAAAATCAGATTTATTTTTAATGTCTAAATTTCCATCTACTCCATCTCTGAATTCGCAATGATCCACCCAAACATTTTGGCAATTATCAATAATAGCATTGTCCCAGCCGTCTGTATCGTAAGCTCCCGGCCCTTCAAAAATTAAATTTCTGATGATAATATTGGTACAGTTCTTAATATTAATAATCCCTGAATTTGCTGTAGTCTGATCTGTTGATACCAATTTTGCACCGCTTGCACCATATATGGTTTTTCCTGACTGTCCCTGAAGCAATAACCTTCCGGTAGCAGTAGCCGGAATTTGAATGGTACCAGTTATCTTTATAACTTTTACAGCACTGTTTTCAATTGCTGTCTTTAAGGCAGCATAAGTGGTGACTGGTGTCTCTGAAGAACTTCCGCCTCCTGTTGTGTTTCCATTTTCTGAAGCCCAGCCGGGAACTTCAGCGCAATTACCAACTTTGGCTGTACTGGGAGCAAGATCAAGAATAGCTATCGCATTTTCATTTTGATCGGCACTGCTATCTTCTTTACTGCAGGAAACAGTAAAAAAAATTGATACTAATAGCAGTGAAGCAATTTTTTTAAATTTCATAATTAATTGATTAAAAGGGGTTACTTAATTTGTGGTACAAATTTTACAGAAATCCTCATTTAATTTGTTGAACTAATTCAATACTTTAGGAATAATTTATGAGCATTGAATCAAATGGATATAGGTTCCTTTTAAAAAAATCTGTCTTTAGATCACAAAAACAACTCTATTAGAAAATGATATTTCTGGATGAGGTAACACCAAAAGTAAAACGAAAAATTAGTAACCTAATGCGTAAAAGCTTCCGCTACAGAAGGCAAATTTTCTTAAAACTTACTAAGGTTTTATCAATTGATTTGAAAAAAATAGAATTGAAAAGTCTCTCGAAAGGATAAACTAAATTCCATGTTTTTTCTCCATAAACTAATCAAAAAACAATATTGTTACATGCAAGACTGTTTAATTTGAAAGGTCTATTGTTTATTTTGATTTACAGGAATATAAATATCAAAAGTAGCTCCCTTGTTTTGTTTGCCACTTGCCATAATAAATCCGTTGTGATTTTCTACGATTTTTTTAACAATAGCCAATCCTATTCCAGTTCCTGTATACTCCATTTTTCCGTGTAAACGTTGAAACACTTCGAATATTTTTGCACTGTATTGTTGGTCAAAACCAATACCATTATCTGAAATACTAATATGGCAATAGTCAATATCAGGGACTACATTTTTATGAGTCAATGTTGCTCCCTTAATTATTTTGCTGTTAATTTTTATTAATGCCGGTATTTCCGGCTTAGAAAATTTAAGAGAATTACTTACTAAATTATACAAAAGCTGTCTAAACTGAAATGGGATAACATCTATTACATACGTTTTCCCTTTTTCTATGACCGCATTGTGCAGTTCTAATTCTTCTCTCAGGTCTTCCTTTACTTCATCAATAATTGCTGATAAATCTGTTTTTTCAAATATCCTTTCCTGTACATTGGTTCTGGAATAAGCCAAAAGATCATTAATCAAAGTTTGCATTCGCTTTGCCGCGTTCTGCATCCTTTGAAATTTATCCTTTCCAACATCTGATAAGTTATCGGATTCTCTATCTATAATTTGTGTGGCAAAAGTCTGTATTTTTCTTAGAGGCTCTTGTAAATCGTGACTGGAGATATAAGCAAAAGACTGGAGTTCCTTATTCATTTGCTCCAATTCTATATTTTTTTGCTCGAGTTCCAATGCATTTAGCTTTAGTTTATCCTCAGCTTTCTTTTTTTCTGTGAGGTCATGTGTCACTTTTGAAAATCCGATAACTTCACCTTTTTTGTTACGAATAGCTGTTATGACCGCACTTGACCAAAAAAGAGTTCCGTCTTTTCTAATGCGCCAGCCTTCCTGTACTGCTTTTCCTCTTTCACGGGCTAATTGTAAAAGTTTATTAGGCAGGTTATTTTTTCGATCTTCTTCTGTATAAAAAATTGAAAAAGATTTCCCTATTATTTGCTCTGCTTTGTATCCTTTTATTTTTTCTGCCCCTATATTCCAATTTTCAACTATTCCTTCATGATTTAGATACAATATGGCATAATCCTGTACTTCCTCTACCATTAAATGATAACGTTCCTCACTTTTTCTCAAAGATTCGTTTATCAAACTAAGTTCTTTTGTACGCTCTTTTACCAGTTTTTCCAATTCATTGGTAAAAGTTTTTTGATCTTCTATATCAGTGCTTGTACCTACCCACATTTGTATTTTTCCGTTTTCATCTATTTGCGGACTTGCACGGCTTAGTTGCCAGCGGTATACACCATCATGTCTTTTGAAACGATGTTCAAATAAAAAATCTTTTCCGGTAGCAATTGACTCCATCCATACTTTTGAACTTTCAGCTCTCTCGTCAGGATGTACAATTTGCAGCCAGCCCTCTTCAGCTATTTGTTTTGGCGTTAAACCGGAATAGGTATAAACCGATTTATTACAATAATTCAAATTACCGTCTGTATCTGATGTCCAGATATGCTGAGGCATTGAACTGGCAAGAAGCCTGAACTTTTGTTCGCTTTCTTCGAGTTCCTGCTGGTGTTTTTTTAGTTCTGTAATATCTCTGGCAGTACC
The DNA here is from genome assembly GCF_903819435.1 of Flavobacterium salmonis. GTDB lineage: Bacteria > Bacteroidota > Bacteroidia > Flavobacteriales > Flavobacteriaceae > Flavobacterium > Flavobacterium chungangense. Next base: position 70,216 of record NZ_CAIJDP010000083.1, on the reverse strand, counting down.
TAATAATCTTTCTAATTTATTATCTGCATCATAAAAAACTTTTCCTTTTGCTTCTACCCAGTGAACAGACCCATCATTCCATATTACCCTTGCTTCATAATAAAGATGTCCTGATGCAATTGCATGTTTAAAGGCTTTTTCTCTAATAGGCAGATCATCCCGATGGACATGTTTAAGTAACTGTTCATGGGTTAATTCTACATACTCTTTATACCCGCCAATGATTTCGAGATATCTGTTGGAATAGATAAGTTCTTTTGTTTTTACATTCAATTCCCAGGTACCAAGCTCGCTGGCTTCTACTATAATATTAAGTCGTTGTTCGTTTTGCTCTATTTCGTTTTTTGCTTCTACTTTTTCAGTTACTTCAGTTACTGTTACAATGATACCCGAAATTTTTCCGTCTTCTTCTTTCAGCGGATGGTAAAGAAAATCAAAATAGCAAACATCCTCAATACCTTGTCTTCTTAAAGGAACCGGTACTTCGTTACCGTGATAGGGAATACCTGTATTTAAAACCGCATCTAATAGGGAACTAACTGTTTCTTTTACCTCAGGCAAAGAATCAAAAAGCGGTCTGCCTACAAAGGATGCTTCGTCTCTGTCAACCAGTTTCAGATAAGCTTGATTGGCCATTTCTACTATATGCTCCTGACCTCTTAAAATGGTAATTCCAACCGGAGCTTGTTTTACAGTATTACGGAATTGTTTATTAGCCTCTTCAATTTCGCGTCTTGCTTTTACCTGAGGGGTGTTATCCAAAACCCAAATAGCAACTTTTTTTACTTCTCCCTCAATATTTTTAAGTGGGGCATAAACAAAGGTTACATATATAGTTTCTTCTTTTCCATGTCGAACAAGTATCATTTCTACCTCATTGATATAAAAAGGGATACCATTGTCCACTACATTTTCAAGAGCCTCTTCATAATACGATTTTACCTCCACGAATGCATCCCAATAGTATTTACCGGCTATTTCATCATAAGGTTTTCCGGCTATTTCAATAAAACTGTCGTTTACTATTTCGGTTACTAAAGTTGCTGCATCCAATACACAAATACCTATTGGAGATTGCAGTACCATACTGCGTAAATTTTCTTCACTTTCTTCTACCCTTTTCTTAGCTAAATTCAGATCTGTCAGGTCAAGTCCGGTATTCATAACACCATATATGTTTCCTTTCAAATCATACAATGGCGTAAATTGATAATTAAAATAATAAGTTCCCCAATTTCCATCTACCAGTAAATCCAGAGGTGTATTTTCTGTATGAAAGGGTTGTCCGGTTTTATAAACATTTTTAATCTGCTCAAACACCAATTGATTGGTTAGCTCTGGTAAAAGATCCATAAATGATTTTCCAATTACATCATTTCCTTTTCCCCAGATATTGATAATAGATTCATTGGCCAGCTCAATAATCATTTCTTCACCAGTATAAACTGCAATGGCAAATGGAGCATTTTCTACCAATGCCCTTATTTTATGCTCGCTTTCCTCTATTCTTGAACGGGATATAATTTGTTCTGTTACTTCAATAGCAATGGCTACTATGCCTGAAATCGTTCCATCGGCTTCTTTTAATGCCTCATATCCAAAATTGATATAAGTGGTTTCTATTTTCCCGTTTCGGGGGAGATTGACAGGATGTTCATTTGCAATAAATTTTTCTCCTGTTTGATAAACTTTATCCAGTATTGACTCCAGACCTTGGCCTTTTGCTTCAGGCAAGCCTTCAAATATAGGTTTGTTTATGACTTCATTTTTGCTTTTTCCCCAAATCTCAAGCATCATGTCATTTACAATTTCCACAACATGATTTTTTCCTCTGAAGACACACATTGCAGTTGGAGCCTGAATGATATTGTTTAGATAGCGGTTGTTACTTTCTTCTAATTTTTTAAGGTAATATATGTTTTCTGTTGTTTCGCTGCAGATTACCATTACACCGGCAATTTTTCCGGATTCATCGTGTACCGGACTGTAGCTAAATGTCCAATAGACATCTTCAATCTTTCCGTTTCTGTATATTGGAATAAGCTGATTTTCACTCCATGTAGATTCTTCTCCTGCTAATACCTGCTGAATAAGAGGGTTTATAATTGGCCAGATTTCAGGCCAGGCGTCCTCTGCTTTTTGTCCTAAAATTTTAGGATGTTTACCTTCGTTTCCAAGGCTTGGACGATATGCATCGTTGTAAAAACAAGTAAGTTCATCGCCCCACCATAAAAACATTGGGAATTTTGAGTTCAAAATAATACCGAGCGAAGTACGAAGACTTTGCGGCCAGATATCCGGAGTTCCTAATGGTGTTTTACTCCAATCTTTATTCCGAATGAGCTCTCCCATTTCGCCTCCACCCTGAAGAAAATAATACTCTTTATTTGTCATGCGTATCCAGGTAAATATTTAGGGCTGAAGAATAAAATCCTCTCTTTCAGGTTTTTTAAAATTGGTTTCGGCTGTTACTTTAAGTGCATTCCCTATCACTTGTTTTAATTTGGAAAAATCACCGGGTTTGCGAATATAATATAAAGCACCTTTATCATACATTGTATTTACAATTTCCATATCCAGAGAAGTTGAAAAAATAATCACCGGAAGCTCTTTTAGCTCGTTGATTTCTTTTATTTCAGCCAGACATTCATACCCGTTTTTACGTGGCATATTTAAGTCAAGAAAAAGCAAATCTGGCAAATTATCTGAATCTGTTATAGTCAAATGATTCATAAGCTCTACACCGTCATTAACTGTTATAAGAGTAACAGGAAGTGTGAGTTCATCAAGTGCTTCTTTAAAAAAAGCGCAATCATCCTCATCATCGTCAGCCAATAGAAGACTGTAATTATGTTTCATTTTGTGCAGGATAAATTTAATAATTTTGATTTTGTTTAAAATCATTTATGAATCAGAAAAATCATCTTGTTTTAGGTCAATTTTATTTTTATTTCTAAAAAAAAATAAAATCTAAAATGTTTTTATATCTGCTAAGATAAAACTAATTTCAATAGCAATAGTGAATACTATCCTGATAAATTTTAATGCTTTAGGATAAAATCTACAATCTTTTTGTTTAAAGCACTTTGTCAATTATAAGTAAGAATTGAAAACTGAATCTTACAATTTATTTTCAGGAAGAGGATATGAGCACTTTTTCTATAACTTCTGATTTTTTTTTCGTCAAGTTGGTTACAAGATGTAAAAAGATGCTCTAAGAATTCAGCATTTTCAGGATTATTAAGGATACGATATCAAAAAAAAAATTTGCATACACTCTCTTCGTCATTGTAGGTTAGTCCTATAGATTTAATGAAAAGATAAATTATTTTCTCCTATTTAAAGTATATATATTGAGTGTAAATAAAAAGGCTGTCTTTATCAGACAGCCTTTAAAACTAATTAAAATAAAAAAAATGTATGTTAAAGCTCTTACTTTCCTGATGTGTTTTCAGGGTTCATAATTACCTCAACACTACTAGAACTATCCAAAACGTGCTTACTAAACTGCTGAATAGTTTTTTGATTAATTTTAGAAATTAAATTTTTATAGTCTTCATCCTGTAAAAACGGAATCTGATTTAAAGTGTTATTATAAATGGTACTGTTCCAGAATGAATTGGTTTTAAGCGATTCTTCTCTGTTTTTTAGGAGCGCTTTTTTAATGTCCTCCAAATCATTTGTATTCACCGGAACCGTCTTTAAATCATTTAATTCTTTCCAGATAATCTGCATCAATTTTTCCTGTTTATCAGGATTACAGTCAAAATTTAGTGCGAGACTAAAAGTTGGTGCTGGAATCTGTTCTAAGGTTCCGCCTACATTTACCCCATAACTTCCGCCTTCTTCTTCTCTGATCGTCTGCAGGAATCGTTTTGATAATAATTGCCCGATTACATAAATATTCATTGCGTTTTCTTTACTGTACTCGGTTTTACCTGTTAGGTTTAAATAAACAGTTGTCTTAGGAACTTCCATTGGGCGTTTAAAATGAACAACTGTTTTTCCTTTTTTAGGTTCAATGTTATGATTGACATAATTCTCTTTTACAGCCGGATTTGATTTTAGATTTCCGATGTATTTCTGAATCAATTCTAATCCTGATTCCGGAATATTTCCAACAAAAATAAACGTGAAGTCAGCCGCGTTTTTAAATCGGTCACGGTAGATGTTTTCAGCTTTTTTCAGATCAATAGCTTCCAGGAATTTTTCGTTGAACAGAAACGTACGTGGGTTTTGGTTAGAGTTCGCTAAGTCAACAGCCTCTTTAAAAGCATTTTCATTGTCGTTTTTAATATTCTCTAAATTGTTTTTATATTGTTCTTTTAGAATATTAAAAATGTTCGAATCAAAACGTGGTGACTCAAAAGAAAGATAAAGCATTTGTAGCATCGTTTCTAGATCGGCTTTATTTGAACCTCCCTCGAATCCCTGCGTATTTTCACCAATAAAAGGAGATGACTGTGCCATTTTTCCGGCGAGCTTTTCTTTTAAACCTAAATTATCAAAGTTGCCTAGTCCGGAAGATCTTGCAATAACAGTTGCGATTTCGGCAGAAGCGAGATCTTCTGTCTTTACTAAAGATTTACCTCCTTTTGAAAATGCTGAGAAAACAATCTGATCCTGAGAATACGTTGTTGGAAGCACAATTACTTTAGCTTCATTTTCTAAAATATATCCTTTGGCATCTTTTATTCCGGCTACTTCAAATGTTTTTTTGATGGCAGCTGGTTTTAATTCTTTTTCTATTAAAGGCGCATTGTTTTCTTTTTTTGTATAAGGTTCTAAAGTCATGTTTTCCACTTTTTTCATGACATTAACAACGGCTTCTTTGTTTGGGAAATCATTTTTATCCTGATCAGAACCTGTTACCAAAACCACCTGATTTGTTGGTTTTTGAATGGTTTTCACATAAGCATTCAATTCTTCTAAACTGATGCTTTTAATAATGCCTGTTATTAGTTTGTAATCATCCTCAGCCGAAAGAAAAGGTTTGGCTTTCAGGAAATAGTTTGTCAATTTATCTGCCCATGTTTCATTGTCAATTTTATCTTTATTACTGATAAAATCATCGTAAGAACTTATAAAAAGTTTTTTAGTCCGGTCTAATTCGGCTTGTATCGCACCAAAGCGTTTTAAACGTTCTGCTTCTGTGTAGGCTTCTTCAAATGCCTCCAGCGTTTTTCCTTTTTTACCTAAAGCCAAAATATTATAAGTGGTATTTAATCTTGAAATTTCGCTAAAATAGGTTTTTAAATTCAGGCTTGAACCTTGATTTTTTAAGAGTTGTTCGTTAAAACGATTGTTTAATATACTGGTATAAAAAGAGTTCATGACGTTTTTACGTGTTACAAGACTATCTTTTATAAGTGGTTCGTCTATGATGTACCGCAAAGTAATAGCTGTTGAAGAAGCTTCTTTATCTGAAGCAGTTTCAAAATACAATTCGTCATGTTTCGGAATTATTTCATACGTTCTTGGTGTAGCTTTTTTAGTTAAAGGAATACCAGAAAATATTGCTTTTACCTTTTGTTCCATGGCTTTTACATCGATATCTCCAACGATAATAACAGCTTGTAAATCCGGTCTGTACCATTTTTTATAGTAATTACGCAATTCAGCATATTTAAAATTATTGATGATATCCAAATCTCCAATCACATCGCGTTTACTATATTTTGAACCTTTGTACAAAACAGGATCGGTCTGCATTTTTAAACGGAAATCACTCGTTCTTCTTGTTCTCCATTCTTCGCGGATGACACCTCTTTCTGCATCGATTTCTGCATCGGTTAAAGATAAAGAACCGGACCAGTCGTGTAACACCCAAAGGGTAGAATCGATTAGTTTTTCGTTGGTTACCGGAACAGTACTGATGTTGTAAACCGTTTCGTCCTGAGCGGTGTAAGCGTTGATGTCCTTACCAAAACTAACACCGTTTTTTTCCAGCATTTTGATTATGCCTTTTCCTTTAAAATGTTCCGTTCCGTTAAACGCCATGTGTTCCAGAAAATGCGCCAGTCCGTTTTGATTGTCGTCTTCTAATATGGCACCCACATTTTGAACAAAGTAAAAACTCGCCCTGTCTTTTGGTTCTTCGTTATGCAGAATATAATAGGTCAAACCGTTTTTTAATTTTCCGGTTGTAACGTTTTTATCCAGCGGAATTGTAGTTTTGAATTGAGAAAACGCTCCTTGAAAAGACAACAGCAGCATCCCAAAGATGATATTTTTTTTAGTCATTTTTTTTATTTTTTTACCCAATGGTTGTCATTAAAAAGTCAATTCGGTGTTTTTTTGATTGGGGGGCAAAAATTAAATCGAAAATCATTTTTAACGACAACATAGAGGGGGATTTTATCTTCTGTTTCTTCTAATTAATATAAAAGCACCACTTAATATAATCAATAAAGGAAACAGTCCGATGAAGACCATTTTACTGATGAAAACCTGATTTGCATTAATTGTTATTTTATTGTCTGTGCTTTCAGGACGTGTTGTATCTATTGGAAATTCATAATTGCTGAACCAGCTGAAGAGATCTGTAACAAACTGAAATGTCCCTGATCCGCCTCGGCTCAACTCAGCATTACCCATAAAATCAGCATCACCGGCAACGATTATTTTTTGTGATTTGCCATTGATGTTTCGGGTTAAAGCTACTACAAGAGGAACTGATTTTACAGCAGGCTGTTTTTTCAATTCCGGTGAAACTGATGTAATTCCAGTTTGTGATTCCCAGGCTGGCTGATTGTTTGTTTTTAAAAGTGGGGTTACTTTAAACCCTGCATTTTTAACTATTTTTATACCACTGCTTCCTAAAAACGGAATTGGATTATTATTTGGATTGGGGCTAAACTTAATTAAAGTCGAATCTACATTTCTTTGAAGTTCCGTTACTAAATAATCCGGAGAATTGATTTCGCTTTCCTGAACCAATGTTTGTTTGGTATACCCTAAACCTAACTTATCGGTAATTGCAGTTAAAGCCGAATTCGTTTCAGGCTCTGCTAAAAGCATCAGGTTTTTTCCCTGATCGATATATTTGTTGATACGGTCAAGAGCACCCTGACTTAATTGCGTTTTTGGATCTGCAATAATTAAGATATCTGTCAGCTCTGGAACATCCTGCGCATTAATATCAACAGAAGATACATCAAAGCCCTGATTGATTAGGGAATATCTGAAAGTAATTTCATTGAAACCTGTTTTGTAATTCTTATCTCCAATTTTGTCTACACTGCGTTCCATGTTACCGGTTGCAAAAACAATTTTAGGGGCAGTCACCACCAAGCGTTTTAAGGCTGCCGAGATTTCTTTTTCACTAGGAGATTTGAACATATCATCATACATTCTCAAAAATGTTTTCTTTCCGTTGTATTCTATCGTTCTGACTACGCGGTTTTGTTCTGGTCCTAAGTCAATAATTTTTTTAATTTCGGCAGGGTTATATACTTTTTTTAGTTTCAGATCTTGGGACTCTATCATTTTTTCAGCAAGCTGCTTATCATTCAGTCCCGGATTTTGTGCGTACAATGCTGTATTCGTAGATGTATCATAATAGTACACATATTCCATCTGAATTTGAGGCAAATAACGGGTGTATTTAGCAAAACTGGCAATATCCTGATTTTGAAAATAAGGCATAGCCATATAATAATTAATGTCCAGAAGATTATCATAAGCTGTAATCTTAATCGGTCCTTTCATTTGCTTAACTATCGCTAAACTGTTTTCGGTAAGGGTTTTGTCTTTTGTACGGGTCATATCATGGTACAAAGTCAAAGGGGCTCTTGACGTGATATAACCAAGGGACAAAACGACAGTGATTAATAAGCTATATTTTAGAACTCTTTTTGAAATAGTCTGTGCATCTCTTCCGGTTTGTAATTTGTAAATGCTCAGTACAATAAACAGAGCGCTTACTAAAATAAAATAAAAGACGTCTTTACTAATGATAAGACCTTCAAGCATTTCGTCGGCACGGCCTGCAATAGACAGGAAATAAGTAATGTCTTTTACATATTCGATATCCTGCCATAATTTGCCAATAAAATTTAAACCAGCCAAAACAACCAAAGTGCTAATAGCCGCCACAACCTGATACGAAGTAAGGCACGACATAAAAAGCCCGATTGCTGCATAAGTACAAACCATCAAATACAAACCTATAAGTCCGGAAAGTGCAAATTTGAGATCGACATTTTCAATAGCGAAATAGGCAATTCCAACCTGCAGTCCCAGAATTGCAATAAATAATGAACAGTAAACTGCAATAGCCAAATACTTTCCTATTACAATTTCCTTAATTTTTATGGGAGAAGAAAGTAAAAGTTTTATAGAACCACTGTTAATTTCGCGGCTTACCAACCCCATAGTCAATAATGGAATGTATAGGTATAAATATTCCTGCATTTCCGTATATAATCCGCTGAATCCGGAAAAGACAGTTTGAGTAAGGTTATGCATTCCTTCTCCAATTTTTTGTGCTTTTTCAAAACGTTCGACTGTGTTAAAAAATTTCCAGCTGGACTGGATTGAAAATATGACTAAAACGACCCATGCCACCGGCGAATAAAACATGGTGTTGAGTTCAGTTTTAGCGATTCTGTATATTGTTTTCATTTATTTGTTTTTTAAGAAAGGATAGCGTTTTTTGAAGGTGCTTTTTTAGATAATTGGGCAAAAATTTCATCGAGAGAGACTTTTTCGAACTGAATTTCACGTAATTTCCAATTGCTTGAAACGCTCTGAGCTACAATTTTTTCAGCAACTTCCTGTGTTCCTTTAAAAGTAATCTGTACTTTTTTAGGAGAAAGATAAACTGCTGCTGTGATTTCATCTATTGCAGTTAAGGCGTCGATTGTTGGCGGATTCTCGAAACTTGCCGTTAATTTATCGGCTTCGATATAATTATTAAAAGCATCCAGCGTATCAGCGAAAACCATGTGTCCGTTTTCAATCATTCTGATATCCTGGCATGTAGCCTGAACTTCAGAAAGAATGTGTGACGAAAAAATCACAGCTTTATCCTGGGCAATTTTCTTGATTAAATTTCTAACTTCTAAAATTTGGTTTGGGTCTAATCCGTTGGTTGGCTCATCTAAAACCACCAGTTTTGGCTCGTGAATAATGGCTTGTGCAATTCCCACACGCTGTCTGTATCCGCCGGATAAGTTTTTAATCAATCGGTGGCTGAAATGTGAAATCCCGCATTTTTCTTTGGCTTTTTCAACTGCATTTTTTAAATCTTCTTTTTTAACATGACGCAATTCTGCACAGTGAATTAAATATTCGTTTACTGTTAAATCTAAATGCAAAGGTGGTGTCTGGGGTAAAAAACCAATTAGTTTTTTAGCTTCAACAGGGTTTTCTTTCAGGTTGATTCCGTCAATAAAAATATTTCCATGAGTTTGGTTTAAAACGCCACAAAGAATATTCATCGTGGTTGATTTTCCGGCTCCATTAGAGCCCAAAAGCCCCAGAATCCTGTTTTGTTTAATTTCAAAATTAATATTTTGTATTGCCCAATCCTTACTATATTGATGCGACAAATCCTCAACTCTTACAATTGTTGTTTCCATAGTGTTTTTTAAAATTGCAAGAATGTATTTTTAATCAAAAACACATTCTTGCATCAATTTTAGTGTTTAATATCCTGAATTTTGTTTTAAGAAAGGATTAGAGCGAATAGCTTGTTCAGGTATTGGATATAAACGGTCAGTAGTTTTCCAGATTTTATCTGATAAAACAGAGAGGGTTTCATCCAGTTTTCCGGTTCTTTTAAGATCCATCCATCTGTGTCCGTTTTCTGCAAAAAATTCACGTTGTCTTTCCAGCGCAATTAAATCCAGTAATTGATTAGGATCTGTTAAAGTAGTATTGCTTAATAAAGCTCTGTTTCGAATGACATTGATATCTTCCTGAGCTCCGGTAATATCATTTGATTTTACTCTGGCTTCGGCTCTGATCAAATACAACTCTGCCAATCTAAGTACTGTTGAGCGTTCTGAAAAAGAACTACCAAAATTAACTTTGTACTTATATGGTGCAATACCTAAAAATGCACCGTTTCTATCCTTAATATCAATTGTCCACTTTGTCTTTCTGTCATCACCGGTTTCAAAAAGGGCATTTCCTTTTCTTAATAATGACCGACCAGCGGTTGTAAATACAAAAGCACCTTCATAAGTATAATTGACATTATAATAAGGTATTTGAAGAATAGACTCCTCATTGTCTGAAATAAACGGACTGTTTGATTCACTCAAACCTGTAATTATTTTGTAAGTTCCCGTTTCGTTTAGTACTGCAGTAGCATGTGTAGTTGCATCAGTCCATTTTCCTAAATACAAATTTACTCGTGCAAGCAAAGCCTCAGCAGCCCATTTTGTAGCTCTGATTCTTTGTTGTTCTTTATATTTTGTATAATCCGTTGGAAGATCTTTTGAAGCATCCGTTAAATCAAGTATAATTTGTTCATAAACAGCTTCTTGAGATGATTTCGGCAACAATGCAGAAACATCAATATTTGTAGTGAGTACTAATGGTACATCACCCCAAATATTAGTCAGGTAAAAATAACAATAGGCTCTTAAAAATTTTGCCTCTGCAATCCATTGTTTGCTTTTAACAGGATTAAGTGTCTTACTTTTGCTTACTCCTTCGACAACATTGTTGGCATTATAAATTGTTTTGTATAATTCTGACCACATCGAGCCTATAGTACCATCAATTTCCTCAATTTCATTGCTACTATAAACAGTTGCAATACCATTTTGAGGTATTAATTCGTCAGAAGTCTGTCCAAGAACATGATGTAGATTATTGTAGTAAAATGAGGTAACCATACTCTGGTAAATTCCGTTTACCGCAGCATCTGCAGTTTGATCTGAAACATATACGGTTTCAGATGATAATTCGTTAACAGAAAGGTCAACATCCAGCATATCCTCACAGCCTGTAAGTCCTGCTAAAATTAAAAACGAAAATATGTAGGTATATTTAGTGAAAATATTTTTCATAATTTGTAGAATTAAAATGTAAACTGAGTTCCAAAAGTGATCGTACGTAATGGAGGCAATGCCAAGCCTGGTGTTTCCGGATCAAGTCCTTTGTATTTTGTAAAGGTTACTAAATTCTGCCCCTGAAGCGAAAGACGGATTGCTTTTATATATTTCTGAGCTCCTTCCTTTAGAGGAATCTGGTAAGAGGCATTCACATTTTTAAGTTTTATATAAGATGCATCTATTATAGTAGCATTTGACCCCATATAGTCATAAAAGCCACTCTGATAACCTGAGCTTAGGACATTTCCTTGCGCTAAGTAATCTCTATACTCATCTACCTGAAAATTAGCCGTACTGTAAGGATATCCTGGCTGTGCACCCTGAGTGGCCATTAATGTTGTGCCATCCTGTTTTACGAACTGGAATAAAAAGTCAAGAGTAAAGGCTTTATAGCTAATTGTATTTGAGATACCACCATAATATTGCGGATATGCTGGGCCATAATATTCTCTGTCACCCACTTTTGTATCTGCTAATCCGCGGGAAATTTTTCCATCGCCGTTTGCATCTTTAAATTGTGGTTTTCCATTAATATTGCCTGTATAAGTATATAAATATCGACCGCCTAAAGGTCTGCCTACAACGTATTGAGAGTAATAACTACTAAATTCAATACCATCAAATTTTGCCAATTTATTGGAGTTAGTCGAAATGTTAAAAGAAGTTGACCACGTTAAATCTTTGGTACGGATGTTTGTTGTACCAAGGGTAAACTCCCAGCCCTGATTTTCAACCTGAGCAGGTAAATTTGCTGTGTAAGACGGAAATCCTGCTTGTGGACTTAGTGTATAACTTACTAATTGATTACTAGAGCTATTTTTGTAATAAGCTGTTGTAAAAGAGATACGATCCTTAAGGAAACTTAAATCTAAAGCTGCTTCAAATTTCTTGGTAAGTCCCCATTTAATATTTGGATTGGCAATTTTGGTAGCAGCCATAGAAGGATTTCCAACACCATAAGTAGCTGCTTTATAAGTATCGGCATATTCGTAATTTCCAATCTCGTCGCTTCCGATTTCTCCATAGCTGGAGCGGATTTTACCAAAACTTAGCCATGAGTTGTCCTTTAAGAACTTTTCTTCGGTAAAAATCCATGCCCCTCCAACAGAACCAAAATTTCCATAACGGTTATTAGCACCAAATTTAGAAGAACCATCTCTTCTGAAGTTAACATTCAGAATGTATTTGTTTTCAATATTATAATTAAGTCTGCTGAAAAGCGAAAGGTATTTGTATTCTGAGCTTCCATTAGTTGCAGATATTGTTCCTGCTGCCGCTACATTACCAATTAAGTTATCCGAAGAATAATCAGAAGCGCTTAAATAAGCCGGCATTTCATCTTTTCTGTCTTGCCAGGATCCTCCAACAAGTGCTGCAAGGTTACCTTTCCATAATTGGGTTGTATAATTAAGCTGAGGATCTATGGTAAAATTATTGCTATTGTTTGTTGAAGTAGTATAAGATCTTGATGTATCATATCCATTTGCTTCATCATATGCGTGGTTACTGGCAGATGCAGGCATAAACTGCTTTGTAAGCATTTGAGCTCTTCCGTATCCCAAATCTGTTTTAAAAGAAAGCCCTTTAGCAATTTCATATTGAAGGGTTAAACTGGTGATTAAGTTAATTCCTTTATCATCAACTCTTTTCCCTAGAGCTGCAAGAGGGTTAATGTCACTAAAATAATCCGGAGACCAGTAATAACTGCCATCTGCATTATAAGTTGGGCGGTTTGGAGCAGTACCAACTGCATAAGTTGTAATATCAAAAAATGGAAGCTGATTATGATCTGTAGCGAAAAGGACAGATGCTCCTATTTTTAATTTCTTATTTAGTGTACTGTGATTTACATTAAAATTAGTAGAGAATTTATCGTAGGTGAAATCTCCGGGTACAACAGTAGTTTCTTTATGGTAAGCGGCACTTAAAAGAAAGTTTGTTTCATCATTTCCACCTCTTAGGGAACCTGAATAGTTATTGAAGTTTGCTGTACCGCCTATCAGTTTTTCCTGCCAGTTGGTGTATGCATTAGGATCCCAGTCTGTAATAGCAATACCGTTACTGTCTACATCTGCAACATCACCATTATTATCTAAGGCAGTTTGTAACATATTGAGGTAAGCAGGGGTATCTAATGTTTTTACCATGTGGGCTACTTCAGAAACCCCGGAGTTTGTCGTTATAGTAAATTCTGTTTTTCCTGCCTTTCCTTTTTTGGTTGTAATAAGTACAACACCATTCGCTCCTCTTGAACCGTAAATGGCCGTAGCATCAGCGTCTTTAAGAATTTCAATACTTTCTATATCATTTGGATTAAGAATGTTTAGTGGACTTGTTCTTTTTTGTGCTCCTCTGACCACTTGCATATTTGCCTCACTTCCATCTTTTTGTGCCTGCTCCTTTATATCATCGCCTATATAAGGAACTCCGTCTATAATATAAAAAGGAAGGTTGTCTCCATCAATAAAATTTCGACCACGTATACTAATATTCATATCGCTTCCTGCATATCCAGAAGTCTGCGTTACAAAAACCCCGGCAGTTCGTCCCTGTAATGATTGCAGGATGTTTGTTATGGGTTGTTTTTCTATATCTTCAGCCGTAATTTTAACTACAGATCCCGTGGTAGTTCTTTTTGTTGTTGTACCGTATCCAATAATAACAACTTCATCTAATTTGGCTAAATCAGGCTGTAATTTTATCACTATTGAATTTTGATCTTCAACAGTAATTTCTTGTGTTTTGTAGCCTAGATAAGTAACTTTAAGCGTGTGCTTTCCAGGTGGTAAATCAACATAAAATTGCCCATCAAAATCAGTTACACCGTGTTTATTACTTCCTACAAGTAAAACAGAAACACCAGGTAGTGGAAATCCCTTTTCATCCAAAACTTTTCCCGTAAGCGTACGGTCTTTTTCTGGCACATTATTTTTTCCGGATGAACCAATTTCTGTTTTAACCGTTTCTTTTTTATAAATGACCACATTTTTATCTACTTGCCTGTATCCTAGATTACTCCCTTCAAGCACACGATCCAAAATTTCACTTACTGCACGTTTTCCTCGGGATGTTGAAATCTTCGGAAAATTGGCAATCATCTGCGGCTGGTAGGCAAACAGTAATCCTGTTTTATTTTCAATAGTTTTAAATAAAGTTTTAATATCCTGATTATGAAGTTCAATATCAATAGATATGGTTTCTAAACTTTGACCACTCATTTCATTTGCAAATACCATAGGAGTACCGCAGGTGAGTAAAAAAATGTGAAATAAACTGATTCGCATGATCATAATGGTTTTTTTTGAAAGCCCGAACAAAGAGTTGTTCTTTTCCCTTTCAAACATGGTTGTTTTAAAGCGTAATTTCATAAATTTGCTTGTTTTTAATGGTTACTGGTTTAATTATTAAGAATCTGGGCCATCTGGTGTAGGAGCTGGATGGCTTTTTTATTTTATCTTATAGGGTTTGGTTTTAAGGTTACTATTTATTTTATTTAGCTTTCTAAAGTAGGAGGTTTAGTCAGCCTTTTTAAGTTTTTAATTATTCACAGCCTTTTCCGTCCAGAATGATAGTTCCGGATTTATTGTATCGGTACTCTGTTTCAATAACACTACTGATTACTTTTAAGACATGATCCAGATCTTCATCATTTAAGAAACTGGCTGTTATTCTGCAATTTTTAATCTTTTCATTTGCCAGTGAAATCTGTACTTTGTATTTATGAGAAATTAAAGTAATTGCTTCTTCCATATTAACATCATCCAGAATCAGGTAATTACTTTTCCACTCCGTCACGACAGCGGCACTAATATTATTTTGCTCAAAGCTCAGTGTATTTTTATTGACTTTAATCTGCTGGTTTGGAGTGATTATGCCATAAATTTTCTCATCATCTCCAACCTGAACCTTACCTCTTGCAACGGTAACCTCAATATTATCAGACGAATTATGTGTATTAATATTAAATGCCGTACCTAAAACTTTGGTCTGTACCTTTCCTGTATGCACGATAAAAGGCTTTTTTTCGTTTCGTTTAATATCAAAAAAGGCTTCTCCGGTAAGTGTAACTTCGCGGGTTTTGGTATTAAAAGAATCCTGTTTGTATTTTAAGGTACCGTTATCGTTCAGAAGTACGGTACTTCCGTCAGGCAAACGAATTAACTGTTTCCCGCTAAAATCTATTGAAGTATTTGCTGCAATTGCAGGCTGTCCTGTAACAGGGGTTGTTATTGCGGATTGGGGTTTAAAAAATAAGGTGTTACCAAGTGCTATTAAAGCTATAATACCGGCTGCTGCAAATAGGATGCGAACAGCTCTTTTTCTGGTTCTCTTTTGCGGTTCTAATCTAATTACTTCTCTGTTGCTATTTGGCTCAGACAAAATACATCTTAAAATATAAGCACTCTGCTCATCGCCCATAACTTCAGACCCGGTCTTTTCTTTAAGCATGATATGAATTTTTTCTTTAATGAAATCATCATATTTACCATGTCGAATAAGTTCCATCAGTTTTTGTTCTTCAGCTTCTGAGAGGTTCCTTTGCAAATAATTTTCAAATAATTCTTCAAATATTTTTTTCTGCATTCGATTTGTAATTAAATAAGTTAATAATAGGTCGTAAATGGTAAACCTGGGACAGTTTAAAATTTATTCAAAAGATCAATCTTTTGGGGGGGCAATTACCAATTAAATAATGATCTTTATTATAAAGACGATTCAAAAATGAGGAGGGAGTAGTCGAAAGTTAAAAAAATGTAAAAAAAATGCAAAAAAAAATCCGGGATGACTCAAAAAGAAATGCTTTTTAAGATTTAAGCCTTAAAAAACACAATGAATGTCATGAAGATATTAATGTAAGGAGAAATTTTGAGACGTACAAATTTTAAGGCCTGCGCCATGTGCTTTTTTACCGTTTCTGTAGAAATCCCCAGATCTTCACCAATTTTTTGATGGCTTAAACCTTCCAATTTAGCCATTTTATAGATTTTTTGCTGTTGAGGAGGAAGCTGTTCTACGATCTGATTCAGGATAATATTGTACTGATCGTCTTTTATAGCAGTATCTGTATCTTCTGAAGTTGTATTTTTATAATTAAGTTCAACCGGCAAAGAGGTTTCCCGTGCTATTTTTTTGATCATATCAAAAATATGATTGCGGGAAATAATAAAAAGATAATTTTCAAAATTGACTATATCAGCTAAATTATCCTGATTTTGCCAGATTTTTAAAAACACTTCCTGAACTACTTCTTCAGCCTGAATTGGTGATTTGGTGATTTTTAAAGCAGTACCGTAAACAATATGTTTATACTGGTTATATAGTTGTGTAAATGCCAGTTCACTTCCCTGAGATAACTCAAGAAGAAGTCTCTTTTGATCCAAACTGGAATTTGGTGACATCATTTATAATTTGTTTTGAATGGCAATATTATTAATTTTTTAAATAATTGTATCTTTTGAGTAAAAAAAAAGTAAAAAAATATCATTTTGCTATTTTTTTATAGGAATATTTTCGTGTTTTCTATAAAAACAGCAAGCGATTTATCAATGTATAAAATGTAATACTATAAATATTAAAAGATATGAATTTTAGTAGTTAGACGGTACAAGTATCAAAAAACAATTACTGTAACATTAATTTATTCAAAATCAGTAACGTCAAGCAAAATTACTGTTACGTTATTCAATAAAGTTAATTGTGTCTCTTTTTCAGGATTTCGCATTGTGGCAATTACCTGCCCTCTTTACTCTGAAATAATTTTGCTGCTGATTTTCCTAAACCAGATGAAGCTCCTGTAATAAAAATTATCTTTTGCATTTTTTTAATTGTTTAAAATTATAATACAAAGATGGGTTGAAACAAGAAGCTGCTTTTAGCCGTTTTGAACAATTAATTAGCTAAAATAAACATTTTACAGAAAAGTGTAAACTAACTGTATTAAGGATTAAAATAGCAGGATTTTATATTAAAATTCAGTCTGGTTTAGACAAAAAAGGATTTTTTAAATTTTATCGATAATCTCTTTGTAGTATTAAGATTATATGATAGAAAAACACCTCATTTTCTTTTTTTCTTTTTTTGTAAGTTTAATGGTTGTAGTATTTGATAAAAGAAAATTATTGAAGCCTATATTTATTAAAAAATCAAAACAATTATATTTTTTTCAGGTTTTGATAATTTTTTATCCTGATTGAAATAATTATGAAAAATTAATTGGAAATTTTTGAAATTCTTTAGTTTTGTACACAAAACAACTCTTAAAGCGTGAAAATCTTCAATGGGTAATGAAAAGAGAGATATTGATCTTTGGAGCCAAATTAAAAAAGGAGATGTTAACGCTTATCATGAATTATATGATCGGTACATCAATATGCTTTTTTCATTTGGAATGCAATACACTAATGATGATGCATTAGTGCAGGATTCCATACATGATATTTTTGTTGATCTTCATCGTTACCGAAATACTATTGCAGCAGACGTTGCAATTAAATCCTATTTGTTTAAATCTCTTCAAAATGATATTTTCAAAAAGCTAAAATCACAGACCAAAATCGTAAGGCTTGATATTGTGGCTGAAGGTGCTTATAAAACAGAATCTACAGAAGATGAACTTATCTTTAATGAAACTACTTTAAACAAACACGCTACTCTGGCAGTTGCTTTATCTTCACTTACCAAAAAACAGCGATATGCATTGCATCTTCGGTTTAGCGAAGATTTGTCTTATGAGGAAATTTCCTCTAGTTTAGAAATCACCCTTGAATCTTGTAGAACATTAATATACAGATCTTTAACAAAACTTCGGAGTAAACTTTAAAAAAACTTTAAAAAAACTTTATTTTTTTTGTCTATGTTTTTCCCTTTTGATTCTTATAGCTGTATAGAATTTAAAAGAAAAATATTTTGTACCCAAATTTCAAAATTTTACCAAAAGAAGATCAGGCAAATTTAAAAGCAAGAATTGCAGAAAGCATTGCTTTTGAAAAACAACGCATCAAAAGAAAAAGACTTCGTACGCTGTCCTGGAGTGTAGCGGCGGTATTTTGTATATGCCTTGGAATTACAGTTGTTTTTAAACAGCAACAAAAAGTAATGAGTCCGATAGAGCAATTTGCAAATACCACAGAAATAAATAGTTCTTTTGAGAAAAGCAATGAGGTCAAATTGATATTATCAAATCAGGAAGCTGTTAGTGTTGGTGATAGTACCACAATTGCTTATGATGCATCGGGAAATAAAATTAAGGTAAATAATAAGCAGATTAATCAAAAAAAAACACTGGAACCACAGTATAACACGGTAATGGTTCCGTACGGAAAACGAGCACAACTAAGTCTGGCAGACGGAACACAGGTTTGGCTTAATTCCGGTTCTAAATTAATTTACCCAACAGCTTTTGATGCTGCAAACAGAGAAGTTTTTCTGGAAGGAGAAGGAATTTTTGATGTAGCACATAATGCGGCAAAACCGTTTTTTGTAAGGGCAGCCAATAATTACAGCGTTCGCGTATTGGGAACCTTATTTAATGTAAGCTGTTACACTAAAGATTCAAAAGTTTCGACAGCTTTATTGCGCGGAAAAGTTCAGGTTGCTTATGCTAAAAAAGGGCTCTTAAGCAACGATACACTTCAGGCGGTTCTTAATCCGGGAATGATTGCTGCTTTGGATAAAAAAAGCCAGACAATCAAAACAAAAGTACAATATGTTGAGCAGTTGTTTTCATGGAGAAAAGGATACTATGAGTTCTCTAAAGAAAAACTGCCTGCGGTGCTTGATAAATTAACACGCTATTACAACGTAGATTTTGTGATGAATAAAGAGATAAGCCCGAAAGAAACCTATTCAGGTGCTTTTAAACTTAATGATGATTTAGATAAAGTGGTAAAAACATTAGAAGCTACCACAGGTTTTGATTTCGTATATGATGCCAAAACCAGAGAGATAACTATTAACTAAATACTAATGACTATAAATTATTGATGCCTATGATGTAAAATAAAACTCAAGAATAAAAGGAATATAACCAGTCAAAAAAAAACCAAAAGATGCTGGAACATCTCTTGGCTATGTCAACTTTAATTGCAAATGCAATTATTAAATAACTAAAACAAAATTATGAATAATAATCATGATATAGGCTTTCTATTGCCTAAAAAAATCATCAACCTTACTTTTATTTTATTTATGAGAGTATCCATTTTAGTTCTGTATTTAGGATTAACCACTATTTATGCCAATGGTGTCAAAGCACAAAATGAAATCTCTGTGAAAGTACAAGGTGCTTCATTGCAAACGCTTTTTACCACTATTCAGCAAAAGAGCGATTTTGTGTTTTTTTACAATGATGATTTAATGTCTTCAACTAAAAAGGTAAATATAAATCAATACGGTACAGTAGAGCAAATCTTAAACACTGCTTTATCGAATACAGGATTAACATACAGTATCATTGACAAACAGATAGTTATAAAAAAAAGTAAGCCCAAAACTTCGTTAGTTGAACTGGAGCCTTATGAACTCAAAGGAACGGTAACCGATAAAAAAGGAAATAAATTAATAGGTGTAAATGTTTCATTGGTAGGTACACAAATTTGGGATATTACCCGGGAAAAAGGAGACTATAGAATTGAAGTAATTGCTACAGATTCACTTAAATTTTCTTACTTAGGTTATAAGACCAAAACAATTGCTGTAAATAATAAAAAAGAGATAAATGTAGTTTTAGAACTTCAGGTCGAATTATTAAAAGATATAGTGGTTGTTGCATCAAACGGATATACTGATATCCCTAAAGAAAGAGTAACGGGTTCATTTGAAGTTATGAGTGCAAAAGAACTTGCCGATGTTCCTACTGTAGATCTTAACCAAAGAATCGAGGGAAAAATGGCAGGCGTAAAAGTTGATCCAAGAACAGGTACTATTTCGGTAAGAGGGACAAACAGTTATCTCGGTAGTGGCAAACCCTTAATTGTTATTGATGGTTTTCCGCAGTCTCAGGATGATTTTAGCTTTAGCAGAAGAGGTGTTTCAGGAGCTTCTATTTTAAGCTACCTTAATCCGGAAGATGTAGAGAGTATTACGGTTTTAAAAGATGCCGCTGCTGCTGCTATCTGGGGATCTCGTGCAGCCGATGGAGTAATTGTAGTGGTCACCAAAAAAGGAAAGAAAGGTGATCCAATAATCAATTTTAATGCCACCACTACAATAGGTGAAAAAATGGATTTGGGAAAATTGCGTGTCATGAACACAGCCCAATATATTGATTATGAAAAAGATTTGGTTAATGGTGGGTTTGTGGTTGATAATATAAGCGATTGGCAGGCCAAAAACCCGAGTGCTGCACAGGAAATCATGTTTCAGCAAAAAAGAGGAACTATTTCTATTTCAGAAAGAGAACGTTTATTAAATCAATTGGGACAAAACGACAATCTGGGTCAGATTAATAAATATTTATTAAGAAATTCATCCACCAGACTATACGATTTATCTGTTTCTGGCGGAAGTGATAAAAGTACTTATTATTTGTCTTTAGGATATAATAAAGATGAAGCAGCGATGAGAGGTAACGAGTCTCAATCGTACAGCATAACGCTCAATAATTCTTTTCAGCTTAAAAGCTTTTTAAAATTAAATACTGGGATAAACTACGTTTCTTCAAAATTTCAAACCAATACCACTGCCAATGAAGCATTATCAAACGTATCCAATTTTGCGCTGCGCCCGTATGATATGATTGCTGATGAAAACGGAGATGGTATAGATCGTTATATTATTTTTAGACCTGAAGTTGCAAAAGGATTTGAAGCAAAAGGATATTTGCCGTGGACTTATAATTATCTGGATGAATTAAATTATTCTAATGTAGTAACAAAAGGGGCAAACATAAGGTTGAATGCCAGTTTAACGGCGACAGTAAACAGCTGGTTGAATTTTGAAGCTTCAGGGATGTACACTACCATTGGAAACAAAACAAAGTCATTGAGTGAATTAGACAGTTACTATGCAAGAAACATGATTAATGAGGCAACTTCTGTAAGTACAGCAGGAAAATTAGTCTATGGCGTACCTGTAGGATCTTATTTGTACACAACAACTACTTCAAATGCCTCGCAAAGTATGCGTATGCAGATGAATATCAATAAGAACTTTAATGAGAATAATGCCCTGCACTTTTTAGCAGGTTCAGAAGTTAGAGAAGAGCGCAGAGAAGGATCAAGCCAAAGGTATTATGGCTATAATATGGATACTAACTCATCAACTTCCGTAAATCCTACGACTTATTATACCACTATTTATGGCTGGCAAAATATTATTGGAACTTCTGATAACAGCATCAATAAATATAGAGAACGTTACTTGTCTTATTACGGCTTAGGATCTTACGATTTTATGAGCAGATATCATATATCAGGAAGTGTACGTTTTGATGACTTTAATTTACTGGGAGCTTCCAGAAAAAACAGAGCATTACCATTATGGTCTGTTGGAGGTAAATGGGATATCAATAAAGAATTTTTCTTAAAAGAAGTAAGCTGGTTAAACAATTTATCTGCCAGAGTTACTTATGGAAAAGCAGGAAGTACTCCACCGGGTGGTTTTGGAAGTAAAAGTGCTGTAATTTCTGTTGGATCTGTTGATTTTAACACACAATTACCAACTGCTTCTATTTCAGCACCGGAAAATCCTGAGATTAAATGGGAAACAACACAGACAATTAATTTTGCTTTAGATTATGCCGTTTTCAATAACCGTCTTCGCGGAAGTGCTGATTTGTATTATAAAAAAACCAATGATATATTAACGAGTTTGCCTTTTAATCCAACATCGGGCTGGTCGTATTTAAATTACAACACAGCTTCACTTAAAGGGCATGGTATTGATTTAAATATTTCAGGACTTATCATAAACTCAGGCTTCAAATGGAATAGTGGTTTCACTTTTGCCTATAACACAAATGAAGTAACAGACTCCCGTTTTATAGCTACAACTACAAATCAATATTTGTCTGGAGTAACAACGAAGGGTAATCCAATAGGGTATCTTTATGCTTACAAATGGGCAGGTTTAGATGCTAATGGTCAGTCTACGGTTTATAAAAAAGATGGTACAATCATAAATTCAACTCAGGGAATTTCAATGATTAATAAAGACGACCTTAAATATATGGGAAGAACTATTGCACCTTATTTTGGCGGATTTATGAATGATTTCTCGTATAAGAATTTCAGACTTGGTGTTCAGATAACATACTACGCAGGACATGTATTTAGAAATACCGTGTTGCAAAATTATCCTACTTATGCAGGCGTACAATATGGTGCAGTTGCAAAAGACGAATTGATTGCCGATCGCTGGAGACAAGCCGGAGACGAAGTGCTTACAAATGTTCCTGGATTAAGCAATATTAGTTTTAACAGTTTAAATCGTTTTCAAAACGCAGACATCAATGTACTTCCCGCTGATAATATTAGATTACAGCAGATTTCATTGGGCTATAATGTGCCTGCGGAATGGTTACAAAAAACTTTTATAAAATCATTGAATTTCAATTTTGCTGCAAGAAATTTAGGGCTATTATGGGTTAAAAATGATGAGGGTATTGATCCTCAGTATTTATCAAATAATAACTATAACACACTGGCTCCGCAACGTAATTATTCTTTACAATTTAATTGTAGCTTTTAATTTTAAAAAACAGATTTATGAAATTACTAAAATTCACACTATATATTTTCCTGCCAGTACTTTTATTAAACTCTTGTAGAGATTATGTTGAAGTAGAACCGGTTGGAAACAACAGAGTTTTAAAATATACTTCTGATTACAGAGGTCTGGCTAATAGCTATAACGATATAACTTCTTCAGGCGGAATTTATCTTCTTGCCAACGCAGATGTAGAATTTCCTACAACTTATCAAAATGGTGTTACTACCATTTGGGGAAACAGCTATACCTGGCAGGAAAGAATATATGATCCTTCTCAGAGTGATGCAGACTGGAATGGCTTGTATAAGGCTATTTATTACAGCAATGTTATTTTAGACGGAGTAATGAGCAGCCAGGATGGATTAGAATCAGAGAAAAAAGAAATCTATGCTGAGGCTTTTGTAAACAGGGCATTTGCTTATTTACAACTGGTAAATACATACGGTCCACAATTTGATCCGGCTTCAGATAATGCTGAAAAAGCAGTTCCGTTATTGTTAAAACCGGAATTGTTTTCTTCTTTGGACAGAAGCACTGTTGGGCAGGTTTATGATCAGATTATTTCAGATCTAAAAAGTGCTCTGGCCAATGATATTCAGGATACGCCGGAGTTCAATGTACTCCCCTCAAAAAGAGCTGTGTATGCTTTATTGGCCAGAACTTATCTGTATATGGGTTCTTACCAGCTGAGTCTTGATAATGCAGAAAAAGCTTTAGCAATGCAAAATGGTTTAATCGATTTAAAAACATTTGCTTCTGGATATAGTTATCCTGTTTTGATTCAGAATCCGGAGGTTATATTTTCAAAAACATTATTAACGTCTTACAACAGAGCTCCTTTGTCAAATGATTTATTAAATAGTTTTTCAAGCAATGACTTACGTTATGATTATTATACAATTGCTGGTAATATAGGTATTTATCCTACTTATACAGGAAGAGGATTTGGAATTGCTACTTACAGCTTTACTAACGGAATAAATGTAGGCGTATCGGTTCCTGAAATGTATCTAATTGCTGCTGAATGTTATGCCAGATTAGGGCAGACACAAAAAGCAGTAGATAATCTGAATATTTTAAGAGCTAAGCGATACAAAGCTGCTACAGCTTATGAGGTTTCTGCAACAACATCCAAAGAAGCATTAGATTTAGCTTTGACAGAAAGACAAAAAGAATTCATTGGCCGCGGGTTCCGTTGGTTTGATCAGCGAAGATTGAACCTTGATCCGGCTTTCAGAAAAACATACACTCGAGTTTTTAAAACTGTTACTTATACTCTTGAACCTAATAGTGATGGATATGTATTCCCGATTAACCAAAATTACATCGATTTAAACCCGGAACTGGGTAAATAAAAAACACGAAAAATGTTCAAAAAAATATCAAATATCAAATTACTGGTATTGGCTTTTTGTGCCTTTACCCTACAGGTTACAAGTCAGGAAACAACGTTGAGATTAACCGGAATGCCAGATATCCCCATTCCGGGATCAACTTTAAATATGACCTATAATGCAAAAGGCGGACCGCTGGAAAATGTAAAAGAAATCAATGGTTATACCTATGTTTTTAATGATTACAGATGGGAAATAGAAGACCTGAAATTGAAAAGAAACGGTGCTGTATGGAATGTAGAATATACAGTTCCTAAAAACTGCGCTTTTATGGCCTTCAAATTTTACGGCAATACAGACAACGGCGTGGTAACAGATACCGGGCAAGATACAGGCTATCTTCTGGTTGTGTTTAAAGAACCAAAAGTAAAAATGCCCGGAGCAGATCTGGCCTGGGCGACTTTTAGAAACAAAGATTTCAACAGTCAGTTTAGCAATTATTTTAAAGATTTTACCATCGGAGGAGATGCAACAGAATATTGGCTGAAAAAAGAAGTGGCAGATCAGGGGCAAAACTTTCCCAAATTTATTGATACCTACATTAAGGTATTAAAAGTTCAGAAACCGGAAAAATTTGATGAATTAGGACACCGGTTCTTAGGAGATTTTACTAAAAAAATGAATGGACTTCCAGAAGAGGTTTTTGTAAAAGTTCATGATTTATATTTATACGATCTTAAGGATAAAGCAAAAGGAGATTCGCTTGAAACCGTAATTCAAAAACAATTTCCAAAAGGTGCTTTCATGCGTTTTAAAGCTTTTCAAAAAATTACTCCAATTGCTGATGCAGCTGAAAGAAATAAAGCTGCACTTCAGTTTTTAGAAGATTTTCCGAACAATCCAACCGTACCTGAATCACAGAATTACCTGTATAATAACATTTCTAAAATGTTGTTTGGTTATTATTTTGAAACAAAAGATTATCAATCCGTTTTAAAGTTAATTCCAACAATGAATTTTGCCTCAATAAACGACTGTTATCATCAGAATATTTCTAAGGTGCTGTATACTAAATCTGTTGAGCCTGCGATTGTAGAAACTATGGCCGTGCCAATGATCAGGCTGATGCAGGAAAAAGTAAATGATTTGTCGTATATGCAGGGAATTTACTGGTCACCAAATCAGGCAACAGAGAATGCAAAAACACAGCTTGAGAATGAATTAGTAATTCAGATTCGTATGTACGATATTTTGAAAAAGTATAAAGAAGTTTTAGAAACTTTTGAATTGCTGCCATTTCAAAAACGTTATGAAAAAGCAAGTATCAACGACATTCACGTAAGAGCTTTAGAGGCATTAAACAAACCCATAATTGAGGTTTTAAAAAATGCTGCAAGAGCGAATACTTTATCGGAAGGAGCAACGGCTAAATTAAAAGAAGCCTATTTAAAAGACGGAAAAAAAGAAGCTGATTTTTCGGGGTATTTAGAGCAGCTGAAAAAAGAAAGCAATTCAGACGAAAACATCACGCTGATGAATCCGGTTCCTGCACCCGCAATTAAAGTGCAGACGGCAGACGGAAAAACAAAACAACTCGCTTTAGACAGCGGAAAAATTATTGTAATCGATTTTTGGGCAACATGGTGCGGGCCTTGCAAACAGGCATTTCCGGCAATGCAGCAATTGGTCAACAACTTTAAACAAGATAAACAAGTTGAGATTTATTTTATAAGCACTCAGGAAACCAAAGAAGGCTATAAAAAAGAAGCTTTGGCGTATTTAAAATCAAAAGGCTTAAAACTGGATACTTATTTTGATTTAGTTAAAAAAGGAGGCGGAACCAATAACGAATCTTTCTCCAATTATGCAGCGATATTTAAATCAAGCGGTATTCCCAGAAAAGTGGTAATCAAAAATGGCCAGATTCGTTTTACATCAGAAGGATATTCTGGAAATCCGGGGCAGCTTATCGATGAACTGACAAACGTTATCAATACGTTGAAAAAAGAATAATTCCCCTTGAAATCAAACAATATGAAAAAAATAGTTTTACTATGTACACTCACTTTGAGTGTACATAGTTTATCTGCACAGAAAAAAGTGGTTGGCGAAACGGCTTACGATCAATGGAAAAGGATAAACAGCAAATCGTTGTCCTATAACGGAAAATGGATGTCGTACAGCACTGTTTTTCAGGATGAGCAAAAAGAAAGTCCAAAACAAATTATTATTCAGGAAGCACCTAAAGGAAAACGTTTCGTAATGAATACTATCAGTGATTTAAAATTCATTGGGAAAAAAGACTGGATTCAGTACCATTCGAATGACAGTATAATTTTGCATAACTTAAAATCAGGAATTAAAAAACTGTGGAAAAGCAAACATTACACCAACGCTCTTGACGGAACCGATCTTTTGTATTACACACGTCCTGAAACTCAAAAAGGGCAGTTTTTTCTGCAGCGTCTTGTATGTTACAATTTAGAAAGCAACGACAGTACTTTTGTAAATAACATGAAATCGTTTCGATTTTTGAAAAACAAATCAATCGTATATGTGCAGATAGAGAACGATAAAGTATTTTTAAAACAAGGAGCACCCGGAGGTAAACAACAAACCGTTTATACAGGAAAAGCTGCTGATTTTGGCGATTTTCAATTGAATGCTAATGAAGATGGCGGAACTTTTACACTGAAAGGCACCAACAATACCGATTTTAACCTGGTTTATTATTTCAATTTGAAGAACAATTCTGTTAAGGAATTATTCAACTATAATGATATTACGTTAAACGATTCCGGATATTCTATCTCAAAAACAGCTTATGGATTAAACGAAAACAGCAATTTTATAGAGCTTCAGGTAAATTCAAACAAACGTCCAGAAAACACTCAAATTCCGAAATCAGGAGTTGAAATCTGGAAAACGAATCAGGGTGCAATGGAGCGCAGACAAGAATTGCTTAGAGGTTCTAAAACACTGCCTGGCGAACCAAAATTCCTGTATGATATTAAAAATAAAAAAGTCATAAAAACAGCTTCATCTGGCGAATTTGACCAAGTGATGGCACCTGAATCGGGTAATTTTAAAGGTGTTTTTGCTAATGACAAAAATCCGTATACAGTCGAAGTAGACTGGACTTTTAACGAGCGTAATGATATATACTGGATAGACGCTTCAACAGGCGAAAAAACAAAAATACTAACTGGAGTTTTTGGAAACCCATCCTGGAATCCACAGGGAAGTTTTGCCGTTTATTATGATGAAAATCAAAAAGCATGGACCGTTTTTGATCCTGCATCGCTACAGTTTAAAAATTGCAGTGCACAGGTTCCGTTTCCGGTTTCTGATGATAATGTAGATATGAAATCTGCAAACACAGCATTTGGAATTGCCGGCTGGTTAAACAACGGAAACACATTAGTAATATACGACCAGTTTGATCTTTGGGCCATAGATTTGTTAAACCAAAAAGCTCCCTATTCTTTAACAAAAGGTTTTGGAAGAAAAAATAACATAGAACTGCGCTATAGTGAAAGTGGTTTTATAGGTGATTTAGACCAGAAAAAAACATTCTTTTTAATAGGTTTTGATGAGCTGCATAAGTCAAAAGGAGTCTATAAATTTGCCAATAATACCGTTACAAAAGTAGCAGCAGATGTGAATTATAATACGGAAATTGAATCTGTTTCGGGAGATAATTCAAGTGTATTATTTGTAAAAGAAAGTTACGCCCTATTTCCGAATTTATGGTGGGCAACAGCAAGTTTTGGTTCACAGCAAAAAATTACAGATGTAAATCCGCAGCAAAAAGAATATGCCTGGGGAACTTCAAAATTAATAACCTGGACTACTTTTAACGGAAAAGAAAACCAGGGAAATTTATATCTTCCCGAGAATTATGATCCTAAAAAAACGTACCCTGTTATTGTTCATTTTTACGAAAAACATACCGAAGAACTTAATGCCTATCAATCACCGGAATTCAGTAGTTCCAATATCAATATTCCAACCTATCTCAGCAGAGGCTATATCGTTTTCCAGCCAGATGTGCATTACCAATATGGAAATCCGGGAAACAGTGTCTACAATGATGTTGTCAGCGGTGTAGAATATTTAATTTCTAACGGAATTACCGAAAAAGGGAAAATTGGTATTCAGGGACATAGTTTTGGAGGTTACGAAACTTCATTTTTAATTACAAAAACAGATCTTTTTAGCTGTGCCATTATAGGTTCCGGCGTGAGTAATTTTACGGCCAATTATCCTGTTATGAGATCAAACGGTATTTCGACCATGTTCAAATACGAAGCAGATCAATATAGAATGGGAAGTTCTCTGTATGATAATTTAGATGGGTATATTAAAAATTCGCCTTTGTTCTCAGTAAAAAACATTAAAACACCGGCGTTGATCTTTCATAATGATAATGACCGTGCAGTGCCTTATCAGGAAGGACAATCTTTGTTTTTTGCACTTCGCCGTTTAGGAAAACCAGGATGGCTGGTGAACTACAAAAAAGAAGGACACACTTTAGACGATGCAGCAAACAAAAAAGACTGGACCGGCAAAATGCAGCAGTATTTTGATTATTACTTAAAAGGCGAAAACCAACCAGACTGGATGTAATATAGCTAGTAAAACGGTATCGATATTAGACGCTGATTTTACTGATTCGCTATTGCTAAAACACTGATAAACAAAGATTAAAATATATTAAAAATTCGTATTAATCCGTGTTTTCGCAAGGTAAATCCGTTTCATCTGTTTAATTCAACAATTTTCAAAACTGTCATTATAAGGTTTCTTATGAAGCCTTATAATAAACAGTAGTAACTTCTTATACCATTTTCAAAAAAATCAATCAAAAAAAAACAAAACTATCAACATGAAAACAAAGATATTTTTAGTGCATTTTATGATACTGGGTTTAGCCCAGGTATCGGCACAATTTAAAACTACGATTCCGTTGCGGAAAGATGTAGTTCATGGCACTTTAAACAACGGGATGCAATATTTTATCCTGCATAACGAATGGCCAAAAGAACGTGCCGATTTTTATTTTGTTCAGAATGTCGGTGCAATTTTAGAAGACGACAATCAAAACGGGCTGGCACATTTTCTGGAACACATGGCTTTTAACGGAACCGAGCATTTTAAAGGAAAAGGCATTATTGATATGCTGGCAAAACATGGTGTCACTTTTGGACGTGATATTAACGCTTATACCGCACACGACGAAACGGTGTACAACCTCAGCAATGTACCGGTAAAAAATCCTGTTTTATTAGATTCCTGTTTATACGTTTTACACGACTGGTCGGGTTATTTATCTTTAAAAGATGCTGAAATCGATGCCGAAAGAGGTGTAATTCACGAAGAGTGGCGCACCAGACGAAATGCCGATTTAAGAATCGGTTCTCAGCTGGAACCGGTCATTTACAACGGTTCAAAATATTCAAAAAGAGATGTTTTAGGGAATATGGACCTGATTGATAATTTCAAATACAAACAATTACGGGATTATTATAAAAAATGGTATCTGCCCAACCATCAGGCGATAATTATTGTGGGAGATATTGATCCGTTAAAAATGGAACAGCAGGTAAAAGCCATTATGGGTTCTATACCAAAACCGTCTAATCCGGCAGAACGTACTTACGAAAGTATTCCTGACAATGATGTTCTTTTATACAAACTTGCCATTGATAAAGAAGCACAGAAAACCTCAATTTCGCTTAATTTTAAAAAGACAAAACCCGTTGTTCAGGATTTAGCCGCTTTTGAAAATAATATTGCCGAAAACCTGGCTTTGCAAATGATGAACAATCGTTTTAGAGAATATACGGTAAACAATGAAACGGCGTTGTTGTCTGCAGGTGTAAGCCATTCCAGTTTAACAAGATTGACTTCTTTTTTCACTTTAACGGTAAACCCCAAAAACGGAAGATTATTAGAAGCCTTTCAACAAGCGTATACAGAATATGAGCGCGCCATTCAAAACGGATTTACAAAAGAAGAATTAGACCGCGTAAAAGAAAATTTGCGTTCCGGTTATGAAAATCAGTTAAAAAACAAAGATAAAATTGGTAACGAAAACTGGGCTTCGCAATTGCAGGGGTACTTTTTAGAAGCTTCGCCGGTAATGAGTATGGAAGATGAATTTGAAGTGGTAAAAGCGACTTTATCAAAACTTGATATCGCTCAGATTAATTCTGTTTTCCGTACGCTTCCAACAGAAAAAAATCAAATTTTAACCGTTTCCGGACCTGAAAAAGAAAATGTAAAATATCCATCAGAAACAGATTATACCACGGTTATTAAAAATGAAAAAACAGAAAAGTTAGCACCTTACACCGAAACTCTAAATAATGTTGCTTTGGTTAGTGATAAACTTACTGCTAAGTCTATTGCAAAGAAATTTGACATTAAAGGCATAAAAGAAGCCAAGGGTTACATTTTAGAAAACGGGGCAAAAGTGATTCTTTACCCAACAACTTTAGCGCAGGATCAGATTCTGTTCTCCGCTTTTAGCCCAGGCGGGAGTTCTTTACTTTCAGAAAAAGATTTGCCCTCTGCGCAAATTGCAACGGTTTTAGCTAAAAATTCAGGTTTAGGAGATTTTAAGGTAACAGACCTTCAAAAACAACTTGCCGGAAAAACGGTAAAAATAAGCCCCTATATCGCTGAACATTACGAAGGATTTAGTGGAAGCGCTGTGCAAAAAGATTTCGAAACACTATTACAATTGACCTACTTATACTTTAAAAAGCCAAGATTTGAACAGCAGGCGTATAAAAGAATTATAGATTATTACAGCAATGCGCTTGAGAATGTAAACGAAAATAATAACAAACTGTTTGGTGATACTATAGCAATGCTGGACAGTAATCACAGTGCGAGAACGTTTCTTTTGAGTAAAGAAAACCTTGGGGAATTAAACTTTGATACGGCATCCAAAATCTATCAGGAACGCATCTCAAATGCCTCAGACTTTACATTTGTTTTTGTTGGAAATATTGCGCAGACAGACCTGGAGGTTATAAATAAATATATTGGAAATTTATCCGGAAACCACACTCACGAAAAATTTACAGATCATAAAATTGGTATGGCAGCAGGAACAGCCAAAGAAAAACTGGTACGTGAAATGAGTGTTCCTAAAGCAAGTATTTATGTGCATTATGAGAATAAAAACGTAACCTATTCAGATAAAAATCAGATTATGGCTTATGTATTATCGCAATTGCTAAACAAACGCTATTTAGAAAAAATCAGGGAAGATGAAGGAGGAAGTTATGGCGTACAAACGCAGAGTTCGCTATCTAAAGATCCGACTCCGGTTTTTTCATTACGTGTAAGTTTCGACTGTAATCCTGAAAAGGACAGTAAACTATTGCAAATCGTGTATAATGAATTGGATGCTATTACAAAAATTGATGCTAACGTAAAAGATTTATCCGATATCAAAGAAGATTTGATCAAAAGCAATCAGCAGAATATTAAATCCAATTCTTATTGGATGAGTACTATTACAGGTCAGGTCCAATTTGGTGATAAATTTGTCAGCAGTGATGATTATGTCAAAATTATTAAAAGCATATCGTCACAGGATATGAAAAAATATGCTGGTGAAGTACTGCCAAAAGCAAACAAAGTAGAAGTTGTCATGCAGCCCAAAACTGAACAGTCTGCTAACAAATAACATGCATCAGTTATTCATTCAGAACGGCAATTCTTTACTTTAATTTTAATAGTCTCTAAAGAAAAACGCAGTTTTTTAAAATTTTGAATTAGTAATAAAATTTGTAGACTAAAAAGAGCTGTTTTGCCGGACAGCTCTTTTGAATTTACAGCCTTTAAAATAGAAACATTGATGTTTGTACTCTTTATTATTCCTAACGGCTAATGATTTTGTTTAATTCCCAGTTTTTAACCAAATAGTAATTCCAGATTCCTTTTTGTATCGTTATCTTAAGTTCATAATCTTTTGGATCACGCTGATAATTTTCACGATTCATTTCAGTACTAACGCTAAAAACTTCAGTATGATTTTTAAAAATACAACTTACATGTGGATTTTTTTTAGTGTAAAATCCTGTTACCTTACAATAGACTATTTCTGTATGATTTTTTTCTGCTTCATAATTATTTATGCAATTCCATATTACACTTGTAATTTGACCAAAACTTAAATAGGAGACTACAATTCCCTGTAACAAGTAGAACCCAATCACATATAGTTTTAAATGTATTTCTTTAAAACTTAAATATTTTCTAATTAAAAAATTCCATCTGTAAATTCCGAAAAACAGCATTCCAATACTTACAGGCAATAAGAATATGTAGATTTTATATCTGTAATCGTGTCCAATCGTTTTACTTTCGATAAACGCTAAATTTATAACACAAAAAATCAAAGCAAAAATTAAAAGAGAATAATGTTTTCGTTCTGTTTTTTTTTCTTTGTTTTTGATTTTCCTCTTTTCTATTTTCTTTTGGTTTCGTTGATTTCTCAAAAAAGTGTAATTAATTATTTTTAAAAGGAACTTGCTTATCGGGTTTTCGAAAATATCCGCTAACTTTTGGGTATCAGTTAAGAAAATAAGAACTGACAACGTCTGAACTACTAAAAAATGTAAAAAAGAATGTATTTTTTTTGAAAACCCGGATCTAATGATATTTCTCTTTTGTCTGTCAATGGAAAGCTAAAAGTAATAAGGTCAAAATTTGAATTATACTTTTTCTCCTATGTAGCGCCTGCTAATTATTTCTTTTGACAGTTTCTTTTACGCCTCCTTTTGTAAAAACTACAGCATTGCAAATACCTGATTTATCCTCAATAAATTCAATTGTTCTATCGTTATTGTCTGCTCTGAAAAACTTTGTTTCAGACTCAGGCAATAGTTCCATTTCTACACTATTATAGTAAAGTCTGCCGTCAATTTTTACTATTTCAAAGTTACCATACTTACCGACATATTTATCATAAACTGTAGTATCTATTTTAGTTTGATAATGTTTGTATGGAAGTTCTACCTCTTTTTGCAAGGCAATCGCTGAAAGCCCGTAGGCTATAATGTATGAAAATGACTCGTTATTTGAAAGTACCGTCACAAAAATTTTGTCATCTGTAAACCGGTTAAAGGAAGTCATGGTACCAAAAAAACCTCCGTCATGGGCAATCAGCTGATGTCCGTGATTATAAAATGGATTAATTATAAAACCGTATCCCCAATTTTCAGAGCTATAAGGGGTAAACATTAGTTTCTTCATTTCTGTTGATAAGATAGTCGTTCCGTATAGTGCCTTGTCCCATAAAGCCAAATCTTCTACGGTAGAATAAATACCGTCATGTCCAATGTTAATTTTCCAATTGATATATGGATTGTGCATAAACCCCTTTTCTGTTCGACAATAAATTTTCGCTTTTTTCAAGATGATCGAATCATTATTACTAACACCTGTATTTTTCATTCCTGCTTTTTCAAAAATGTTTTTTCTTAAAAAAACTTCGTACTTCTCCCCTGAAACCTTTTCTATTATTTTGGCTAATAAATAATAGCCTATATTGCTGTATGCAGTTTTAGTTCCCGGTGAAAATTCGTAAGGTATTTTTTTTATTTGAGAATAGGCAGAATCAACACTCATAGTACTTAATGCTATTTCTTTGAAACCTAAAGCAAGTCCTGATGAATGCGATAACAACATATGAATCGTAACACTATCAGCTTTTGGGTAGTCCGGAAAAAATTTACTTAAATGATCATTAAGTGACAATTTTCTATTCTCTACTAACTGAAGAATAGCTGTAGCTGTAAATTGTTTGGTTACCGAAGCCAGCTGGAATTTAGTATCTATGGTGTTTTTAATATTCCACTCGTAGTCTGCCAAACCATACGCTTTTTTTAATAAAACAGAACCATTTTTTGTAACAAGCACTGTTCCGCTAAAATCATTTACTTTTACCTGTGCTTCCATATATTTTGCAAGACTCTCTGATATATTTTTTTGCCCAAAAATAAATACAGGGAAAAACATAAATAGTATAATTTGTGCCGCCTTAGATATTTGATAAATTTTTGTCATTTTATTTTTTACAATTTGAGATTATTTTAGTTAGTAACTTGTCAAGCAATGCAATTTCATCTTTTGATAATCCTTCAAGAGCATCTTCTCTGTTTTTATGTATAACGGGTGTTAATAGTTCAATTGTTTTTTTTCCTTTTTCAGTTATTTCAAGATTGAATTTTCTTCTGTCTGATTCGTTTATTTGTCTTGTCAGATAATCCTTTTTCACCATTAATTCGATAATTCGGGTAATTGATGCGCTATCCTTAAAAATTAATTCTGCAATTTCTTTTTGAGAATAAGTCGCATTTTTATCAAGTATTATGAGCAGCAGACACTGGTCAACAGTAATATCAATTACTATTTGACTTATGTTTTTCTGTGCAATTTTTCTATATTCTTTAATTGTTTGCTCAATTGTATAAAGAACGGTTCCTGTTGGATTATTTTTTTTCATTTCAAATTATTTGACACAAATATAATTGATATATCAATTATACGATTTAATTTTTTAGGTTATTTTTTATTTAGAAAAAAGAGAGGCAATATAATGGCTTTTATCTGCAATGTGATGACTGCTTAATTGTACAATAGCTCGCTCAGCAAATTATCCAAGGTTTTAGAGCTTAATAGAATATGTCTGCACGAATAGAATTACTACCAAAAAGGCAAACAAAAAATAGGCTGTCCGAAAATTACTTTTCGAACAGCCTATTAGTTTCTAATCTAGGTTGAATCAAATTTTAGACACTGGAAACCGATATTCCAGCTGATTCAGTTCCTGAGACATTATCCTTTTTTACTCCACGGACCATGGTTTTTGTATGCTGGTCCGGTTAACTTTTGTTTTTCTGAACCGCCTATTTTCACTTCAACCAGATCTTCTTTTGGAGTGTTTACCGGTTGCGCATTTTTAAATGCTGGTCCCTGAAGTGATTGTTTATTGTTTTCTGAATATATTTTAGTCGGCACTGTTTCGTGCTTCCAAAATTTATAATTTTTATAAGCCGGACCTTTTAAATCACTCTTTTTCAAAACCGTAGGTTCTTCTTGTGCAAATCCACTAAAAGAAACTAATAAAACTCCTAAAATAAATACTATATTTTTCATGACTGTTACTTTTTATTGTTTCTTCAAATTTACAATCAGTAACAGCCTTTTAGGATTATGTGAATCTACCCTATTTGCATCCGTATTTATACGGATACTGGTATTCTTAATTTTCGTTATACTAAATTCATTTTTGCAGCTTTTTTAATGAGTTCGGCGGTATTTTTTACTTCCAACTTTTTTAAAATATTGGCCCGATGGGTTTCTATTGTGCGTGAACTCACAAATAATTTAGCCGCAATTTCTTTAGTTGTTAACCCCTTAGCAATTAATCCTAAAACTTCGGTTTCCTTATTCGACAAAACATTTTCACTGATGCTTTGTGTTGACATAAAGTTGATCATTTTTTCAGAAATTTCAGCACTGAAATATTTTTTCTCATTACTAACGGTTCTTATTGCAAGGATTAATTCGGCTTCATCCGTATTTTTTAACAGGTATCCATAAGCTCCCGTTTTAGCGCATTTTGCGATGTAATTACCATCATTGTGCATAGAAATCACAATAGGTTTTATAGTCGAAGCGGTGTTTTTTAATTCTTTTAAAACCTGAAAACCATCCATATTGGGCATTGTAATATCCAGCAATACAATATCAGCCTCAAACTGGCTGTTTATAAGCTCCATAAACTCAACGCCATCAGCTACGCTTTTAACTATTTTTATATCGTCATGCTTTCTTAGGAGCTCAGCAAGTCCTTTTCGAAAAAGTTCATGATCATCTGCTATTATTAATTTGATTTCGTTCATAATTCTACAGGTAATTCGATTTCAAAAGTTGTATTGCCGGAAGCTGCATTGATTGTAATGGTACCATTGCAAATTTCTACACGTTCTTTGATGTTAATAATTCCTAACCCTAATTTAACAGTGGTAATATCAAACCCAATTCCATCATCAAAATAAAAAAGAGAAATAAATTCATCAAATTCTGAAAGTGTAATCCGGATATTTTTTGCATTAGCATGTTTTAATGAGTTATTAATTAGCTCCTGGCTTATTCTAAAAAGATTAATCGCCTGATGGCTGGTAATATTAGAACTTTCCTGCTGGGTTAAATCTTCGTATTCAATCCTTACGGTTGTCGATTTTTTCAGGCTTTCAATAAAGTTGGTTAAGGTAACCCCAATTCCAAAATCATCAATTGAAGCCGGCATTAAGGCATTTGACATCAATCTGATTTCAGAAATGGTATCATCCACTATTTTCTTCATTTCTGCTTTCTTCAATTCATTTTTGACCCTGTTTTCAATGTAGTGCTTCAAAGAAGTTAAATAAGGCCCTACTCCATCATGAAGCTCTCGCGAAAGCCTGCGCCTTTCATCTTCCATACCGTTTACCAACATCCGTTTGGATAGTATTCTGGTATTTTCTTCCTTATTTCTAAACTCTATAAGCTTATCTCTCATTGCCAAAAGGCTTTTTCCCAGCAAATCATTAGAACTTTTAGGTTGAAAATTAGTATGTAAATTCATTTTTCCAATATCATCGGAGAATTTTACAGCCCCCTGCAAAGAAGCTTTTAAATTTGCCAGAGCATCAAACATTTCCTTTATTTCCTTAGAATTTTTTATAAATTCATTGGTTTGGTTATAATCTCCTTGTGCCATAATCCGGAGACTTTTTTGCATGTTTTTAATTGGGTTAGTAATAAATCTTGTCAGAAAAAGAGAAAGCATGACACCCAGTAAAAAAATACCGAGAGTTATACCTAAAAGTCTTTGTTTCAATTCTTTTAAGGGGAGCGTAACCTCATCAACATCTATTTCAGACAGAATAACCATCTTTAATTTTCCAACTACTATTGGGCTGTACACGCTATATACATCAATGCCCCTGTAATCCTCAAAAACCCCTCTCCCATTCATCCCTTTAAAAGCATTGGTCACCCCTTTTGTTTTAACCAATATGGTGTAAGGGGTTTTATTAGGGTAAAAACGAGATTGAGAACGCATTCGGAAATCGGCACCCACAAGATAGGACTCTCCACTGTCCCCCATTCCGGTTCGTTCAAGGAGTATTTGTTTTATTTTGTTGTAGTCTAAAACTTTAACAATAGTCCCCCTTTTCGAATTTGAGATAAAACCTATTGTCGTTTTTTTAGCCACATGGTACGCTGTAAAATCGTGAATTCCATTGCTGTTTTTAATACTATCCGGAAGTTTTAATACTGTAGTATCAATGTTCTGGCTGTACAATTCGGATGCATCAAATCGCTCCCATTCTGATTTTAATACATGTTCAATCTGGTTTTGCTTGAGTGTTTTAATAGAATTTAACTGCAGTAAAATACGATCGTTTAAAACGTTTGAAAACTGCTTATATGAAGAAAAAGACAATAAAGCAATTACCAACGCAATTAAGCTATTAATTATAATTAGTATTAATGTTTTGATGTTCATTAA
Source organism: Flavobacterium salmonis (assembly GCF_903819435.1). Taxonomy (GTDB): domain Bacteria; phylum Bacteroidota; class Bacteroidia; order Flavobacteriales; family Flavobacteriaceae; genus Flavobacterium; species Flavobacterium chungangense. The sequence continues at coordinate 32,519 of NZ_CAIJDP010000083.1, read as the reverse complement.
AATCTATTTTTTTTAATTTATGTAAATATACAAATGCTAAATTTAGATTTAATGAAATATCGTGGTCAGTTTACGAAGGCATTTCTATTAAAAGTCAGGAGAATTTTTGACACTTTTATGGATTGTAATATGATTTTAAAATTACAAAGTCTGAAGAAGACTTTACTGAGCCGGATATTGTTTCCTAATTAATCCCCAACTACTTTATCGTATCTTTTTTTACCTATTTTATCAAATTCCTTTTGGGTAAATCCATATTTAGACTTGTAATGTTGCGGATTAAGTTCAAAAAATATTAAATCGTTAAGTGAGGATATTCCTTTTAGGCAAGCGCCGTTATTTGTGTATACAGCTTCATAATCTTTTTGAAACTTATAATACATCTCTTTTATTTTTGGATAATTTTTTTCCTTCAATCCAATAAAAGAATAATATCTTATATTCACATTTTCATTTTCGGTTAAATAAAGCAAGTCCTCTATTGTTGCAACTTTTAGTAAGTTTTTAAAATCGTCGTTCCCTTGTGGCCAACTTGTATTTATTGAGGTCTCTTTACTCAAAATGTCTACTGCACTTTTCACTTTTGAGTCAAGTGTGTGTCCACAGGAAATCAAAATTGATATTATGCAAAATGCTAAAATATATTTTTTCATAAATTATTTTTTATTATCAAAACTATTTATCGCATTTGTCTAAAAGTCAAACTAATTCTACCATTTTCCTGTAGCAGTACTTGCCGTTTTTTATAATCCAATAAAGGTTTCGTTATTTTCAATTTCTTTCATCGCAGAATTTTTGAGTTCGTTTTCATCAAAAAAGTTTCTTATAGCACTTGACATCCCCATAACAAATAATTCTAATTCCTTTTCGTTGATTTTCATTAAGAAATTTTCATTATTAAGTATGAATTCGATTCCGTCACTAAAAACATTAAACTTTAGTAATTCTGAAAATAGTATTTCAAAGTTTTTACTTCCCGACAAAAATACAATTCTAAAATTGGTTAAGTATATAGTTCCTCTATGCGTAATTGTAATTTCCTCTTCGATTGGAACAGAACGTCCGTAACTAACATTATATTCCATGTCTTTAAAGACTGGAACAGAAATGCTACGAGTTCTGTGTGAGTAACCTTTGTTAACAGTTTTACGTTCTAATAATTTTGCTTCCAGAGCGAAGTAACATTCTTCTGAGTTCCTTAGAGTTATTGGCGGATTTGGGATTATGGTAAAAATTCCATTGTTTAAATTCCATAAAAGTTTTGCATATGCTAATTCATCTAAACTTTTTTTTGGGAAAATAGTTGAAATTTGGTCTTTTTCAATTTTTAAATTCTTAAGTATTTCGTTTAATTCCGTTTCTTCTGTTGGTGAAAGTCTTTTGTCTGATAACTTTTCGTTTAATGCCGTTTTTAATAAGGAAGCTGCAACATTCAGTCTTATACTTTCCACTTTTTCTTTTGGCATATTCAAATATTCAGCAAGTATAAAGATTTCACTTTTTTCTTCGTCAGTTAATATTTTGTCGTCATAAGATTTTTTGATTAAACTTTCAACAGCTTTATCGCAAAATAGTTTTCTAATGTTTGAAACATCGATTAAGTTTAAATTAAAATTTGAAACAATATCTTCTAAATGGCTTATTTCTTTTTCAGAAATATGTAAATCTAACAATGTGTTTTGGAGTGCTCTTTTATAAATTTCTTTACCAATATTATATTTCTTTTTGTCGTTGATTGGTTTTGAACTTTTGGCAATTTCCTGATTAACTTTAGCTATTAAATTTTCTTTATCGTCAAAATTTAAAGAATTAATTATTTTGTTTGAGGTGCCAAAACTTTGCAAAAAAGCTAAAAACTCATCTGAACTTTCAGGGTTTTTATTAAACAATTTGTTTGTAACTATTGGTAAACATAATACCCCAATTATCATTATAATAAGTGCATTTATATAGTCTCCCCCAATTATTCCACCAAATGAAGCAAATATAAGAGTTACTCCAATAATCCATCTTATCATGTTTAAAATAATTTTCAATACTTTCATTTTTTATTTTATAATTGTTTAGAATTAATGATTTTAAGGCTTTTTAGGGAAATTTACCAGTAAAAATAACACTCGCTAATTTACCCAAATTTAGGTGTATATACGAAAGATTTATTTTGTATTATTTCTCAAATATAATTTATTTATAATTAAAGTTTATCTACTAAAATTCTAAAAACACTCTTTCGCACTGTTGTCTTTATGAAATCTAAAGCCCTAGCCCATATTGAAGCTATATCCTTTTAGGACGGGCTTTAGCACAAAGGATACAGCGGGCGTTCCATTTAAAAGTCAGGATACCTTTGATACTTTTACGATTGTAATATGCCTTTAAATTTATGCAAAATCAGAAGAAGACTTTGCGCAGCGGTGAGTCTTTAATTCTCACTTAATATTTCAATTACATTTCCTTTCAAATCTAATTTTGCAGAAACTATGTTAATTACTGTTCCACCATAAATGTTTTTTGCACGAAATTTAGTAATAACTAAAATATGGTCGCCTTTGTCCGAATGTGTTGTGACTATATGTTTATAACTATCCGGGTCATTCATATTGTATTTAATATATCTTTCTAAAGCTGTATTTTTACCGTTATAAGGACTAAATAGTTTATCAATATTCTCTTTTCGGTTTTTATTGAATTCTTCTTCAGCTTTTGCTTCTGCAATCTCTTTCTCTTTTTCCTCTTTTTCCTGAATTTCTTTGATAATTTTTGCTCTTTCCGGTAAATAAGTTTTAACTAAACTGATGAAAGTTTTGTTCAGCGTTTTTTGAGTTAGATAAGATTTAGAAAGTTTTTCATTTTCTAATTGCGTAAGTTCTTCATTTGTCATTTTTGCCAAAATCTCTTTTGCAAAATTCACATCTTTAGATTTTTCGATTTCTTTTTCTAATTCAGTTGCTTTATTTTCTTTCTTTCTATATTTAGATTTTACATCGTTAATTAATTTTAGCGCTTCGTTAATTTTTCCTTCGTCAATTTTTTTTGAAGCATTTTCAACGATTAAATCATAATTAGATTCTTTCGATGTTTCACTAATTGAAGCTGTGTAACCAATTAGCATGATTCCAACAATTACCACAATCCATTTTACTCCACTTGAAAGATTTAATTTAGTTTTGTCTGTAAAACTTTTATAGGTTTTTGGTATTAAAAATAACCCTAATAATATTGGAACAATTGACATAGATGGCTCTTGAGATAAACCAACAATTCCAAAAATTAATAATAAAATTCCAAAAAACCATTTCAAGATTGCCTTAATAATTGTCATAAATTGTTTTGTTTTAAAATTTATCGTTTGTTTTAAATAGTTCTTTTTCCACAATTTCGGCATGGCTTACTACTAACGTTCTACGGCTAGACCCATTAGTGGTAAATTTAATAAAAATATCTTACGGAAGAAAGAGTTTAGGAAAACCGATACGTTTCTGGCGGAGCATTTAATATCTATTCTGCCAAAAGAAATGTTAAAACAATAACGCTATTAAATTCTCTAAATGCTTACTTTAGATGTAATGAAATATCGCAGTCAGTTTACCGAAGTATTCCCGTTAAAGTCAGGAGACTTTTGACACTTTTACGGATTGTAACACGATTTTAAAATTACGCAAAGTATAAAGGAGACTTTGCGTAGCGGGGAGTAGCGGGTTAATCTCTAAATTTAACTTCTATCTTTTTATTAAAAACTCTGTTGTCAGATGTTTTACATTCAAATTCTACTTCATATACTTCGTTAATAAAGACTCCTTCATTTATAAAATCTGAATTAAACTCTATAATTTTATTATTAACTGAATTAATATCAGTAGTATTAAATATTGAATTAGTATTATTAAAAATCGATATTTGATCTTTAATTTCTTTGATCTCAAATAAATTTTGATTTGCGCTTATTACTTGATTTCTGAATGTAAAATCTTTATTAAACTTCAGTGAAAAAGTATTTTCTAAAATTGAATTATTATAGATTGTTTCTGGCAATGATGTCGCATAGCATTTTTCAGCTAAACCTAAATTAAGACTTGCAACAGTTACAATTTTTTCTGTTACGGCAAAGACAATTTCATTTTTAAAAACTGATGTGTCGACATAAGAATTATATTGGTGATTTTCTTTCCTTTCTTTTATTGTAACACTTCTAAATTCTATATCATTAATTATTACGTGCTCAGGTGGTGTACAACCAAAATCCAGAATAATAAGTAAAAGATAAATTCCTGTAATTTTAAATATTTTTTTCATTTTATTTAGTTTCAATTTATTGCGTAGAATGTCTTACAGCGTGTCTGAAAAAAGACTTTTCGTAGCGTGGCTATTCATAATGTAAACCAACTTTATATTTTAACCTTTTTTCGTTTTTAATCTTATATTTCACTTCAACAACAGCTCTTGATGTGCATACTTCATCTGATACTAATTTGTAAATTAAGATTAGACTATCCTTTCTAATATCTATATTTCCGTCATATTCCCCACAAGCATTTGCATTAATTATTTTTGTAATTTCAATAGTTTTGCCAATGTATTTCGGTTCAAATTTTGAGTTTAGTACAGCTTCATACTTATTATAATTTTCTTCATCTATTTCGGCTATAAATTTAGAATTAAAGGAAACTAAATCTTTGCTTTTTTCGCTTTTTTTTCTTCACATCCGAAGAAGCAATTCATAATAATTAGACCAACTAATATTCTCATTTTAATTTATTTAGTTTTTTTTTATTTTCTATTTTTAGTCATGCAAAACTGACGCATAATGTTCTGCGACTACAGCGGGCACATCCAAAGCATCCCGTTAAAAGTCAGGAGACTTTTGACAGTTTTAGGAATTGCAAACATGATTTTTTAAATTAGGCAAAGTCGCTTTAAAACAAGTAGCAGATATACAAAAAGATCGTTACATTATTACCAAAACCCGCTTGCACAAAATGATGTTAGCGGCGGTTTATTTTCTTTTCAACAAGCTTTCCAATATACTGTAGTCACCTTTTTGTCCAAAATTATCAGTAATAGCACTTGTACCAGTGATTTGACTAGCTCCACATCCAAAACATATTTTTGCGGTTCCAACAACAACATCGTTTTTTTTAAAAATTAAAATATCGCGATATACATAAATACAGCCTGTAGCGGTTGGATTTTCAACCGACTTTTCAATAAAAATACTGTCAATCCCTTTAAACTTTGATTTTGGTATTTTTGTTTTTACGTATCCAATTTCATTAAGTTTATCAACAAACTTTAAGTCTAAGCTATCTTTAGGAATTCTATCCAATATAACTCCCATTTTGAATGAGTCAATCTCGGTTTTAGATTGATTATCATATAATTCACTTAATTTGTCTTCATCGTAATTGTTGAAATAGTGGTCTATTTCATCGTACTCGAAAAACTTCTTACCAATAATCTTTTTTGGATTAGCTTGACTAACGTTTTGAGATTCTTGTTTTCTCTTAGTTTCACAGGAGAATACTAAAATTATAATTAAAGATAGAAGGATGTTTTTCATAAAATTCTGATTAATAGTAGCCAACATTTTGTTAATACAGGGGGGGGTAAGACTAAATTAATCTCATTCTTAGAATTACAAATTAAAACAAAACCATCTTTCCATTAAGCCAATTATCCAAATTCGTTGTGGTAGTTGTAATATGCAGTAGATTATTTTTTCAAACTTTATTAAAGAGTTTTCCGAAAATACTTTTCAAAACTAAAAATAATAATCCCAAAATTACCATCACTAAAAAAAACACAGGACAAAATTTCACTTCAACTTCCTCTTCATTAAACACTCCCATTGCAATAAATATTACCGTAAAAAATACACCAAAAATAATGCTGTTAACTATATTTAGCTTAAACTTGTTTTTGTTTCTCTTCAAAATCCAATCACCCACAATTATTTGATAGAAACTTGAAATTAATATGATGCCAAAGGTAAATATTAAATATACGATATTACTAACTTCATATCTTTCACAAGCTTCTAATTCTGAATCAATTGCTAACTTTTCAGTGATAAAAAAGTATGACATGAAAATTAATGTCCCAATTGTAATTGGTAAAATAGTTTCTAAGAAGGTTTTAAATGTTTTCATTTTTAGCAGGAAATTGTTTATCTATTGCTGGAACGTCTTGCCGCTTAGCTACATTGAGGATTCAAGGTAGATTAAACTTTCTATAAAGCCTAATCGCGCCATATTACAAAACGGCGGTAGCTGTTGTTATTTTCTGTTTTGCATTCTATAATTTAAGTTTTGGTTTCTGAAAAATGCTTCCAAATTTCGCCAATCTTCATAGGTAACTAAAAAATATTTTTTATTAATATTTAAGTCTTCACTATAACTATAATGATCACACCCAAAGCATAAGTCAATATATGACCACTTCTTTTTCCTATAAATGAATATGGTATGATGTGGCTCAAAACAATAATTACCGTCATATAAAATGTCATTTTTTTGTTTCGAAATAACTTCAATTAGCTCTTGCTTTAATTTTGAGTCAAGTTCAATTTTCTCTCTTATTATACTCTTATTAGGTTTTCCATTTTTAAGTAGAGGCTTTACTATAGCTCTTTTTTCTTCTAGTTTTTTAAATCTCCTTTTAATTTTTTTCCTAATTCTTTTACTTGGGTTCTCAATTTTAAGTAAAGTTGTCAATGTAGTTTTTCCATTTCCTTCTTCTTCCCTTATAAAATAAAAATCCTCGTGACTAGCTAATACAATTTTTTCTGCTTTTTTTATAGAATTTATTAAACTATCATTTGCAATTTGGGAAAAACTTAAGAGAGAATTTAAGAATACAATAAGAGTAATTATTTTTTTTATCATAAGAATGATTGTGCGTTTATTTCAAAGTTCTTATACAATAACAGCTAACGTTCTCGAGCTACAAGCAGTTTGGGATTAAGGAAGCCAAATCTTAGGATAGACACAAATTTATCTAATACAAGACCAACCTTAAATTAAGCCAAATACCCAAATTGCTTGTAGCTTGTCTTTGCCGGTGTTTTTATTTTTCAGTTTTGTGTTTCTATTTTTTTTAGACTTTTCAAAATAATGATTGGCTTAAATAATACTTTTTCACAAGCGTAACAATTTTCAATTCTGTATTGTTCAAACTCACCAAACTTTGTTTTGTAAAATTCAAATCCACTTTTCTCAATTTCGAATTCCGCATAACAGTAAGCGAATGGTAAATCTAATGGAGTATGAAACCAATCTATTCTTGATTTTTCATAAAATTTGAAGTTCCCATTTTTGTCCGTTTTGGCAATTTCAGTTCTTAAATCTCTTGATTCATTTGAGCCAATTTCTTTATCAATATAATACTCTTTTTCAATTCTGTAAACTATTGCATTAATAACGGGTTTATTATTTTCGTCAATTACTTTTCCTTCAACATTTGCCTCATAGATTACTTTCTGAGGATGAATGAAAATTCCAATTATTAAAATTAGAAGAATTAAAAAGAAAATTTTGGTTGATTTTTTCATTTTTGGTGTCGTTTAGGGAAAAAACGGCTAACACTCTGTTACTACCTTTAGATTTGCATAATCATATCAAATACAAAACTATCTTTCCATTAAGCCAATTGCCCAAATCCGTTGTAGCTGTCGGTAATAATTCTTTTTTATTTTATTCTACTTTTTAAATCACACTCTTTTTCAATATTTTGTTTTTTTTGAGAATTTGCAAATTCTTCGCTTGATAATTCTTTTGCTGTAAGTTTTTTATATTCAGTTATCTGACAATCACAAAATTTGTTTAAATCATTTGTTTTTGCATATCTACTATTTTTAAGATTACTTAAAATATCCTTTTTTACAGTTTCTTCTATTTTACTTGTCCAATTCATTTTCGTATTAGAATCAAAACACTCTTCCAAATTTAATGTACTCAATTTATTTTCTGATTTTAATGAAATTAGAATTTCATCAATTTTACCAGATTTTAATTCATCAATATGTTTTTCTGATATGTTTTTATCATTTGCAAGTTTTGTTACTATACAAATGCAATACAATCTTCTTTGATTTTCATCAGGAATCATTCTTTTCGAACCACTCATCATTTCTGCAATATCAATATTAATTCTATTTATTGTGATGATTTCAGGATTTTCTTTGTAAGTCGCCAAATTCACAAAAGCTAAAATTAAAAATGCACCAAAACAAATTGCAAAATACTTGATAAATTGAAATGAACGAATTTTTAATTTATCTTTTGATATTCCACTACCAATTATCCAAGTGCAAAAAAATATAACTAAAAAACAGCCAATTAAAATTCCTGGAGAAGTAAAAGTTAAAAGTTCATGACTTGCACTTACATATTCAGAACCTGCACCGAATAATAAAAATACACCAATAACTATTTTTAAAATTTTCATATTTCGTATTATTTTTTCAAATATAATTTATTTATAATTAAAAACTTATCTGCTAAATTTCTAAAATACTCTTTTATAATATTGGTTCTATGAAACCTAAAAGCCCTAGCCCAGATGGAAGCGGCATCCTTTTGTGCCGGGGTTCGGCACAAAAGATATAGTGGACAGCTGGAACCAGCTCCTGATTAAAAAACAAAAGCCTGTCTCTCTCGAAACAGGCATTTTGTCAAAAAAATAAACTAACACAACTTCTTACTTATATCCTTCGTTTTGTTCCAGATCTTTTGCATCGATCACGGTTTGCGGAATCGGGAAAAATCTTCTGTATGGCTCTGTGGCTGGTTTTGCAGTTCCCGGCAAATCAAATTTTCCGAAACGAAGGCTTTGTGGTCTTCTTTGCAGTTCCCAGTACAATTCGAAACCTAATTCTTTATACAATTGTGCTGCGTCTAAAGCGGCAGTAAGTGCTTTTCCGGGAGCATTTGCAAACAATGATTCTCTGTGTCTGCTGGTACGCAATGTGTTTAAATCGCTCATTGCTAAACCTGTGCTCCCTTTTCTGAAATAAGCCTCGGCTCTCATGGCATACACTCCGCCTAAACGGAACAACGAAATATCAACATTACTGTTACCGTTTCCTCCTTCGGGATCAAATTCATATTTAAAAATACGGGCTCCCTGATTGATTTCGTTTTGGGCAAAAACAGATTCTAATGGTTTTGTAAACGTTAATGTTGGTGTAAAATCCATTCTCGTAGTAGTACTTTTTTCCATATACAAAGGAGATACTTTGATACGGTTCCCTACCATTTCAAGAGATGCCGATGTCAATAATTTTGGTCCATACTGAGGTCCTGCCTGAATACCTCTGTTAAAGTGAAACCAAGGCAGGTTTTTATCATTGTTAGGCACAAGATCTGTTGCTGGAACGCTTACATCTGTACCATCATTCATAAACCAGGTACCGTCTGCATATTGGTAATGCTGGTGAAACCTTGGGTCATCATGATTTCCATCCCAGGTGGCATAAAATTCAGGAGTTGTACAGGCAGCATTTGTTCCTCTGTTTGCTGCAGAAGTTCTCTGGTTACGTTCCATACATACATAAGCGAAACTGTTTGATCCGTTGCGGATGTAATCTATTTTTTGTGAAATAGCAAAAATTAACTCTTTCCCCTTATCATTGTCTCTTGCAAAATTTTTGAAATAATCACTCTCTAAAGAAAATTTACCTGAGTCAATTAGCAATGAAGTGTAATAAATAACACGATCCATATCGGTTCCTGAACCTGATACGGCTGCTTCACTAAAATTGAAGTTTGAAGTTGCATTATAACGGTCTTTAAAAACGGCACGATTTAAATACATGGTACTCAAAAAAGCGTAAGCTGCCTGTTTTGTAAATCTTCCGTGGTGTGTGCTTTTTGTTCCTATATCAGCCAAATCAGGAATCAAAGCTTCAACTTCGGTAATTAATTGATCGATCTGAGTGTCTGCTTTAAAAACCTGCAAAGGTGCTTTGAAAACCATCGGATCTTTGTATGGCGCCTGTCCGTACAAATCCAGCGTGTGGTAAGTATAAAATGCTAAAAGTGCCTTGGCTTCAGCCAAAAACATTGCTTTGTCTGCAATAGTACTTTCTTCAATAGCTTTAATTGCAGTAAGGGAACGTGTAATTCCGTTGGTCAGCAAATTCCAGTTATCCACAACGATAGCGTTATTAGAAGTCCATGTAAATTCGTGCATGTCTCTCCATTTTCCACCGTCTCCCCAATCACTTCCGCGGGTTGGTAAAATAGCCTCGTCTGTTGTGTATTCCTGTAATGAAAAAACACCTCCGTGATCTGTAAATGTTCTGTCTCCCAATCGGTCATAAGCCGCAGCAAGTGCACCGGCAGGATCTGAGGCTTCACCTCCCAATACTTCATCAAGTACAACTTCATCAAGATCTGTACAGCTGGCAAAGAGAAAAATAAAAGAAAATAGCGTTATAATTTTTAAACTGAATATCGTTTTTGTCTTCATGATCATTATAATTTTAAAGTTGCACCAAAACTGAAAGTTCTGGAAGTTGGGTAACTAGCGTAATCGATACCGATAGACTGGTTTCCACCATTTGATTTTGGTGTATTCACTAAAGGGTCATATCCTGAATAATTTGTAATCGTAAGCAGGTTCTGACCTGTTACATAAAGCGTTAACCCGTTTATCCAGGTTGCGTTTTTAAGGTTGAAATCATACCCTAAACGAGCTGTATTTAATCTGATAAAATCTGATTTTTCAAGGAAAAGCGATGATAAAATCGGAGAGTTTGCAGAGTTTGCACCAGAGTCATAATATTGTGTCGCCACGTTTCTGTCTGAAGCAAGGTTATTGATGTTTAAAGCATTCAAACCTGTATTATTCAATAAATAACCTCCTGTCTGACCAATGATAGAGAATGAAAAACTGAATTTTTTGTATTTCATATCACTGTTAAGTCCGTAGTAAAAAGTAGGCAGTGCCCCTTCAAAAATAACGCGGTCGCTGTTATCAATTTTTCCGTCACCGTTTTGGTCTTCAAAAATATCATTTCCGTTAGCGTCAAAACCAATATGCTTTCTCATGTAAAATGATCCTGCAGCATAGCCGTTTTTGTAGATATTCGCATTTACACCCGATTGTCCAGGTCCTGAAACTGTTCCGGTTAAGATTTCTGAAACCGGTAAGTCTTCAATTTTATTTTTTAATGTTGCGCCGTTTACATCAACATTCCATGTAAAATCCTTTGTATTGATTATTTTTGAACCCAACATGATCTCGATACCTTTGTTGATGATTTTACCATCTTTAATATTTGTCCAGATTGTTGTAGTGGGGCTTAATACCGGTGCAGGAACATTTAGGATAGCGTCTGTTGTTGTTTTGTTGAAATAGTCAACTGTACCGTACAATTTATCGTTCCATAAATTAAAATCTGCTCCTACGTTAAACTGTGTAACAACTTCCCATTTTAAATCAGGATTGGCTGTTCTTACTACAGAAATTCCGTTTACCAGATTCAAATCGTCATACAAATAATATCCGTCTGCTCCGGATAATGAGTAGCTTGCTTTTGTCAGTTTGTTCTCTACTTCCTGGTTTCCTGTTTGTCCCCAGCTTGCTCTAAGTTTTAAGTTGTTTACAGCAGTAGCATTTTCAAGGAAACTTTCTTTAAAAATATTCCAGCCTAAAGCAAATGAAGGAAAGTAACCGTATTTATTGTTTTCTCCAAAACGAGTTGAACCATCTGCTCTCATCGAAGCGGTCAACAGGTATTTATCATTAAACGTATAATTTAACCTGCCAAAGTAAGACTGCAATTCGTTTTCCTGTGCATAACCTGTTATGACCGGTTTTTGTCCTTTAATGCCGGGATTGATTGATGGTTTTACTCCTACTCCTTTTTCATTAATGTTTTCGATAGTAAAATTGGTTCCTGATCGCTCAAATTTCTGATAAGAGAAACCTCCCAAAGCTTCGATTTTATGTTTGTCTAAATTTAGGTTGTACGTCAGATAATGTTCGATTAAAGAGTTTTTAGAATCCAGATTGTTCTGTACATACCTTCCTGTCGGGTTTAAATCGGTGGTGTTTGGATAAATGGTCGTATTTCTTTCAGATGTAGAACGGTCAATACCTACGTTTAATTTATATTCTAATCCGTTGATAATTCTAAAAGAAGTTTCTAAGTTTCCTAAAACTCTCAAAGTACGTGTTTCATCCTCGTAAATGCTTAACAAATAAGCAGGATTGTAGTGCGCATTCATATTAAAATTGGTGTACTTTCCATCAGCATCATAAACCGATCTTGTTGGGTTTGCCATCAGAGTATGTACAATCAATTGCCCGTTAGATCCACCGTCATCACTGGTTGGAACACCGTTATCCTTAGTTTCACTTGCTGTAAGGTTCAATTTTAATTTTAAACGTTTGTTGTCTAAAAATGATTCTGAAGCATTAATCCTTCCCGAAAGACGTTTGAAATTACTGTTACGGATAATCCCCTCCTGATCCATATGTGCTATCGAAGCATAATAATTTCCTGATTCTGTTTGCTTTGCAAAAGAAAGTGCGTTGTTTGTTGTAATAGCTGTTCTGTAAATTACGTCCTGCCAGTCTGTGTTTCCGCCGTGATCAAAAGCAGGGTCTTTAATCGCTTTTCTATATTGATCTGCACTTAAAACGTCCAGTTTATTAGCCACTTTTGCAACTCCTAAATACGAATCAAAAGTCATTGTTCCCTCGCCTTTTGCTCCTTTTTTAGTCGTCACAAGAATAACACCGTTAGAACCTCTTGCACCGTAAATAGCGGCTGCCGAAGCATCTTTTAAAACAGTAATCGATTCAATATCGCTTGTATTCAAAAAGTTCAATGGATTTTTTGCAGAAGACGCTCCAAAACCAACATTAGTTCCTGTAGGGCTCACATCGTCATTTGATAATGGCAGACCGTCTACTACAAACAAAGGTGTACTACCGCTTCTGATAGATCCTACTCCTCTAATTGTTACGTTTACTCCTGCTCCCGGCTCACCGCTTGCATTTACAACACGTACACCCGCAACTTTTCCCTGAATTAAGTTATCTACTGAAACATTTACACCTTGTTTAAAATTGGCTGCCTCTAATTGTGTTACGGCTCCGGTTACATCTTTTTTAGACTGTTTTCCGTAACCCACAACCAAAACTTCGCTTAACTCTGATGTATTTGGTTCTAACTGAATCGTCATAAAGCTTTTTTGAACCGCAACGGTTTTCATTTTATAGCCTAAGTACGAAACCTCAAGATTTCGGTCTTCTTCAACCGTAATTTCGAATTCTCCGTCAAAATTACTTACCGAAGCATTTTTGGTTGTAGCTTCTACAATGCTTACACCAGGCATTGGTACTCCGTTTTCGTCAACGATTTTTCCTTTTACCTTTATCTTATCTGCGGCTTCGTTCTTTTTTACAGCAACAGTTTTCTGAATCAGCACTAATTTTCCGTTGATGTTGTAATTGAAATTTGCTTTTTTAGAAAGGTCATTCAAAATCACAGTTACAGATTCATTCGTATCACTTACCGTATAGACCTTATTATCAGCGATAATTGCCTGTCCGTAACTGAATTTGTAGTCCGTTTGCTTGCTTAATTTTGAAAAAATAGAAACCAGCGTCGCCTTTTCTATTTTATTATCTACATTTGATTTTTTGTAATTGACTTTACAGTAACCGTTTTGAACGGAAAGCAATGTCAGGACCACAAAGAAAAGTCCTTTTAGAAAATTTAAATTGATTCGTTTAAAATACATGATTTAAGTTATTGGTTTTCGATACTTAATTATTAATCGCAGTTGTTCTCAGCAACTACTTTTTTGTTTTTAATTCATTTTTACTATTTGGCCATAAACTTTAAATTTTAGGTTGGTGATGTAATTTATCTGCTCCAGAACATTCTCTAATGTTGCGTCTTTTTTGATGAATACCGTTAATGGCATAGTTAATACCTGTTCGTTTTTTAACTGAAATGAAACGCCGTATTTATATTGTAAAATAGTGATAACCTGCTGAAGTTTAGTCTGGTCCAGTGTAAGATCTGTAGCATACCAATTGACCAAAAAGGACTTCTCTGCCACTTGTCTGGTCAGGTTTTGCGATTCGAACAAAGCCGCTTCATTCGGAATCAGATCAACACTTTGTCCTTTTGAACTCACATTTACTTTTCCGGTTACAACGATTACTTCGCATTTCGTTTTTGACATTTGTATGTGAAACGAAGTCCCCAAAACTCTTGTTTTGATTTCGCCCGATGTGATAATAAAAGGATGCTTTTTGTCTTTGGCAATTTCAAAAAATGCATTTCCTTTTAATAGTGAAACGTTTCGTTCTTCGCCAGAAAATTTTTCAGGATACTGAAATAATGAGTTTGCTGCCAGATAAATTTTCGAGCCATCACTTAACTGGATAGATTTGGGGATATCTGATGTTTTAAATGTCAATTGCTTCTCTGAAACAATTTCAGGTTTATAGAAAAATCCTAAACCAACAAGAAAAAGAATACTGGCAGCTGCCATATATTTAAAATAAGGTCTGAAGGTTCTTTTTCTGATTCGAAATTGAATTCCTTCATATATATTTTGAGAAACTTCATCAGGATTGCCCATTGAAGTTTCGTTCCATTTTGAATTTTGATAGTGGTTAAAAGCAAAATCATCCAACAGATTTCCTTCTGCTTCCGAAGTTTTGTTTCGGGAACTTTTATCGATAAGATATGCTAAACTATGTTTGATTCTTTTTCTCATAATACTTACTTGTTACCTGTAAGTACTGAATCTTTAAAATCGTACTATCCGGAAATATTATGAAAACATCAACAGAAAGTTATCTTAAAAAATTAACGAAAAATAATGAATGGAGCCAGCCACGCCAAATCTTTTAAACCTTCACGCAATTGTTTTACAGCTGATGAAATTTGGTTTTTTACAGTTTGTTTCGAGATTCCGAGTTCATCAGCAATCTGTTCTATTGACATATCCTGAAATTTATACATCAATAAAACTTCTTTTCTTTTTTCAGGAAGCTGCTCTAATAAAGAGTAAAGTAAATCCATTACTTCGGGATCTATAGACGAAAAGTTATCAAGGATGTAATCTTCAAATTGATCTTCCATAATGGTCTTGTCGAAACGATTATTCTGGTAATGTTTGAAAATCTGATTTTTGACTGCCCGAAACAAATAAGGTTCAATTGCATTAATGCTCAAATCATCTTTTCGTTCCCATAAATCAATAAAAACATCCTGAACAATGTTCTGCGCCAAGTCTTTATCCTGAGTCATTGTATACGAAAAGGAGGTGAGTTTTTTCCAGTAATCAGTATACGTTTTTTCAAAAATTTCAGGGTTTTTCATTGGTATTTGTAGTGGTATTTGTTGATGTAAAATAAGGAAATGTCCCTTCAATACTTTTTGTCTGAAGGTTAAGTTTTAATTAAATAAAAACCTCTTTTGATGAAGAAATACTACTATTTTGAATCAAAAATGATAATCGATTGCTGATTTCTTTTTTTTTATCTAACACAAAAATAGAATTCAGACTTTAATTTAGTGAGCTTTAAAAAAGGATAAAAATCATGTAAATCAATGTCATCCTGAGCGGAGTCGAAGGGCTTTTAAGTTCAGAAAAGGCTTCGACTCCGCTCAGCCTGACACCCAACCTTCGTACTGCCTCTAAAAATTTTAAATTATTTATCATATTCCCTTATCTTTATTAATACTTATTATTTTAAATTATGAAACGAATTCTGTTTACATTTTTAATTACCACAGCAGTAGCCTACACTTCTACTGCACAAAGCGACGATTTAAAAATCAATCAGCTACAGGTTATTGGTTCGCACAACAGTTACCGCCACGCCATCGAAACCGATTTGTACAATTTCATTCAGGCAAAAGATACTTTACGTTCGCTAAAAGGTTTGCAATACACTCATATTAGCCTCACAGACCAATTAAACAAAGGTTTGCGTAATCTTGAAATTGATGTTCAGGGTGATTCTCAAGGCGGGAAATATGCACATCCAAAAGGTTTGGATCTTGCAAAATCTAAAGAAGCTTATGACCCAAATGGGGAAATGAAAAAACCGGGTTTTAAAGTTTTTCATATGATCGATATCGATTTTAGAACCTCTTGTTACACGCTTCAAAATTGCCTTGCCGAATTAAAAAAATGGTCTGATGCCAATCCGGATCATGTTCCTGTTTTCATTACGCTGGAACCAAAAGATGATGACAGTTTTTTAGGCACAAAAGCAGAGAAATTTACGCCCGGGTTATTTGACGCTTTAGACAAAGAACTTCGTAAAGGCTTAGGAAATAAGTTAATCACACCGGACATGGTGCGTGGAAAATACAAAACCCTTGAAGAAGCGGTTTTAAATAACAACTGGCCAACACTTAAAAAAGCAAAAGGTAAATTTTTATTTATTCTGGATAATAACGGAGCCAAAAGAGATTTGTATGCTTTAAATCATCCGTCACTAAAAGGCAGAGCGGTTTTCATCAACGCTGAACCCGGAAAACCGGAAGCCGCAACTTTATTCAGAAACAATCCTGAAGATTCAACAATTACAGATTTAGTTAAAAAAGGATACATTATCAGAACCAGAGCAGATGCTGATACCAAAGAAGCCCGTGCAAATGATTACACACATTTTGAAACAGCCAAAAAATCAGGCGCACAAATCATTACAACAGATTATTATTTGCCAAGTACGTTCTTTGATTCTTCTTATCAAATTAAATATGATGACGGGACGTATGTTAGAAGTAATCCGGTGAATAAATAATTGTTTCAGGTTTCAGGTTATTGTTAGACTTGAAACCTAAAACAAATTTAGCCCAAAATATGTCATTTCGAGGAACGAGAAATCACATTAGAAGCTCGACAAAGATTGGCGATATACTTTGCGGAGTTACTTGTGTGATTTCTCGTTCCTCGAAATGACAACTTTATATTTCAAGCTTGGAATTATTTTAGGCAGATCTTTATTTGATTTATCTAATTAAAAATCTGCCGAATCTGCCGAATCTGCCGAATCTGCGTAAAAAAAATCACCTCTCTTTACGGTTAACAACCCCACTCTTCAAATTCACTGTAAAATGATCTGCCGGAATTTCGCGCATGAATTTATTGAAGATGATTAAAAACAAACGCAATTGCTTCTGTAAAGGTTTTTCAATTGCATTATGGTCTTTATAATTTTCAAAATACAATTGGGATAACAATTTGTATTGTCTGGCTCTCGCCTCTCCAACATCTGCCAAAGCCAGTTCATCTGCACTTCTGAAACGATAAAAATCGACTAAAAAGTCGTAACCGTTCCAGTTGAAATCTGTTTTTTTTAGTTGATTTTCAGTTACGAATTTATCTGTTTTGATTTGAGCTTCTGCCCATTCTTTTTTGAGGACTTCTTTATTTTTCAGAATAAAATCAAAATCTTTATCAGTCTGAATATTCGCCAGAACCAATAAATCTTTACCGGAAACATTCAGGAAAAAATCTTTAAACGCAAAAGGCCAGTCATCTTTTAGAAAACGCAGCCGTACTAATTCTTTTAAATGAAAATCGGTAAAATCATGATAACTTTTGGTTTTCAGAATATCGATATTCCAAATGTCTTTGGTATTTTGACTTTCCAAAAACTGATATTCCATTTTATATAAATCGAAAAGTTCATCATAACGCTGAACATTATCTATTGTGATGGTTTGAATATCGACCAGATTGTCTTTTTTGATTGTCAGCAATTTATATGCCGGAATATATGCAGCCAATGAAGGTGTCTGAATATTGACCAGAGTATTTCCCTTTGCCGAAGTCCGGATTCCGGTGTCGTTGATGTGCATGTGACCGCCAAAATGAATCTTCAGTCCGGCATCAGCAAAAACCTGCGCCACTTCTTCAACCGGAACACGGTTCAATTGCCATTTGTTTGGTCCTAAAAGCTCCTTTATTTCTGAAGAAGCATCATCGTTAAAATCAATCATCGGAAAATGACTGAAAGCAATCAGTGTTTTGCCCTGTTCTTTGGCTTGCGCCGAAATAGCTGCGACCCATTTTATCAGATGTTTTTTGTTCGAAAGCACGTTATTATAACCCGTACTCGCTTCAGAATAACTTTTAGAATCCTTTGGATCAGCATCGTTTTTCTTTGGTATATACACATTTCCGTCAATTGCCATCAGCCAAAGCCCTTCCACAGGTTCAACCACATAACTCACATCCGGAACTTCGTAGCCCGCTGCCACACTGTAAACCCTGTTTGATAATTCAGCTGCTTTTTCAGCCTTTTTGTAATTATAATTTTTGCTGGTATAAGCCGCAAAAGGTGTTGACCAGAATTTGTATTTTTTATCGGGATAAAAACCAAAATGTTTTAATCTGTCTGTAATTCCTAAATAACCCATTTTAGCAATATCGGCAGTAACCACTACAGGCTGTTCGATAGTTAAATTCGGCTTATACAATCCGTCTTTGCTGTAAATGGGTTGACTTTTACCCTCTTTTCCTAAAAAATCTTCTTTACCGGATTCCTGAGCAAAAGGTCCAACAGGATCATGATTTCCGGTTGTGATAAAAAATTCAATATTATATTTTTTTCGGTACTGGTCGAGAATTTTTTCCAAACCACGTACGTGAATGGGCTGCCCATCATCTGTATAATCACCCGGAAGTGCTACGTATTTTATATTTCGCTTTACAATATCTTCTAAAGCTGCAATGAAAGCAAAATAGTTTTCATTAAAAATTCGGGTCGAATGCAGCTGTGAAGCCATTGTTCTGGCTAAAGTATATTTACCGGTTTTAGGATTTAAAACCCCTTGATATTCATTATCTGATAATTTTCCGAATAAATCCTGCAAGTGCACATCTGATAGAAAAGCTATCTGAACTCCGTTAAGTGAATTTTGTTTTTGGGCTGAAATTGGAAAGTTGAAAAAAACGAAAAACAGAACAGATAAACAGTTTTTATATGAAGAAGTAATTTTTAGAGTCATAGATTCAGCTTTCAATGGAATTTTTAAAGAGTATGCAATTCTATTGATTAAAATCCAAAATACGTTTATCCTATTGTTACCGAATGATAATTTTTATGGCTTATAATTATTTCTTACTGCAGAAAACCTCTTACATCCTGTCTTAAGTGAGTTAGCAAGATAACAAAAGTGTAAACAATTGATATTAAAATAGTTATTTTAAAAAAATACTGATTTTAAATTAACAATTACTCTAAAATATAACACAAACATTATATATTTGTAAATTCAGTAACATGATTATTCTTACATTAATTTTAACTTTTAATCACACCAAAAATGAAAAGAAAAATTCACGCAGTTTATGCAGCCTTAGTGGCAATACTAGTACTTTTTTCCTGTAATGGCTCAGGAAAAGAAAAAGACTGTCCACAAATTACTCCTGTACCAACTCCCTTAAGAGAGCGGGTTTTAACTGCAAAAGAGCAAGCTGCTTTAACACCGGATGCAGTTATCAAAAGCCTGAAAGAAGGCAACAAACGATTTTCAACCAATAATGTTACAGCCAGGGATCATTCTGCAATGGTACGAAATGCTGCTCCTGGACAATTCCCTAAAGCGGTAATTCTTTCCTGCCTCGATAGTAGAATTCCGGTAGAAGATGTTTTTGACAGAGGTATTGGTGATCTTTTTGTAGGACGCGTGGCCGGAAATTTTGCCAATACCGATTTATTGGGAAGTATGGAATTTGGGTGTAAACTTATGGGTGCAAAAGTAATTCTTGTGTTAGGACATGAATCCTGTGGCGCCATTACAGCTACTATTGACGATGCTAAACTAGGCAACATAACTGCAATGTTAACCAACATAAAACCGGCAGTGACTGCATCACAAAACTTTAAAGGAGAAAAAACTTCAAAAAATAAAGAATACGTAGCCTATGTTTCAAAAAATAATGTAATCAATACTATAAAAACTATCAGAGAAAGAAGCCCTATTTTGAAAGGACTGGAAGATAATGGTCAGATTAAAATAATTGGAGGTTATTATGATATGCATACCGGAACGGTAACATTTTTATAGTATTAAGTTTTGAAAAAATAAAGAAAAAACCTGCAAACTTAAATATTTACAGGTTTGTTTTTTATTAGGATTTTGAAAAATCTGTATGTTCTTTTTGCGCCTCCTCTTTAATATAACTATACGGTTTTATAGTTAATTTTTATAATCGGAAAAACAAGAAGTACATAAAAACAGAGCCAAAAGTATCCAAAAAAAGTCAATACAAATTGTATGCTTTATTAATTTACTTTAACATTATCTAATACTTATAAGGATTATATCAATATAACTAGCATTATAATTAACTGTAGCGTTCATAGTTTATGGTATAAGCACCTATGAAATGGATTACTCTCCTGATAATTTATACATATAGCAAAGCCACCATTAGAAGACTTTTTGTCTTTCAATGGTGGCTTTGTGCTAAATTACAAGAAAGTATTAAATTGTTGGAGGGCTTTTTTAATTCCTACCCTCCAAGGAATTCAATTAAGCGTTTATAGCCCATGATTTAGCAATTAAAGCGGTATATGTTGCCGTACCTATCATTGGGTCTGTTGTCGAAGCCCCCTGCATATATCCGCCATTAGGAACATTTGCGACCCAATCAGCCCCAGCCCAGCCCGTCGAAGTAATACCTGTAGCTGATAAACCTAAATAATTTAAAGCGTTCATTGGACTTTCAGGATTAAACTCTGTTAATAATGGGTTTTGGTATAAGCTTATTTGCTCTACTGTGCTTAAATCACAATCAGGATTAAATGTTGTTAACTCCGTACATCGCCCTAGATGAAGCTGTTTTATATTATAAATACCATTTACAGGGTTGAATTCTGTTAATTTTGTTCCGTTAAGATTCAAATGATTTAACGCCGTTGGCAATGGTTGTGTTGGAGAAAATTCTGTTAGAAGTGTGTCTGCTAAAACCAACATACCAACTGTTGCCGGTAATGCGTTAGTCGGATTAAATTCAGCTAAAGGATTACCTGATAAATCTAGACCGTACAAACCTGAAGGCAACAAATATGTAGGGTCAAAATTCTCTATATTATTATTAGCTAAATTCAAAGTCTGTGTCGAATTAGGCAGTTCACTGTTAAAAACAGTCAGTACATTTCCAGATATTTGAATAGAAGCAAACCCTTCAGGGAATATCATTGCAGGAAATTCCGTAATGTTGTTGTTGTTTAGCTCCAAGACAAATAATAATGGAGGCACATGTGTCAATTCAAAAGCCGTAAGTGCATTATTACTAAGTATTATTCTCTCAACTGAATCAGGTAAAAGAGGGTCAAAAGCAGTTAACGAATTATAAGACAAATTCAAATGATTAAGCTTAGGCATTGATGTTGTTGGGTTGTAAGTAGAAATATTGTTTTTTTCTAAGAACAAATTATATAATTCAGGAAAGCCGTTTACAGGGTTCCAGTAAGTTACATTATTTTCATTTAAATTAATAGTTTGCAGTTGAGGTAATTGTTCAACCGGATTAAAATCAGACAAACTATTCTTTTTAAGGTCTAATGCAGTTAAATTACTAAGTTCACTGGTTGGGTTAAATACTGTCAGGTTGTTATTCTCTAAGAATAAGCTAATAACATTCTCACAACCTTTGAAATCAATAGCTGAAAGATTCATTCCGCTTAAATTAAGATAACCTGCTATAGGTGAGCTTGTATTTAACCTAACGATACTTTCAACAGAATCAATTGTTACAGATTCAAAAAGTACAGAATTCCCGTTGTTTGTTAAATAATCATTCCAATTAGAAACATTTCCAATGTCTGAAATACCAAAATTTGAAGCAATATTTTCTAACGTATCGCTAAATTGTAGTTTAAGAAAAGCTGTTGGTTCTGGAATGTTTACAACCTGAGAAATATATGCTGATTCTGAATCCCCAGAGATAGGCTTTCTATAAAAATCTCCAACTGTAAGCCCTGCCGCAAGAGCTTCACCGTTGTTATTATATTCGCCTTTGATTTCGATACCACCACCAAGATCAGTAGAGGCAATTTCTTTTACATTTCCGTCAGAATCTCTAACCAACACTTTATCTTCTATCGTGCCAGGGTCAACTTCTTGAAAGTTTAAATGTGTTTTAAATATCTGTTTTGCCATAATTAAAAGTTACTTCTGAAATTTCTGTTGTGTCTGTTTGCTCAGATTTAATTGTCTTGCTAAATCTGAATATTCCGTCAATAAATGATAATGTTACTTGCTCATTTTCATTTTCGGAGTTGGTAATTGTAAGGCAATCTTTTTTTAGAATTTGCCTCAATTGTTTAAGTTGCTTTTTAAGCTTCTTAATTTTCTTTTTGCTTGACATATTTAAAATTCTAATTGACTGTATATTTCGTATCCATCCAGTAAATTATCGTCACCTCCTACATAAATACCCTCTATTTTTGTATTTTCGACAATCCCGATACAATAATCCCCGACTTCTTTTATTTCATTATTTTCATTTCCAGGTGCTTTAAAAACAACCATTTCGTCTGACGGAATTATTCTAGCTTTTTTTATTGCTTCCGGGTGTGCATCTGCGGCTTCTAAATGATTATCAAACGCTTCTTTATCGGCTTTTTCACTCAATAGTTCCGTAAATCCCTCAATAGATGCAGGGGGTATCAAATCATATTTATGAAAATAGGAATCCTGCCACGCCCAAAACTGTTCCTGGGGAGGTTTTAGCCCATTTAAAAACCAGTTTTTTAATATATTTTTTTCTGTAATTGCCATAATTATTATTTTTCAAATTGCGATAGAATTGATTTCACTTACTGACCTGCTCTCGCTATTGGATGGCTTTTTTTTATTCCTGTCTCCACTGGAAAATCTTTTACTTTTCTTCTTTCGAAAACAAAGGCGTAACGCTTGGCAGTACGGCCGATAATACTAACCCAGCCAGTTTAATTCTGTTAATTGTTATTAATGAGAACCCTACACCTTGTAAAAGGTCAAGTTTTGTGTCAATAAAGCCTGTTAAGACAATTAAAATACTTGCGATTACGGCGATTTTTTGTTTATTCATACTTTAAAATTATTTAAGTTTTAAGGAACGACTGTAACTGGATATTGAACCCAACCTGTTGATGTTTTTTCATAAGTCAAAGCACCACCTGAAATAGACATACAATGGACTCTTAAACCAATACTACCATTTGGGTAAGCCGTATTTAAATCTGACTGTGATAAAGTTGTTGTTGTCAGATTGGTTTTAGCTAAATCATCAGTCGTAGCAAAAACGTAACTTCCTGATGGTTTTTCAGGAAATTTATAAGTACCAAGACCATTGGTATCTCTGTCAAATAATAGTGTATTTCTTTTATCTCCGTTCCAAGAACCAAACTCTAATCTATCTATAAATAACGAAAGCAAGCTTTCTCCGTTATTTATTACTGAAACATTGCTACCGCTAATCTGAGTACTATTATTATTACCATTATCATTTATAGTTAATATACTATTATCGGCAACACTACCAGCATCTAATACTTGTTGTAATGTAGGCACCTGTAAATCAATATCATCTAAGGTTGCCAAAGTGTAAGTTCCGGAAGGTTTAGCTGGAAAATTAAAAAGTTTATTATAACCTCCCCCTATATTTCTTATACCATCTTTATAGATAGTCACATTGTTATTTCCGGTATTATCTCCTACGTAAAATTGGCCACCCCCTCCCGAGGTACTGCCTGGCGATATAGAAATACTACCTACAGGAGAATTCATATTAAAATAAGTGCTTCCAGTGTATGTGGTATTCATCTGTATAAGTGCATTAGTAGTTGAATTACCTGTGTCAATAACTTGTTGCAAATTCTGAGAGCCTCCAGAAATATCATCCAGTGTTGCTAATACATGAATACCAGATGACTTAGCCGGATATCTTAATGTCGAAATTGAAGTTGGTTCTTCAAACTCTATGGTTGTAGAAGTTAAATTAGTGTTTGCATATTTTAAATTTAGTTTCCCATCAAGTATTTTTACTTCACTATTAATAGCATCATTTGCCCCAAATAAGAATGCATTACTATTTCCTACATACAAATCAGAGTATTTCATTGAAGTATCATTGGATGATCTAATTCTTGAATATTTTGAATTATTATTAAATCCCTCTAAAAACCTTACAAAAGAATTTCCGGCTGTTGCTTGATTACCAGCTGTGATTACTTGTTCTAGTGTTGGAGAATCTCCACCACCGGTGATGTCTATATTTCCAAATTCATCAGCATATTGTCCATTGATTGAAGTTACAAATGTCGAGTTGAAATTTTCCAAAACAGGTGTTGGCAACCCTAAATTAAGGTTTTTTCCATCTTTGGTGTAACGAATACCACCATTTGAATAACTTGTATCTCCACTACCATCATATTTATAAATCCTGAAAAAACCATCTTGATGTGAAGTATATTGTAATGGGCTAAGCAGCCTAAAACCATCTTGAAATATACCATCAGTTCTATTAATCCAAATAGGAGTATTTTCAACTATATAACCATTGTTTAAAATTTCTTGCAAAGTTTGTGCACTGCCACCACCAAACTCACTTCTTGGAACATATTTTAAAATTTTATCAGCCCCACGAACGATTACACTATCAGCCTTTGAAGTACTAGCCGGCACTGAATTTAATTCTAACGGCTTAGCAAAATAAGTCGTCGAAATTGTCTGAGCCGATAAATTGAATGTGACGGCCAGCACTAAAAATAAAAGTAGTTTTTTCATATTTTTTTGTCAATTAGTATTGTTTTGAGAGTTTGATTTGTAACCTTTTCAATTTTTAAATCTCCATTTTTCAAACTGATTAGCGCTTTCAACAGATGTAGGCAGTATCAAATTATATTTATGAAATATGACTTAATACTGCCGCGCCCAGAACTGTTCTTACGGATGTTTTAGACCGTTAAAAACCAGTTTTTTAATATATTTTTTCTGTGTTTGTTTTTAGATTGCGATAGAATTGATTTCACTCACTGATCTCCTTTCGGATTATAGTCTCAGTACCTACACGATATTTACATCACAAAGTATCATCAACATTCAGATCTTCTGTAAATGCCGTTAATTGTTGGAGGACTTTTTTTACTTCCTGCCTCCTTAGGAATCTTTAAATTACTTTTCTGTCTTAGAAAGTGAAGACGTGATACCCGGCAATAATGCTGACAACAACAAACCACCCAATTTGATTCTGTTGATTGTGATTAAAGAGAAACCAACCTCTTGTAAAAGGTCAAATTTTGTATCGATAAAGCCTGTTAAGACGATTAAAAAACTTACTATTACAGCGATTTTTTGTTTATTCATATTTATTAAGTATTTGATTATGGATTACAAAAATTAGTGAGCAACCCATTCTGTGCCGTTAAAGAAAACAGGACAAATAATATTTCCACCACCAACAATTGGAGTCAGGTATGCAGGAGATGTTGCATCCAATACTGTTGCATAAGCAGTATTAGATGGAGTTGGTAAATTTTCGACAATAAACTCACCTAATGATGCTATTCCTGTTATTAAGGTTTTATCAGATTGGATAATTAAAGGGCTTGTATTACCTCTGTTTTGTAATTGTATACCACTTGGATTCATTGATAAGCCTCCATAACTTCCTGCATTTAAATCAATTCCACCAGAAGTATTTTGTATATAAAAAGGAGAAGAGGATACCGCCGTAAGAGTTGAATATTGTTTGCCTAAATTCAATCTACCGTTACCACCGCCTTCAAAATTTATATACCCTGTATCTGAGTTATTATTAGAACTTATATACATGCCATTACTATCACCAAAATAAAACCCATTACTGTGAGAATAAATTAGACCAGTTCTAATATCTCCATTTTGAATAGCAGAGTAATCATTATAAAATTCAATTACTTGAGAAATTTTAGGTATTCCCACAAAATTAGTAGTACTTTGATTTATTTCTCCATTAAAAGTCACCTTGGGAGCCCATAAGGTTAGACCCGAATTATCTATATTAATAACTCCGTTACTTCCAGTTATACTTAGGTTGTCAATATTACTTGCAGCAGAGCCTTCATCTAATAACTCTTGTAAATTTTGAGAACTACCACCGTCTGTAGAAATTTCTATATTTCCAGTAGAGTCTGCTCTATTACCATTTATAGAAGTTATTAAATAATAGTCATTATCGCTAATCGGGGCGGGAAAATGCATATTACTATTGCATACTGGTGTATCTATAGTTACTTTAGTCCTAAAAGCAGAATTATCAGTACGTTGTTCCAAACTAAGTATACCTTCATTAAAAGATATAAATGATTTCTTCGTATCATAACCACTACCTAAATATAAGTTATTCTTACTCATACCAAACTCACCATATCTTTGACCATCGAATGATCCTGCCCAGAAATCTATATGATTATTATCTTCTCCGAATATTTCTACATAATTACAATCAGATCCTTCACACCATTCAGCGTAAGCATCTTTATTTAGAACATCTTGTAAGGTAGATGAACCACCAAACTCACTGCGAGGAACATATTTTATAATTTTATCAGCTCCACGAACTAAAACACTATCAGCCTTTGTAGTACTAGCCGGGACAGAATTCAATTCTAACGGCTTAGCAAAATAAGTCGTCGAAATTGTCTGGGCTGATAAATTGAATGTGACAGCCAGCACTAAAAATAAAAGTAGTTTTTTCATATTTTTTTGTCAATTAGTATTGTTTCCTAAGTTTGACTTGTTTGAGTATTTATTCATAAGATGATTTTAGCATTTCGTCACCACCATTCCAGTTTCCACTAACCAAAGAACCTTCAATCCATCCCACGCAATAATCACCTATAGCTTTTACTTTTTGATCTCCTTCAGGACTTGTTTTAAATACCTGTACCTGACCATATGGAATAATTCGGCTTAATTCTATCAGCTCGTAATGCGCATTTAAATCTTCTACATGTGCATTAAAATCTTCTAGATGCGTATTAAAATTTTGTAGATGCGAGTCAAAAGCCTCCTTATCGGCTTTGCTATTCAATAATTCCGAAAGTCCTTCAATAGCTGTAGGTGGTATTACATCATACTTGTGAAAATAGGACTCCTGCCACGCCCAAAATTGTTCTTGAGGAGGTTTTAAACCGTTTAAAAACCAGTTTTTTAATATATTCTTTTCAGTAACTGCCATGATTTATTTTTTCCAGATTGCTATATAATTGATTTTAGAAGTTTCTCTACTCTCTGAATTATTGCAAGTAACCCTAATTCTGTCAGTTCTTAATTCATAATGACACCACATGGTATCGTCTACATTTACATCTCCGGCAAATGCTATTTTCGCAATGCTAGGCATAAATGCTTTTAAATTAGCCATCACAAATCCATCGGGAGGTAAAATGTCAGCATAGTTTTTACTGAAATCATACTCATTAATTCCAGTTTGTCTGTTAGTAGTTGTTAAAGTTCCGGTCTGGTAAAATTCCTGTAGGTTTTTCTGAGCACCTGTTTCGATTGTAAGCATTTTGGTGTAAACAAGTGCAAACGCATCTGCCAAAGCATCAAAAGAAGTCTGATCAGCTTTTCCTAATAATCCGGCAAGAATATCTTTCGTTGCAAACCCTCTTTTAAAGTCAGCCCAGTCTATTGAGTCAACTCCACTGCCAAAAGTCACATAACGTGTTTTTACAACCGGGTAAGAATTATTGTTTTTATAAACCAAATTTGTTGCATCTTCTTTAATGATGACTTTAGTTTGCACCACTCCGCCACGAAATTCAAACACTTCACCATTTACATAAACAACTCCGTTGCTAACATTTGATCCTGTCAATTCACAACCGGAAATAATTGTTTTTTCGCCCACGATATTTCCTAAAGCGTTGAAGATAGAATAAGCTGTTTGCATTCTATCAAGCGAAGTTTGATTTAACGGATAACCATTAAGTAGCGTAAAATCCTGCTTATTCATATTGTAATTATTTTATAAATTTTTCCAGCCAGCGTGTAAAATTCGAGTATGGCTGTAATCTTGTTTATTTTGTTCATAATCTCGTTTGGTACGTATACCACAAAGTCAACCATTTCACCACCTTCTGTAAAGTCTAAATCAAGCCACACAGTGTCCAGGTAATAGTCTAAATTTTCAACAGGTGTATAAATATAGTTTTCGCTTAGTTGCGGCACGTCCTGAATGTAAATCCGTCTTAATTCGGGATCGCAATTGTCGTTCAATGCACCTCGTAAATAACAGCGCTGGCCATTATAATCCAATTTCTTCAAATTAGTTTCTCTCATTCGTAACCAGCTATAATGTAAACTTGCTATCGGTGAAACCAAAGCCCTTACATAACCAAATAATACCGGCTTACGCAAAAAGGTGGGCAAGAGTAACAACACCAATTTATCCCAATCTACTTTATACCACATAAGTCACATTATCAAAATTAAGCACCTTAAAATAGCCACTATCGGGAACTGTTTTTACAGTAATAGGCTGTGGAGTTCCATACACTCCGTTGCTGTCCATAATTTGGGTTTCGGCATTGACAATGTTTGGAATTTTCACACCTTCTACAAGCTGTAACTTATCAACCAAATGCGCCAGAACCAACTCACCATTAAAAGGCAGCTCTTTCATGTACTCCAAAATTGCATCTTCAACAGGATAAACACCACCACCATCAGATAATATTCGCATTCCGTTTTCATCTAAAACCAACGGATCACGGAATATTTGAATATTTAAAATCAAAATATCCGGCTCTTTGTTTATCACAATGTATTTTACCCCACAGTCGGTAATTTCTTCGATGTAAGCATCAAAAGCCGCTTTTTGGGGTATAGTGATTGGTGCCAAAACTCCGGCTGATTCTGAGGCAATTTTTATCAAAAGCTGACCTCCGTTTTTTGTAACAGCACTGTATTTTATGATTTTTGAATTTTCAACAATGTCAGGATCAAAGCCTGTATTATCGTATTTATCAGTATCAGCAATCAAATCAAAGTCAGTACCCAAGTCAAAACCGTATTGAAATGCTAAAGCCTTTGAACGATACCAGGACGGACGATGAGGGAATTTTTGTTCTATGATGTCTTCTACTTCTTTTTTGTGGGTGTCAAACAAGGTTTCAAGAAACCAATGTTTGTATGAAATTATAAATACCCACAATCTATAAATAGCGACTTTACTTGGTGAATTTAATGCAGTCAAATTCTCATTAGCTGCAATTGCATCAAACATTTCTTTTTGTATAGCTTCTATTGTTCTTGCCATTTTATCCTACTATAAAATTTGAATTTATTACCATTGTACCAATTCCAACTTCTGGTATAATATTTTCGCTATTCAAGCCATTGAAACCTGTAGCAATTATTAGATTTTTGTTATTGAAATAATCAACTTTAACTGTATCCAGCAAATCACTTTCCAGAACCTCAATAATTTCACCCGGTGTTGGATCATCGGTTATTGAAAGTCCATTTTTAAAAGCAATAGTAAAGGCACTAATTGGTGTCCCTATGTTCTGAATTGCTATATCAAAAAAAGATTGATTATGTAAGATTTGCTTTTGCATTGTCTTTAAGTATTCGGTTTTCTCGCTTTAATTCGATTATTTCCTGTTGTTGTAGTTTAATCTTTCTGTCTTTTAGTTTTAGTTCCTCTTCCAGTAATGAAATTTTCCGATTCATCAGATTTTCAAATTCTATGTATCGGGTTTCATATCTGTTTTTGAGATCATCAAGAATTTCTTTATAATGTCCTGATAACCTAATATCATTTTCTATGGCAGTTGTTTCGGCATTTTCTTTTGCCTGCAATACATCAACTTGATATTTTGACCTTGTAAAAAGAAATGTAAAAAGACCGGTACCGCCAATAGCAGCCAGAATTGAAGAAATAAAAACTAAAATATCATTCATTAAACGTCATTTAAAAACTCATTAAATCTATTTTTTACAGCCGTAAACTGTGCTGCATTTACTAATGTTGTTGTATTACCTGCACCTCCTGTAGTTGTAACCAAAAAACTCATGTTCTCTACAGCGGTTAATAAATCGGAAACCAAACCTTTGAGGGTTTCATTTTCCTTTTTCAATAAAAAGCCCGCTTCAGTAATTTTAAACTGAACCGTTTTAATTTGAAGATCTAAACTTTCTATCTCTGAGTAAGATTCAACATATAATCTTTTGATATCCTCTTTTATTGGACTAACCAGAACAGAACTGCCAACAGTGGGGAACAAGAAAAATTTATTTTTATTTCCATCAATTACCGACGATAATTGAACATCTGTGTATTTTATTTGATCATCTGATACCACACAGGTTCCTTGTTTTTTATCAACCGAAATTACATTTACCGGAAATGTATCAACATCCCGCTGCATAAGTTTTCTAAATGCATCTTGTATCTTTTTATCCATTACAAACGCTTACCAATTGTTACTGTTCTTCTTGCTCCACCAGTTCCAAACGATGTGACTACTTTTTTAATAAAATAATCTCCCTCACGTTTAGGGTGCTCACTGTCAATAAATTTTGCTTTCATACCTCTTGTCGCAAATGGAATTAAGAAGCTTTTTACATCGCCATCAAAACCATCATACTTTAGCTTTTCAAGTTCAGCGTTTGCCATTTCTTCAAGTTTTTTCATGTCTGAAATGACAGACGTATGATACTCTCTTTGTTCACCGTCCGGATCTCCAACTTCAACACTTTGACGTTTGTTTTCTTTATCGATGTATGTATATTTAATTTTAATTTTTCTGTCTTCCTTGCTTTTAAATTCAAGGTTATTTTCGACAACATTAAAATTTAGATTATAGACGGCAGTTTCTCCTATGTTGGTGAGTTGCTCCAAACCGCAATACAGTTTACCTTCATCCGTAATAAAAACAGACATCAACAAATCTTTTTTAAGACTTTCTAAAACTTGCGCTCCATTAGCATATGTTATGATCCATTTGTTTAATTCAACATAATCAACAGGTTCTGCCAATTGAACCGGAGTATCTTTTACAACTTCCTCAAGAATTTCTTTCATCGTTGTTTTCTCCCATGTTTTGGTAATACTTTTTCGTCTTAACAACCAAATTGCATCTTCACAATGTATTTCAAGCGGTATCTTAGGATTAATCTTTTTTACATAGCCTGTAAATTCAACACCTGAATACTTACTCTCATAGCCTAATGTAATCTTTACCGGATCACCGACCTTGATTGCGTTTTCAGTATATTTTTGCTCGCCATTTTGTTTTACTTTAAATCGTGCCGGTAGTTTAATGATGGCTGTGTCTGCCATATCTTCGACCGATTTTGTAATTACAATTTCATTTACAGCATTAAATATAAAATCGCCTATTTCAACCTTTGCTTCGAGTATAAACATATTCCAACAGATTAATTTTAGTTTGGGGTTGTTGATTTCTTTTCATTTAAATCGGCAAAAAAATCAGTATCAGAAATCGCCTTAATGCTATATTTTTGTATGCCTGATTCGCCTATCATTTCATCAAACTGGATATCTTCAATTACTAGGCGTCTAATGCCGAATAGCTCAAAAAAGGCATTTTCTTCAATCTCAAGAGCATCATTTATATTAACCAGCTCATTTAATGATTTAACCTGATCTGAAGGATATATTTCAGGATCATCCTTGTCAACGCAAACCCCTTTAATTGATATCACATAATCATCAGTATTTATATACTCTTTGACCGTTCCTTTTTTATACTTTCCAACCGTTACAGTTTTTACAATTGTTTTGGTAAGTCCTATTGAAACTAACGGTTCATTGGGTAACACAAATATTTGTCCTTTATAAGACAACTTTAGCTGCATGAAATATTTTGCTCCTAAAAGCTGATTTGAGTTTATAGCACTCAAATCAGGCAAACCATATTTTTTTTTGTTCATTTTCCACCATTCGGGAAAATGTGGGCCGGTATAATCCAACGCAGCCCTTACAAGTACTTCTTTAATATTAAATTGTGCCATTAGTCCGTTTGCATTTGATTTACACTGTTGACAGCTCTTAAGATCATTTCCTGAACTTTTTCTCCTAAGTTTTCGATTCCTTTTTCGGTGCTTTCAACAAAGATTTTAGTATCGTCCTGAAGCTTTTGAATATTGATTGTTAAGTGAGTCATTTTAGAACCTCCGGATACAATTGAATCAGATTGGCCCTTGATATCCTCGCCTTTGATATTCTTGCTTTTGTCAGCTCCGGCAGTAAGTCCTTTTTTCTTATTTAAATAATCGTCATAAGCTCCTGTCTCACCATCTTTTTTTGCTTTGGCATTACTAAACCTGTCTTTTAATTCCTGGAAATCTCTTTTAATTCCGTCGCTATCAACTTTAATTCCTACCTGGCTAAATTCCTCTTTAGCTTTAGCACCACTATTGGAAAAACCGGTCAATTTGACCACCTAATTCCGGAGTAAATTGACCACCCGTTCCGGAGCAAACTGACCACCTAATTCCGGAGCAAATTGACCACCAA
>NZ_CAIJDP010000082.1:288168-289679 GCF_903819435.1 Flavobacterium salmonis | reverse complement strand
AATATTGCCTGCGCATTTTCCAATCCTGAAAGGTCGCTGCATTGCAAAGTTACATTCAAATAAGCAGTTTCAGTAGTCCAAGCCGGAGCAGTAGTATCTTCAATTGTTATCACTTGCATGAAAGTATCGGAAGTATTGCCACAATCATCTTTTACAGTCCAGGTGTTGGTATAGGTTCCGGCATTTCCACAACCTTCAGAAGCCATGAACTGCCCGCTTACTTTTACGATATTCGATACATCGGCATCACAAAGATCTGAAGCCACAGGGAACATTGTCTGAGCATTTGCCAATCCTGAAAGATCGCTGCATTGCAAAGTCACATTCAAGGAAGCTATTTCAGTAGCCCATGTTGGTGCTGTAATATCTTCGATAGTAATTATCTGAGTGAAAGTATCGGAAGTGTTTCCGCAATCGTCTTTCACGGTCCAGGTATTGGTGTAAGTTCCTGAATTTCCACATCCTTCAGAAGCCATGAACTGACCGCTAACTTTTACGATATTCGATACATCTGTGTCACAAAGGTCAGAAGCTGTTGGGAACATTGTCTGAGCGTTTGCTAAACCTGAAAGGTCGCTGCATTGTAGAGTCACATTCAAGGAAGCTATTTCAGTAGCCCATGTTGGTGCTGTAGTATCTTCGATAGTGATCACTTGAATAAAAGTATCCGTAACATTTCCACAATAATCTTTTGCAATCCAGCTATTGGTATAAGTTCCTGCATTGGCACAGCTTTGAGAAGTTCTGAATTCGCCGCTGGTTTTAATATAAGTAACTACAGTACAATTTGCGGTTGCAGTTGGAGCCTGATTTTGAGCGGCTAGTAATCCAGAGGTGTCGCTGCATTGTAAAGTAACATTTAAAGTACCTGCCTGTGTAATCCATGTTGGTGCTGCATTATCTTCAATGGTTATTACCTGTGTGAAAATAGTAGAAGTATTTTGGCAAATATCTTTTGCTTCCCAGGTATTGGTATAAGTTCCAGAGTTTATACAGGAGCCTGCTGTAAAGCTTCCACTGATTTTGGTATAAGTTACAGTTCCTCCGCAATTATCAGTAGCTGTTGGAGCTACAGCCTGAGCGTTTGCCAAACCGGAAAGATCACTACACTGCAAAGTCACATCTAAAGAAGCTGCAGCCGTTGTCCACATTGGTGCAGTTGTATCCTGAATAGTGATAATTTGAGTAAATATTGTAGATGTATTCAAACAAACATCTTTTGCTTCCCAGGTATTGGTATATGTTCCGGAGTTGATACAGGAACCAGCCATAAAGCTTCCACTGATTTTGGTATAAGTTACTGTTCCACCACAATTATCAGTAGCGGTTGGAGATACAGCCTGAGCTGTTGCCAAACCTGAAAGATCACTACATTCCAGAGTTACATTTAAATCATTAGCAGCTGTTGTCCACATTGGTGCTGTGGTATCCTGAATAGTGATGGTTTGTGTAAATATTGTTGAGGTATTCAAACAAACATCTTTGGCTTCCCAGGTATTTGTATAAGTTCT
>NZ_CAIJDP010000082.1:151363-288070 GCF_903819435.1 Flavobacterium salmonis | reverse complement strand
CACATTGGGGCAGTTGTATCCTGAATAGTGATGGTCTGTGTAAATATTGTTGAGGTATTCAAACAAACATCTTTGGCTTCCCAGGTATTTGTATAAGTTCTGGAGTTGATACAAGAACCTGCTACAAAGCTTCCGCTTGTTTTGGTATACGTTACAGTTCCTCCACAATTATCAGTAGCTATTGGCGCTGCTGCCTGAGCAGTTGCCAAACCGGAAAGGTCACTGCATTCCAGAGTTACATTTAAATCATTAGCAGCTGTTGTCCACATTGGTGCAGTAGTATCTTGAATAGTGATGGTTTGTGTAAATATGGTTGATGAATTGTTACAAACATCTTTGGCTTCCCAGGTATTTTTATAAGTTCCGGAGTTGATACAAGAACCTGCTACAAAGCTTCCGCTTGTTTTGGTATACGTTACAGTTCCTCCACAATTATCAGTAGCTATTGGCGCTGCTGCCTGAGCAGTTGCTAAACCGGAAAGATCGCTACATTGTAAAGTTACATCTAGAGAAGCTGCAGCTGTTGTCCATGTCGGTGCAGTTGTATCCTGAATTGTAATTACCTGAGTAAAAGTAGTTGATAAGTTGTTGCAAACATCTTTTGCTTCCCAGGTATTGGTGTAAGTTCCGGAGTTGATACAGGAACCTGCTACAAAGCTTCCGCTTGTTTTGGTATACGTTATGGTTCCTCCACAATTATCGGTTGCGACTGGAGTTGCTGCCTGAGCATTTGCCAAACCAGAAAGATCACTACACTGTAAAGTTACATTTAAGGCATTTGTAGTAGTTGTCCATGTTGGTGCCGTTGTGTCGTTAACAGTAACTATTTTTTCACAAGTAGAACTGCATCCATTTAAAGTAGTAGTTAATAATAATTTAAACGTTGTACTACAAGTAGAACCAGCTAAAACAGTTACGTTTTGTGCATTTGAAGCAGATGTAATTGTAGCACCATTTGCAGTTGCTGAAGGCAAAGACCACGCATAAGTAGTCATATTGGCTGGAGCCGTATAAACATTAGAAGAAGACAAACATACAGGACCATAAGTACCAGCAATGGAACAACCAATAGGAGCATTTACCGTTATGGTTGCTTCACTTGTAGCAATAGCATTTCCAGAGCATAACCCTGAATTAGAAAATATTGCTCTGAATAATGTAGTTTCTGTTAAATTACCTGTATTATAAGCTGTTAAACCTGCAGTATTAGGAATATCTACCCAAACTGAAAATGGAGCAACAGATGATTGCCACTTACTTACAGTAGAATTAGCATTGAGACCGGTTATTGTTAAAGCGCTGCTAGCCCCTGAACAAATAGTCGCGTTTGGTCCAACTGTTCCTTTTAGTGGAATTCCAAAAGTAAGCGGGGTATTAATACATTGACTTGAATTAGGTGAGTTCCCGCTAACAGATGCTAATTTTGTAATATTGATTATACCAGGGTTATTTGGATCACAAATATTAATTCCTAAACTTCCAAAAGGAATATTAAACTCTAAAAATGTAGCACCAGAATTACAATTTGCGTTACCAGACTGCGCCGCAAGGCCTGGAGGAATAACGTTAGTTTGAGTTTTAACATTTCCATTTCCTGTATATAAAGTAAAACCATTTCCGTTAGAATTAATCTCTAAGATATATTCAGCACCAGCTACACTAATGGTTCCTCCAAATGAGTCTGATATTAATCCGGTTAAAGAATTATTATTGGTATCTAAGTACAATCTAAAAAGTGCTGAACCACCATTACCAATGTCCATACCTAATCTTAATACTTGATTTTGAGTGTCAACTTTAGCGTGAATCGTTCCAATTTGACACGTTGAAGAAGGACTAACTAATAATAGTGTGCTATAAACAGTGCCAGTTGTATATTCATCACCAACTGTACTAGGGCCTGGGCAGTAATCTCCATCATACGTATTTTGAGAATAGCCATTTGTAATAAACATTAAAAGTAACGCTATCAAAACGCCTTTAATATTAATGTTTTTAAAAAAATAAGTAATGATTTTCATAATCTCTAATTTTATTAAGTTAGGATTAAAATGTTTTTGACTTCTTGCTTTTTAAATTGAATTTTTGGGGATATTCTATTAAAAAACATTTTAGATTTATAGATTTGGAATAATGTAGTATTGTGATTATCTCAAATTTTTAACAGAAAATATATGAATCAAAATTATATGGATTGGTTTAATTATGTTTTTTTTATCTGTAACTAACCTGAAAAAACGTTTAAGTGCGTTTTTTTTGTTAAATAACTCACGTAAATTGTCTTTTTTAAAAGAATTATAACAAGAATAAAATGGTTTTTTGTATTTTTTTATTCCTTTTTTTAACTGTAATTTTATTTTAAATAATTGACAGTAAA
The DNA here is from genome assembly GCF_903819435.1 of Flavobacterium salmonis. GTDB lineage: Bacteria > Bacteroidota > Bacteroidia > Flavobacteriales > Flavobacteriaceae > Flavobacterium > Flavobacterium chungangense. Next base: position 285,693 of record NZ_CAIJDP010000082.1, on the reverse strand, counting down.
TATTTTATATGTTTAATCCTTGTGCTTTCATAAAATCGATAAAGGGATAATTTTAACAGATGAACAACACTTTTTTTTGAACTAAAAAAATCATTCTGTTTGATGTCCTTATAAAATTTCATCCAAAATGTTAACAGAATAAAAAAAACGTAGCCTATTGAAATTTCTTTTGTAAATTAGGAATTGAATAATTCTATTGGTATCTACATTTAAAAATATCCTTATTTATGAAAAATTTAATCTTAATACGTCATGCAAAATCAAGTTGGGATGCTCCTTTAAAGGATTTTGACAGACCATTAATGAAACGAGGGATTTTAGATGCCCATAGCGTTTCAGGAGCTATTTCAAAATATCTCCCCAAAACTTATATTATCTGGAGCAGTACTGCAGCAAGAGCTTCAGAAACAGCAATAATTTTTGCACAGAACTTATCTTATCCAATAGAAAGTATTTTATTCAGAGACGAATTGTACACTTTTGACGACAGACATCTTGAAAAAGTTATTAAATCATGTGATAATAGTTTAGAAAGCGTTATTCTTTTTGGACATAACGAGGCTATTACAAATTTTGTTAATAAATTTGGAGATGTTTTTATAGATAATGTTCCAACTTCTGGTTTTGTATCATTACAATTCGATTCAGAAAGCTGGGATTCGATAAATAAAGGCATAACCCATAAAACAATTTTCCCCAAAGATTTAAAATAAATAACGTGCACGAACAGAAATATATCGACAGAGAAAAAAGCTGGTTAGCATTTAATGCAAGAGTACTTCAGGAAGCAGGAGATAATACAGTTCCTCTTTTAGACAGACTGCGTTTTGTTGGAATTTTTTCAAACAATTTAGATGAGTTTTTCAGAGTTCGATATGCTGCAATCCGCAGATTGAGCCTTTCAGGTATTTCCGGCGAAAAATATTTAGGAGGTATTTCTGCTCATCAGTTAATTAAAGATATTACTGAAATCGTAATTCAGCAGCAATCTGAAAGTTTACGTATTCTAAGTAATATCGAAGCGGAACTGGAGGCTGAAAATATTTTTATCATTACCGAGGATGAAATTACAAAAGAGCAGGAAAATTATTTGAAAGACTTTTTTGTTCAAAAATTAAGCCCTGAATTAGTAACGATTATTTTGAATGATTTAGCCGAATTCCCTGTTCTTAAAGATACTTTAGGATATTTGGCAGTTCGATTAGAAATGAATAAAAATGACGAAATTCGTTATGCCGTAATCGAAATACCAAAGACAATTAATAGGTTCGTTGTATTGCCTTCAGATGATGAGAAGCATTATGTCATTTTAATTGATGATGTTATTCGACATAACCTCAAAAATATTTTTAATATATTCGATTATAAAAGTGTTTCGGCACACATGATCAAAATCACACGTGATGCTCAGTTAGACATAGACAGTGATTTGAGTAAGAGTATGCTTGAGAAAATTGCAACTTCTGTTAAAGACAGGCGAATTGGTGAGCCGGTTCGTTTTATTTACGACAGTCAAATTGAAGAAGATACTTTACGTTTCTTTTTGGATAAAATGAAAATCGTAGAAACAGATAGTATAATTCCGGGTGGAAGATATCACAATCGTCGTGATTATATGAATTTTCCTAATTTAGGAAGATACGATTTACTTTATAAACCAAATGAACCATTACCCATACCGGGTTTAAGTTTAGGAGGAAGTATTCTGGAGAAAATCAGTAAGAAAGACTATATGTTACACGCTCCATATCAGTCATTTTCTTACCTGACAAAGTTTTTGCGGGAAGCAGCACTAGATCCAAAAGTTACCAGCATAAAAATCACTTTATATCGTTTGGCAAAAAATTCTCAAATTATCAGTTCCTTGATAAATGCAGCCAAGAATGGTAAAAAAGTGACCGTTCAAATCGAACTTCAGGCACGTTTTGATGAAGCCAGCAATATCTCATATGCAGAACAAATGCAAACAGAAGGTATTGAGCTTATTTTTGGAATTAAAGGCTTAAAAGTACACAGTAAAATTTGTGTAATCGAAAGAGTTGAAGACGAAAAAACACGTCGTTACGGCTTTATTTCTACAGGTAATTTTAATGAAGCTACCGCTAAAATTTATACAGATGTAACTCTTTTTACCTGTAATCAGGGAATTTTGAAGGATATTTCGAAAATATTCGAATTTTTTGACATCAATTACAGAGTTCATCGTTACAAACATTTAATTGTTTCACCTCATTATACACGAAGCAAGTTTATTAAGCTTATAGACCGTGAGATCTTGCATGCTTTGGCAGGTAGAAAAACACATATAAAGTTGAAAATGAATAGTTTGTCTGATTTTAAAATGATCGATAAATTATATGAAGCAAGCAATGCAGGAGTAAAAATTCAGCTTCAGGTAAGAGGAATTTGTTCTTTGATCCCCGGAATTCCCGGAATGAGCGAGAATATTGAGGCAATCAGCATCGTTGATAATTACCTCGAACATACAAGGGTTTATATTTTTGGAAATGCCGGATTAAACGAAGTATACATATCATCTGCCGATTTTATGACAAGAAATCTCGATGGACGGGTAGAAGTTACGTGTCCAATTTATGATTTGTCTATTAAAAAAGAGCTGATAGATAATTTTAATATTGCTTGGAAAGGGAATGTAAAAGTGAGATATCATTCTTATAAATTAGACAATAAGTATAAGGCCCGAAATCATCATGCTCCTTTTAGGGCACAACTCGAAACATATAAGTATTACCAAAATAAAATAGAAATAGCTGAAGAAGCTGTTCAAAAAACAAACTTAACGACATAAAATTTAAATTTCAAATCATAAGTGAGCATGATTAAAATAAAAAAATATGCAGCAATAGATATCGGTTCGAATGCCATGAGGCTTCTGATATCGAATGTTGTAGAACAAGAAGGCAAAGAGCCTCAGTTTAATAAAAGTTCACTTGTTCGTGTGCCGATACGTCTAGGGCAGGATGCCTTTACGGTTGGTGAAATTTCGGCAGAAAATATAGACAGAATGGTTGATGCCATGAAAGCATTTAACCTTTTAATGAAAGTTCATAAAGTAGAAAGATATATGGCTTTTGCAACTTCAGCAATGCGAGAGGCTTATAATGCTAAGGAAGTTGTAGAGTTGATTAAGAAAAAAGCCGATATAAAAATTGAAATTATAGATGGAAAAAAAGAAGCGGCCATTATTGCTTCGACAGATTTGCATCATTTGCTTAGAACTGACCAAACTTATCTTTTTGTGGATGTAGGTGGCGGAAGTACTGAATTTACGCTGTTTTCTGATGGAAAAATGATTAATTCGAGATCATTTAAGGCAGGAACAGTTCGTTTGCTGAATAATATGGTCCATGATGTGGTTTGGGATGAGATTGAAAAATGGATCAAAGCAAATACCAAAGATTATGAAGAAGTTACCCTTATTGGTTCAGGAGGAAATATCAATAAATTATTTAAAATGTCAGGAAAGCAACAGGAAAAACCGCTTTCATACATATACATCAATTCACAATATGCCTTTTTAAATTCGTTGACTTACGAGCAAAGAATTGCTGAATTAGGTCTGAATTCTGACCGTGCCGACGTAATTATACATGCAACACGTATTTATCTCAATGCGATGAAGTGGAGTGGTGCCCGCCAGATTTATGTTCCAAAAATTGGACTTTCTGACGGAATCGTAAAAGCAATGTATTACGGTAAAATTTAAATTTAAAAGAAACACGCCACAGATTTTTTAATAATAGGAATCTGTGGTAAAATCATAATTCTTAGAAACAGTATTTTATAAATGAACAAGACTAGACTGGAGGCCTTTAGCGATGGGGTATTAGCTATTATTATCACCATTATGGTTTTAGAGATTAAAGTGCCTCATGGACATGAGTTTGCTGATTTAAAACCGCTTATCCCAAAATTTTTGAGTTACATTCTAAGCTTTATTTACGTCGGAATTTACTGGAATAACCATCATTATTTGCTACATAGTTTGTCTAAAGTAAATGCAAAAATTCTTTGGGCAAATATGCATTTATTATTTTGGCTTTCCTTAATTCCGGTGGCCACAGGATGGATGGGTGAACACAAATTTGCGCAGGCATCTATGACTTTATACGGAGCAGTTTTGTTTTTATCCGCAGTAGCTTATTTTATTTTGCAGAGGGTTATAATTGTGAATGAAGGAAAAAATTCGGTTCTGGCAAAGGCGATAGGCAATGATTTAAAAGGAATTACTTCTGCTGTTTTATATCTCATTGGTATTCTTTGTTCTTTTTACAGTGAATGGTTCTCAGGTGCCTCTTATTTATCGGTAGCTTTATTATGGCTGGTTCCGGATAAAAGAATAGAAAAAGTTTTTACATCAAAAAAATAATTAAAATTTGATGAAAGCTATTTTTCAGTCAATCCGGAATTTCTCTTCAGAAGAATTAAATCTTTTAGACCATTTCATTACGTTTAGGACACTCAGAAAAGGTGATTTTCTATTGACGGAGAATCAGGTTTGCAACGAAATTGTTTTCATCAAAAAAGGAATTCTTCGTTCTTTTTTTGTTAATCATAAAGGAGATGAAATTACAAATTGTTTTGCTTTTGAAAATGAATTTATGGCTTCGTTTGCCAGTTTTATAACCAAAGAAAAAGCAGAAGAAAATATTCAGGCTTTAACCGATACAGAATTACAGGTTCTGGATCGTAAAGCTTTGGAAACCCTCTACGAGTCGGGTTCTAATTGGCAGGAAGCAGGCAGAAAATTGACCGAAACAGAGTTTGTAAATCTAAATAAAAGAATGATTTCTTTTCAGAAATTATCTGCTGTACAGCGATATGAAGAACTTTATAAGAATCATCAAAAATACCTGCAGTTGATTCCACTTCAATTTTTGGCTTCTTATTTAGGAATCACACCAAGACATTTGAGCCGGGTTCGTAAGGCAATTTTATAGACATTTGTCCTGAAGATTTAATAAGGGTGTTAGTATTTTTGAACAAAAACTAACATGAAAAAAGTACTAATTATAAACGGACATCCAAATCCCTACAGTTTTAATTTTGCTATAGCAGAGCAGTACCAAAAAGGGGTACTTGCTTCTGGTGCAAATGTAGAAACCATTACAATTGCGTCTCTAAATTTTAATCCCAACCTGCAATTTGGCTATCAAAAACGAACAGAATTAGAACCTGATTTATCAGATGCCTGGAAAAAAATTCAGAATGCAGATCATTTGGTCTGGATCCATCCAGTTTGGTGGGGAGGTCTGCCGGCAATTACAAAAGGATTTATCGATCGCTTATTTTTACCCGGAATGGCATTTCAATATCGGGAAAATTCAGTTTGGTGGGATAAGCTCTTAAAAGGAAAGACTGCTCATATCATTACTACTTTAGATCAGCCCGGATGGTATTACCGATTTGTTTATGCAAGACCAAGTGTTAATCAGTTAAAGAAATGCATACTGCAGTTTTGTGGTGTTAAGCCGGTAAAAGTAAGTTATATAGGGATCATAAAAACTGCTGATGAAGAGCAAAGAGAAAAATGGTTGCAAAAAGTCTACACTTACGGATTAAGAAATAAATAGGTGTTGTTGAAAGAGGTATACAATATAAAAAATGGACTAACCAGGTAAATCTAATCCAAATGTTGAACGTAAAAGTTCAATGTTTGGGTTGATTTCTAATAATCGATTGTAGCGGTCCTGATCGTTTAAGTTTCTTTTGGTTTCTACAGTTTCATTTACAATAACTTCAATTGTGATGTCGTGATTATGTAAATGTCCTTTTAAATGTCCTAAAAGTCCGTTAATCTGGCTTTCAAAATCTAATTTAGAACCTTCATTAGGCAATTCAAGTGTAATTACTGTTCCGTTTAATTTTGGATCATTAATTAGTAATAACGATTCCATAATTTTGAAACCTTTTTCACCCAAACGCTGTGCATATTTGTTCCAGTGCAAAAGCATATCAGTTTCAGAAAATTCTTCTGTAAGCAGAACTGAAGAAGGTTTTATATAGGATTTACTTTGTGCCTCAAGCTCTTTTTTCTTGCGGATACTTGCCAGAGAAAAAGCAGAAACTTTAGGTTCACTACTAACTTCAGGTTTTGCATCGACAGGAGTTTGTGATGGTAGAATTTCAGCTGTTTCTATTTTTTGAGATCCTGCTGCTTCAGTCGAATTATTCGGGTTTTCAATTTTTGAAACCGGATTTTCGGATTCAGTTTTACTTTCAACGTTGGACTTTGGACTTTGAACTTCAGTTATAGAATATCCTCCATTTTTAAAATAAACGGGCGGAATTATGAATTGCTCAACTTTTTTTTTTCTCCATCAAAGTTGATAGAGGCCAATTGCATCAAACATAATTCGACCAAAAGACGCTGATTTTGGCTTAATTTATATTTTAAGTCACAATCGTTTGCAATGTCAATTCCTTTAAGTAAAAAATCCTGAGAACATTTTTGAGACTGAACTCCGTACATTTGTTGTGCCTGTTCACCAACTTCCAGTAAAGCTATGGTTGAAGGTGTTTTACTCACCAGTAAATCTCTAAAGTGAGAAGCAAGCCCGGCAATAAAATGATGTCCGTCAAAACCTTTTGAAAGTATGTCGTTGTAAGCAAGCAAAAGTTCCGGGATTTTATTCTCTAAAAGTAAGTCGGTAATTGAGATATAGGTTTCGTAATCTAAAACATTTAGGTTTTCGGTTACGGCTTGTCTTGTCAGGTTTGTACCGCAGTAAGAAACGACACGGTCAAAAATGGATAAAGCATCACGCATTGCACCATCAGCTTTTTGAGCGATAATGTGTAAAGCATCGTCTTCAAAATTGATGCCCTGACTGGCAGCAACATCAGCTAAATGTTCTTTAGCATCTTTTACCGTAATCCTTTTGAAATCAAAAATCTGACAACGTGATAAAATCGTCGGAATGATTTTATGTTTTTCTGTTGTTGCTAAAATAAAAATAGCATGTTTTGGCGGTTCTTCTAATGTTTTCAGGAAGGCGTTAAAAGCCGCCGAAGACAACATATGAACCTCGTCAATAATGTAGACTTTGTATTGCCCGGTCTGGGGCGGGATTCTAACCTGATCGATAAGACTTCGAATGTCATCAACCGAGTTGTTTGAAGCAGCATCTAACTCAAAAACGTTAAAAGCAAAATCCTCGTTTGGATCATCATATCCGGGCTGGTTTATTTTTCTGGCCAGGATACGGGCACAGGTCGTTTTACCAACTCCACGCGGTCCGGTGAACAAAAGAGCCGAAGCCAAGTGATTGCTTTCAATGGCATTTAGCAAAGTGTTTGTAATGGCTTTTTGCCCCACAACATCCTTAAAGGTCTGCGGGCGGTATTTACGAGCCGATACTACAAATTGTTCCATATTCTGTTTTATTCGATAGCAAATATAGGGTATAATTTAATGATTAAAAAATTTAAAAATTGAAAGATTTTAAGTGTTTTCAAGATTAGAAAGTAACATCTTTTTTTAGAGAAAGTTGTGTTTACAATTTGTACTTTTTACTTTTAATTATTTAGGGTGAAAATATTATGATTGATAATTTTGTAATAAAAAATGCACTATTTTTAATCCCAAACAAAATTCAGTTTTGAAAAAATAATTAAATATAATATCATTTATGAACGCAAAACAAATAGTTAAATTAAGTAACATCATCGGAATAACTTCAATAATTTTATTGGTTTATTGGGTTTTTACCTTTATAATGATTGAGGTTTTTGGTTTAAAAATATTTAGAGAAAATATGACTGAAACTTTTTATTTGAGTGTTTTAGGTATTCTTGCTTTGATGGTTGGTTCATTAATAATCAATTTAATGTTTAATTTGACCAGAATTGCTGAGAGAGATAATCAAGATTTAATAAATAATAAATCAAACAGATTAAGATTTATAACTTTACTTTTTATTTTTCCATTGATTGCCATAATTCTATTTGGAGGAGATTATCTAACTTCAGCTAAAAAGGAAAAATTATTAATTAAATCTGCTGAATCGATTATCGAAACCAACAAGGTTAATAGTGATAAGCTGGTAAATTATACTTTTTCAGAGAGCTATATAAAAGAAACAGCTGATGTACTAGAAATTTTATCTGGTACAGATAAAAATTTCCCAAGTGTAACCGTGATTGTTAAAGATTCAATTAAAGGCTCTCCTGTTTATTTGGGTTTTAGTGATTTTTTCGAAGGTAGTTTAAAAGATACAATACATCCGCAAAAAAGACGATATCTATATCAAACGACTAAAGAAGAAAGGGAATACTTAAATTCAATATTTGATAAAAATAGTAGCGAGTTACGGTATAGTGCCAATGATGGAACTTACGAATTGTTTTATCCATACAAAAAAAATGGAAAAACCATAATCATATATTTTTCTGAACAACAGCGTTACGGTAAATTAGGAAGCTAATTGAATTTTGATGTTCTTTTCCTTTTCTTTAAACAGACTCTAAAATTAGTTATAATAAAACATGCGACAATATAATTTTAAAAACAATATCCTCAATCTAAAAGTAAAAAAATCTCCAATCTTAGTTCGGGCAGTAATGTTTGGGTTAGCTTTTTCATTTTTTGTTTTTCCTGTATTAGGAGTAATTTCTGGTATTGCCGGCGGGAGTGGATTACATCTGGGTTATTTTATAGCAATAGGAATATTTTCTCTTATAGGATTTTATACATTACGAATTTCTTTATGGAATACGTATGGTGAAGAAAATTTTCAAATAGCAGAAAATAAAATCATTTACGAAGCCAACTATGGCTGGTTTAAAGATGGAAAAAAGGAAACTTTAATTTCAAATCCAAACTATTTTTCTGTACAGGCAGGATATGAAGAGGATAACGAATCGGTTTTGGTTATTGCTTCTGAGGAATCGAAAATAGAGTCAGTGGTAAAAATGCCAACAGTACAGTTGGAGGAATTAATTATGATTTTGAAAAAAAATAAATTTTAAAAATATAGATGAAAAAATATCTATTAATACCAGCTATTGTATGTTGTTTCTTTAAAATCCAAGCCCAAACTGCTCAGGATACATTAGATATTAAGCGTGTAGCTTTAGCTTATATTGAGGCACAGCATAATCCTAATCCAAAATTGATGGAAAGCGCTTTGCATCCCAGAATGGTTAAAAGATCGGTTTTTAGAAGTAAGGCAGCAAATAAAGATTTTGTTTCAGAGTTTTCTGCTGAAAATATGGTGATACTTGCTGAAACTTATAATGTAAAAGGAGATAAGTTTCCGAAAAATCCAAGAAAGGAAATTAAGTTACTGGATGTTTCGGCTAAAACGGCATCGGTAAAATTACTTGCAGATACCTGGATTGATTATATGCATATTGTGAAAACCAATGGCGAATGGAAAATTATAAATGTGCTTTGGCAGTATAATGATGTTTCGCAGCATGATTAAACAGGTTTTAAGCAGAGGAGACAATAAGATTTACGCAAAGTTTGCGAAGGTTAGTTTTTTATGTCATTTCTTTAAAAGCACATATTTCGATTACGTTTAAAGAAATGACATAGGTTATAAAATGTTGTTGTTTCTTTGATTTTGAAAACCATAATTTTCTTTTGAAAACTAAAGCCCTAGCCCTGATGGGAACGACATCCTTTTGTGCCGGGGTTGGGCACAAAAGATACAGTGGACAGCAGGAGACAGCTCCTGAAAAATCACCTTCCTTTTATGCTCAAATCGAATAGAAATTTTGCGGTTTCCTGATCTGAGTGTGTAGAAAAGCCTGCTACATAAACACCCTTTTTGCCCGAATTCGATTTAATTCCGTATACAACTGCCTCATCGCCAGGGTCTGATTCCCCTTCGTATCGATACACATGAACAATTTCAAATTTCTCAGGATTCTTTTTAATCATGTCTGCATTTCGATTAAAATCACAGGTGAATCCTTTTTCATTCAATTGATCTAAAGCTTTTGAAACAGTTGCGTAATGATACATTTTAGCCATAATAAATGAATTTAAATTAAGGATTTTAAAGATAACCAATTTAAAATTAAAACATTGCGAATTAAAAGGAAATCTAAAATCTAAAATTATTATTGTTAGTTTATAAATCGCTACTTTTGCGCCGCAGACCGCCTTATCGTCGTCTCGTCTTATGATGAGAGGGAGGAAAGTCCGGACACCACAGAGAAGCATAGCGGGTAACACCCGTCGGCGTTAGAAATGGCGCAAGGACAAGTGCAACAGAAAGTATGTACAGGTAGTGCTGTAGTGAAACCAGGTAAACTCTATGCGGTGAAATACCAAGTATATCAGCATTTAAGGGCTTCTCGTCCGTTGCTGAAGGGTAGGTAGCTTGAGTCTCGCAGTAATGCGGGATCTAGATAAATGATAAGGTATTGTTTCGTCTCGATGAAACAAGAACAGAATCCGGCTTACAGGTCTGCATTTTTTATATATTTGTGAGCAACTAACTTACTTTCATGAATATATCAACTCCAAAACCTTCATCTTCAAAAAACAAGAAATCTTTTTTTCGGGTAGTTGTTACGAATCTCACTTTCTGGGTTTTAGTCGCTATTATTACGGGTATTTTATTAGGACATTTTTCGCCGGATAATGGTATAAAAATGGAGAGAATCGGTAAAGGATTTATTGATCTTATCAAGGTGTTTATTGGCCCGATTATATTTTTGACAATCGTTTTGGGAATTTCAGGAATGGGAAACTTAAAGAAAGTAGGGCGAATAGGCGTGAAGGCTCTGGCCTATTTTGAAGTGGTTTCGACAGTTGCCCTGGCAATTGGTGTAACGATTGCTTATTTTTTTCAGCCTGGAAAAATTGATAAATCGGGGTTAGCGATTGGCGATGCAAGTCAGTATACAAAAGGTGCAGCAGAAAATTTTTCATGGCTGCAGTTTTTTCTTTCGAATTTTACTTTGCAGGTCTTACTGGCTGCAATTATTTGTGGAATAGCACTAAATTTTTATCAAAAAAGAGAACAGACAATCCTGATTCTTGAACGGGTTTCGAATGTCGTATTTACAGGTTTGAAATATGTGATGTATTTGGCTCCAATTGGTGCTTTTGGCGGAATGGCGTATACAATTGGTAAATTTGGCCTCGAGACATTGATTCCGCTTGGTAAATTGATGCTTTGTGTTTATTTGACGATGGCTTTGTTTGTGTTTTTGATTTTGGGAAGCATTCTTAAGTATTATAAAATCAGTATTCTTTCGATTTTAAAATATATTAAAGAAGAACTCCTATTGGTTTTGGGGACGTCATCATCTGAAGCTGCACTGCCAAGTATTATGATGAAGCTGGAACGTATGGGCTGTAGTAAATCGGTAGTTGGTTTGGTTATTCCGACAGGGTATTCTTTTAATTTAGATGGGACTTCGATTTATTTGTCGATGTCGGTTATTTTTCTCGCTCAGTTGTACGATGTGCATTTGAGTTTCTTCGAGATTCTGACCGTTATCGGAATTTTGATGATTACTTCCAAAGGTGCGGCAGGTGTTACCGGAAGCGGATTTATAGTTTTGGCTTCGACTTTAACCGCAATTCATAAAATTCCGGTAGAAGGTCTGGCATTTTTACTTGGAGTGGATAAATTTATGAGTGAAGCCAGGGCTATTACAAATTTAATTGGAAATACCGTGGCGACGATTATTATCTCAAAAACCGAACGTGATTTTACAGATCTGAATCTGGAAACTACTGTAGAAGCAGTACTTTAAAAAATTGGCTGTCATTTATTGTTTCTCGCAGATTATGATTATTGAGTAGATAAAACATTGTTTATATCTGCGAGAAATAATTTTTGATTTTTAGTTTTTCGTAAAAAACTACGATTCGTCTTTTGTTGTACGTACCAGGCTAATTCCTGACATAAAAAATACAATTCCAAGTATGCCGTAAATAATTAGTGACTTGATATCTCTTGTTTCGCCAGATGTACCGGCAAATATAACAGCTGTATAAATCAGGCCTACAATACCAAGAATGGTAAGCAAACCTCCGAAAAATCTTTTTAGGTTCATGGTAATATGTTTTTAAGGTTTACTACAAATTTATCTTAGAATTGCTAATTGTTGTTATACAATTGTTTTAGAAGCTTATATGATTTCAGGATAATTCCTAAGAAAATGTTTTAGGTTTTATTATTAGTGTTGTTTAAATCTTACTTTTGCTGAGATTAATTTTAAAGTCCAGATGAAAGGAAACATTTTTATTTATTTTATTTTATTTACAGCCTTAAATAGTACCGCACAAGAATTACGTCCTTTTGTTGGAATAGGAGGTTTTGTTCATTTGTATTCGTTTGAAAAAGATTTACAATCATCTCCTGCATTAAGTCTTTCAGCAGGTTTAGAATATAAAGTAGCCGGTTTTTTATCACCGGAAATAGAAGTAAATTATATGTATGGTAAGTATAAAGATAACGTAGATTCAATTGATTTAGGAAATGTTATAAGTGCTACTGACAGATCATTCTCTACTGTAAATTTTAGTTTCGGTCCTAAAATACTTTTGGGTGATTATGAAGATCCCTCCAGTGCTTATATACAAATAATTCCAAAGTATATGTACTCATTAATTAATGTCAGAGAAACTAGTGGTAATAATACAATAGGTTCTCCAATAACCGAAAGAAGTTTATCCGTTTCGTCCCATAATTTTGGATTGGGTGCAGGAGTTGTTATTAATTTTGACACCTGGTATTCAAATTCTTTAGCAATCAACGTATGTTATAATACTATTCGCGTTTCTGACTCTTTTGATAAATTAAATCCAGGAAAAGAACCTACAGATAATATGGGGGTTTATGGAGTAGAATTTAAATATTATTTTGGAGTAAAAAGACTTAAGTAGTCTGTTTTGTATGTTTAGTTTTTGGGTAATTATAAAGAAACTAATTTATTTTCATTATCCTAAGTAAACATACAAATCATCCTTCATCATCTTCTGTATCTTTTGCTGATAAATTGCCCGGAAGTTCTTCATCGTCATCGGTTGAATTCAATTCAAAGAAACTAAAAAAGGAACCGCCATAACTTTTCTGAAAAGAAAAATTACTCAAATGATCCATTTTGGTATACTTAGAATGTTCAATAATCATCATTCCGTCTTCATGAAGTAATTCTCTTTCGAAAACTGTCAGAACAATTTTTTCAAAAGCAGTCTGATCTAATCCATAAGGCGGATCGGCAAAAACAATATCATAGGAAGTTTTGCAGTTCTCCAGAAATTTATAAACATCACTTTTGGTTGCAGCAATATCAAAATCATATTCTGATGCTACTTGTTTGATAAATTTTACGCACCCAAAATCGCCATCAACAGATGTAATTGGGGCGCTTCCGCGTGAAGCAAATTCATAACTGATATTGCCGGTTCCTGAAAATAAATCTAAAACCTTTAAGCTATCAAAACTAAAATGATTATTCAAAACATTAAATAATGCTTCTTTACTCATGTCAGTCGTTGGTCTTACAGGAAGGTTTTTTGGCGGAAAAATGCGGCGTCCTTTGTATTTTCCAGAAATGATTCTCATGATTGAAATAAGATATAATGTTTTTGATTCTCGGCAGTTGTGAAGCTGTTTTTTTGTTGTAAAGGGCTTACATCCAAAAAGGATACATTTCGAATGTACTTATAAGCAATAGCATAAAATGGGTCATTTTTATGAATAGTACCCAATAATTCGAGTGGAAAAACTTCCGGATTTAAACTCAATTGCTCGGCTGTAAAAAGTAAATAATAAATAAAATCTTCCGGGGTATGATATTCAAAAGAATTGAATAACAGTAGTTTTTGATTTTGAACTACAATAATTTCAAAATAATCGGGATTAAAATTTACGATCATTTTTTTGTGATCATTATTCTTTGAAGCTTCAAGAATTTTTTCGACCAAAATACTGTTTACATGTTTGTAATCAAATGATCCAACATTGTCAATCAGGAAGTTATTGATGTTTACATACGGAATGTATACAGCATTCATTTCGTAATTTGAAATTTTATCGTAAGTAAAAAAATCGGTTTCAAAAACTTTTGTAGTGTATTGTAAATAACTCCCCATATAATCCTCATCAAAAAGTGCGGAAGGGACAAAAGTCGAAAGATTGTTATTATGAATGACCATAATTTCGTCATAAGAATCCTTTAGTTCCGGAAATTTTTTAAAAGCTTCTGCATAAGATTCTTCTATTGTAATTGTCTTTTTTGAAGTGTTAAATTGAACTTCATTAAACGTAGTGATAGTATTATTCAATGTATCGAAACAACAAAAAGAAAAACCAGACAGGGAAACCTGAATAGAAAGTTTTTTATAAAGTTTTGATGTAATATTGGTGCTTTGAAATGCCATAATTTTATTTACGATCCTTGCCTGTTGCAGTTTCAGGGAAAAATTTAATTCGATCACAAACTTACAAATAAAATAAATAACAATATCAATGTCAAAAATCAATGTCAATGTCAAAAATCAAAATGCAATATTAAAATTCAATATTAAAATTCAATGTCAAAAGTCAATTTCAAAAATCTAAATTAATTCTAATGTTTTTCCGTAAAAATTAAATATCTACAATGATTAAATTTAATTTCAAACTTGATATTGGTATAATTTTCAAACTATCAATGCTTTCAGAATTGTTTCTTGGAGATGTCATTGAAATTTGATATTGCTATTGACATTGATTTTGACCTTTGCCATTGCCATTTAAAAGAACGTACTTTGTATTTCAATTTTACCTTATGAATTCAGCATTATTTTATAGTGTTCTGCAAAAAAGATTTCCCTTTGCACCAACTTACAAACAGGATATTTTTTTTCAGAAAATTGCCATTTTTTTAACCGAACCTCAAAACGATACCATTTTTGTACTAAAAGGATATGCCGGAACGGGTAAAACAACCGTGATTTCGACCATTGTAAATAATCTTGGCGATATCAATAAAAAATTTGTTTTGTTGGCACCAACCGGTCGTGCGGCAAAAGTAATTGCTAATTATTCGAATACACCAGCTTTTACAATTCATAAAAAAATATATTTCCCTAAGAAATCATCGGGTGGAGGAGTAGCTTTTACCAAACAGGTCAATAAGCATAAAAACACCATTTTTATTGTCGATGAGGCATCTATGATTTCAGACAGTACGCTGGATAGCGGCTCTCTTTTGGATGATTTGATTAATTATGTGTATTCCGGAACCAACTGCAAAATGATTCTTTTGGGAGACACAGCCCAGCTGCCTCCGGTAAATTTAGACATTAGTCCGGCTTTGGATATTCAGACTTTGGGAATCCATTATGATAAAGAAATTGAGCATATTGAACTAGATGAGGTCATGCGTCAGGAAGAAAGTTCAGGCATTTTATTTAATGCGACCGAATTACGTGAACTATTGAAAGAATCGTTTATTACTGAATTCAGGTTTAATGTCAAGAAGTTCAAAGATATTGTAAGATTAACAGACGGTTACGATATTCAGGATGCAATTAATACTGCATACAGCAATTACAGTATTGAAGACACTGCTTTTATAGTACGTTCGAATAAAAGGGCAAATCAGTACAATGAACAGATCCGAACCAGAATATTGTTTAAAGAAAGCGAACTTTCGGTGGGAGATTTTTTGATGGTGGTAAAGAATAATTATTTCTGGCTAAAAGAAACCGATGAAGCCGGATTTATTGCGAATGGAGATATTATTGAAGTTTTGGAACTCTTCGGAATCAAAGAATTATACGGATTTACTTTTGCAAAAGTCAAAATCAGAATGGTCGATTATCCGGATCAGAAACCTTTTGAAACGGTTTTACTGTTGGATACTATAAAAAGTGAATCGCCGTCTTTAACGTATGAAGAATCCAATCGTTTGTATGAAGAAGTGATGAAGGACTATGAAGACGAACCAACTAAGTACAAAAGATTCCAAAAAGTAAAAGAGAACGAATATTTTAATGGACTGCAGGTTAAATTTTCTTACGCCATAACCTGTCACAAATCTCAGGGAGGACAGTGGAATACTGTTTTTATCGAACAGCCATATCTCCCAAACGGAATAGACCGTGACTACATCAGATGGCTTTATACCGCTATGACACGTGCCAAAAATAAGCTATATTTGATAGGATTTAAAGATGAGAGTTTTGAGGAATAAATCAGGACTCTTAATCTTATAAAGTTTGCAATTTGAAAACTTTTTAATATATTTGTTCTATGAAAATTCTTGTAAAGAAAACTATTTTATATTATATCAAAGAGTATCCAACTGCGTCTACACAATTATTAATTTGGTATAATGAGTTTTCTAAGTTTCCATTTAATAATTTCAATGAATTAAAACAGGTTTATGGAAATTCCAGTATTGTAAATAATAATAGAGTTGTTTTCAATATTAAGGGAAATGATTTTCGATTAGTGGTTTCTATCAATTTTTTGCAGCAGGCCTGTTATGTAATTTGGTTTGGAACACATAAGGAGTATGACAAAATTAATGTTGAAACTGTAGAATTTGATACTACAATTTTAATGGATAAAACTTTATAATTATGAATTGGAAAGTATTAAAAACAGAAGGAGATTATAACAAGGCATCGATGAGATTGATGGAAATTTTTCATGCAGAACCAAATACTCCGGAAAGTGATGAACTGGATTTGTTAATTGTTTTGGTAAAGGATTATGATGAAAAAAACTATCAGTTGCCTGAATTAGATGCATTAGAAGTTATAAAATATAAGATGCAGGAAAGAGGGATGAAGGCAAAAGATCTTGAGCCAATTATTGGAAGTAAAGGACACGTTTCTGCAATTTTATCAGGTAAACGTGAAATTACTTTAAAAATGGCACAGAAACTTAAAAATTATTTTAGTATTCCTGCGGATGTTTTTCTGCATAGTACTTAAAAGATTATTCATTTTTATAAGCTACTTTGCAATGACAACACTAAACGATTTACATTCGATTTCGTCAACGTTTTCGAATACAGATAAAATGCCGGTTTTGTTTTTGGGGCATGGAAGCCCGATGAATGCTATTGAAGAGAATCAGTTTGTGGCCGGTTTTCGTAATCTGGCTAAAACATTGCCACAGCCCAATGCAATATTGTGTGTATCTGCACATTGGTTTACCAACGGTACAAAAGTGACTTCGATGCAGATGCCAAGAACAATTCATGATTTTGGAGGTTTTCCACAAGCGCTTTTTGATGTGCAGTATCCTGCAAAAGGAAGCCCGGAACTGGCTTTGGAAACCCAAAAAATATTGGATCCGGTTTTGGTCGATTTAGACGAACACTGGGGTTTAG
Organism: Flavobacterium salmonis; assembly: GCF_903819435.1. Classification (GTDB taxonomy): domain Bacteria; phylum Bacteroidota; class Bacteroidia; order Flavobacteriales; family Flavobacteriaceae; genus Flavobacterium; species Flavobacterium chungangense. Next base: position 268,368 of record NZ_CAIJDP010000082.1, on the reverse strand, counting down.
ATCATGGGGCTTGGAGCGTAATTAAACATTTGTATCCAAATGCTGATGTTCCGGTAATTCAGTTGAGTATTGATTATACCAAATCAGGGCAATATCATTTTGAACTGGCTCAGAAACTGCAGTCGCTCCGTTACAAAGGTATTTTGATTATCGGAAGCGGTAATATAGTTCATAATTTACGATTGGTTGATTTCAGGAATTTTGATAAAGACAATTATGGTTTCGACTGGGCGATTGAAGCTAGAGAAACGGTGAACAATTATCTGTTGGATGGCAATTTCCAGCCATTAATAGATTACGAAAAAATGGATAAAGCAGTTCAGCTGGCGATTCCAACTCCGGAACATTATCTTCCGTTGCTTTATACGCTAGGCTTAAAGGACAAAACAGATGAACTGGATTTGTTTAATGATAAGTTATTAGCCGGTTCGTTGAGTATGACTTCCGTAAAAATCATGTAAAAAAAACTTTGTGAATCTCTGTGAAAGAGTTATTACACAAAGTCGCACAAAGATTTCACAAAGGCTCACTAATAAAAAAAATAAAAGATATAAAATGAAAATAATAGCTGTAATTCCGGCACGATATGCATCAACACGTTTCCCTGCAAAATTAATGCAGGACCTTGGTGGTAAAACGGTAATTTTAAGAACGTACGAAGCTTCTGTTGCTACAAAATTATTTGACGATGTATTTGTCGTAACCGATTCTGATTTGATATTTGATGAAATTGTTTCGAATGGCGGAAAAGCTATTATGAGCATCAAAGAGCACGAGTCTGGCAGTGACAGGATTGCAGAAGCTGTTGCGAATCTTGATGTTGATATCGTGGTGAATGTTCAGGGAGATGAACCTTTTACAGAAGTAGGTCCTTTACAACAGGTTTTGTCGGTATTTAAAAATGATGAAGAGAAAAAGATTGATCTGGCTTCGTTAATGCGTGAAATCACTGATGAGGACGAAATTAACAATCCGAACAATGTAAAAGTAGTGGTAGATCAGTCGCAGTTTGCCTTGTATTTTTCACGTTCTGTAATTCCATATCCGAGAGATAAGGATGCTGGCGTGCGTTATTTTCAGCACATCGGAATTTATGCATTTAGAAAACAGGCTTTATTGGATTTCTACAGCCTGCCAATGAAGTCATTGGAAGCTTCTGAAAAACTGGAACAGCTACGTTATTTAGAATTCGGAAAAAAAATTAAAATGGTTGAGACCACCCATGTTGGAATTGGGATTGATACGGCTGAGGATTTGGAAAAGGCGAGGGGGATTTTGGAGGCTAAATAATTTTAGTCGTAAAAGTAGACTGATGAAATTGATTCGCTTTCGCGAAAGCGCGGATTAAACCTGGTTTTGATTAATGATTATCCACAATATTGCCATTTTTAGGGACAAGGACAGGAGCGATAGCGAACTGGCGAAGCAATCTCTGCAAGTAACTCTACAATCTAAATCCTCAATCTTTATCGAGCTGCTAACGGAGATTTCTCCTTCGTCGAAATGACAAACTTGCGTAAAAACAAAAAAAGCTCCAAAATTTTGGAGCTTTTTCTATATCTGAAATATTCTAAATCTTAGTATAAGTTTGGAAATTTAGAAGGATTAACTTCATTCATCATCTCATAAACCTTTTCAAAAATATCTTCGGCAGAAGGTTTCGAAAAATAGTCACCATCAGTTCCATACGCAGGTCTGTGTGCTTTTGCAGCAAGAGTCTGCGGTTTGCTGTCAAGATATTTGTAAGCATCCTGGTCTTCCAGGATTTGCTGTAAAATAAAGGCTGAAGCTCCACCCGGAACGTCTTCGTCAATTACTAAAAGACGATTTGTTTTGGCGATACTTTTTACAATATCCTTGTTCACGTCAAAAGGTATTAATGATTGGATATCAATAACTTCACAGTCAATTTCTAATTCTAGTAACTCTCTGGCAGCTTGTTCTACTAATCTTAATGTTGATCCATAGGAAACAAGCGTAATATCTGAACCTTCTTTTAGAGTTTCAATAACCCCGATTGGCGTTTTGAATTCACCAAAATTCAAAGGTGTTTTTTCTTTTAAGCGATAACCATTCAGGCATTCAATAACCAGAGCTGGTTCGTCACATTCTAAAAGAGTGTTATAAAAACCTGCAGCCTGAGTCATGTTTCTAGGAACCAAAACGTGGATGCCGCGAATAGCGTTTATAATCATTCCCATTGGAGAGCCGGAGTGCCAGATACCTTCCAGACGGTGTCCTCGGGTTCTGATGATCAATGGTGCTTTTTGTTTTCCAACAGTTCTGTATTGCAGCGTTGCTAAATCATCACTCATTATTTGAATAGCGTACAATAAATAATCCAGATACTGAATTTCAGCAATTGGTCGTAAACCCCTTAAGGCCATACCAATTCCCTGACCAATTATAGTCGCTTCACGAATCCCGACATCGGCAACACGAAGTTCACCATATTTCTCCTGCATTCCTTCTAGGCCCTGGTTTACATCGCCAATATTTCCAACATCTTCACCAAAAATTAATAATTCAGGGTATTTGGTGAATAAGACGTCGAAATTATCACGAATAATCATTCGTCCGTCTAAATCCGGTTTGGCGTTTTCCGGATATTCCGGAAGTATCTTTTGAACAGAAAATACGTTTTGTTGGGATTCAGAATATAAATTGCTGCTGAATTTTGGCTGTGTAATTGCAATGTAATTGGTGATCCAGTTTGATAATAATACTTTACTGTCCGGAACTTCAATGAATCGCAATATTTTTCGTGCAATGACAAGCATTTCCTTTTTTAAAGGAGCTTTGATTGCTTTTAATTCAGAAATGTATTTTTGAATTTTATCTTTATGGTTAATGCTGGCAGCTGAAATTTGTTCTAATAAAGCCAGAAGATTTTTTTGATCTTCAATAATTGGATTAATAAATTGATTCCAAGCTTCTTTTTTAGCATCATAAACTTCTTTCTTAATTTCAGATTCCATCTCTTCTAACTCTTCAGGAGATGCAATATTAATGGCAATCATCCATAATCGCATCTGGCGAATACAGTCGTAATTTTTTTCCCAACCTAACCTTTCTCCATTTTTATAGCGTTCATGTGAGCCCGAAGTGGAGTGGCCTTGTGGTTGTGTCAGTTCATTCACGTGAATTAAAACCGGAATATGCTGTTCGCGTGCAATGGCACCGGCTCTTTCATAAGTAGAAACCAGTTCGGCATAATCCCATCCTCTTACCCTTAAAATTTCATATCCTTCTGAATCTTCATCTCGCTGATATCCTTTTAGGATTTCAGAGATGTTTTCTTTGGTTGTCTGATGTTTAGCGTGTACAGAAATTCCGTATTCGTCATCCCAAACACTCATTACCATCGGAACTTGTAAAACTCCGGCAGCATTTATGGTTTCAAAAAACAAACCTTCAGAGGTACTTGCGTTTCCGATAGTTCCCCATGCCACCTCATTTCCGTTTACAGAAAATTTATCTTTGATTTTGATTCCGTCAACTTCTCTGTAAATTTTTGAAGCCTGCGCTAATCCCAATAATCTTGGCATTTGTGCAGCTGTAGGAGATATATCTGCGCTTGAATTTTTTTGTTGGGTTAAGTCTTTCCAGGAGCCGTCTTCGTTTAAACTGTGGGTTACAAAGTGCCCGCCCATCTGTCTTCCTGCTGACATTGGGTCAAAGTCTATATCGGTATGGCCATATAATCCTGCAAAAAATTGTTTAGGAGTAAATTCACCAATGGCCATCATAAAAGTCTGATCGCGGTAGTATCCTGAACGAAAATCACCGTTTTTAAAAGCTTTTGCCATAGCAAGCTGCGGCACCTCTTTACCGTCACCAAATATTCCAAATTTGGCTTTTCCTGTCAATACTTCTTTACGCCCTAAAAGACTGCATTCCCGACTGGTAACTGCAATTTTATAGTCATTTAATACTTCAGTTTTAAAATCCTCGAAGGTTAATGTAGTATTGCTTTTTTCTGTAATCATAATCTGGAATGGTCATGTTTAGGTAGCGAAATTACTCAAAATCTACCAATAATCATAATTCATTAAAATAAATATAATTTAATTATTTATACTTAAATTCAGAAAAATACGTATTTTTTTTGATTTATTATTGCCTAAAACTATCGAAGTTTGATAATAATTCATGTTTTTGTTTAAAAAATATTAATTAAAACCATTTTCGGGTAAAAAGATTAATTAATGTTTTAGGAGATAATGTGATGACAAATCTTATTTTTTCGTTGTAATTATTTTGTGAAATTTCCCAGCCATTATTAGAATAGACCGGAAAATAAATTTCAAAATAGTCTGGTACGAGATTCAAACGGATACCGCTATCATACACAAAATGTTCGTTTTGGTGTTTGCTTTTCATGAAACCCACATCGCCATAGGCTTCTATCCAGTTCCATATAGAATAACTTGCATTTAGCGTTGTCATCCATTGATTTGCGTATCTGGGTTCAATCATAGATTTAAACCCGCCTTCGGCAATTATATATTGCTGACTGAAAAAGCCAGTACTTTCAGATCTTCCGTAAAAATTATAATCGAATAAATAATCCGTTGGACGATCCAGACCAAAACTGAAATAATCTGAATTTGTAGTGTTGTATAAAAAGCTTCCGACATATAACCTCAAATTTAATTTACGGTTGTTTTCAAAAAGCCTTCTGTATTCAATTTCTCCGCCCAGTTTTCCAAAATCTCCTGAAAACTGTGCATCTGTCATAAAGTTTAAATGATTAATCAATTCGGTTTTAGTATTCATGTACCGAAGATTAAAGACGGAATAATTAGGACTTGAATTGTCTGTAACATAGGCGCTCGCCTGCCGATTTACAATTACCTGTCTGGCGATAATAAATTGTTTTCTGTTGTCTCTGAAATCTTCTTCCCGAATTCTAAACTGTACCATAGGATTCAGCCTGAAATAGGTCGCATCCGGAGCATAATGAAAATAATTTTGACTTATAGAATACCTGATATTGTAAAGTTTACTGTCACGATAATAATGATTTAATGAAAAAGCGGATGATCCTGAGAGGGTTCCGGTCTTGAGTGAATAAGCAGGATTGATGTCAAATGTAAACGGCTTGTCTAATATAGTTTTGTTATGAAAACGGATTCCGGGCGCAAATCCGTCATAATAGTTATAACCAACCGTTGGGACATATAATATCTGATTGTAGTATGGGTCTTCTAAATCTTTGGCAAAATTAAATTTGATTGGACGATTTGTAAGCACTATACTTTTCAATGATTTCCAGTTGTCCCGCTGATTGTATTCCGGAACTTCATTGTCGTAATTCAAAACAATTTTATCTGCATTTTTTCTTTCGAAAATATAAATGGAGTCATTGTTTTTTGGCTCAATCCATTGTTTAAATACTATTTTGTTTTTTTTGAGGCCGTAAACCGGAATCGGGACAAAAACGTCTGTTTTGTTTTTTACAGAAAACCGGATACTGTCCTGGGTTCTGGAAACATCGGTAAATTTATAGTCGATAATTTCACGTGAACCGATGATAGTTTCAAAAAACCAGTCAATTTTTTTTGAGCTGTTTTTGGTCAGTATTTTTTCAAAATCATATCGGTTTGCCTGTTGTGTTTTGTTTAGATTATAGAACTCCTTAACACTTTCGGGCACTATATTATGATTTAAATAATTATCGAGATAACTGAGGCTTAAACCGGAACGGTACTTACTGGCAATCTGCTCATTGAATTTAATGAGTGTATTTTTTGGATCTCCCAATGGCTGATCCAGGTTTTTTCGAGCCATCAGCATGTAGTAGTAACTGTATTGCTCATTAAAAGTTAGATTGGTAATATTGTAGCTTTTAAAGAGTTTCATTTCAGATAGCCTGCCCAGCATCTTTTGATCCATGTGGTTTTCTTCCATGAATTTCATCATTGTATAAATCTGGATTCCGTCATAAATCCAGTTGTCTTTTCGCGGATCCAGAAGAAGACTGTACTGAAGATAATTGTTTAAAAAGGTTTTTAAAAAAGTAATTTCAAATATAAATTCATCCGAAAAAGGACTTATAAAGGAGGGTAGTTGATTTAACCCGTAAAAAGGATTTCGGTCATAATCTGCCTGTGAGACTGTGATTTTTTTATGTGGATATTTTCCAATAAAATTATTGGCAAAACTGATTATCCTGTTGATGATTACTGCTTTTTGTATCTCGTTCAGTCTTTTGTTTTTTAAATTTGAAAGAACTTCAAGTTCACCATTGCTAAAACTATTAAAAGTATTTTGTTTTTCAATAAATAAATTAAAATCGGTTCTGCTGTTTCCTGAAAAAAGATAAGTGCTGAACGTAGGGGAAGACGAATCCTTTGAAACAGAATCCAGATCTGTGTTAATAGTGTACTGATTTGGAACTTTAATTGCTAATTCGTAATCAGTTGCAGCGTTTGCAATATCATCAAGGTTATAGTTATGATATTTTATAAAATTATGATTTTCAAAACGGGCAGGGCTCAAAAACCAGTTTCTTAGATTCATTCCGCCGTTTTGGGTATAGCCGTAACGAGTAAATTTATCGCTTGGAATTTTAGAAATATAAGTAAGATGTAAATCAATTTTACTGTTAGGAGGTAATTTGTTTTTCAGTTTGATTATAATAAAATCCGGATTTTCACTGGTTCTTTGCCATTCTAAAGCCATAAATTGGGCATCTGTGAGTTCAAGTAGGGTTGTGTTTCCGCGTTCTTCTGGTTTAGCCAAATGAAAGCCTTTATAAAATTCATCAGAAAAACGTAATGCCAGAGGCGTATTTTTATCAGAGAAAGCATTATTCCAGTCATTTAAAACAATAAAATCCAAAGAATCGCCTGAAGTATTATAATAAGTAATATCCTGTTTTACGTGCAGTGTTTTAAGTTCAGGATTCACCGCCACCTCCATCTTAGACTGATGCTGCGCGAATTGTTTTAATGAAGACATCAAAACAATAACGAAAAGAATGATTTTAAAAAATGGTTTCAATGCTGGCTTAAAATTTAGATATATAACTTAAGTTACGGTCTTATGGCTGTTTTGGTTTTATTGTAAAAATAGTATAAAAAAAGCTGTTTTAAAAACAGCTCTCATTTTTTACAAAAGTTATGAAAATTTCATCATATAAGTGATAAATTGCGTTGAAAAAGCAGGAACTTATATTTTCTTAGATCATCTATATGGTTTTAAAAAAAATTAGAAATTTGGACTCAAGTCGTATTTCTTGTAGAATTTATCAAGAACATCAACTACTTCATCTTCTGTGTCTACGATCTTAAATAAGTTTAAATCATCAGGGCTAACGGTATGCATTTTTTCAACTAAAACCGTTTTTACCCAGTCGATTAATCCTGACCAAAATTCAACCCCGACTAATATGATGGGAAACTTACCAATTTTTTTTGTCTGGATCAGGGTAATGGCTTCAAACATTTCGTCAAGAGTTCCAAATCCACCGGGCATCACTACAAATCCTTGTGAATATTTTACAAACATTACTTTTCGAACAAAAAAGTAATCAAAATTTAGATTTTTGTCATGATCAATGTAAGGATTGAAATGCTGTTCAAAAGGCAGTTCGATATTTAAACCTACAGATGTTCCTCCGCCTAAATGTGCCCCTTTATTTCCTGCTTCCATAATTCCGGGTCCACCGCCTGTGATAACGCCATAACCGGCTTTACTAATTTTATAAGCAATTTTTTCGGCCAGTAAATAATATTTATCTTCCGGTTTTGTTCTTGCCGATCCAAAAATGGACACACATGGTCCAATACGTCCCATGCTTTCGTATCCGTTAACAAATTCGGCCATGATTTTAAAAATTGCCCAACTGTCATTGGTTCTGATTTCATTCCACGTTTTTTGTTTTAAACGATCCTGAATTACTTTGTCCTCATCATTATCAAAATCTTCTAATCTCATTTTGCGTATTATTAATTTATTATTTTGCTGTAAAAGTTTAAACTCTTTTTATGGCATTATACCAGAAAATAACAGCTTTGACATGTTTTAAAAACATTGACAAAGCTGTCGCACTAAATTAACTCTTTTTTTGAAAATGGTTATAAAAATAGAGCATTTATTCCCTTACAGTAAAAGCTATTTCTTTTAACTATTTTGTTTCTATTGTTTTATGAAAATAAATTCATGGTTTTTATTATTTTTTTACCAGTTTTTCTTTAAAAAAGGCAATAGTTCTTTTCCATGATAAAGTTGCTGCTGCTTCATCATATCTTGGTGTTGTATTGTTATGAAAACCATGGTTCACTCCCTGATAAAAATGGGCTGTGTGCTCAACTTTATTTTTATTTAGAATTTCTTCAAAAGCAGTCCAGCCTTCGTTGACACGGGTATCCAGTCCTGCGTAATGCAAAAGAAGCGGTGTCTTTATTTTTTCAGCTTCCTCTTTAGTGGGCTGTCCGCCGTAATAGGGAACTGCAGCTGATAAAGAAGGTATTTTTACCGCCATCATATTCGAAACCCATCCGCCAAAACAAAATCCGACCACTCCCACATAACCGTTGCAGTCTTTATGTGATTTAAGGTATTCATAAGCAGCAATGAAATCTTCAAGCATTTCTTCACGTGTTCGTTTTTTTTGAAGTTCTCGTCCGGCATCATCATTGCCGGGATATCCGCCTAATGGTGTTAATGCATCGGGAGCTAATGTAATAAAGCCTTCTATAGCAGCTCTTCTTCCAACATCTTCTATATAAGGGTTTAATCCTCTGTTTTCATGTACTACAATGATTCCGGGTAATTTTTTTTGGGTTTCCAAGGGCTGTGACAATTGACCTTTAATGCTTCCTCCGCCTTTTGGGGAATCATAGTTGATGTATTGGGTTTTTAATCTCGAATCGCTAAGCGGAATTAAAATGCTATCAACATAATTAGGGGTTATAAAACTTAAAAGAGATGGAAGCGTAATTGCTCCTACGGCAAAAATGGATAGTTTTTCGATAAACTGCCTTCGTTCAATTTTATTGTGAGCATAGTCATCATATAAATCAAATACTTCCTGAGCGATATCTTCTTTGGTTAATTTTTGCATAGCGGTTAATTTTTTGAAAGTTATTTAGATACTAAATGTCTGCATAAATATTTATATCCTATAAAAGTAAAGAATAACAAATTAAGATATTTTTTTAAATCAAAACAGTACTCTTTTTATTTTTAGGAGTATTATATCAATTAAAATATGCGCTTAACTATATGTTTTTTAGTATTTTTATTAAATTATAAATTCATATTGATAAAGGATGCTTAAACTTTAATAATGAAATTATCTAATCAAATACTTTTAGCGTTTACGCTGATAATTTTATTATCCGTTGCAGATTCTTACACAAATTATTTGTTATCCAAAAAAGTACAACTGAATTCACTATTTCTTGCCAGATCCGAAGAGATAATACGAAATTCGAATAAAACCCACAAAGCAATTATTGAAATGCAGAGCGCTTTTAGGGGTTATTTACTTACAGATGACAAGGCTTTTCTGAACTCGTATTTTAAAGGACTGAAAAATGTACCGGAATTAATAAAAGAGCAACAGCTTCGGATTGGCACTCATAACAAACAGCGCATAATATTAGATTCAATCCGGAACATGCATAACAATTGGCTGGAATATTCAGCTCAAATAATATATTCACGCGAAAAAGTGCCTGGTTCTTATAAAAACCTTTTTGAAAATTCCTTAAAAAAAACACGTAGGTAAAAAAATTAACGATGCAATTGCCTATAAATTTTCAAGATTTGATAAAATAGAATATAAAATGAGGAAACATCATACAGACAGATTACTCATTTCTTTAAAAAATGCCCGTACATTTTCTCTTATTTTCCTAACATTGACAGTTGTAGTAGGGATAGTTAGTACAGCATTTATCATAGTCGTTACCACTAAAAGAATCAATTCGATGGTAAGTCTTGCTAAAAATATTTCAAAAGGTAATTTCACCAGTGTTAAAGATACCCGTAACGATGAACTATCAGCATTAGTTGTTTCACTCAATATGATGTCTGAAAAATTAGATAAAAATATCCGTGAACTAAAAAACAGAAATGCTGAGTTAAATAAATTTGCTTATGTAGTTTCTCATGATTTAAAAGCACCCATCAGGGGAATTCATAATGTTATTACCTGGATTGAAGAAGATTATGGAGGTGAGCTTTCTCCGGAACTTAAAAGATATTTATCGATAATTCCGCAAAGAACCCGCCGTATGGAAGCGCTCATTAATGGCTTACTTGATTATGCCAGATTAAATTTGAAGACTCCACCGGAAAAGATAAATACAAATGCTTTGGTTCAGGAAATTGCAGATTCTATTGTCCCAAGGGCTTTTACAATTGAAATTGGTGATCTGCCGGATTTGTTTACACAACGAATTAAACTGGAACAGGTTTTTGCTAATTTGATAAGTAATGCTATAAAACATACGCCAAAGGATAAAAAAGGAATAATTCAGATTAAATGCAAAATATTCCCTAACTTTTATGAATTTTCAGTTAAAGATAATGGGACTGGAATTGCGGTAGAATACCATCAAAAGATATTCGAAATATTTCAGACACTTCGCGAGCAAAATGAGCAGGAAAGTACTGGAGTAGGTTTGGCAATTGTAAAAAAAATAATTGACGATCAGCAAGAAAATATCATAGTTAAATCAACATTGGGTGAAGGTTCTGAGTTTATCTTTACCTGGAGAAATAGTTAATATCATGAAATGAGCACAGTCTTAAAACTTTTTAAGACTTATGAGAAACGAAGCTCAAATGATTTCACTAAAAAATAGAAGTAAATGATATATTCCTAAAAATAACATAGTACCACATACATGAAAAAATCAACAATTTTATTAATAGAATATGATGAACTTGACATTATAAGTGTAGAGCGGTCTTTGAAAAAAATAGAGAGTGAATATGTACTGCATACAGCTTATAATGGTATTGAAGCATTAAAAATTCTTAGAGATACCAATTTAGGGCTGATTCCGGATGTTATTCTTTTGGATATTAATATGCCCAGAATGAACGGAATAGAATTTTTGAAAATTATAAGAGAAGATACAAAACTTAAAAATTTAAAAGTTTTTATAATGACAACTTCTTCAGAAGGAGAAGACAGGTTTGAAGCAGAACAATTTGGTATATCAGGCTATATATTAAACCCTTAAATTATACAGATAATTCAAAAAGACCGGATTCTATGGATGCTTTTGTACAATTTTATTTAAGGAAAATATTACTTGATGAGCATATATAATATTGGTTTTTGATGATAAATACCTCTTTCATTATTAAAATCTAATTACCTTAATTCGATTATCAGCATTTTTTAAATCATTCTTTTTAAAGAATTGAAAATATGAAGAAAACTAAAAATAATAATACAGAAAGCCCTGAAAATGTATTACTACTTCCGGTTGTTTCTGGTGAAAAGCCATTAAAAACTAAAACAAAAAAAGCCGATTTAGAGGAGTCTATTTTGACAGATGCAGAGTTTTTGAAAATTTTGCTTAAGGTTAAAAATGGTAATTTCACTCAGCGCTTCCCAACCGATCAAAACGGAACTAAAAGATCCATTTGTGAAACTTTAAACGAAATCATCGACCTTAACGAACGCATGGTTTTTGAATTTCAAAAGGTAGGCAAAAGTATTGGTAAACAAGGAAAACTAACCAATCGTGTAGCGCTTGATGGTGCGAGAGGTTCGTGGAGTTCCTGTGTGGATTCGGTTAATACATTGATTTCAGATCTGGTACATCCAACTATTGAGATTGCTCACGTAATTACATCGGTGGCAAAAGGAAATTTATCTCAGGAAATGCCGCTTTCTATTGAGGGAAATCCGCTTCAGGGAGAGTTTTTAAGAATTGCAAAAGAGGTAAACGGAATGGTAAAACAGCTGAATCTGTTTTCGATGGAGGTAACCCGTGTGGCACGTGAGGTAGGAACTGAAGGTAAACTGGGAGGTCAGGCAAAAGTGCGGGGTGTTGGTGGGGTTTGGAAAGATTTGACCGACTCGGTAAATAAAATGGCGAGTAACTTAACAGGTCAGGTACGTAATATTGCTGATGTAACAACAGCCGTAGCAAAAGGAGATTTGTCTAAAAAAATTACGGTTGACGTAAAAGGAGAAATCCTTGAACTTAAAAATACCATTAATACGATGGTGGATCAGCTGAACTCGTTTTCATCAGAGGTAACCCGTGTGGCACGTGAGGTAGGAACCGAAGGAAAACTGGGTGGTCAGGCGCAGGTAAAAGGAGTTGGGGGAACCTGGAAAGATTTGACCGATTCTGTAAACCAGATGGCATCGAACTTAACAGGACAGGTACGTAATATTGCAGATGTAACTACGGCCGTAGCAAAAGGAGATTTATCTAAAAAAATTACCGTAGACGTAAAAGGAGAAATCCTGGAACTTAAAAACACCATTAATACGATGGTGGATCAGCTGAATTCCTTTTCATCAGAGGTTACGCGTGTGGCAGTAGAGGTAGGTTCAGAAGGAAAACTGGGAGGGCAGGCGAGAGTACGTGGTGTTGGTGGAGTTTGGAAAGATTTGACCGATTCTGTAAACCAGATGGCATCGAACTTAACAGGACAGGTACGTAATATTGCAGATGTAACTACGGCCGTAGCAAAAGGAGATTTATCTAAAAAAATTACCGTAGACGTAAAAGGAGAAATCCTGGAACTTAAAAACACCATTAATACGATGGTGGATCAGCTGAATTCCTTTTCATCAGAGGTTACGCGTGTGGCAGTAGAGGTAGGTTCAGAAGGAAAACTGGGAGGGCAGGCGAGAGTACGTGGTGTTGGTGGAGTTTGGAAAGATTTGACCGACTCCGTAAATCAAATGGCATCCAACTTAACAGGTCAGGTACGTAATATTGCCGAGGTAACAACAGCCGTGGCGAAAGGGGATTTATCTAAAAAAATTACTGTAAACGTTGCGGGTGAAATCCTTGAACTTAAAAATACCATCAATACTATGGTGGATCAGCTGAACTCTTTTGGTGCCGAGGTAACGCGTGTGGCACGTGAGGTAGGTTCAGAAGGAAAACTGGGCGGTCAGGCTAAGGTAAAAGGGGTTGGTGGAACCTGGAAAGATTTAACCGATTCGGTAAATCAGATGGCATCCAACTTAACGGGTCAGGTACGTAATATTGCCGAGGTAACAACAGCCGTAGCAAACGGAGATTTATCTAAAAAAATTACGGCTGTAGCCGAAGGAGAAATCCTGGAGTTGAAGAAAACCATTAATACGATGGTAGATCAGCTAAACTCATTCTCATCTGAGGTTACGCGTGTGGCACTTGAGGTAGGAACGGAAGGAAAACTCGGAGGTCAGGCAAAAGTAAAAGGAGTTGGAGGAACCTGGAAAGACTTAACCGATTCGGTGAACCAAATGGCATCCAACTTAACCGGTCAGGTACGTAATATTGCCGAGGTAACAACCGCGGTAGCAAAAGGAGATTTATCACGCCAGATTACCGTAGATACAAAAGGGGAAATTCTGGAGCTTAAAAATACGATTAACACCATGGTGGGGCAGCTAAACTCATTTGCATCCGAGGTAACCCGTGTGGCGCGTGAGGTGGGAACCGAAGGAAAACTGGGAGGTCAGGCTCAGGTAGAAGGTGTTGGTGGAACCTGGAAAGATTTAACAGACTCGGTAAACCAGATGGCATCCAACTTAACCGGTCAGGTACGTAACATTGCCGAAGTTACCACAGCGGTAGCAAAAGGCGATTTATCATTGCAAATTACAGTAGACGTAAAAGGAGAAATCTTAGAGCTTAAAAATACGATTAACACGATGGTGGATCAGCTGCGAGGATTTGCATCTGAAGTAACCAGGGTATCGCGTGAGGTAGGAACCGAAGGAAAACTAGGAGGTCAGGCGAATGTACCGGGAGTTGCCGGAACGTGGAAAGATTTAACGGATTCGGTTAACCAGATGGCGGGTAACTTAACCGCTCAGGTACGTAACATTGCCGATGTGGCGATTGCCGTGGCGAATGGGGATATGTCCCGAAAAATTACCGTTGACGTTCGTGGAGAAATTCTTCAGTTAAAAGAAACCCTGAATACGATGGTGGATCAGTTAAGGGAGTTTGCATCAGAGGTAACGCGTGTGGCACGTGAGGTTGGTACAGAAGGAAAACTTGGCGGACAGGCGAATGTGCCCGGAGTTGCAGGAACCTGGAAAGATTTAACGGACTCTGTTAACCAGATGGCGGGTAACTTAACAACGCAGGTACGTAATATTGCCGAGGTTACGATAGCTGTTGCCAACGGAGATATGTCCAAGAAAATTACGGCCGACGTTCGTGGAGAGATTCTTCAATTAAAAGAAACTGTAAATACGATGGTGGATCAGCTTCGAAGTTTTGCTTCGGAGGTGACAAGGGTATCCAGAGAGGTTGGTACCGAAGGAAAACTGGGAGGGCAGGCATTCGTGCCCGGAGTTGCAGGAACCTGGAAAGATTTAACGGATTCTGTGAACCAAATGGCCTCCAACTTAACAGGTCAGGTGCGTAATATTGCCGATGTAACGAAAGCGGTAGCTAATGGCGACCTTTCGAAACAAATTACCGTAGACGTAAAAGGAGAAATTCTGGATTTAAAAAACACCTTCAACACGATGGTAGAGCAGCTGAACTCGTTTTCATCTGAAGTAACCCGTGTGGCGCGTGAGGTGGGAACCGAAGGAAAACTGGGAGGACAATCTGAAGTAAAAGGGGTTGCGGGAACGTGGAAAGATTTAACGGATTCAGTTAACCTGATGGCTTCGAATTTAACGTCTCAGGTACGTGGAATTGCGAAGGTTGTAACCTCTGTGGCCAAAGGAAACTTAAAACAAAAATTATCGATCGATGCAAAAGGCGAGGTGGCACAACTTACAGACACGATCAACGAAATGATTGATACTTTGGCAACCTTCTCAGATCAGGTAACTACGGTGGCTCGTGAGGTTGGGGCAGAAGGAAAACTGGGAGGTCAGGCAAACGTACCGGGTGCATCAGGAACATGGAAAAACTTAACAGAAAACGTAAATCAGCTTGCCGCAAATTTAACAACACAGGTACGTGCCATTTCTGAGGTGGCTTCTGCGGTAACACAAGGAGATTTAACCCGAACCATTGGTGTTGAAGCTAAAGGGGAAGTTGAAGCCTTGAAAGATACGATCAACCAGATGATTTCGAACCTGAAAGCAACAACATTACGTAATCAGGAGCAAGACTGGCTGAAATCGAATTTGGCGAAATTTACCCAAATGCTTCAGGGGCAAAAAGAATTGAATTCGGTTACCAAAAAAATCCTTTCGGAGTTGGCGACGGTTGTAACCGCACAACACGGACTTTTCTATATTCTGCAGGAAGACGAAGAATTCATGGATTCTAAACTGAATCTGATTGCTTCTTATGCTTACATCAAAAGAAAAAATTCTCCAATGCAGTACGCAATGGGGGAAGGACTTATTGGTCAGGTTGCTGTCGAAAAAGAAAGAATTATTCTGAGTAATGTTCCTAAAGATTACATCAAAATCAATTCAGGACTTGGAGATGCAAAACCCAAAGACGTTATTATTTTACCGGTACTATTTGAAGGGCAATTAAAAGCTGTTATCGAACTGGCTTCGCTGGATACCTTTAGCGAAACGCATTTGGATTTTCTTGAAGGACTGACAGAAAGTATTGGTATTGTATTGAATACGATCGAATCGAATTCCAGAACCGAAGAATTATTGGTACAGTCACAATCGTTGGCAGGAGAGCTTAAAAGCCAGCAGGAAGTATTAAAAAATACAAATGAGGAACTGGAAGAAAAAGCATTCTTATTGGCGAATCAAAAAGAAGAAGTAGAGCTTAAAAACCAGGAAGTTGAGGTGGCGAGAAAAGCATTGGAAGAAAAAGCAGATCAGCTTACTTTGACATCCAAATACAAGTCGGAATTTTTAGCGAATATGTCGCATGAGTTAAGAACACCGCTGAACAGTTTACAGATTTTGGCAAATGAGTTAATTGCAAATCGCGACGGTAATTTATCCGAAAAGCAAATTCAATTTGCAAAAACCATAAATGCCTGCGGTGATGACCTTATTCAATTAATTAATGATATTCTGGATCTTTCTAAAATTGAATCGGGTTATATTTCTGTTGATTACAACCCAATTAGTTTTGAAGACATTAGCCGATTTGTTGCTTCTACTTTCAACCCAATTTCAGAAGCCAAACATCTTCGTTTTAATATTATTATGGATGAAGAGCTTCCGGAACTGATGGAAACGGATTCGCAAAGGTTAAATCAGATTTTGAAAAACCTGCTTTCAAACTCTTTCAAATTTACCGAAAAAGGAGAAGTAAAACTTAAAATTTACAAAGCCAATAACAATTGGAAAACCAATAATCTAAGACTTGAAAATGCAGAAGATGTTGTGGCATTTGAAATTTCAGATACCGGTATTGGTATTTCTAAAGAAAAACAAAACATTATTTTTGAAGCTTTCCAGCAAGCAGAAGGTTCAACAAGCCGTAAATATGGTGGTACAGGATTAGGATTATCGATAAGCCGCGGACTTTCAGATTTATTAGGAGGAAGTATCGAGCTTGAAAGTGAAACGAACGTGGGAAGTAAATTTACATTATTTCTACCGCTGAAATATGTTCACGTTGCTGAGGTAGAAAATATCGATGTAAATGAAGAAAATGATTCAAGAGGGCGTATTAAATCACTACCTTCAGAAAAATTTAACCGTTCTGATATTGATTTGTTTTTCGTAGATGAAGTAGGTGATGACAGAACTGATATTAAACCTGATGATAAAGTGCTGCTGATTGCTGAGGATAATCTGATCTTTGCCAAAATTATGCTCGAACAGGCACACATTCATGGTATTAAAGCTATTGTTACGACTAAAGGGAGTGATGTTATAGATTTTATTAATCAGTTTCGCCCTCATGCCATTACAATGGATCTTAATATGCCGGATACGAGCGGGTGGAAAATTTTGGACAGGTTAAAAACAGATTTTAACCTGCGTCACATTCCTGTTTATATCATCTCTGGTGAGGACGAGAGAAATAAAGGTCTTAAACGTGGTGCCAGAAACTTTTTCCTTAAGCCAGTAAAGAATGATTCGCTAAATTATCTTTTTAACGATATCCATGATTTTAAAAATAAAAAAGTAAAAAACTTATTAGTAGTTGATGATAATCAGAAGGAATTAGACAGAATATTAAAAGCTGTTGATGGTGATGATATTACAGTATTTTACGCTAAAACGGCCACAGAAGCTGTTGCACTTATTAAAGATCATTCATTTGACTGTATTATATTAGATTTAAAACTGCCAGACGCAGACGGACTTGATATTATTACCGACTTAGAGAATAATATAACAGGACAGGAAACTGCGATTATTATTCATTCTGCGGGTGATGTTACTAAGAAACAAAAGATAAAACTAAACAGATTTGCTCATAGCATCATTACAAAAAATGCTTCATCACTGGATGAATTAGTAGATCAGACAGCTTTGTTTATGCACCGTGTTCATAAAGAATTGCCACATGCTATGAGAGAGACCATAGAATCGTTTTATTTGAAAGAAGATGTGCTCTCTGGCAAAAAAGTATTGCTTGTAGATGATGATGTGCGTAATTTATTTGCCCTGACTACAGCCTTAGAACGTTATGGATTGAATGTTATCAGTGCAGAAAGCGGTCAGGAAGCAATTGATATTCTTAATCAGGATAAAGCCATTGATATTGTTCTGATGGATATTATGATGCCCGAAATGGATGGGTACGAAACGATGAAACGTATTCGTAAAGACTCGAAACACAAAGATCTTACTATTATTGCAGTAACGGCAAAAGCCATGAAGGGAGACAGACAGCGTTGCATAGAATCCGGTGCATCAGATTATATAACCAAACCAGTAAATGTAGAACAACTGTGTTCGTTAATGCGTGTGTGGCTTAAATAATAATTTTATATTCAATGCAAAATAGAATGGGAGACAATGGAATAAAAATCCTAATAGTCGATGACAAGAAAGAAAACCTGCTTTCTTTACAAGTCATTCTGGCTGATCGTGGTTATCAGTTTGTTGAAGCAACTTCAGGAAAAGATGCTTTGCGGATTCTGTTGAAAAGCCAGGATTTTGCCATTATACTTATGGATGTGCAAATGCCGTTGATGGATGGTTTTGAAACAGCCGAATTAATTCGACAAAGTGATAAACTCAAACATGTTCCTATTATTTTTCTGACTGCCAATATGAATACAAACGAGTATATATTCAAAGGCTATCAGTCCGGTGCTGTAGATTATATGATTAAACCGCTTTCGCCTGAAATTTTACAGGCGAAAGTCATGGTTTTTACCGAATTGTTCAGAAAAAATCAGGAATTAAAAAAGAAAGAAGAAGAAACTCATGCTCTGAATGAGATTATTTTAAAGACCAATGCCCAGCTTGCTTCACAATACGAAGCTATAGCAAAACACGCTGAAGAACTCAAAAAGAAGAACATGGAACTTGATGCCTTTACGTACATATCAAGTCATGATCTTCAGGAACCACTCCGAAAAATTCAAACTTTTGCTAATCTTATCCTATCCAACGAATATCCAAATTTATCAGAAGATGGTAAAGCAAAATTCAACAGGATTCTTTATGCCACAAACAGAATGCGTGAACTGATAAACAGTCTTCTAACTTTTTCACGCGCGACTCTTGATGACAGAAGGTTTGAGACAGTAGATTTGAATGCCATTATTGCTGATGTAAAAGCAGCTTTATATGAAAATTTAGTAGAAAAAAAAGCTGTTATAATTACTGATTTTCATGATAATGTCAAGATAATTCCTTTTCAATTTGTTCAATTAATGGAAAATCTGATTCATAATGCAATTAAGTTTTCACAATCAGAAGTTACATTGGAAATTACTATTAAAAGCCGTTTTGTTGATAGTTCAGTTTTAAAAGACATCCAGTTATTACCCAATGTAAAATATTGCCATATTAGTTTTGAAGATAATGGAATAGGATTTGAACCGGAACATAGTGAAAAAATATTTGGAGTTTTTCAGAAATTGCATGGCCGGGATTTGTATGAGGGAACCGGAATAGGGCTTGCAATTGTCAAGAAAATAATTGAAAACCATGATGGCTTTATAAATGCTACAGGCGAACCTATGAAAGGAGCCACATTTAATATATACATACCATACTAAAGTAATTGCTTTAATCTAATAAAAAAAATAATAGGCTGCCTTTTTGAGACAGCCTATTATTTATAATTTAATATTTAAAACTTATCGGATTGTTTACAGGGTCCGTTTCTTCAAGATCCTGATCAATGTCGTATTCCAGATCTAGCAGATCCTTTTTTTGATTATCTGCGGCAATCTTATTTTACATAACTGTCATTTTCGTCAGAATCTTCTTTAGTATCATCGCCAATGTCCTTTACATCTACCTGGCTGTCCCATTCATCTGCATAAAAATTAGCATCGGCATTATTTTTCTGGTCATCATTTTTTTGCAGGCTGCTAAAATGATTGTTTAATTCATCGTCATCTTCATTATTAATTATGTCATCATCCGGATTAACAATCTCTTCTTCATTATTGTCCTTCTCGTATTGACCCACATAGCTTTTGTTTTCCGAATCCGGATAATTATTTATATCTGAAGGAGCCTTCATATCATCTTCTGGATGATGAAAACTACGAACATCCCGACCATAGTTTTCTTTGTTCTGTGTTGTCATATAAAATAATTTAAAAGTGATTATAATTTAAAATATACTGTGATTCGAGAGGAGAAAAACTCAAATTTAATTGTAAGGTTCAAATTTTATTTATAGAATTTACAGCAGTAGTTATATAATTATCAGTTTTGTATAGCTTTCCTTCAAATCACAAAAAGGATTTTAAAAGGGATTTAGATTTTTCAAACATCTAAATGAAATACCGGAATGAAAATTATATAATTCACGATGTGTATTTTGTAAGTTTTTTTGTCTGAAATTTAAAATATTTGTGTTGTAAATTTATTGTTTAGAGATATAAACATAACTAATTATCAACCCTCATGTAATTTTAAGATTTAAATTATGGCTTATGAATAAAAAAGGCCCCATAATAATTGTAGAAAACAAACAGGAAGACCGGAAGTTATTTATAGAGTTTTTTTCTGATTTGAATTATCCAAATCAGGTAATCTATTTTAATGATCCGGAAATTGCTTATCATTATATACTGCGAAATAAATTAAAGCCGTTTCTTATTTTTTCTGATATTGTTTTATTGAATATTATGAATGATAATGTGGTAGAAGCAAAACTTGATAATGTAGGTGAGTTGTTTCATTGCCCTTATCTGTTTTTCACAACATCTTTTAATCAGACATACGTAATAGATCCGTACTCGATACCTACGCAAAGTTATTTTGTGAAACCTTATGATTATGCTGAGTTCAAACAAATCATAAAGACAATAATTGAGTATTGGATCAAATCTAAATCAATTGTTTCGTATAAAAAAAAACAGGTAAAAATTGGCTTTATCGATAAAATCGATAAATAAGAGAAAAAGATATCATTTTTATCGTGTTTTTTATAATGGTAAATAAATGTAGAAAGTTGTTCCCTGATTTATTTTGCTGGATACTTTTATAAATCCTTCATGGTTGTCAACAATTTTTTTAACCAGCGTTAACCCCAGACCGCTTCCGTGATATTTATCGCTATTATGCAATCTAAAGAAAGGATTAAAAATTTTAGACGCATATTCCTGACTAAAGCCAATACCATTATCGCTGATACAAATCTTTACGTAATTAATATCTGTTTTTCCACCAAGTTCAAGTATTTCATCAGGTGAAGGGTTTAGCGTTTCAATTTTGATTTCGGGTATTATGTCTTCTTTGGAATATTTGATAGCGTTCAGTATCAAATTTTTAAAAAGCTGCTGAATCTGATACGGTATGATATTTAATTGAGGAGAGGGAAAAATAGTGATTACGGCTTTTTTTTCTAAAATATTGTCCTTAATATCTGCCAATGTTTTTTTCAAAACGACATTCAGATCTGTTTTTTTATACTCTTTTTTTATAAAGCTTATTCTTGAGTACTCAATGAGATCGGTAATTAAAATACTCATATTGGTTACAGAAAAAAGAACACGTTCGAGATTATGTTTTCCTGATTCGCTTAAGCCTGATTCGTTTTCAAAAATCCTTTTGCAAAACATATGAATTTTTCGGAGTGGTTCCTGTAAATCATGACTGGCTGCAGAAGTAAAAGCCTCCAGCTGTTCATTTTGTGTTTGTAATTCAATATTTTTATTCGACAATAATTCATTTGTTGCTACTAAATCTGTAATATCTTCGAGTGCCACAAGAATCATCCCTTCTGGTGTTGAATCGATTATAAGACGTGCATTTACAATCATTGTTTTTTTACCAATATCAGGACAGATAGTATCTAATTGTAAATTTTCTATCGAAAATTCCGTGTCTATTTTCAGTAATTGTTTCCTAAATTCAGGAATGTCCCATTGACAATTTCCAATTTCAAAAAGACTATAAGCTTCTGTAGCTTTTTCGCTTGTATTAAAGTATTTATAAAATGCAGGATTGGCACTTTTGATGATAAAGTCCTTGTTTACAATTAGTAATGGCTCGTGAATGGTTTTAACAATTGATTCAGAATAATTTCTCAGGGAAATAAGCTGTTTCTGACGATCGATAAGCTCATCATTGACACACACCAATTCTTCATTATTTGACTGAAGTTCCTCAGTCGAGGTTTCCAGTTCTTCATTCAGTGCCTGCAATTCTTCTCCACTGCTCAATAATTCTTCATTAGTAGTCTGTAATTCCTCTAAGAGGATTTTCTGTTCTTCAGTTACATTTTTTATATCTCTGTATAATTGTGATAATTCATTTTCAAGTTCCTCAATACGCTTTTGGTCTGAATTTTTTTTCTGTATTTTTTTTTGAGGATTTGTTTCGGGTACAATTATCTTATGAAAAATAATCATAATACGCTCATCGTCATTTGGGAGTAAAAACATTTCAAAAGAAACGAGATAAGGTTGGTTTTTAATCTGAATATTTTCTTTTTTTATATTTAATTTCTCTTCTCTTACTTTTGCGATTGCATTATTTAATTCAAAAAAAAGACCTTCACGAGCCATTTTTAAGATATTAAAATTAGGCTGTCCGGGAGAGGGAAGCAAAAATGGGCTTGTATCGCCATGAAAATATAAAATTTCCTGATTCAGATCAATTATAACACTAATGGGTGTGTACTTTGTAAATAAAATCTCAGATGCAATTTTTTTGAAATCGTTTTCAGATGCACTTTTTATTTGAGCTGTTACATTGTTTTGCGATACATTATTTGGTGTTGGTTTATAGAGTTTTGCCACATACCTGCCTGCTATAAACTTGCGGGTGTAGATTTTTCCGAATTTTTCGATGTTTTCAAATAAATCTTGAGAATTAGTAACTGATTCTGATTTTCCAAGAAACAGCAATCCATTATCTTTTAGGGAATAATGAAAAGTTTCCAGAACTTTATTTTGCAGATAAGAATCAAAATAGATAAGTACATTACGGCAGGTAACCAAATCTATTCTGGCAAAAGCAGAATCCTTTACAAAATTATGCACGGCAAAAATGCACATGTCCCGAATTACTTTATTGATATGGTAGTTACCCTCGCTTCTCGTAAAATAATTATCAAGTCTCTCTGCTGATATTTGCTGTACTTCCTGATAAGAATAGGTTCCGGATCTTGCTTTAGTGATGCTTTTTTCAGATATATCCGATGCGAAAATCTGAACTTTTATGTCTGTATTATTTGTTTGCAGCAGATATTCATGAAGGCTGATCGCTATAGAATATGCTTCTTCACCCGTAGAGCATCCGGCAACCCAGATTCTTAGGTTGTTATTGGTTATATTCCTGATTAGGGATGGGTAAACAATGTTGGGCAAACTTTCAAAAGCTTCCTGGTCTCTAAAGAAATATGTTACCGGAATTAAAAAATCATTAAATAATAAATCCTGCTCATTTTTGTTATTTCGCAAAAAGTTATAATAATCTTCAATAGTGTTTCTTTCTGTAGTGACCATTCTTCTTGCAATACGACGTCTTATAGTAGGATATTTATAATGCCTGAAATCGTTACCGGTTCTTAAAAGAATAAGATTAATAATCTGAAAGAAAATTTCCTCATCGTTTTTTGGAATATGCTCTTCTTCTGTATAGCCATAGTTGGTAATATAGCTTTTATGAATTTCCAGTAACTGGGACGGAATTTTTTCGGGAGCCAGAATATAATCGGCTGCATCAGTTTCAATTGCGCTTTGAGGCATTCCTTTAAATGCGGCCGTTTCGGGGTCCTGAGCTATAGTTGCGCCTCCCAGTTCCTTTATTTTTTTGAATCCTAATGTACCATCAAAACCGGTTCCGGAAAGTATAACACCAATGGCAAAAGTTCTATGAACATCTGCAAGAGATTCAAAAAAGATGTCAATGGTATTATTTCGTCTTTCGTCCCGTGTTCTCTGTTTAAGTTTTAAAGTACCTGCTTCTGCTATGAGAAGATTGTTTTCGGGAATAACGTAGATATTATTAGGAGCAAGATTTATATTGCGGATAATTTCTTGTACAGGAATTTGTGAATATTGTGACAGGATTTGTGTAAGGCTGCTCGGATGATCGGGTGACAAGTGTTGTACAAGCACATAAGCCATGCCTGAATCTGCAGATATTGCTGAGATTAATTTTTTAAAAGCATCCAGTCCACCGGCAGATGCTCCTATACCAACAATTGGAAAAGTTGTGGTTTTATTTTCGGTTTTAAAGGTTTCGGGGACTTCCATGAGGTAGGTGTTTTCTCAAAGATAGTCAGTGTTTTACTCTAAAAATAAGCTTTTTACGCTCACATGGGAATTATGTAAGGCACACATTTAAAAAATGTAAAATTGAAATCACGTACTTTTTAGGTGAAAAATTTATCACTTTAAAAGTTTAAATTTTGAATTAAAACAGTCTTAACATTAGCTGATTTTTGGTCAAAAAAATATTAAACGATGTTTCTCAAAATTGTTTTCATAGTTCCAAAATCGTTTGGTTTAATATAATAACCCACTGCGCCCAATCCCTGCAGTTTATTTTCTATGTCTGATGGTATCGAGGTAGAAAATATGATTACAGGAATATTTTTTATGAGCTCTTTTTTATTCATTTCTATTAATAGTTCCATTCCGTTCATTCCGGGCATATTAATATCTAGAAAAATCAGATCCGGATGTATTTCTTTACAAACCAGTTTTTGTAATGCCTGAACAGGATTATGTATTGCCGTATAGGCAGCAGCAGATACTTCTTCGAGTGCTTCTAAAAAGAAATCGCAATCATCATAATCGTCATCAATCTGTAAAATGTTTTTATATCTCATAATTGCTTTGATTGAAAGTTATTTTTCATAATTATTTAAAATTATGTTCTAAGGAGAAAAAATGTAGATTTCAACTAGACTATTTATGCAGTTTTATGGACTGCTTAAATGCAGACAAGCAATTATATATGTGTAATAAAAGGGTAGAATTCTTTCATAGATATGTAGTTGTTTGGGTTTAAAAAGACTTTAGTAATTTTGAAAATGGAGTGCAATTAATCTATTAGCACTTTTAGTGAATCCTTTTGCTGCAGTACAGCCTCTTTTTGATCTCTGGTATAATCTTCATCATCACAATGAGAAGAACAATTGGTATTTATAAGGGTTAAAAAGATAGCGGTTACAATAATCAAAAAATTCAGTTTTTTCATATTCATTAAAATTATAAGGTAAAATAATTCTAATAAAAATATAAGGAAGTTAAAAAATGAATTTATATAATTTTTCTGTTTTGTTATATAATACCCATGTTTGTGAGATTTGATTTAAAATTTATTTCAAAATAAGCTTCTGATTATTAATGCTTTATTTTTTAATTATGTAAAATATAATTAAAATTATATAAAAATTTGGCTGATGCCGATTTTATATTTGAAATTATAGAAACTTTAAAAAAATGTTATGAAAAAGGTATTCAAATCAAAAATCGCATTTCTGTTCATTACTGCGGTTTTATTGCTATCGTGTAAAAAAAGTGATGCTAATAGTGGTGAATATTCAAATGAAACTGATTCGATACAAATTACTGTTGATAGCGTAGGGCCGGCACCGTCAGATTCTATTAATTCAGATTTAGAAGGCGGGGAAGGAACAGGTGCAAATGGAGCCGGCACAACAGGAGCTACCGGCGAAGGATCAACAGGTTCAGGATCAGCGGGTACAACACAAAAAGGTAATACATCAGTAAGAACGGATTCTACCAGTACAGGTAAATAATTCATTTTTTCTGTTTACAAGAAAAGCCTGTAATGTTCCAAATCATTACAGGCTTTTCTATTTAAACTCAGTAAGCACACAATATTAGAATCAATTAGACTCTAAATAAGTTTTAAAATTCATAAGGTCATCTTTTACGATTTTTTCAAAATAAGGGTTAAGAAGTTTTGCCGCACCTTCTCCTGCAATTCCCAGTGGTGCATGATAAGAAATAGTAACAATTATCTCAGTACCTTCTCCAGTTGGTCTGAAAACAACTTTACCAGCATTTTTGACAGAAGATTCCGGTAGAGAATTCCAGCTGATAAGACGGTCTTTTTCATCTTTTATAATTTCAGCAATCCAGCTTAATTTTCCAATTCCCCCAGGACCTTTAGCCGTCCATTTAGAAGTAGTGTAACTTAACGGACGTACGGATTCCAGATGACTCATAAATTTTGGTAAATTTTCAAAATCTCGCCAAAAAGAATAAACTTCACTTATTGGTTTATTGATCAAACTGTTAATTCGAATATTTACATTTGATGCTTTATCATTTTTTAGATGATCAACAGCATCATATATAGGACAGTATCCTGATAAACCCCTTAAAAGCATTGTGCCTCCTGAACCGATTTTTACAATATTTTTCTTTTCTTCAGATAAGCCTTTATACAAAAGGTAAGTTCCGCTTGTAATCATTGCAATTCTTTCGAGTGTGGACACATTGGTTTTAAGTTTTGATTTTTTCTGTATCTGTGTGGGTGTAAATGTGTTTGCTTCCATAATTCTGTTTTTTATGAATTTTATTTTTTAACGATAGTGTCTATTTAATGTATTAAAAATGAGTACTTTGTGAAAATTTTACTTTATACTATTTCCGTAATTAATTACACAATTTTGCCTCCCTGAAAGGTCATTTATAGTAAGTATTAAAAATAAAATATCGCTTGAAAATGATTTAAACGATATTTTATTTTTTAAATTTTAAAATTCCCGAGGGCTATTGGCAGAATCAGTTTCATTAATGTCATCATCTATATTTGTTTCATTAAAATCGTCATCATCGTCTTCTAATTCGTCATCCTCATCTAAATCCTCTTCTTCCGGAGGGTCTTCTTCTTCGTAATCATCCGGATCTATATCATCAGAATCTCTATAATCCTCATCAGGATTTTCCTCCTGATTATAAATTCCTTCTTCGTCGTCATTGACTGAATCGTCTAATACATTAGAAACTGAATCGTTATCTCTGTATTGGCTGTCATTTTGAAAACACTGGCCATCCTGACCGTAATTTTCTCGTTCTTCTATGTTCATAATACTTTGATTTAAAATTATTTTTTCTTAGTTGAAGCCTTATCGTCTTTAGCAGATTTTGAAGTACTTTTAGAAGCAGTTCCTTTTTTATCTGTACTGTCGGATTTTTTAGTATCAGGTTTTTTATCTGTTGACTTAGCACTATCCGTACTGCTGTTCTTTTTATTTGATGTTGTCATAATTCAATTTGTTATAATTTGTATCATGGTAAATGTACAGATGCCGACATCCAAAAACTTACACAAAATTCAGTTCTAATTATATAATTTTCAGATTATTAATTAATTATATGGTTCTTAATCCGTTAATTGAAACGTAAGAGGATATGCCGCTATTATCAAATAGGCAATGATGATGATACTCATAAGAAAAATAACCACCGTTAGAATAGTAAGTAATAATGTCGAATATAAATATTCTCCTTTTTGCAGCAGTTTATGGGTTTGCTTGTACTTGAAGTAAGATAAGAGTATGGTAAGGGCTCCGGTAAAAACCAGAGCAATTCCGATAAAGATAGTGAAACCGTTTTTTGGAATAGTGGAATCCTGAAAAAAACTAGCCGGCAGCTGATTCACAAACGAAGAAAATTTTACGATTACGAAACCAAATACCATAATTCCGATCCCGGTGCGAATCCATGACAAAAAAGTCCTTTCGTTTGCCATGTGTTCATTGATCATATTTTTATTTTTATCCATTTTATCAATCATTATCTTTTGCCGTATTGCTAACCCAATTCAT
Source organism: Flavobacterium salmonis (assembly GCF_903819435.1). Classification (GTDB taxonomy): domain Bacteria; phylum Bacteroidota; class Bacteroidia; order Flavobacteriales; family Flavobacteriaceae; genus Flavobacterium; species Flavobacterium chungangense. Next base: position 240,865 of record NZ_CAIJDP010000082.1, on the reverse strand, counting down.
GGCTTCATCAAACGACTCTTTTTTATAACCCCTAAATTCTCCCGGCACTATATAACTGAACCCGTTTGTAAATGAAATAGCATTTTCAGAATCGGTAACAATCGCTGCCCTGTTCCATTTTCCTAAATTTTTAAGTCCAAGCATCGCATCTTCCATCCAGGCGCCTGTTGTAAAATCTTTAATTTCAGTATCAATCAGAAATAAAAAATTGATTTCGTTGATTTGTTTTACTAATTGTTCTACTGCTGGCACCATAACTTTTTTGTAATCATGTTTGGTTATTTCTCCAATTGCTCTAAAAGCGACTACATTATTTGGTGCATCAAGTATTTGTATCATAATTTGTTTTTTTTTAAAGAACCACAATCAGTTTATTTCAAATTTATGATGAGGTGTTTAAAAATATTTATACAATTTACATTGTGCTTTATACAATGTCAATATTGTATTGAGAGCGTTATATAAAGTTTTATGTAATTAGTATTAAAACCTGATAATCATATAAATGGAAATAAAAATTTTATAAAATACTGTTGCTTATGTATCTTATTTTTGAGAAATCTAATTAATTAAAAATAGTATGAAAACGACAAAAAACACCGCGACTGCTGCTACCAAAAAGAAGGGTACCACAACAACACAATCAAAATCAAAAGGAACAGCTGTAAAAGCAAAATCATCTGCTGCTGAGGGTCTTAGAGAATTATTTGTTGAATCGCTAAAAGATATTTACTGGGCAGAAAAAGCGTTAGTGAAAGCTTTACCTAAAATGGCTAAAAATTCTACCTCAGAAAATCTAATTACGGCAATAAATGACCATCTTGAAGTAACAAAAGGACAAGTGGCACGATTAGAACAGGTTTTTGAAAGCGTAGGTGAAAAAGCTACTGCTAAAAAATGTGATGCTATGGAAGGGCTGATAAAAGAAGGCGAAAGCATTATGGAAGAAACTCAGGAAGAATCTGTAAGAGACGCCGGAATTGTGGCAGCCTCTCAAAAAATCGAGCATTATGAAATAGCGACCTACGGGACATTGGCAGCATTTGCGCAAACTTTGGGCGAGCAAGAAGCATTGGCATTATTACAGCAAACCTTAGAAGAAGAAAAAGAAGCTGATACACTTTTAACCGAAGCGGCTTACAATAATATCAATTTTGAAGCTTCTGAGGAAGATGAACAATAAGATCATTCAACAGTCACAAAAAAAGCTGGAAACTAAATTTAGTTTCCAGCTTTTTTTTGTTTAAAAGTTGCTATAAACTTTCAGTAATAAGTTCGGCTGTTTTATCAATTGCCAGTAATACGATTTCTTCCGGTGATCCGTTAAAAACTTCCCGATGGTTGATTTTTTTATCTGGAGTGATAATGTAAATAAAAATAGTTCCTACTGGTTTTTCTATAGTTTCACTTCCTCCCGGAGTTGTAAGGCCTGTAATGGCGACTGTTATTTTAGAATTGAATATTTTGGATGCCTGCTGTGCAAGTATTTGCGTGACTTCTGGAGATTCAGGTGTATGCTTTTCAATAACACTGTGCGGAACGTTTAATAACTGTTCTTTCACAAATACTTCATAGCAAACAATTCCTCCCCGCAAAATTTTTCCGGAATCTTCTGTCATCGAAAATTCTGCACTCATTCTGCCGGCGGAGGCACTCTCGGCAAAAGCGATATTCCATCCTTTTTCGGCAATTGCTTTACCGCATTTAGTAACTATTTCTGAAGGCATAAAAATAATTTTTAGTTCTTAATTATTAATCCTTGAAGAGTTGATTTTTATAAATCATAAAAAATTACGTTGTGCAGTTTATTTGAATATCATGTGGATAATGACATTCGAGTATCGATTTCATTTGGTGTGGGCTATGAACCGCATTTGCGAATTCATTCCAGGTTTCTTTAGGAATTAAATCAAGTAATAACTGTTCAACTTCCAAAACTTTTGGAGCATTTTCCTTAATAAGATCATCCCATTCTTTATGAAAGGTAACAATATCATTCGGGAAAACTTTTTTTCTGTCAGTACCTTCGTCAATTACATCAAAAGGTTTTTCTACATTAAGATAACCATAATCATCTGTAAGTTCGTCACCTGGAAAAATATTCCTGATAGCAATCTCAAAATCATAGGCTGTACTAAAACAGCTTGGTTTAAAACTATGGTTCACAAATTTTCCGTTATCCCAGCATAATACCATTTCTCCATATTTATTGATAAAAGAGTAAGTATCGAGGTGTTTTTTTATAAAAGCATTCAGATTAGCGGCCTCATCACGGGAAAATATCTGATCTAAATCATCCTGAACCCAGGTAATAGTACCTTTTGGAATTAGTTTTGTTGCTACTACGCCATATCCTTTTTCTTTGCTGATAAAACGTATTTCTGTATCTGTATGTATCATCTTACACTAATTTTAAACATTCACATTCGTATACTTATTTTCTAAGTTCACTGCTGGAAAAGCGATGATTGCGTGTGTTGAAAACGAGTTTAATTCCCTTCTGTTCGAAATAGTCGCGCCCTGTAAAATTTTTATCTTTGTATTCGTCTCCCAGAATCTTTACATCAGTAGGAAAGGCCTGAAGAATGCTCTGAAGATCCTGATCTGCGGCATACGGAATAATTTCATCTACAAATTTACAACCTGTAAGTTGTATATAACGTTCGACTACAGATTGTGTTGGTTTGTTTTTTTCGGGTCTGTCCAAAGTCGGGTCTGTTTGCAATCCTACAATTAGATAATCACAATGTTGTTTTGCTTCTTCAAGCATTCTTACATGGCCTGCATGTAATAAGTCGAATGCGCTAAATGTGATTCCAGTAATTGTTTTTGTCAGTCCCATTTATAAAATTTTTAAGAATTGATTTCATTTTAACAGCAGTAATATCCCATGATGTTTTTTTGAGGATTTTGTGGTATTCCAGTTCCATTGAAAAACGATCTGTTTTATCAAGTGCAAACTTAATGGCTTCACAAAATTCATCTGCAGATTCCACCATGTTCAGGCAAATACCATAGTTGTGTACTATATCTGTAATTTTTGTAGAAATAATGGGTTTACCGGCCGACATATATTCCAGGGTTTTGGTAGGGCTAATGTATTTTGTTGTATCGTTTACTGCAAAAGGTATCATAGCAATATCAAATGCTTTTAGATAATGAGGTAATTCGTTGTAAGACTTCATTCCTAAATAATGAATGTTGTCTTCTTGTGGGAGATCATTTTTCTCTATTTTCGACAAAGGTCCAATCATTACAAAAGAAACATTGGGTAGTTTAAGAGCCGTTTCATGAAGCAATGCAAAATCGATACGTTCATCGATTACTCCATAATATCCTACAATAGGTGATTGTAAATTGGCAACATAATCAGCAATTTTGATTCCGTTTAAGGCCTTTGCAAAATGGAGTTCATCGACTGAACTGGGAAAACAATGTACATTTGTATGCCATTGTTTTTTTAATTCACATAATGATTTTCCACCGGTAAAAATAATGTCAGCATTAGATATCAGATATTTTTCCTGATTTATCACATTTTTTGTGGCACCTTTCAGAAAAGAAAGTTCCTCCATGCAATCATAAACGATAGTTTCAAAATCAATACATTCTGATAATGGACAAAAAATAGCTGAATAAAACCATCCAACAGGAATATCTTTGTTTTTTACATATTCAGGAATGATTGCAGCAATCGATTCGATATCTTTTACATTTGGCTGTAAAACATGCAACATATCATTGAGAATAATAAGATTTCCGGACTCTTTACTTTCATTGTTGTATAGGGGTTCTTCAATGAATAAAGTTTTCATTGTTTTAGAAATACGGCTAATGATGTGTTGAGGACGCTGATAAACAAAATGCCATCTTAAATGACAAAATACAATCATATCATAATATTGGGCAGTATTCTGATTTGATAAATTTATTCTCTTAAGTATATTCTTTTGTGCATTTTTTAAATTTTCTATCATAGCCGATAATTTAATTTTTTTTGTAGGTTAAAAGTGTAAGATAATGATTTTAACTTTAATAAAAGTAATTTAATAATTACAAAAATATATTTTCATAACAATAATTTCTTGCAAATAAAATAATAAGAGTTACATAATTTACAGTTATGAATTTTTGAGATTTAAAAATGCATGATAATACTGTTGATTTGTGAAGGTTGTATTAGATCAATGGTAATAATAGTAGCGAAGGTGAGATTTTATCGAACAAAAGTCTTAGAATTTCGCCTTTATGATAAATTTCATTTTAGTGAAAACAGCATTTATGTGCTAATTATACAGAATCTAAAGCATCTGCTGTTGCTGCTAAAACAGTCCACATTTCGACTTTTTGACTAAACGACAACCCTGTATTTAAACCACTGGTTGATGGTAAAATGTGATAAGATATATCTGTTTGAGGTTTAAGATATTTATGGTAAAACTTAGCTGCTGATTTGCTTTCAAAAAATACATTTTTAATATTTGGGTATTGAATATGAAAATTTGTAAAATCATTTATTGTTTCATTACTAATTTTCGAATCACTGCTCCCTTCTCTGATGCATGATGCCAGAACATTCCATAATGCAATTTTATGCTTTTTCAAAAATGTTTTGCGATCATCGTATGATTCGCTGTAATTTTCGTTAAAAACAGTAAATATGATTCTCCAGAAATGATTTCCTTTATTTCCATAATATTGTTGTTTGGCAATAGATTGGTCTCCGGGCATTGTTCCCAGAATTAATATTCTGCTGTAATGATCGACCAGTGGATGTAAAGCCTTTTTATACATAGAAAATAGAAATTTGAATAGTATAATAATACAAAAAACATCTGTCGTGGTACAGATGTTTTTCTGGGAAAAATGAAAATATTTAAAAAGATGATTACTATTCGGCTGTTACGATATTTACTACATTTAAAGCAACGTCGTTCAGTATGCAGTCTGCTTCTTTTTCTTCTGCCAATGTTTGTGTTAATAGTTTTGCAGCATCATTTTCTCCAAGAGTTTTTGCAAAAGCAGCTAAGGTTCCATATGTTGCAATTTCATAATGCTCAATTTTTTGAGAAGCAGCAATAATACCCGCATCTCTAACAGGTCCTGGCGTCGTTTCTTCAAGAATGCTGTCACCTTCTTTTAGTAATCCGGCCATAGCCTCGCATTTTTTTCCTTCGGCTTTTTCTCCAAGGAGATCAAAAATTTGTTCTAGTCTTATCACCTGAAGCTGCGTTATGTCAAGATGTTCTAAAATGGCACTTGCAAGACCTGGAGAACTGGCATTAGCAGCCATTTTAGGAAGCGCACCAACCAGTGCGTTTTCAGCCCAGTATATATCTTTTAAACTGTCAACAAAAAGTTCTTTTAATTCCGTTGCTGCATCTGAAGCTGGCTCAACAATATTTATTTTTGCATTATCTTTTATAGCTTTTGTTTGATTTGCTTTTGCTTGAGGAGCATTTGTATGGCCTTCTTTTTCTGAATTTTTCATGTTTATTTTTTTTTAAATTAAATATATAAGTTGGGTTCACGATCCCAGAAACGATGCATACCCATTGCAGCGATAAATTCCTGGGCAAATGCTTCAGATCCAACATCGGTGGTTACAATAATTCCAGCATCGGTTTTTGTTAATTTCGAAGCAAAAGCTGTTGCGCTAAGCAATTCAGATGCTTCTCCATCAGCACCTATAATCTTGCAATGTTTATAAGCATCATTAAGATATTCAAGAGCGTCATCATTTTCTGCTAATGCATTCAGCCCTATTCCGTGCGGAACATAAACCGCATCAAATAAAACTGATGATGCTGTGAGAAAACTATATTCAGCGGCAAGAGCTCCGTCAGAATCAGTAAGAACAGATCCTAAATGTGGTGCAATTACACATCCTTTGGCTCCTTGTTTTTTAAGAGCACTTTTCATATTTAAAACTGATGCTTCAGAAACTCCATCAGAACAAAGGATAGCAATTTTTCGTGACTCGATTGTAGGTGAATTGGTCGGATTTTTAACCATACTCAATGCATCAGACGAACTTACAGATGATTCAACCGTTTTAGGCTCCTGATTTCCACCTTCATTTTCTGGTGAAACTCCTTTATTAACAGGGAATTCTAATGTTGATGGTACAGAAGCCCCAAGTCCTAATGCTACTTTTTCTGCCAATTGAGCATCTACCTGCGAAAGAAGTCCCAACATTCGAACTCTGATTGCAGTAGTTTCTACCTTGCCAAGTTCAAAACGTAATGCCTTTACAATATGGCTTTTTTCTACATCGGTCTGGCTGTTAAAGAATAATTTTGCCTGACCGAAGTGATCAGCAAAGCTTTCACTTCTTTCTCTTATTTTATGAGCTTCAATACGTTCATTAAAACTGGAGAAACCGCCTTCGGCAATTTGTGCCTGATAAGGACATCCGCCACCAAGTGAATTTGGATGATAACTTACCCGGCCTTTGTTAACTTCCTGTCGCATAAATCCATCACGTTGATTATTGTGAACAGGTGCAATACTTCTGTTAATTGGAATTTCATGAAAGTTTGGCCCGCCTAATCGGGTAAGCTGCGTATCTGTATAAGAGAACAATCTTCCTTGTAGTAATGGGTCGTTAGAGAAATCAATACCCGGAACAACATGCCCAGGGTGAAAAGCAATCTGCTCTGTTTCTGCAAAGAAATTATCCGGATTTTTGTTCAATGTCATTTTTCCAATTATAGTAACCGGAACTAATTCTTCCGGAACAATTTTTGTTGGATCAAGTAAATCAAATTCATATTTGTCTTCATCCTCTGAAGGTATTATTTGTACACCTAATTCCCATTCAGGAAAATTACCCATTTCTATAGCTTGCCATAAATCTTCTCTGTGAAAATCCGGATTCTTACCTGAAATTTTTTGTGCCTCATCCCAGACTACGGCGTGAGTTCCTAATTTTGGTTTCCAGTGAAATTTTACAAAAGTAGATTCATTAGCTTCGTTAATCAATCTGAATGTGTGAACACCAAATCCTTCCATCATACGATAACTTCTCGGAATCGCACGATCAGACATTGTCCACATAATCATGTGCATAGATTCCGGCATAAGCGAAATAAAATCCCAAAAAGTATCATGTGCAGAGGCTGCTTGTGGCATTTCGTTATGTGGTTCAGGTTTTACTGCATGAACCAAATCCGGGAATTTTGAAGCATCCTGAATAAAAAAAACAGGAATATTGTTACCAACCAGATCATAAACTCCTTCCTGGGTATAAAATTTAACCGCAAATCCCCTAACATCTCTGGCAAGATCTGTAGATCCGCGTGAACCGGCAACTGTAGAAAATCTTGCAAAAACGGGAGTTTTTTGTCCTGTTTCCTGTAAGAATCCAGCTTTTGTTAATTCTGGAATGGGATTTGTCACTTCAAAAAAACCATGCGCTCCTGAACCACGTGCATGTACTACGCGTTCCGGAATTCTTTCGTGGTCAAAATGGGTTATTTTTTCTCTTAAAATGAAGTCTTCCAGTAAAGAAGGTCCGCGCTCGCCTGCTTTCAGTGAATTATTATCATCATTAATGCGTACACCCTGATCTGTGGTCAGGAACTTGTTGGTTCCGTCTGATTTGTTTATGGACAAATCACGTTGTTTCTCGTCTTGAAAATTTTTCATATAATAAATCTTTTGATTAAATGTTTGAAAGTTTACAGGTATCTCTTAAGTTTTTATTATTAATATCTTATAATGAGTTATTTATAAAGTGATATTTCCGGTTATTTCAAATGTAAATGATAAAGCAATGATGTATTTATATGATTAATTTGAAACGTTGTACAATTACCATTACTTAAAAAGTATTGTTTATTATAGCAGGTTTATTGTAAAAGTTTGCTCAATCGTTATTCTCCAGTTTCCATGTGAGGAGCATCTACTGGTTTTGATTGTGAAGATCCGATTTGGCGTAAATAGATAGAAAGCACAACAATAGCAAAAACAGAAAGAAATTCGCTTTGCCAGTTCTGAAAAGATTCATACCAAAACCTGGAATCCCCAATATAATCAGCACTGGATTCTAAAGGCATTCCTTTTAATGCCAGTTGTTCATTTTCGTCTTTAAGGCTCCCATAAAAATGAGCTATAAATGAGGCTGTAAACAGCAAAAACAAAACAATAGTCAGAGAATGTTTGTAAACTTCAAGAATCCATCCGCCTTTTTTTACAGGCCATGTCGCGTCTTTTCGGGTGGGTGAGGGTTGTCTGTCGACTTCTTCGTCTTTATCCGGATCTTTTGACTCGGAAGATCCTTTCTGCATTAAAAAAATAGTAAATACAACAAACAGGGACATTTGTAGAAATTCGCTTTCCCAATTTTCAAAAGTCGATTGAATAAAATGACCTGAGATAAGATAGGACGAAAGCTGAATGGCAGTACTGCCTTCATCTATAAGCTCTTTATTATGTTCTTTAAAACCAAATACGATCTGTCCGAATAATGTTCCAATAAATAATACTAAAAAACAGATACCTAAGCCGTTATTGCGTAAAAAAGTTTTCATGATGTCATTCGTTTTTTACAAATTGACAAACAAATACAGACTTTTTTTTATATAATTTTCGATATGCTTTACAAAATTATGCCGGTATCAATGTAATCGAATCTTCGCTTGTATAAGACCCATTGTTAGTAAAGAGGAGTAGAGAAGAGTTAAATATTTACCAAGATGGTCAATGAGAGACAAAAAAATGAGTATTCTATCGAAGAAAATAAGACATAAAAAAAACACCTAATTTCTTAGATGGTTAATTTTTTTTGAATTAAAATATCAATTATAATGCGCTATTTTGCATTTTGTTTATTTTTTCTATTTTTTCAGGAGAATCAAAAACTTTTTCGAAAAGCCTGCCTTTTTCTTTGGCAAATTTCTCTACGGCTTCTAACTCCTGGATAGTCATTTTAGGACGACCTGCCCAAAAGTTAGTAGATTTTTCTATTTGTTTTTCTACTAGATCTCTTAATTGTTTTACTTCCATGATGTTACAAATATACTGTTTTTTTATTATTTCAATAATCATAGGTCTTTTTTTAACTTAAACAAAACAAATTGATAGTCCGATGTTTTAGCTGCGTTGTATTTTTCAATGCTTTTTATTTCAACACTCTTACTGAGTGATGTCAGGTCTTTTTCACGAATAGTCCTTTCGTGTTCTTTTCCTTTTCGGGTAATCGTTTGTTTTTTTTCTATAAGCTTTATTTGCTCTTCTGTTTTGCCTCCTGAAATCTCCAAATATTGTTTTAGAATAATAATGTTAGATGAAATCTTTTGTTTGTACAAACGATGTTTGTGTAGCGTATTTCCAAAAAATAAAATAGTATGATCAGGATTGGATATGAAAAAATGAAGAATGCACATAAATACTGTGGCTAAGACTTCATCATAATCATTATTATTAATTTCGGCAAGATCATTAACAGTGATTCCATCTTCATAATTTTCTAAGTTTCCAAAACCTACGCTGTACCAATTCAGGTTTTTATTTACAGGCGAAATAGAAACAATTTTGGTTATTTCCTGTATTCCTATACTAATGAATCGAAACTGATAAACTTCATTAGTAATTCCTTCAAAATTATAACTGTACGCTTTATTTAAAAAATCCAAATTTAATTAATTTCAATTTATAAGTAAATATAAATATCATTTTTGGTTATTATGAGTAAATAAGAAATTTATTGTTATTTTTTGCATTTCGGTTACAGTTTGTACTTTTTTGGGATTTATTTTGAATAAAGAATAAAAAACGATAATCATAAATAACATAAGAATCAATGTTTTTCCAAAAACGTTTCCAGTGAATTGAATTTTACATAAAGATTATCGTTTTTTATATATACGTTTGAATTGACTGTGTAGTTTGATTATAAGTTCATTTTTTTTAATTGTGTTACAAAAAATTGAATGCTAACAGTTCTGTTTTAAATTTTGTATGCCAAACTTATCCAAAAAAAAGGTAAAGGATGATTTACCATTGCCCTAATAATTAAAATGATAAAAATAGAAATGGTGATATTTATCTTTTTAATTAGCTGGTTTAATTCGTTTAATTGTAAAATAACAAATCAAAATAAAAGCAGACGATAAAATATATACCGTACTCAGGGAGTACCCATAATGGCTCAATGGACTTTCATTATTATATGAGGCAGAGGTTATGATCATCATTTGTAATGGTTTACTTTGAAAATATAAAGAAAGCATAGCAGCCAAATGAATTATAAATGTACTGAAGAGGTAAGTAAGCAACGGGTAATTTCCTAAAGTAAAAAAGAAATCTGAGATTTTGTTTTTAAGGTTTTCTGCATATGCCAGAAATAGGAAAACAGGACCTAATGTAATCAAGATGTAATCCAGTGATGCCGGATATTTTGTTAGATTGAAGAATGATAAAATGGTTTTGGCAGTTGAAACTTCGATTTTCCAGGGATTCGATTCTCCATAATCATTAATGCTGCGGAGTAAAAAAAACAGACATATAGAAATCCAGCCGGAGTATAACAATATTTTTTTACGAATTACGGCAGAGCTCTCTGGTCTGTAATAAAATCCAAAGAAATAGCCTGATAATATTATCCCAAGCCAGGGCAAGATTGTGTAATTTATAATATACATATTTTGCCCGAGTGGGATATATTTTTGCTGATGCAGCAAATACCATAAGACAGCCTTCATTGAATGTCCTTCAAATTGAATTGGATCCAGTAAGTGATGACCTGCGATAATGGACAAACTAATTACTAAAATGAAAGTTCTGCTGAAGTATTGAAAACCTGCCATACAGAATATGCATAAACCCAATGACCCAATAATGAAAACGCCAATAGTACGATAATAGATATCAAAGGTGTACAGGAAATTGTTTATAAATATTTCAATGAGAATCAGAGCACTTCCTAAACTCAATAGATACCATACGTTTTGTGTCTTTGTTTTTTTACCCATAATATGAAATAATTCCATGCCAGTTATAAAAAAAACTGCCGGGGCAAAATAATGAGATATAAATCGGGTAAAAAATAAGGGCCAGGTGGTATGATCCAGATCTGCCGGGTTGGTGTTCCAGTAATGGAAAAACAAACGGGTATGATCAAGAATAGCAAAAGCCATAACTATACCAAGTAATGTCCTATAGGTTTTGAAAGTGCTCTGATTGGTCATTTATAAATTAAAATTTATAAGTAAAATTGATCATAAAATTGCTTGGCTTTTGCGGGCGTGCATAAAAACCGTCACTTACCCAATATTTTTCATCCAGAATATTATTGGCTTTGATACCAATTCTATACCTCGGACGGTTGTAAAAAAGAGTTGCATCAAGAAGATTATAAGAAGAAAGTGTAAAATTGTTTGCACTGTCTAAGAATGCATCCGAAACATACGAATTGCCTACTCCAAGTCCTAATCCCTGCGCTTTTCCATTGATAATGGTGTAACTTGCCCAAAGATTTACAACATTTTTAGGAGTACCGGGGGCTCTTTTTCCTAATATGTTTGGATTTGATTTTGTAAATTCATTCTCGTTATAACCATAGCTGGCTACGTAGTTGAATCCGGAAAATGGCCTTCCAATAATTTCTACCTCAAGTCCTTTGCTTTTTTGAGTTCCATCCTGTACAAAAAAGTTGACACCATTAATTACCTGATTCATAGTACTATTTGTTACATCAATCTCATAATAACTGATGGTTGCATTAAATTTATCTGATAAATCAACCTTTACACCACCTTCAAGCTGTGTCGCTTGCTGAGGTTTAAAAACAGATACTTCTCCATTTGGCTGAATTCTGTTTCCTACGTTTTTAAAACCATTCAGGTAATTGCTGAAAACGGATACTTTATCTTTCAAAATCTGGTAGACAAAACCGAGCTTAGGAGAAAATGCCGTCTGGTTATAATTACCTGTAGTGGCACGGGTAAGTGTATTTGTTGTTCCATCGCCAATATAACGATCAACACGTAAACTTGCCATTATTAAAAGTTGATCGGTTACATTTAAAACATCAGAAGCATAAGCGCTGTAGGTTGTTTCTTTTGTTTTATTCTGTCCGGTATTTCTGTCGGCTAAAACTGAAAGAACGTCTTCTAGACGAATTACAGGTGTACCCGGAAGATTATCCAGTTTTGCTGGTTCGAATACTTTAGCTCCATAACCAAGTCCGTCATATCTGGTTAGTCTGTAGCTGGATAAATAATCAACACCTACGACAAGTCGGTTACGTAGATTACCAATTTTAAAATCTCCTATAAAATTTTGCTGAAAGTTTCTTCTGGCTGTTTTTTCATCAGTAAATGCTCTAAGTACACGGTCAACAGTGTTATCATCCTGCCAGATAAAGTCAAAAATATAAAGATCATCATAGGAACCTCCGCCATAAGCATATCTCGACTGTGAAGTCCATTGGTCAGAGATCTTGTATTCTGCATCCAGTAATATGTTAGTAGAACGCTGCTCGCTGACCAAAGAATTATCATTGAGTGACTGACGATAATCCAGATTAAGATCTTCGAAACTCTTTATCCCTAAGTTAGCAGCGGTAGTCCATCCTCCGGCAACTACTCCTTTGGCACTAAAGAAATCTGCATTTAGAGTAAATTTTAAGCGATCTGATACCTGATAGGTTATACTCGGCGCAATAAGCAATGTGGCATTGTTCCCCTGATCCTGAAAAGTGTTTTCGGTCTGACGGGCTACATTAAGTCTAACTAAAAGGCCCTCGGCGTCTTTAATAGGAGTATTCAGGTCTAATGTCATACGATTTAGGTCCCAGCTTCCTGTCGTGTAACCTAACTCTCCGCCAAAATGGTCATACGGTTTCTTGCTGACATAATTAACGAGTCCTCCAAATGAGGTCATTTGCGCTCCAAAAAGTGTCGAACTTGGTCCTTTATAAGTTTCTACACGCTCAACAGAAGCTAGATCAATACCTGTACGCAGATAGGTTGCCATTCCATTACGGAAATTCTCACTGGTCTGAAAACCTCTTGAAAAAAAAGATGGCATTCCTGCTCCCGTTTTTGCAGGTGCAGCTCCCGGAACATTTCTAAACGATTCTTCAAGTGTCAAAGCCATTTGCTCTTTAATCAATTCTTTGTCAACCACACTGTAAACTTGTGAGTTTTCAAGATTTTTGATTGGAAGTCTTGAGATATATTCGCTGTTCTTTCTGGAAGTAATAGCATATTTATTTCCAACCACAAGAACCTCATTAAGAGATTCTGCATTCGCGGCAAATGTAAAATCCAAAACTAATTCTTCTCCTGGATTCAGATTTACCGTCCTTGTTTCTGATGCTAAACCTGTAATGTTTGCTGTAAGAGTATAAGATCCTGCTATAAGATTTTCAAATTTGTAAGCACCTTCCTTATTTGCTTTTATACTATATTTCCCATTGATATTAACACTACCGAATTGGACATTTTTCCCATCTTCAGTCAAAATTTGCCCTTTAATAATTCCTGATTGATTTTGTGCTTGTGTATGTATGGAAAATAACAAAAGCAAAGTCGAACATAACAATGTAAGAAGACACTTGTTTAGTGATGTAAAATAATTCATATATAGGTTGTTAAATTTCTGCAAAAATACATAACAGAATTGAAAAAGCATATATTATTTTTATTTATTCTTAATAAGAGTAAAACATTTTTCTTAGAAGTTGTGAAATATGATACTATGTTCCCTTAAAAAAAAAACTAATGCCATAAATAAAGGCATTAGTTTTTCTGAAAGATTCTTTTGTATTCAGGCTGCTTCAGGTTACTGATCAAAGCAAGAATAAAATAGACTTTGCACCAATTTTAGCTTTTAGTATTTAATTAATAGCAAAAGGGGTTATTGGATTTTCTACAATTCCTATGTAGGGCAGATCCTGAAAAGGATTGGCACGATTTCGTAATTGCCTGTTATTATTCAGTTGTAATTTATTTAATGCATCCGGACTGAATTCGTTAACAAAAAGATCAAATTTCTGAAAAGATTCACTGAATTCAGGATTTTCAGATTGGTAATCCTGGATGCATTCTGCTACCAGTTTCCAGAATTTATCTTCATGAAAATCAGCATGTTCTACAAGTATTGCCGATATAAACCTGAATATTGAATCAAATACCTGCGTAAATAAAGGGAGTGTTTTACGGTCTTCAGGAACATCAACCTTAAGTCTTAACGCTGCTTCCGGAACCTGTAAGGAGGTGTTTAGTAAAGAAACTTCCTCACCTATATCTTTCATAATAGCATTCACTACTTTATGATCTTCCAGGATTAGGATTAGGTTTTCTCCATGAGGCATGAACACCATATCCCACTTATAAAAGCAATGAAGTAAAGGACTCAGATAACAGCTGAAGTATTGTTTTAGCCAATTTGCAATTGATAGGCCAGATGCTTTTATTAGCTCAGGAAGGTAAGCTTTGCCTTCATTGTCGATATGTAACAATGCGGCCATAGTAATTAAACGCTGATTACCACTAATTTTTTCGGCAGGGCTTTCTCTCCATAAACAGGCAAGCATTTTTTTGTAAGGAGTATCGTTTGCAATCGCAGTTTCATAGTATTGATGCGCAAAACTTACACTTGCGATTTCCCTTAGAATGATAAACCCTTTTGATTTCAGATAATTATCATTCTCAACCAAATTGTAAATCCATTCGTTGATAGGCGGGTTGGTCAACATAAATTTAGGAGACAAACCACGTACATAACCCATATTAAGGACAGAAAGGGCTGTTTTAACATAAAACTTTTCAGGATTGCTAATATTATAAAAAGTACGGATCGATTGTTGGGGCTGGTATTTATCTTCATTATACCCTAAGCAGACTAATCGGTTAGTAGCAATATCTGCAGAAAATATATTGGATAATTTATTAAACCATTGCCATGGATGAACCGGAATAAAAAAATAATCTTCAGGATTCAAACCTCTTTGAATAAGTTGATTATTAAAGTTTTTTAAGGTTTGTTCTCCCAGTTCCTGCAGCATTACTTTTTGATAATCCAGATTTGGAACAGCAGTAAACACAGCAGTTGAGCGATGGCCGGCAAGCCATACTAGTGAAAATGGCTCAGCTGTTTCAGGAGCGTATTGCCTGTAATCGCTGGAATCAAAGCCAATTCTTCCGTTATTGGCAATGAAACGCGGATGGCCGGTCATTGAAGACTCCGTTTGCTGATAGTCTGCTTTTAACAACTCTTTTGAGTTTGGCTTGCCATAATAATTCATGTAGGCACTTCCGGCTAATGTACTGCATACCTCTTCCATGTAAACGGGTAATGACGCCTCTGGGATTCCCAGTTCTATCTTAAATTCAATGATAAAACTGAGCGAATCTAACGCAGCAGGTGTTCCGTCAACAAATTTTTCAATAGATTCCGTATCAATATACCAATGGTTAAGAGCCAGTATTTTTGCATTAAATTGATAAATATTTCTCTCATCTGAACTGCTAAGCTGATAAATGCCCCAGTCGTCCTTGTTTTCAATTAGTTTAGGGAATACAAGACGTTCATGAGAGAATTCGGCAAGTATTTTTCGGATATGTAAACGGTTTATTTTATTCCAAACTGATTTTTCTAAATGTGTTGAGGCTTCTATTGGTGAAACCTGAGTATCTATATTCATTGTTTATAGTATATGATAGTTATTAAGGATAGCTAGATTAATTTTGCCTGATAAACAGAAAGAGGATTTTTTAAAAAGCCTGCAAATTTTTGATTCCTGAAAGGATCACTTCCATCAATCATCTTTTGGCTGTTTTGCATTTGCAGTCTGTTAGAACAGGTTTTAATAATTTCTGTAGCAAACAAATCATACTTTCTGAATTTATCTTCCAGTTCAGGATATTCAGACTGGTATTCGGTAATGCATTCTGCTACCAGGCTCCAAAAATCTTCCTCTGGTAAGTTGATGTGTTCTACCAGTACATGATTCAGGTAACGAAAGAAAGAGTCAAATATCTGAGTGAAAATGGATAAAATTTTAAGGTCTTCAGGTACCGGGATGATAATTCTTTTTACAATTTCAGGCAATTCCTTTTGCTGATTTACAACGGCTACTTCTTCTCCAATATCCTTCATAATCGCTCTAACCGGTACATTATCCCGGAATACTAAAATCAGGTTTTCTCCATGCGGCATAAAACGCATATCATGATAATAAAAACAATGTAAAAGCGGACTTAGGTAACATTGTAAATAACTATTCAGCCATTCTTTTGTGTCTAAAGGTGAATTCTTTATTAATTCTGATAAAAGAGATGTTCCTTTTGTATCTATATGAAGCAGAGATGCCATTGTCATTATACGCTCTCCTGGAGCTATTTTGTCCATTGGGCTTTCTCTCCAAAGTGTAGACAGCATTTTTTTATAAGGAGAGTCAACTTTTATAGCCTCTTCAATATATCCATTCGTATAGCCTACAGTTGCAATTTCTTTCAGTATCGTAAAGCCTTTTTTCTGCAGGTAAGCATCATTCTCAACTGTGTTCGCAACCCATTCATTTATTGGAGGAGTAGTTCGCATAAAATAAGGAGAAAGCCCTCTCATAAAGCCCATATTCAGAATCGATAAAGCCGATTTCACATAAAATCTGCGAGTATGGCTTACATTAAAAAAGGTACGAACAGATTGTTGCGGCATGTATTGATCTTTACTATTTCCCAGACATACCAATTTTGATGCAGCAATATCAGGAGCAAATAAATAAACCAGTTTATTATGCCATTGCCATGGATGAATAGGGAAATAGATATATTGTTCCGGATCAAGCCCTTTTTCATTTAGAACTAAATCAAATGATGCTTTAGTTTCTGAATCTAATTCCTGTTGCATTACCTCACAATAAGTAAGCGGGTCTATACTGGTAAATTCAGTATGATTTTTATGGCCCGCAACCCACACAAGCGAAAGCGGAGCAGCTGCTTCCGGACTGTAATTTTGATAATCTACGGCATCAAAACCTATTCTGGCGCTGTTGGCAATAAAACAGGGATGTCCGGCAATCATGGCATGTTCCACATCTGCGTAACTTGCTTTGGTTAAATCTTTAGATGTGAGCTGGCTGTTGGTGTGCATGTAAGCACTGCCATACAAACAGCTTATTACCTCTTCCAGATAGGTAGGAAGGTTTGAATCCGTAAAACCTAATTCTTTGGTAAATTCAAGCAAAAAAGCAATTGCATCCAGGGGTTCAGTCTGTTTGTCTGTGATTTTGGTAATAGAATTGTTATCAATATGCCAATGGTCTAATGCCAGTATTCTGGCCAGAAATTGATATTCTGTTTGTCCATTAGAAGTGGTAAGGCTGTAAAGTCCCCATATGCCATGAATTCTTTTCAATTGAGGACTTAGTAGCAATTCATGTGAAAATTCACATAACATTTTTCTGACCTGGAGTCTGTTTACTTTTTCCCAGATTTCAGGCTCAAGGTGCGATATAGCAAGTTCGGGATTCAGCTGATTGTTTTTATATTCTTGTATTTCAGATTGTTTTTTCATTTGGTGATGTTTTAATTGATAAGATTAACTTTTCCATAGTGATCTTCCATAATCAGATAAGGATTCTCGGGGTGAGCAACATCCTGAACGTGAATCAGGCTGCTTTTACTCATCATACGCAGCATTTGGCGTCTTTCGCACTTGACACTTTCTCCGTTTACTTCTCTTATACCGGCTCTGAAAGCAGTTCTGCCATGTGCACATAAATGATTGTTTACAAAAACAAGATCACCTGCATTAGGAATGAATTCATCATAAATAAGGGTTTTGGCTTTCTCCCAGAATTTTTTTAGAATCTCTAAAGCTTCAGGACTTTGGCCGGCTTGTTCATTATAAATTTGTTCTGCTGCATCAAAACGGATAAAAGGTCTTAACCTGTTTCCGTACAAAACAGAAGTCGTTAGCTCTGATGCTAAAGCGTCTTCGATTTCAAAATTGGCATCTTTTGGACATTTATATATCTCTTTGAAAAGTTCTTCCATTAATTCATCTGTTTCTCCGTGTGATCGTACAGAATATAAAGTTGAATTTACCTGTTCTTCATTTCGCAGGTATAAAAAACTAAGAAAATCAGCAGGATTATATAAAAAAGCATCTTCGGTATGTACAAATAAATCGGTTCTGGAGCCTGCACCAGTTTGAGAAAATGACATGTTTTCTTCCGGAATAATGGCGTGCAAACTTCCTCCTCCTTTTCGCTGTACATAATATTGAACCGGTTTTGAGGGAACAGCGCCATGAAGCAATGAAGAAATAAAACCGTATAAGTTCAGTTTACTCTTATCCGTTTCTTTCCACGAGGTAGGTGTTGGGCCTAAAGCTTCCTGATCAACATCGACTAATCCTCTAAAAACGATAGCGCCATATTGTTCCTCAGAAAAGTCTGTACTAAGATTACTAAGCAAACTTGCAATTCTTTCGGGTAGTAAATGATAGGCATTTAGATGGAGATTTGATATATAATCCGGAGACTCATAATCTCCATACTCATTTTGAAGATACAAAGCAGAACTTTTTATTATAGCGCGTTCAACTGGTGATACATCAACAATGAGTGGTTTTGTTGGGGGTTTTGAGGGGGTGATTTTAGTTATCATAATTTGATAGATTAATTAAAGCTATTTACTGTTTAGGTAAATAATTAAGGTTAATTAAATAGGTTAACTTTTTATTTAGTAAAAAAATCGCATTAAAATATATTTTGTTTTATGAAAAAGACTACATATATTTGCTATTCTTATTTGTTCTAAATATAAATAACTTGCTTGCCGCACAAAGCTATTTATAATAATTTTAAATAACAAAGTTTTTTATAAATATTTTCGCACTTAATAAATCTGTTGGTGTTATTTAAATCTTTTTGATAATTATGGAAAAAACTAAAATTTGTTCTGATTCTGAGGCTGTAACCCGAATAATTCGTTTTAGAAAAAGTATTTATGCTGATTCTTATACAGGAGGGAGTCTTCCCGATGAGGTATTGAAAGAGATTCTGATCAACGCAACCTGGGCACCTACGCATAAAATGACAGAACCCTGGAGATTTATTGTCCTTTCGGGTAGTCAACTGAGCAAATACGGAGACTTCATGGCTGATTATTACAAGCATCTGTACGAAGACATTCCTGATGCTCAAAAAAAAGCAGCTAAGTACAATTATTTAAAAGAATACCCCCTTAATGCTGCTTGCATGATTGGAGTGATTCTTTCAAAAAGCAGGAGTGTCGATATTCCGGAATGGGAGGAATTGGCGGCAATATCCTGTGCAGTACAAAACATGGCTATTAGTGCCACCTCCTACAATTTAGGGTCTTATTGGGCAACTGGCGGTAGTGCAGTAGAATATGTCAGGACTTTTGGTTTAGAAGATCATGAACAGTCTTTAGGGCTTTTTTTTATTGGATATCCTGATAGCCCAGCGCTTTCTGTAACAAAAAGAAGAACATCAATTGATAAAAAAGTTTCCTGGTTTATTTAACAAACCAGTCTTAAATGTCTAAAATCAAATCATTTTAAAACTATGGAAAACATATCTTATACAAACTCAACAGAAAGAGAAGAGTTCTCTGCTATTATTGAAACAACCCCTTTTCAGGATATTTTTTATGAAAAAACGGCAGATGCTTACCGTGATGCAGTAGATCAGGCAAAAGAATTGGTTATGAGTTTTTTAGAAAATCAACAAAAACCATTTAGTGGTATTACACCTGCAGAGTTAGGTGCGCAGTTTAAGCAAATAAAATTCGATACTCCATTAAACAGTTATGATGAAATGTTTGCTGAAGTAAAAGAACTTTATGTAGATCATGCGACAGCCTTTCATTTGCCAAGCTACATTGCGCATTTAAATTGTCCGGTAGTAATTCCGGCATTGGCTGCCGAAGTACTGATTAGTGCAATTAATTCTTCGCAGGATACCTGGGATCAAAGTGCGGGCGGAACACTAATGGAGTGTCGATTAATAGACTGGACTGCTGAACAAATTGGCTTTGGTCCGGAGGCTGATGGCGTTTTTACAGGCGGCGGTTCTCAAAGTAACCTGATGGGGCTTTTGCTTGCCAGAGATTACTTTGCCCTGGATCGTCTTGGGCATAATATCAAATTGGATGGGAATCCTGCAGAATATGCCAAATTTAGAATTTTTGTTTCTGATAAATCTCATTTCAGCAACCAGAAAAATGCGTCATTAATGGGACTGGGAGAACGCAGTATCGTACAGGTAAAAACAGACAGCAGGTTCAGAATGGATATAGATGCACTGGAGCTGGCAATCCAGAAGGAACTTGAATCAGGAAATATTCCAATAGCAATTATAGCTACTGCCGGAACAACAGATTTTGGTAATGTAGACCCATTAAACAAAATCGGTTTTTTAGCTGAAAAATACAAGCTTTGGATGCATGTCGATGCAGCATATGGATGCGGATTGCTGTTAACGGATAAACATAAACACCTGTTAAACGGAATAGAATTAGCGCATTCTGTAACTATTGATTATCACAAATCTTTCTTTCAGCCAATCAGCAGCAGCGCTTTTATTGTAAGAGATAAAAAACTGCTTGAAATTATCAGGCATCATGCGGATTATTTAAACCCTAAAGAGGAAAATTATGAAGCTTATCCTGCCCAGATCAATAAGTCAATTACGCAAAGTACCAGAAGATTTGATGCACTAAAACTCTGGTTCACGCTAAGGTTGATGGGAAGGGAAAAATTAGGAGAATATATTGATACGGTAATTGCTACTGCTAAAGAAGCTGCATCTGTAATTAAAGCTGATCCGATGCTGGAATTATTAAGCGATTCTGATATCAGTATTTTGGTATTCCGTTATAAATCCATCGGGGTTTCTCCCAAGAATGTCTGTGCCCTGAATGAATTTATTAAAAAGAAAATGTTTCATACAGGCGAAGTACTGGTCGCAAGTACAAAGGTAGATGGAAATTACTATTTGAAATTTACCATCTTAAATCCGCTAACAACTCTTCAGGATATTCATAAAATTTTAAATCTGATCAAAACATATGGAGCAGCCTACCTTAATAACTAACCCAATCAATGCTGAAAATAAAGATTTGACTTTCTCTGTTTTACTGCGTTTTTATTGCCGGGAGTTTAATAATTGGAGTCCGTATATGGGACTCCCAAAATATGATCAGGTTGTAAAACATGCTTTAGAAAATTCAGGTTCTGACCTTCATCTCAGAATTGATTTTAATACAGAAGAAATAGAGGTATATGTTCCTGTAGTTTATTACAGTGCAACAGGAAATCATCTTTTTAAACCGAAGCTGATTCAAAGAAACAGGCGCAATGATGAGGTGAAAGAATTAGACCTGTCTTCTTTTTTTGAACTGGCATTTAAAGAAGGAACGAAAAATTATCCCGAATGGCAATCGATTGATATCGAATCAGAAGTAAAACAAACAATTGCAGCTCTTGAACAAACTGCTCAGGAGTATATAATGAAAGAAGTTTACTTTTCAGATCTTTTATTGGATCACCTTCCTTCATCTATTACCAGTTATTTGCAAAAACATCTTGAAAATTTTGATATTTCTGAAAATGTACAGAGCCAACTGGAAGATTTATTTGTGATTGTTGGGATATTGGGGCAGAAGGAATTAATGGAAGAACATCTTTCGCTCAACTATATTTACAATCAGTTCCGTCAAAAAGGAGAGGAGTTTAAAGCCATTCGTGATGAGAGAAAGAGTAAAATAAAGGGAACTTTCTTTAGTCATTTTGCAGCGTATGACCTACTGGTTCAAAATATGCTGCATTATGCTTTTTTCTCTCCCGATTTACTTCTTCCTCAAATTAAGAGAGAAGTATTTAGTAAATATTTTGAACAGGAAAAAGTACAAATTAGTTTTCGGCCTTTTGACCTGGATCGCGATCTGGAGATGGTTTGCGAGTGGTTTCATAAGGATCATGCCAAAACGATATGGAAAATGGACTGGCCAATTGCTGAACTGGAATTGTTTTACAGGACACTTTTGCCTGGCAGGTTTTCGCATAGCTATATCGGGGAAATTAACGGAGAAGCGATATTCAATTTTGAAATTTACTGGGCTACTAATGATGTACTGGGTGATTATTATGAAGTGCTACCTTCAGATTATGGCACTCATCTCTTTATTGCTACAACAGACAAGACAAAGAAATTTCCGGCACTCATAACCAGAAGTATTGTAGAATGGATGTTTAGCCAGCCTCAGGTAAACAGAATGGTTGGAGAAGGATCTGTCGAGTCTTTGGCAGCTTTAATGAATAAGGTTCATGTAGGCTTTAAGTTGCAGCATATTATCGAAATGCCCCATAAAAAAGCCTATTTGAATTTTTGCATTAGAGAATGGTATCTCGAAAAATTTCCTGAAAGTAAGGAGCTAATCAATACAAATTTTTAAAAAATATAAAATGAAAGAACACAAAATATACGACCTAATTGGTATTGGTATCGGTCCATTTAATTTAGGTTTAGCCGCATTAGTAAAACCTGTAGATGAATTAGAAACTGTTTTCTTTGATCAGTCAGATGAATTCAATTGGCATCCCGGACTGATGCTGGATGAAGTCACGCTTCAGGTTCCTTTTATGGCAGATCTTGTAACGATGGCAGATCCTACCAGTCCTTACAGTTTCCTGAATTATATGAAAGAAACAGGTAAAATTTATAAATTTTACATCAGGGAAAGTTTTTTTGTTTTCAGAAAAGAATACAATAATTATTGCCGTTGGGTGACAGCACAGCTTGACAATTGTTTTTTTGGAAAAAAGGTAATGGCCGTAGATTATGAGGATGGTATTTATACGGTTACTGTAAGAGATACCAAATCGGATAATTACAGTATCTGGCATACGCGTAAACTGGTATTGGGTACAGGAACAAACCCGTATGTTCCGGTAGAAATTGCACAAAAACGTTTTGACAGAGTGATCCATACCTCTAAATACCTGTATCATAAAGACCAGCTCAATGGAGATAAATCAGTAACAATTATTGGCTCGGGCCAAAGTGCTGCAGAAGTATTTCAGGACTTATTGCCCGAAGTTAAAAAGGGATTGCGACTCAATTGGTTTACCCGCTCTGAACGTTTTTTCCCTTTAGAAAATCATACAAAGCTTACACTCGAACTGACTTCTCCGGAGTACATTGATTATTTCCATACATTACCCGAAGATCAAAGAAAGACTGTGCTGGCTAAACAGAATATTTTATTTAAGGGTATAAATTATGAACTCATTAACCAGATTCACAACAGCCTGTATGCTATGGAACTTGATGATCCGAATTTAAAGGTGACCTTAATGGCGAATAGTAAACTAATTGATATCAGCAGAAGTGAAGATCAGTCTTATCTCTTGAGCCTTTCACAGGTAGAAGAAAACAAACCTTTTGAAATAGAAACAGATTATGTGATTCTGGCAACCGGTTATAAATATGTAGAACCTGATTTTCTAAATGGAATCCTGAACAGGATTAGAAGGCTGGCTGATGGCAATTATGATGTTCGTAGAAATTATACCATTGATCATTCAGAAGAAGAGATTTTTGTTCAGAATGCAGAGTTACACACTCATGGAATTTCAACACCGGATCTGGGAATGGGAGCTTACCGAAATTCGCAAATCATTAATCAGATTTCAGGCAGAGAAGTGTATTTGGTAGAAAAGAAGATTGCATTTCAGTCTTTTAGCGCTGAAGATATCCTTGCAGAACAAAAAATGAATTTTAATCTTCCTTTGTAAAACAACTAATTGTGTTAATAAAAATTCGTTCAATATTTGCCCTGTTCAGAATTGCTTTGCAGGGTACAGAAAAAAATTTCACATCAGGAAATGTAAACAGGGCCACCTTTTTGTTGTCAGTTCCTACCATGCTGGAACTTAGTATGGAATCCTTATTCGTATTGGTAGACCTTCTTTTTGTAAGCAGTCTTGGCGAAAATGCCATTACCGTCGTAGGAATTACCAATTCTGTAATTATTCTTATTCAATCTGTAGCAATGGGTTTGAGCATTGCAGCAACAGCACTGATTTCAAGAAGAATAGGAGAGCAAAAGCACCGTGATGCCGGACAAACTGCAATGCAGGTTATTTATTTAGGAATTTTCCTTTCTGTAATATGCAGTTCTCTGGCAGTGGTTTTCAGTCAGGATATTATGCATTTTGCCGGAGGATCGGATGATTTGGTAAATTATGGAAATGTATTTTCTAAAACCATGTTCGCAGGGTTGATTTTTATGATTATGCGAATTATGATTAATGGCGTTTTTCGGGGTTCCGGGGATGCCTCGATGGCGATGCGGACACTAGCATTTTCTAATGTTTTAAATGGGGTACTGTGTGCGGTACTGATTTTTGGCCTGGGGCCATTTCCTAAGCTGGGTTTATTGGGAGCAGCCGTAGCGATGGTTATTGCAAATATTTCAAGTGTAGCGTATCAGTTGTGGTACCTTTTTAAAAAAAATACCAGAATTAGTATAGGAAGGCAGGAATTGTTAATGGTTCCTGCCTTAATGAAACGTATCTTAAAACTGGCTACCGCAGGAATGATTCAAAACCTGGTGCCCTCTTCGAGCAGATTTTTAATGATTGTGATTGTTGCAAAACTGGGCGAAAATGTATTGGCAGGTTATATCATCGCCAATCGCATCATCATGTTTAGTGTCTTGCCGGCATACGGAATTGCAAATGCTGCCGGAGTACTAACCGGACAGAACCTGGGGGCAAAACAGCCGGAAAGGGCAGAAGCTTCTGTATGGAAAACAGGAGTATTTAATATGTGTTTCCTTGGATTGATTGCTATCTTCCTGTTGTTTTATGCCGGATCTCTGGCCAGCTTTTTCACACACGAAGACGAAATTCTGTTCTATGCATCCACTTATCTGCAGTACATGGCAATTGCTTACTTTTTCTTTGGTTATACGATGGTAATTTCCCGCTCGTTAAATGCAGCCGGAAATGTCAATACAGTAACGATGCTTTACATTCTAATGTTTTTTATCATTCAGCTTCCCTTGTCGTATCTGCTTGGAATTTATTATGAATGGGGACCAAAAGGCATATTTACAGCAATCCTGATTTCAGAGATTGTATTAGCAACCAGCTGTATCCTTGTTTTCAGAACCGGAAAATGGAAAACGGTTGAGTTGTAAAAAACTGATTTAATTTTTAATAACAATAAATTTTTATACTTAAAATAATTATGAATAATTTACATAAACTAAAACAAGCTTTTTCAGAGGGGCTTTCTATTTCTATTGATGATGTACATGAAGATTTAAGTTATCTGGAAATTGTAGAATGGGACTCTATGTCACATTTATTTCTGGTAAAAGAGATCGAAAATTCTTTTGATATCGTAGTTGAAACCGAAGATATTCTTGAGATGAACAGTTTTAAAAATATCAAAGAAGTTCTGGGGAAGTTTCAAATTGCTTTTTAAACAATCGATATGTCAGAAACAAAACAACTTTACGAATTAATACTCGGTAATAAAAACTTGCTTTATATAGATTCTGTAAAAGACAAAGCCAATTCAGTTTTGGATTTCCATGAATCTTTGGATATTATCGGTGGAGGAGGACTGGCTTTTCTTTATCTGGACAATCAGATTCAGTCGGTTGAATTGCTCTTAAATTTCATAAGATCAGACTTTACCATTGCATTGCTTAGCCCGTCTTTGAATGTCATTCATAAAGAATATCTCGAAAAGCATTATAACCCCTATTATATTTATGATGCAACCCGGATAAAAATTGATGCCTATTCGGCTAAAGCATTAGGGGCAGCCCATACTTGTTTTGTTCAGGACAAGGCAGTGAAAACTGTGGTAAATCCTTCAATCAAATTGTTGCTCAGTACTTCCGGAAGTACAGGTTCACCAAAATTTGTGAAATTGTCAGAACAAAATATAGTAAGCAATGCCTTGTCTATCCTGGATTACCTGCCGGTTAAAAATTTCGATGTCTGCCCGTTAAACCTGCCTTTGTTTTATTCTTATGGATTCTCGGTATTTACTACTAATTCTATATCTGGAGGTACGATAGTATGTTCTGATACAACCATTATGCAAAAGGAATTTTGGGAAGAATGGGAGCGATATCAATATACCTCTTTGGCTGGTGTACCCTATGTATATGAAATGCTGCAACGAATTGGTTTTTTGAAAAAAGAATATCCTTCTTTGCGATACTTAAGTCAGGCAGGTGGCAGACTGAATCCGTCAGCATTAATTGAGTTTGGAAATTATGCTTTAAAAAATGACCTTTCCTTTTATACGATGTATGGGCAAACAGAAGCTACGGCAAGAATGTCCTATTTAGAACCTCAATATCTCATTGAGAAAGCAGGTTCGATTGGGAAACCCATTAAGGATGGAAAAATGGAAGTTGATCCGGCCTCCGGAGAACTTTTGTATTCTGGTCCAAACGTATCGGGCGGTTATGCAACTGTAAAAGAAGATTTATTGGAGTATTCTCCTTTAAAAGTGTTGCATACAGGAGACATTGCCAAAAAAGATAAAGATGGATTTTTTTACATCACCGGAAGAAGTCAGCGCTTTATAAAGCTTTTTGGCACAAGGATCAGTTTAGATGAAATTGAGCAGATCCTGCAGAATAATTTTGCCGGAACTAAGTTTCTTTGTCTGGGTGAAGATGATAAAATCCTGATTGTAGCATATTTATATGATGATCTTAATGAATTTGAAATCAAAAAGATACTTTCTGAACAAGTTAAGCTTCATCCGACAACTATAAAAGTGAAGAAAATAAATGAGCTGCCTTTATCTCAAAATGGTAAGATTGATTACAAAGAGGTAAAAGAAATGGTAGCATTTTAAGTACTACTTTACTATTATAAACAAGTAAAAGGGGAAATAAAGAATTGTTATTCTTTTTTCCCCTTTGTTATTTGTCGATGCTCTTTATCGGCACGGAAAAAATTTCTGCGGTATAGTTGTTATTAATGAGCTATTTATGGTCTTAAAGATTGTTGCCACCTGATTAAATATATTTGCGTACTCTCAATAGCAATAGTAAAACTCCTAAAATCACAAGAATATACCATCTCTTATAAATTTCAGGCGAATCTTTCGCCAATTTAGTATTACTATTACTGGCATAAAAACCGCCAACTATCAACATAATTGGTACCAACAGACGAAAATTTTCATTTAATTTCATATTTATAAGTTAAAATAAACAATACAATGATAACAAAATAAATAGTATTATTAGAATTCGAATGGTCAGCGTTACTTTTTTATGTGCGTTACAAACGCTATGATTTATCTTTTAATTTTTTAGGTAGCCGATACAATCGGACACAGGAGTATAAATAAACGTGCGCTAGTTGAAGTTATTATTACGTTGATATATCCGATTCATCTGGTGTTTGGGGAATTACAATTTCTGTCTTTTCATCGTAAGAATTCAACATTGTGATAAAATCTTTTTCATCTAATAAAATGATTTCGTCCCAGCCAAAACAAAATCCAAATATAAATTCATTGTTTGTATTTAAAAATTTTGAACCAAATTGATATGTTGATTGCAAATAATTATAAATAGTAGTGATCTTTTGAGTATTCATTATTTCACTTATTTCTAATAATTGAATTTCTACACTTTTTAGATCATAATCCCCTAAAATTATAAGCTCTTCTATTGAAGATAATTGGTAAACTTTTATATCGTAATCAATTAAAATTTGAACTAATGAGTTGTCAATTAATTTTAAGACCAATGAATCTGAAAGGCTATAGGAAAATTTGTTTTCACAAATAGAAATATTGTAAATGTTTATTACTGTTTTATTGTTTAAAAAATCTAAATTATAGCCTTTCATTAAAATTTAATTGTTTAGTTATTGGAATAGGGGTAGTAAAAGTAAAGCAGGTACTATCTAAACCCATAATTCACTTTTTTTACCATTCGGAAATTAAAGTTTAACCGATATTTTGCTGCCTTTATAAGAAACACTCTTAACGATCTCAGCAGGAGTATCACCATAGCCCTGATTTTTATTGGCAATCACAATTTTGAACTTACGAGATTTAATCATACCAGGAAAATTACCTTCTCTGTTTTCTATAGTAAGGGTTTTTGATGCATCACTCCATTTGAATTTGATAGTAGAATAAAAGTTCTTTTCATAATTGTAATTGTCATTTTCATCTTCGTATAATACAAATTCCCCATCTGCTCCGGGATAAATACGTATTTCAAGATTGTCCCATTTTTTTTGGGTTGCATACTGAACCTTGGGACCAAAAGGCACAATAGAACCCGATTTAATATATAGCGGAATTTTATCTACCTCAGTTTCGGTTGAAACGGTTTGTCCTCCGGTTAAGTATTCATTGGTCCAGAAGTTGTACCAGTTGCTTCCCGCAGGAAGATATACAGGCCATTTTCTTGACTTATATTGGGTAACAGGAGCGACAAGAATAGAACGCCCGAAGAGGTATTCGTTGCCAATATCGTGTGTTTTTACATCTGAGGCAAAATCCATAACGAGTGGACGCATAAATGTTCCGTTGTTGTGACTGACATCCCATGATGTGCTGTAGATATAAGGTAAGAGGCTGTAACGTAAATTAATTGCCTTTTCCTGTGCATCGAAACACCACGTACCACGATCTCCAAAATTCCATATTTCGCGCGGAAGATCGGTTCCATGAGAACGCATCATTGAGCAAAACGCTCCAAACTGCATCCAGCGAACATAGAGTTCCTGAAACTCCGGGTTTTTATTGCCTCCATCTTTTTTCCAATGACCGGCAAAAAAACCGCCAATATCACTATTCCAGTTTGGAATACCCATTAAAGTATAGTTTAACGCGGCGGGAATTTGTTTCTGCAGCATTTCCCATGAAGAAACTACATCGCCACTCCAGGTATTAGAACCATAAAACTGCTGTCCGATAAATCCTGAACGTGTAAGGATAACGACCCTTTTTTCTAGATTTGTTTTACGTTGATTAAGAGCAATTCCTTTATTATGCATAAGACTGTAGGCATTCTTTACACTGCGGTAAGAACCCAGATGTGTTGGCAGAAGATAATCTGAATCTTTCCTGTCGATGTGGTCTGGTTCTGTTGAATCGAGCCACCAGCCATCATTTTCAATAAAGCTAAAAATACCTTTGTTCAGGTAACGCCAGTAAATATCTAAGGCTTCAGGATTGTACACATCATAAGGACGTGCACCGCTTTTTGGAGGCCATGTATCAAAGTTGATAATCATTTTTTTACTGTCTAATTCTTTACGCTGCTCTGTTTTAGGGCCAAATCCGGGCCAGGTAACGATCAGTAATTTTGCATTTAGCTTGTGAATTTCATTTGCCCATTGCTTAGGATTAGGAAACCTCTCCTTATCAAAACTTTGCGAATTCCATAAACTGTCACTTTTGTTATATTCGGGCCAGTAACGCCAGTCCTGAATAACCACATCCAGAGGGATTTGAAGCTCGCGGTACTTCTTTAATACATTCAGGCTTTCGTCTTGTGTGTGATACCGTTCTTTACTTTGAAAAAAACCATAGGCCCATAAAGGAAGCATAGGCGCTTTGCCTGTTAAATCACGAACTTGTGCAATAACACCGTCTGCATTTTTTCCATACATAAAATAATAGTCGGAGCAATGTCCTAATCCTTCAAAAGAAAGTTCCTGTGGATTGTCATTAAACTTTGAAATGGAGTAATTATCCCAAAAAACGGCATATCCTTTCAAAGACATAAAATATGGAGAATAGGTTGACATGTTTTCATTCTGCATATTATGCGAAGAGTTTCGGCGGTTGAATTTATTATCCATGATTTGTCCAACTCCGTATACTGCTTCGTCTTTGTCCAGCAAAAATCCTTCTTTAACGGTATACGATGGTGTTCCGGCATCATCCAGAGGCGAAAACTGTGTTCCGTAATCTTTATCTTTAAGAAGCAGTTTTCCCGAAGTATCATAAAAAGAAATTCCTCCGCTTTCAGTATTAATCTGAACCTTAAGATTATTACTTTCTAATAGCGTAATTTCTCCTTTTTCATTAAACTTTACGGGTACATTTTCAGGAAGTTTTACAACAGAAAGGCTTTTTTTGTTATAAGGAATCCCACTTGGACTTTTATAAACCCTAACAATATTATTAGAATAAAATTCGATCTGGATTTCCATACCTTGTGAAGTAAATTTTACTCCCTGCGTGGTTTTCTCTATAGCTTGTGCATTAACACCTGCTATTATAAAATAGAGGAAAAATGTTACTATTAAACGATTAGATTTAAAATTAAAAAAATTCATTGGCTTTAATATTTTGGTTTTCTATATGTCCAAAATTACTTTTACCCCCGTAAAAACGACAACAGCCATGTTGAAATAAACAGTAATCAGGTTGATTTGTTTATCTTTTCGGCATATTCTGATGGCCTGCAACCATACATCTCCTGAAAACATTTACTCATATAACTGGGACTGCTGAATCCTACTTTTTCTGTAATTTCTGAAATACTGAGTTCTCCTTCAAGAAGTAAAACTGCAGCTTTCTGAAGACGTACATTTCTAATAAACATAGACGGCGGCTTATCTAAAAGCGCGATTAATTTACGGTAAAGTCCAGTGCGGTCCATACAAAGGTCCCGGCTTAGATCTTCTACGGAATAATTAGCAGTACTCAGATTCTTTTCAACCTGTTCTAAAGCTTTTGTTAAGAATATTTCATCAGCTTTGTTTTCATTTTTTTGAAGTGAAGGCTGAAATACATTTGTCTGAGCAAGATAAGTGTCTTTTTCAGCTTCAAGATAATTACACTGGTCAATAAGGTTTTTTATTCGCACCAGAAGCAGATCTTCTCTGTAGTTTTGTTCCAGTTTCTTTCGGGTATTCGCAATATAAATGTAAATTCCTGTACCAATAAATGCTGTCAAAAATAAAGTGAATAAAATGTAGGCAGAAGTAGTTCTCCACCATGGCGCATGAATGGTAATTTCTAATTCTGAAACAGGACTCCATTGTCCACGGCTTCCGGCTGCCATTACCTTAAGTATATATCTACCGTGTGGAAGATTGGTGTAAGCGGTTTTGAGTTTACTGCCTGTACCGGTATTTTCATTTTGCCTGCCCGCTGAGGTTTCCCGCCAGTCATTATCGATACCCACAAGTTGGTAACGGTAGCGTGTTTGCGAGGGGTTTTTATAATTTAGGGCAGAAAACTCAAAAGTCAGGAAGTTCTGCTCATAAGAAAGTTCAATCTTTTTAGTATTCGGAGCAGTCTGTTCTAAAATAATACGGTCATCATATTTAACTCCTGTTTCAACCTTCTCTCCACGAAGAAACAGATTTGTAAAAACGGGACGAAAGAGGAGTTTTTCATCCACTTCATTGTCTGTTCTTAATGTATTAAAACCATTAATTCCGCCAAAATACAAAGTTCCGTCAGTTGCCTGAAAAGCTGCATCATCTGAATATTCTCCTTGTAAAGTTCCTTCACGGGAGGTGAAAATTGTAAAACTAATTTTCCTGCTTACAGCATCTATCTGCAGTTTTGTTATGCCTGAACTGGTCGTTAACCATATATTTTTGTTTTGGTCCTCCAAAAGAGCATGGACAAAATTATTAGACAAACCATCCTGGGTATAAAACAGTTTTTCTTTTTTCTTGTTTGGAATAAAAAGTTTTAATCCGTCTTGTGTTCCCGTCCATTTCCAGCCCCGCACATCATAAAGCGGTCTGTGCACATTGCCGTAGTAAGTTTTATCCTGATTGAATTTTTTTAATACTTCTTTCGGAAGCGAAACAGAAGGAACAAGAACTACCTTATTTTCTACGGAATGGTATTGATAAAACACATCGCCGCATCGAATGTAGATATTTCCTTTCTGATCCTCAGCAAATGATTCAACGGTTATGTCTTTTGGATGCTTTGGCTCAAAGTAGAAGCGTCCTATCAAATTGAATTTGTATCTGGAAGGATGATAATAAAGAAGTCCCTGATTAAAAGTACCCAGCCAAAGACCTCCTTGTCTGTCATAAAACACAGTGCTTATTTCGGTATTAATGATGCTTCCATCCACTTTTTTTAATGTAGGGATGTATTGTTTTTCTCCGGTTAGGTTATTAATGATCCAGATTCCTGTTTTGCAACTGATGTAAGCTTTATGATCAACGGTAATTGCTAATGTATTAAGAGTATAGCTGGTTTCCAGTATTTTTTTCCAACTGCATTTTTGGATATCAAAAAAGAAAAAACCGCCTTTAATTCCGTTTCGTAATTGATAAAAACCTTTGCTTCCTTCAACTACCATCGAGGTATTCTTAAAATTAGCATGCTCTGCCGGGGAGTATGCGGTACTGCTGTAGCGTTTTCTTTTTGTTTTCAGATCATAACACACTACTGCTCCGGTACTGTAAAAGAGGTATAAGTTATTCTTAACGGAAGCCAAATCTTGTAAATTGCCATCATTGGCTCCTGTGTCTATAAAATAATCGGAATTATTTTTATAAAGTTTGTTCCTGCTCAGTAGCCATAGCCTGCTGTCTGAATCTACGAAAAGATTTTCGACAGGTTTTTTTAATCCTTTATTTTTAAAATAAGATCCCGGGTTCGGGACATATTTTTCAGTATACAGGTCTAAACACATCAATTTGTGAGTGTCTTTAATCCATAGAAGTGAATCCCTGTCTTTATAAATTCTGTAAAACCCATCGTAACCTTTTAGAGGAAAAACATGAGCAGCGGTCTGGTGTATATATTTAAAATTTTCTCCATCGTAGAGGTTTAAATTACCGCTGGTTTTAAAAACCATTCTTCCGTCAGAAAGCTGTAATATATAACGAATTTGATTATCACTTAGTCCTTCTAAAACGTTAATTGGCGAAAACACAAAATTACCGGACTGGGCACCGGCAACATGTATTGCTAACAGAATGATTGTAATTATTCGGGATAACGGATTCATTTTGTAATAATATCAAATAATTTTCAGTTTTTCTTCCTTACGAACTGAAAAAAAGTTTTTGGTTACCAAATTTTCTTAAATTTGTAATGCCGAAAATTGCTGAAAACTGCAATTTTAAGGTTTTTAAATTGTACAGAAGTTCTTTTATTTATTGGTCTTAACCGCTACTCAGATTACTATCCTTTTGGAATGATCGTGCCTTCTCGTCATGGGAAGTCTGAAACGTATCGTTATGGGTTCCAGGGGCAGGAGAAGGATGATGAGTTGAAAGGTGAGGGTAATAGCTTGAACTATACTTTTAGGATGCATGACCCGAGGGTGGGAAGGTTTTTTGCAACTGATCCGCTTGAGGCTAAATATACTTACTTAACACCATATCAATTTAGTTCTAATCAACCTATTCATGCTAATGAATTAGAAGGTTTAGAGAGTAGTAAAGAATTCGCCCCGAGTTTTTCTGCTCCTATTGCTAATCAAAATCCTAGAGCGCAAGCTGAAACTGTAAGTACATTACAACCTCGTGGTTACGTAGGGCCATCTTTAAATTCAACGCTTAATTATACGAATAGAATAGATATTGCATCTATTAATCCAGAAGTAAATGGTTTTAAAATGAGCAATCCTTCTGCACAGACTACACAAGTACAACATGCATTAGGAGAGTTTTATGATCAAGCAGGCAAATTTTCCACAAAGACAAACAGTTCTTTTATATCTACTTCAGAAAGATTTTTTGGTGGGAAATCATTTAAAGGTTTTGGTAATCAATTTTGGATTGATATGAATATTATAGCTAAGGAGGGTATTGGTTATACTTCAAATATGGAATTGCAGACATTAGTAACAAATAGCTTAGATGAATATCCTCGTGGGAGTAAATGGCTCAATGGGGATGTTCCGCTAAATAAAGAAGGTTTATTTACGGGTAATGTTCCAGCAAGTGCAGTTAGCGGTAGAGGAACTATGATTTTAAGAGGTCTTGGGACCGGTTTTAAATTTGTTGGAGTTGTAACAACAGCTTATGATGTAGGGAAAGCAGTTGATAAAAGTATTGCGATAAAATTATACAAACCTGCTGTAGATGAGAGTATTAGACAAGGAGGTTCTTGGGGTGGAGCTGCTTATTTAGGGCCTGCAGCTGCTGCTCTTTTCTCATTGACTGGACCTGGTGCTGTTGCAGCTGGAGTTGTAGGAGGAATTGTGGGGGGAATTGTAGGGGGAATTGGGGGCTATTTTGTTGCTGATTTTGTTGCTGATGAAATTGATAAAAATTAAATTTTTATGATAAAGAGAATTATAAAAAAAATAATTTATTTAAAACAATTAGTTGATTCCAATTATGGTGTTTATTATGGTTGGGAAGTGATTTATAATAATAAATTAATAGTCGAATTAAATTTTACATTCACAAGGTGTAGAAAAATGCATTTGTACGAATTGAAAATCTTAAATAATGAGTTTCTATATGATATAAGTTTAAAGGAAATAATTGAGTCTGGAGCTATCTTTAGAAATAAATATTTTAAATCAATACAACTAGTACCCGAGGTTGATTTCTATCTTACCTATTATCCTAATTTTAATTTAATTGGGGCAGAATATTTATTTATTGATTTTAAAAAAGATATTAAATACAATAAATTTTATGAAATAATTTTTGGTTTGTTATTTTTTTATCAAGAGTTAAAAGGACATAAGATTATAGAGCAAAATGAACATTGTAATGAGATGTAAATCCGAGAATTGGTAGTTTTTTTGCAAGAGATCCTTTATCACATGAATATCCTTGGTACACGCCTTATGCGTTCAGTGGTAATAGGGTTCTAGATATGGTTGAACTTGAGGGATTAGAGCCTAAAAAGAAATCATTTTGGGCAGGTTTTGGCGAATCAGTATTAAAAGGATTAATACAAACTGTAAACCAGATGGCGCTGATATATCAAACCAGATAGCTCAGATGTGACCCGATTGCGGAAATGTTTTCGTGTCCTCAACGATGGAGACACAAACAATTAAAAAAAATCCAGATAGCTTAGAAATGTTTTCCCTCATCACAACGATAGAAACGAAATATTAGAACTCCAAATCAGATGGTGACCATGAAAAAAAGTATTATGTTTTGCATTGTCAGCATGGACGATTTGTTGTTCTCTTGATATCAATTTTACTATAAATATTATCGGTTCAACTCAAACTTCAAGTTTCAAACAAAAGGATCGTTTATCAACAATTATTGCTTTCCAAAATAATTTAGATTATTCAGAAGAATCGCACCGAAGGGATAGGGATGGGGAAGCTTCAGTAGGAATTAATTTTTGTGATACAATTTAAAATAAAAAAGCTCCAGATTTCTCTGAAGCTTTGTGTAGTAGCCCGTAGCGGAATCGAACCGCTCTTACATGGATGAAAACCATGCGTCCTAACCGATAGACGAACGGGCCTGTTTTGCTAATGCGGGTGCAAAAATACAATGAAATTTAAAATAGACCAAATGATTTTTTAAAGTTATTGTTTTAATTGTTCTCAAAATATCATATTTAAAAATAATCAATCGTAAATGAGTTACGTTTTTTAAGGTGTATTTATTTGATTGATAATTGATTGTTTTATATAAAAAAAGAGTTAACAAAGTCTTTTTATTAAATAATGATTTTTTAATAAATTTTAAAACTATTTTAAAAATTATTGTTTTGAAAGAATATTCTTTTATGTTTTCTATTGCTTTTTTAGATTTTTATAATCTGCTTAACATAAAATGGCATGCTTTGCCTCAAATTACAAAAAAGTAATTGCCTTTTAATTGAATAAAAACAGCAATAATATCACAACTAAATTATTGTCTAAGCCTTGTCTAATTTTCTTCCTGGATTATAATAATCTTCAGCTAATGCTACGGTTTTGTCTTTTATAGCATTTTTGTGTATATAATCATATGGTTGAGTTATGAATTAAAAAAAACTACAATTTTTTTAGGGTTGTAGTTTTAATGTTTTGTATCTTATCGTTGTGGGCACGGAAAAAATTTCCGCGCTATAGTTGCGAACTATTTTATTCTAAATTATTATTTGATAATTTGAAGATAATTGTTTAAAATCTTTTAAAATAGCTAATCGTCATAAACTGTTTTATTGAAATTTATAGTAGTCCTAATTTTTTAGCTTTCCCTACAAGATCTTTATCGCTGCCTTTTCCTTTTAAAAGCTGATCTTTTATGTTAGCTTTTCTTTTTTCTATAGCACTCATTGAAAGTGGAATATACTTAGGAAGATTAATAGTTTTAACTCCTTTAGAAATTAAGATTAAGATTTCATTATCATGGATATCCCAATTTATATTTTTTTTAAATAATTCTCTTTGAGATTCTATTATAGTATGACTTTGAAATATCTCTCCATTAATAATTTTTTGGCAATTTGATGAAAATGATTGAGAATCAAAATCGCTTTTAGAAAAGAATCCTTCTGGATTTATCTTTTTTATGATTTGATTTATAGTTACCGGATCATTGTGCATTGTGAGTATTATTATCTTACAATTTGTGAATTTTTCTCTTATGAGTACTGCTAAATCTACGCCACTATCAATATTACAATCTTTATATGGAGGAAGCCTAATATCTAATAAAGCCAAATTAATATTTACTTGTCGTTTTAGACTTAAAAAAATTTTGTTATATGCATCTTCACAATTATAACTTTTTATAAAATTTGGTTTTTTTTTTAGAAAGCCACTTTCAGTTAATAGGTTTATATAGCCGTCAACAATCATAGGATGATCATCAACAATTAAAATCTCATAATACATATTTTATCAGTAATTTTCTGTCAATGCCCAAATCTACTGTTTTTTTAAAACATCTTTTTTTTTACGATATTTTTTTTGTTTTAAAAGAGCAGATATAACAAACTAATTCAAAAACAATTGTTTTTTAACTAAATGATAAAATTATTAAACCTATCTCTTGCAAAAGTATGAACTTTCTTTATTGACTTATTTTTTTAGGATTTAATAAAAATTACAATAATTATTAGCCTCATCACAACAGTAAAAATAAAAACCGTAAATTTTATCTGAAAACTCCGTAATTTTTATAGTAATGCTACTGTTATTTTCGTACAAATTAGTTGAATTTACCATTGAAAGTTTAATGTTTTAACACTTAGAAGAACTATTGTTATATAGTTTGTTTGGATATCAGTATACAATTTTTGAAAGCTGAAACAAAACATTTGCCTTGTATTATTAAAAGATAAAATCTCAAGAAAAACATTGCGGTTCAAAAACAATGGCAAATTAATGAACTGAGTTGAATTATTTTAGGACAATTGAAAAACAAAAGAAATTTCAATTAAAAAACTATAATAGCAGTTTGTAGTAATATTCTATTATAAAAGTATAATAATAAATAATTTAAGTACTTGATAGCAAATAAATTAAGAAAATAACAAAAAACGATTGTGGATATAAAATTTACCTTACCGCAGCAGGATATATATATTGATCAGCTTATACATCCTAATGAACCAATATACAATATTGGGGGCAAAATTGAAATCAAGGGAAATCTAAATATTGAAATATTTAATAAAGCCTACACCGAGCTTATTAAACAGCACGATGCTATGAGAATTATTATAGCTGGAGAT
Organism: Flavobacterium salmonis; assembly: GCF_903819435.1. Classification (GTDB taxonomy): domain Bacteria; phylum Bacteroidota; class Bacteroidia; order Flavobacteriales; family Flavobacteriaceae; genus Flavobacterium; species Flavobacterium chungangense. The sequence continues at coordinate 203,229 of NZ_CAIJDP010000082.1, read as the reverse complement.
CCAGAAAATGTAACCAATACAATATTAGATGAAAATACTTCTAAATTAGGATTGGTTGATTTTTCTCATTCTAAAAATCCACTTGAAGAAGCTACCTTGTATATACAAAAGGAATTTATAAAACCTTTTGCTTTATTTGATGGAAATCCTTTGCACGTTTTTACTTTAGTTAAAGTAACAGATAATTACCATTATTTATTATCGATTTATCATCATATAATAATCGATGGATGGGGGATCTCTTTAATGTTCAGTAGATTAGTTCAGAATTATAATGAGATTTTCGAGTTTGGAAATATTAGAACAGTATATCCTTTTAGCTATAATTGTTTCATAGAAGACGATGCCTTATATCAAAATTCCAATTCATTTTCTGAAGATAGATTATATTGGATACAAAAGTTTCAGTTTTTACCTGAAAATTTGCTTGAAAAAATAGATGACACTATAAAAATTAATAAAAGTAGTCGCAAAGAATTGATTATTAAAAGAGAGGTTTATAATCAATTAAATAGTTTAGCACTAGAATATAAATGTTCTACTTTTAATTTAATTCTGGGGATTTTATATACTTATTTTGGAAGAAAACATCAAAATAATGATTTTGCAATTGGCTTACCTGTTTTAAATAGAAGTAAATCCAAATTTAAGAAAACTGTTGGTCTCTTTATGGGGATTTCTCCTTTAAGAATTGCTTTTGATTTTGATTATTCTTTAAAAGATTTAATCACCAATATTAAAAATCAATTAAGAGATGATTATCGTCATCAAAGATTTCCCTTAGGTAAACTAATTCAAGACCTTGGAGCTTTTACTGAAAAACAGAGATTATTTAATATTACACTTTCTTATGAAAAGCATAATTATGCTGCTAATTTTCAAAATACCCAAACAAAGGTAATCCCTTTAACTCATGGATCAGAGCAGGTAGCTTTGGCGATCTATATTAGAGAATTTGATGAATCAGAAGATGTGAAAATTGACTTTGATTACAATCTTAATTATTTCGATGCTTTAAGAATATCAGAAACTATTAATCATTTTGAAAATTTAATTAACATTATTTTAGTTTCCCCGAATAAAAAGTTAAAAGAATTTGATTATTTAACTAAATCTGAAAGAGAGCGACTGCTGACTACATTTAACGATACATATGTAGACTATCCGAAAGAAAAAACTTTAATAGATTTATTCGAGGAACAAGCAGAGAAAACCCCATTAAAAGAAGCTGTAAAAGATGATTTTCAGTCCTATTCCTATTTTGAAATAAACAAGTTGTCAAACCAAATAGGGCAATATCTTATTACAATTTATGGCGAAAAGGATATATCACCAATTGCGGTTTTATTAGGGAGATCTGCTAATATGATAGCGGTTCTATTGGGAATATTAAAATCAGGCAGATCCTATATTCCATTGGATCCTACATTTCCAAATGAACGATTGAGTTATATTATTAATAATAGCAGGAGTAAAATTATTATAAGTGAAAAAAAGTATGAATTAGATGGAGTTGAAGATTTAGAAATAGTAGCGTTAGAAAATATTTTAGCAGGAATTAATGCATTTGACGATCGTAGGTCTAAGACTATATTACCTAAAGATACAGCCTATATTATATATACATCAGGTTCAACTGGAAATCCCAAAGGCGTTGAAATACGCCATCAATCCTTGCTCAATTTTTTGACAAGTATCCAAAAAAAACCAGGAATCAAAACAGGTGATATATTTTTTTCGGTGACAACTTATTCATTTGACATTTCAATTTTAGAGTTTTTTACGCCATTATTGTCAGGAGCAACTTTATATATTGCTAATCAGGAAATTTTAGCAGATCCGAACACTATTATTCTAAAATTAAAGGAGATACAACCAACTTTAATTCAAGCAACACCAAGTTTTTATCAAATGTTGTTTAATGCTGGCTGGCTGGGAGATAAAGGATTAAAAATATTATGTGGCGGCGATTTATTAAGTGAAGCATTAGCTGTAAAGTTAATTGATTATAATTTAGAAGTATGGAACATGTATGGACCGACAGAAACTACAATTTGGTCCAGCATAAAAAAAATAGAACATCCAAAAGATGCGTCGAACATAGGGAAGCCAATTGACAATACACAGTTTTATATACTGGATTCATTTTTAAGCCCGAAGCCAATTGGTACATCTGGAGCGATTTATATTGCAGGGGATGGTTTGGCGAGTGGATACTATAAAAATGAGACATTAACCAAAGAAAAATTTATCAAAAATCCATTTAATGAAACTGTTTTGCTTTATGAAACTGGCGATGTTGGAAAATGGAATGATGATGGTGAAATTAAGTTTTTGGGCAGAAATGATAATCAAGTTAAGATTAGAGGGTATAGAATAGAGCTAGGTGATATTGAGAGTGTTATATTGCAATTTTCAAAAACTTTAAAAGAAGTAGTTGTAGAAGCAAAGAAAGTTAACCAAGAAAAAGTATTGGTTGCTTATCTGATAGCAACTTCAGATATAAATGAATTGGGATTAAGAAATTTCCTTGTAAAAAAATTACCAGGATATATGATTCCAAATTTTTATGTAAAGCTAGACTCTCTTCCCTTAACCCCTAATGGAAAAATAAATCGAAAAAAGTTACCGGAGATTGAAAGTAAAGATATTCTTAAAAATGAGTATGTAAAGCCAAGAAATGAAATAGAATATCATTTAATTAAGATCTGGCAGGAAGTATTATTTATAGAAAGGATAGGAACAGCAGACAGTTTTTTTGAATTAGGAGGACATAGTCTCAAGGCTTCGGTTATAATCCATCGGATTTTAGTCGAATTGAAAATAGTTGTTAAACTAGTTGATTTTTTTAATAATCCTACCATAAAATCATTAACCAATTTTATTTTATTAAATAATATGACTAATGATTTGGTACTTTCAACAAGTAGTAAAATGGATATTTCTGATTTAGCAACACCTCCACAAATGCGAATGTATTTTCTGCAGAATTTGGATCAGAAATCAACGGCATATAATATGCCTGTGTTTTATAATGTAAAAGGGCAAATCAATTTTGAAAAATTTAAAAAGTCACTTGAAAAAACTATTAATCAGCATGAAATTTTGAGAACTTATTTTATTATTGAGGATACAATTTTAAAACAATTTTCAACATCTTTTTCCAATGTAAATATTGAGTACTATAGCATTTTTGATGATGAGTCTGAAAATAAAATACTTGGTTCTTTTATCAAGCCCTTTAATTTAAATGAATACCCATTATTTAGAGTTGCAATTGTCAATAAAGGGGATAATAATTATCTTATTCTGTTAGATTTTCATCATATTTTGATTGATATTATTTCTGCTGAAATAATATTTGAAGATTTTATTTCACATTATACAGAAGAGAAAACAATTAAATCAGCAGTTACATATAAAGATGCAATTAAAGAGGTGTTTTTTCTGGAGCATAATAAAGAGAGGCTTTTTTGGAAGAAATACTTAAAAGAATATCAAAGAAAAGAGTTTCCGCTGGATTATAAACGAGAATCAAAAGGCAGATTTAATGGAAAAAAATATGAGCTTGATTTAGAAAATGAAATTATAGGAGAAATTAAAAGAAAATCAGCTGAACTGGATGTTTCACTATTTCAAATACTAATTTCAATGATTTCTATTTGGATGTCAAAAATTCAAAAAACGGACGAAATTTTCTTAGGCATACCTGTTTCAGGCAGGGATAAAATACCTGAAAAAAGAGTAGCAGGATTGTTTGTTAATACTTTGCCATTAAAAATAAGTGTGAATGCTTGTAATTCAGTTGCAGAACAAATAAAGAATGTAAAAAATAATGTACTAACAGTTTTAGAACATCAGAATTTACAATTTGATGAAATTCTGGATGAAATTAAATATAAAAGGGAATTAAACAGAAACCCAATTTTTGATGTATTGGTTTCGTATCAAAATTGTAATAATTCTAATATTGAGAAAAGATTTGAAACAGAAATTAAAAGGATAGATACAGAGAATAACTCATCAATTTTAGATTTATCTATTTCAGTTATTGAAAATAAAGATTCTATAAAACTGGCTTTTGAATATAATGATTTTTTATTAAAATTAACTACAGTTGAATGTTTATCAAATGATCTAATCCATGTCATAAATGAGTCATGCAAGAATCCAAAACTTTTAATTTCTGACATTACTGTTGGTGAGTATAATAATAAAGATAATGTCACTCCTCAAAAAACCGAAAGAAATAAATCAAAACCAAAAAATGCAGATGACAGAGAAAATAACATTGAGAATGAAAGTTTGCAGTTAATTTGGAGTAAGATTTTAGGCGGTATAAATTTTAATGATAATGATGATTTTTTTGATATTGGAGGAGATTCATTGAAGGCATTAATACTATTAAACCGGGTTAATAAAGTTTTTAATGTAGATATAAACTTAAATACATTTATTGAGAGCCCAACATTTGAAGCTTTGTCCGATATGGTAAATAGTAGTAAAAAGAATGAAACTACAGAGTCTTTATATTCTCCTATTTACAACTTTAGAAATAATAATAATAACAATAAGCTTTTTTTAGTTCACGATGTTTCCGGAGATACAAATGCATACAATAGTCTTGTGCCATACTTATCTTCTGATTTTGATGCATATGGGATTAATTTTTATGAGAAACCAAAAAAATATCCAACAAATATTACTGTAGAAAAAATTGCCAAAAAGTATGTAGATGCAATACTTGCTATGGTTAGCGACAGTAATAATATTTACATTGCCGGATGGAGTGCTGGAGCAATTATAGCATTTGAAATTACCAGACAATTAGAAAAGATAAATAGGAATGTAGCAAAATTAATTTTAATTGATGGAGGGCTTTCAAATATAAAAGAAGAAAAAAAATTCACAAAAGAAGCTGAAACTAAATGGATCGAAAATCATCTAATGATGAATGATTTTGAGAATGATTTAATGGTTTCATATATGAATTTGGAAGAGATGTGGTTATATTTTATTAACAATTTAAAAATTAAGAATGATGTTTTGGGCGTCGTTAAAAATAAATTGAAATTAAAAATGTCAGGTCTCCCTTTTATTGATATTAATGAAGATTTAGACACTTTATTTTCAAAAATTAATTTGATGAGAACAATTAATTTATCAGTTGATAATTATAAAAACGACAAGAAAATTAATACAGAAACAATCATTGTAAAAGGTTCAAATTCTGATATTGATATTAATATTAAAAAATGGTATACAATCATTGATAAAATAAAATTTGATGAGATTGAAGCTGATCACTTTTCTATTTTGAAACATAAAGACATGATTAAATTAATTAAAAAAATATAATGGAAGCAATTTCAACAGGAACATTTGACACTGAAACTTTTGTAAAAGGAAAAGGAGCATGGTTATATGATAAACAAAATAAAGCATATTTTGATGGTACGTCTGGAAGTGGTGCGGTTAGTTTAGGACACCAACATCCTTATGTTACCAGAGCAATTATATCACAAGCCGGTAAATTATCTCACACAGGATGTAAATTGGGGTCAGATATTAGAGAGAAATTGGCTCAAAAGATAGTTAGTATGTGTCATTATCAGGATGGAGCGGCATTGTTTACGGTAACTGGAAGTGAAGCTGTTGAAGCAGCATTAAAAGTTGCAAGAGCATATACGGGAAGAAAAACTATTGTACACTGCAAATATGCATATCATGGTAAAACATCTGGATCATTATCCTTAACATGGAGAGAGAGTTTTAAAAAGTATTCTAATTTAAAAAATAATAATTATTTAAGTATCGATTTGCCGGATGCAGATGCTAATGATGAAGAACAAAAATCTCATATAAAAAATATCAATGAACAGTTTACAAAGCTTTCATTAAAAAATGATTGCCCTGCTGCTATTGTTATTGAACCTATACGTGTTACAGAAGGATTATTGTCTCTTAATAAACAATTTTTAGAGGATTTAATTAATACAGCTCATGCATTTAATTGTATAGTCATTTTTGATGAAATATATATTGGACTAGGAAGGTGCGGACAACTTTTTTATGCAGATCACCTGATTGCTAAGCCAGACCTTATTCTGATTGGAAAAACATTGGGAAATGGAATGCCTATATCTTTAATCGTAGGAGAAAAAAAAATAATTAATTCTCTTCCTAATGGTATTCAAACTTCAACATATTCCGGAAACCCTATTTGCTGTGCAGCTGCATATGCTAGCCTGGAAGTTATTGAAAAAGAACGTTTATGGGAAAAAGCTCAGGTTTTAGAAACCGAATTTTATGAGTTTTTATCAAAAGCAGCCCGAAAATATAAATTCATGTCAAATATTAGAGCTCATGGAGCATTATTTTCATTTACATGTGTAACTCATGATGGTAATCCATTTCCTGTATTGGCAAGCCAATTTAAAAAGAATGCATTAGATAAGGGGTTAATCCTTTTTTCAGGTGGATTTAATGAGAGTATTGTGAAATTAGCACCACCAGTATTGATGACTTTGAGAGAAAAAAGTCAGTTCAAATATTTAATAAAAGAAACATTGAGAAGTATTAATGTAATAATATCAGATATAGAAAATGGCATTTAGCAAATTAAACGATGAAATTTTAAAAAAAGATTTATGTACTGGGTGTGGAGCGTGTGATTTAGTATGTCCTAAAGACTACATAAAATTTAATGAGGTGTTTGCTGAACCTATTACTAGTAATATAGAGAATTTAAATTGTGGAGATTGCAATTTGTGCTATGATGTTTGCCCTGGTTTTGATGCTAAAACCGCTGAAAATGAAAAAATAATATTTGGAAGAGTAAGAAAAGATGAAGAAAGATGGTTAGGTATTACAGAAAAACTTTATGGAGGAAAATCGAATGATCCTGAAGTTTTTAACCGTTCATCTAGTGGAGGATGTGTTACTACCTTTTTACAGGCTGCTACGAAAAGATATCAGATAGATTATATTTTGGTAATGGGGAGAGATGAGATTAAGCCTTGGCGTTCTGCGCCTATTTTGGTTCAGGATGCCAGTAAGTTACTAAATTATTGTCAATCCACATATCAGCTATCACCATATCTTGGTAAATTAAAAAAAATTTACAGAGATCATCCTGAAAAAAATATTGCAATTGTAGGGTTGGCTTGTCATATTCAGGCCATAAGAAAATTGCAGCAAATTAAAGGGGAAATAGGGGAATGGGCCAAAAATAAAATTAAGTTTTTAATTGAAACGGCTTGTTCTTCGAACACTACATATGCAGGTACAGAAGAAATAATTAAAGAAATAGCTGGTTTAGAATTAGAAGATGTGAAAAGTATACATTATAGAGAAGGAAAATATCCTGGAAATATTGTAATACAAACATTATCTGATGACACTTATGAAGTTCCTTTTTGGAAGGCTCTTCATTGTTTTAAGAAGAATAAGACACACAGATGTTTATCATGTGCTGATTGGATGTCAGGGCTTTCAGATGTTAGTGTATCAGATGGAGATCCTAATATCTTTAAATCAAGTTTAGGATTGGATGATATAGAAAAACATGGACGTGTATTTATAAGAACTAAAATAGGAATTGAATTGGCTAATTACGCTGTTGATAATGATTTTATAACATTATGGGAAATTAATTTTGGTGATATTAATAAGAACCTTGGATTAGAAAGAAAGAAAAATAGAAGAATCTTTTATGAACAGGGAAATAGTCCCATTCCGTTAGCTCCGATTTTAAATTTCAAGGAAAATTCTGAGTACATAACAGATGAAGAACTCATCAAAATACCGATACAATTCAAAAATTAAATAAAAAGAATGGAAATAATTATCAATAACTTTTTAAATTCTTATGATGATTCTGATATAAGAGAGATATTACCATCAGATAAATCAATTTCACAAAGAGCACTTCTAATTGCATCCTTACAAGAAGAACCTGTAATTATAAAAAAGCTTAATTATAGTAATTCGATATTACCATTGTTAGAAGCTCTGAAAAAACTTGATGTCCCTTTTGAAAAGAAAAATAACGAAATTATAGTAGGAAAATTAAAAAAGAAAGAAACAACAGAGGTTCCGTATTTAAACTTAGGTTCTTCAAGTGCAGCTGCACGTTTTTTAATTGGAGTTTTAGTCGGATTGGAGATCAGTGCAGTAATTGATGGGGATAATACTTTAAGATCCAGACCAATGGATTGGCTAATAGAACCATTAATTGAATTAGGAGCTAATATTGAATATTTGGAACAAGAAGGAAAGCTACCTATTAAAATTATTCCTTCTAAAATTCGTTCTGGTTCTGTAAAAATAAAAATAGGAAGTGCACAAGCAGTTTCGGGAGTACTTTTTGCGGCTTATGCGGCAAAAATTGATGTTGATATAGAAAGACCTGTTATTTCCAGAGACCATACTGAACGCTTGCTCTCATATATAGGAAATATTATTACGGTTCATGAAAATAAAAGTTTGTCTTTTCGGTATAATAAAAACAACAAATATAATGAACACACTATTCCCGTTGATCCTTCAGGAATAGCTTATTTGATAGCAGCACATGTTTTGCAACAAAGGAAAACAAATCTTCATATTAAAGGAGTGTGTCTAAACTCAACCAGGATTGGATTTATTGAATTGCTTAAAAAATCAGGAGCAAAAATAGAGTTTGAAAATGTAAAAGAATATAAGGGTGAGCCTATTGGCGATATAGTAGTGCTTCCTTCTATTATACAAAAACCACTTTATTTAGATGATTCTTATCTTTTTCATTCTATGATCGATGAAGTTCCTTTAGCCATTTCATTATCATTATTTATAAATGGAGTATCTGAGTTTAAAAATTTAGATGAATTAATTTTTAAAGAAACTGATAGAATTGAAACGACTATTAAAATGTTAGAGAGCTATGGAGCTTCCGTACAACGCAATAATAATTCTATAAAAGTTTTTGGAAAACAAAAGTTAATTGCAGGATCTATTCCAAGTTTTTATGACCATAGAATTGCAATGTCGGCTGTTGTAGTAGGAACATCTTTAAAAGATGAATCAAGAATCTTGGAGTCAGAATGTATCAATACTTCGTTTCCAAATTTTACTCTTACCATGTTAAAGTTGGGTTATAAAATAGAAGAAGAATGAGAAAGGTAGTCGTAGAAGGAAAACTAGGGGTAAAAATAATTGAAACTAAAGAACCGATTTGTAAAGAAGGGCAGTTAAAGATTAAGAATGCCATTACTCTAATTAGCCCTGGAACTGAAATTCATTATATCAATTTATGTACAAGTAACAATACGAATTTGTCTTTAGGATATTGTGCCTCAGGGTATGTTACTGAAATAGGAAAGGGTGTAGCGGAATTTTCGGTAGGTGATAGAGTTGTAGCTATGGGATGGAACTATGCAACACATAGTGAGGTAATATGTGTTCCCTACAAATTATGCGTAAAAATACCAGATAATTTATCTTTTGAAAATGCAGTTTTTGCTAATTTAAACGCTACCGCTTTACATGCTATAGATAGGGCAAACATATTAATGCAAGATAATATTTTAATAATAGGATCTGGATTGGTAGGACAATTAATTGCTCAATCATGTAAGCTAATTACTTCTGATGTTACTATAATGGATTATTCATTGGAGAGATTGGAAGCGGCTTCTTATTTCGGAATTAATACACTGCATCTTACTGAAAAAGAATTTTCATTAAAAGGAGATTATAAAAAATTCACTAAAATTTTTCTTTGCTTCAGTGGTGAGATTTCAAATAAAATATTTGCAGAATATATTAAGACCATGAATAGCTTTGGGAATGGTGTTCATAGAAGTTCTATTACTATCGTTGGAAGATTTAATTCAGATATTTTTTTTTCAGTAGACATGGGAAATATAGATATCAAATATGCAGCTAGATGTGGAGAAGGTTATCGGAATGACGATTATGCCCATGGTAATACTGAAATAAAAGTAGTTCCAGGTGAACATACTGTAACAGAAAATTTATTAAGAAGTATAAAAACAATATCAGATGGTAAAATTAAATTAAAAAAATTAATTAGCGGTGTCTATTCTTTTGACCATGCCAGCGAAGTATATAAATTAATCGCAGACTCAAAAAGCTCATTAGGAATTCTCTTTAAATATGAATAATATATGCTGGATATAAAAAAAACAATTGTATCAAATTTTGAAAGACAGGTGCTAAAAACACCAAATTCTATTGCTATTAAAACAATTTCAGAAACTACTACATATACTGAGTTGAATAATAAAGCTAATAGTGCAGCCAAAAAAATGATCAGTTTCGAGAAGAGTTCAATAAAAGGACATATATCATTACTTTTTGGACATGAAATAGATATGGTAGTAGGGATACTGGCGGTATTAAAATCAGGAAACGCATATGTTCCTTTAGACTCATCGTATCCATTGGAACGATTAAAATTTATGTATGATAATTCAGAATCTTCGTTTCTTCTGACAAATAAAAAAAATAGTAATCTAGGACTCGAAATAACTAGGAATAAAGAGTCATTAATTTTTATTGAAGATTGTTATTTTGAAGAAACAAGTAATTTAGATCTGCCAATTAATAATGATGCTTTGGCATATATATTATATACTTCTGGCTCTACAGGGAATCCAAAAGGTGTGTGCCAAACACATCATAATATACTTCATCATATTGAGATATGGATTGAGAATTTAAAAATTACCAGTAATGATAACCTAAGCTTACAGTCGGCTTATAGTTGGGATTCAGCAGCACAGGATATTTTTGGAGCAATATTAAGCGGTGCATGTTTATATCCTGTTAAAATAAAAGAAGATAGTATTCATGAAATTATAAATTGGTATACAAATGAAAGAATTACTATATGGCATAGTACATTACCAATTTATAGAAGTATTTGTAAAGAATTAGAATCAAAAAACACTAATTGGAATTGGCTTAAATGTATTGCATTAGGCGGCGATGCTCTCCATCAAAAGGATGTACTATTATTCAATAATAATTTTAGTAACAAAACGATTCTTGTAAATGCTTACGGTTCGACAGAAAGCTCATCAGGTTTGATGAATTTTATAAGTAATAATGAAACATTTAAAGGTAATATTGTTCCATTGGGAAAACCAGTAAAACACACCGATGTATACTTGGAAAACGAGAATGGAGAAAGATTGACTGATGTTGAAGCAATTGGAGAGATTATAATTAAAAGCAAATTTATTGCTCCAAAATACTGGAATACAGATGATTCTATATATAACGCCAAATTTACCAAACAACCTGATTCAGACATAATAAAATATAGAACAGGAGATATCGGAAAGATTTTAGATGATGGAGCTATTGAATTAATAGGGAGGAATGATTTTCAGGTGAAAATAAGTGGAATTAGAGTCAATACGAGTGAAATTGAAGCAATTTTAAGACAAATCCCTTTCGTTCATGATGCTATAGTGAAAGCGTTTAATGATAAACTTGATACAAGTTTTTTGACAGCGTATATAGTATTAAATACTGGTATTGAATTTACAGTTAATGATATTAGGGATTATTTAACGGAAAGGGTGCCAATGCATATGATTCCAGAAAAATATATGTTTCTTGAAAAATTACCTCTTACTGCAAATAATAAAATTGACAGAGAACGTTTGCCTTACCCAGACAATTTAAGGCCTAGATTAAATAATTCTTTTTGTGAAGCTACATCTGAATTGGAAAAATTAATACTTAGCATCTGGAAAGAAATACTTGATATTGAAAATATAGGAATAGACGATCCGTTTTTTTATCTGGGAGGGAATTCTTTGAGATTAGTAAATGTGAATATTTTACTAAATAAAAGAATCAATAAACCAGTAAGTATGATTGATATGTATAGGTTACCAACAATAAAAAAAATGGCAAAATTTATTTCAGAGAATAACATTGATTCTGATATAAATGTAAATCTTGAAAAAGGAATACAAACAGCAAATAAAAGATTAAATATAAAGAGAAAAAATAATGGAAGATAAAGTTGCAATAATTGGATTGGGATGTAATTTCCCAGGTGCAGAAAATATTCAGGAGTTTTGGAAAAATTTATGCGAAAGCAAAGATTCCATTTCTAGTATTAGTGAGGAGCAGATCATTGCTGAAGGAATTGACTTAGCTACTATTAAGAAAAAAAATTATATTAAAGCTGCAAGTGTAATTAATAATCCATATGATTTTGATGCTTCTTTTTTTTACCTGAGTAAAAAGGAAGCTGAGAAAATGGACCCACAATTGAGAACCTTTTTAGAAACTTCATGGACAGCACTGGAAAATGCAGGGTATAATTCAGAAAAATATGAAGGAAATATTGGAGTTTTTTCAAGCTCCTTAATGAGTACTTATTTATTAAATAATGTGTATACGAGTAAAGAAAACTATGACGGTGATATTGACGCCTTGATTTCTGATATTTCGGGAAGAATGGGAAATGATTCTAATTATTTATCTACACGAACTTCATTTCATCTTAATCTTACTGGCCCAAGTATAAGTGTTCAGACAGCATGCTCCAGTTCTTTAGCGGCTGTCCACTTAGCATCACAAAGTATATTGAATGGAGAATGTGACATGGCTTTGGCAGGGGGAGTAGCATTGCGATTTCCTATGAATGTAGGATATTTATATGAGAAGGATAGTATTCTTTCGAGTGATGGAAAGTGCAGAGCATTTGATGCCGATGCATCAGGAACAATTTTCGGAAATGGTTGTGGTGTAGTCATATTGAAACGTTACGAGGATGCGATTAATGACAGGGATAATATTTTAGCAATTATCAAAGGATCAGCAATGAATAATGATGGTTCTGACAAAATAGGATATGTATCTCCAAGCGAAAATGGATTAACAAGGGTAATTAGTGAAGCGGTTGCAGTAGCTCAGATAGATCGAAATTCAATTTCTTATATTGAGGCGCATGGAACTGGTACCATAATGGGTGATACGATTGAACTTAAAGCTCTTAATAATGTATTTTCGGGTGATATAGGAAGAGATGCCCCATTTGCAATTGGATCTGTTAAAACTAACATAGGCCATTTAAGTGTTGCTGCAGGAATTGCAGGATTAATTAAGACAACATTAATGCTGCAAAACAAAAAGATACCTGCTACATTAAATTTTGATTCTCTTAATCCAAATTGTGAGTTTGAAAATAGCCCATTCTATGTCAATACTAAGTTAAAAGAATGGGAAACAGAACACCAATTTCCCAGAAGAGCAGGTGTGACTTCTATGGGAATGGGGGGTACTAATGTTCATATAATAATGGAAGAACATTTAAACACTGAAATTTCAACTTCTGACATTAGTAATTCATCTATAATTGCACTTTCTGCAAAAACACCTGAAGCTTTAAATAAAGCACGAATTAATTTAGCAGAATTTCTGGAAACCAATAGCCATATTAACTTAGCAGATATTTCGTATACAAATATTCTTGGCAGAAGAACATTTGATTACCGTTTAGTTACTGTCACCGATAATTTGAAGCAATTAAAAGAAAATTTATATAGTAATTCAAGCACTATTTTATATAAGAATGGACATCCTAGTGAGAAACCATTTGTATTTATGTTTCCCGGACAAGGCGCACAGTATGAAAATATGGGAAAAGATTTATATAAAAGTAACCCCACATTTAAAAAAACATATGATTTTTGTTTAAAAATAATTGACTCTGATTTAGGTATAAATTTAGCTGAACCATTATTAAACAATCAAGTAATAGATCATAAAAATACTAAATACATACAATTAAGTCTTTTTGTTTTTGAATATTCATTAGCAATGGTTTTGATTGAAATAGGAATAAAGCCTTCTTCATTGATAGGTCATAGTTTGGGAGAATATGTAGCGGCATGTATATCAGGAGTTTTTTCTATTGAAGATGTTTTAAAGATTATTTCAAAAAGAGGAGAACTGATGGAACAGGTCTCTAATGGAAAAATGTTAGCTATTTCTTCCACATATGAAGTAGTAAAAAAAATCATAGGGGAAAAAGTAGATGTAGCTGCAGTTAATGAAGCTTCGGTTTGTGTTATTTCCGGGGATGATAACAGTGTTAACGAAATTTTTGAAATTCTGCAGAATGAAGGTATACCTTCAAAGTATCTTAATAGCTCGCATGCATTTCATTCTAAGATGATGGAACCAATAATAATTGATTTTGTAGAATATGTAAGACAATTTCAATTAAACGCACCAACGATTCCTTTTGTATCAAATGTTTCAGGTGACTGGATAAATCCTAATGATGCGCAAAATCCACAATATTGGGGGGATCACATAGTATCTACTGTTAAATTTTCTAAAGGAATTGATGTATTATTAAATGATGTAGATAATATATTTATTGAAGTAGGACCAGGAAGCACCCTTTCAAATTACGTCAGGAGAAATCCAAATAAAGAACGTGGAAGAGTTATACTATCATCAATTGGGAAAACATTAGGCGGCAAATTTGAAAATATAGAATTTAAAAACCTTTTGGGAAGGCTTTGGCTTGAGGGAATTAATATAAAGTGGGAAACATATTTCCAATGGGAAGGGGATAAAAATAGGGTATCTCTTCCAACTTATCCATTCCAAAGAGAGACCTATTCAGTTCTTAGAAATAATAGTTATAATAACAAAAAGATATCACATAATGTAAAACTGGATATGCAAGATTGGTTATTTACACCATCTTGGAAAAGTAAAGACACTTTTAGTGATAAGAAAAAGTTAGCATTAGATGACCCATTGCTCGTATTTGTAAATGATACTCAGCATTCAAAAAATATTATTGATTTCTTGCAAAAGAATGATTTTAGTAATGTATATCTCGTATATCATTCAGATGTTTTATTAGTTGAACAAGATGTAGCTTTCATAAGAGCTGATCAACAAAATGATTATAATGTGTTGATAAAGAATCTTAAAGACAGTGGTAGGATTCCAAAACACATTATTCATACCTGGCTAGTTGGTGAAAAAGATGATGATAAAAATGAGTGTAATTTATTTGAAAATGTAAATTATTGGCATAAGATGGGTAGTTTATCTGCCGTGTTTTTAGCTAAATCCTTAGGATTTTATAACATTGTTTCACAGATAAAATTTGATATAATATCGAGTGATTTATATATCATTCTGGGATCAGAAAATGATAATCCAAATAAATCAACTATTTTACCCGTTTCTAAAGTTATTTCTCAGGAATATCCTCATATCACGTGTTGTATTTTAGATATAGAATATTCAAATACCAATATTTCAAATTTTGAATTATTGATAGAAAATATATTCTCTAATAATATAAATTCTTTAGCTGTTCGTTGGCCTAATATCTGGAAGCAGGATTTTCAAAAATATGAAGAACCAATTATAAACTCACAAGATGTATTAAATAACATTAAACAAGGAGGTATCTATCTTGTGACTGGAGGAATAGGGGATATTGGAATAAGCATTAGTAAAATGTTATCTCAAAAATATAATGCAAAACTTATAATAGTATTTAGAGATAAACTGCCTGAAAAAAAGGAATGGGAAAGAATCATTTCAGAAGGGAAAGAAGAAAAACAAATTAAACATATTCAAAATATTTTAGCTTTAGAAGCTATAAATGCAGATTTTACCCTGTATAATATTGATGTGAGTTCATTAATTGAAATGACGGAACTTGTTGAGAAAATTGAAGCTGATAAAGGAAATATTAACGGAGTTATTCATTGCGCTGGATTACCAGGTGAAAAATGGGATAGGACAATAGCCCTAACAAACGAAGAAACTTTTGAGTGGCATTATCAATCAAAAGTTTATGGGCAGTTAGTTTTAGAAGAACTATTTAAAGATAGAAATCTCGATTTTGTTATACTAATGTCATCGATAGCTTCTGCTTTAGGAGGATTAAGATTACTTCCTTATGCTTGTGCTAATAGTTATATGGGTTATGCTGCATCTTCAATTAATCATATAAAGCAAAAAAATGTTTGGACCGCTATTCATTGGGATGTCTGGCAACATCATCAAGATGAAAAAAGAGCATTGTCAAATATTGGCAGGATGATGGACGATAAAACAGTACTGCACGATGAAGGTTTAGCAATAATTGAACATATCATGAATAATAGGTTTCGACCAAGTCAAATGATTGTTTCTACTTGGGATTTGCAACTTAGATTAGATCAGTGGGTTAAATATATTTCAAGTTCTGAAAAATTATCTGTTGATATTGATTATTCTCACATTAGTAGTTCTGAAAATAATGGAGATAATGAAATAATGTTTTTTGTAATGGAACTATTCACTAAAATACTTGGTAATGTTGAAATAAGCGATGATGCAGACTTTTTTGAATTGGGAGGCGATTCATTAATAAGTGTTAGTCTGTTGTCTAAAGTACGGGATCGATTTGAAATAGATATCTCTTTGGCAAATTTCCTAGACAATCCCACGCCTTCTATATTGGTTAAAATGATTAAAGAAAAAATTTTATATAAAGATATTGATCAGCAAATTCTGGAATTTTCTAAATACTTTGAGTCTAATGAAATTTCTGCTTTGATTGAACAATTATCTTAACGAACAATAAATAAAAAAATATTATGGAATTTGGTTTAATTTTCTTTTCTGGCGATGAATCCAATAAATACAATTTAATTTTAGAGTCAGCTAAATTTGCTGACAAGCATGGATTTAATGCTATCTGGACTCCGGAAAGACATTTTCACAAGTTTGGAGGATTATATCCAAACCCTTCAGTAATTTCTGCAGCAATTAGTATGATAACTAAAAGAATTCAAATAAGATCAGGCAGTATTATTGCTCCGCTGCATCACCCTGTCCGTATCGCTGAAGAATGGTCTATTGTGGATAATCTTTCTAAAGGCAGAGCTGCAATTTCCTTAGCAACAGGTTTTAGTCCTATTGACTTCATTTTTCAGCCAGACAATTGGGATAATAGAAGAAATATTTCATTCGAATATGTAGAAATATTAAGAAAACTCTGGAGAGGAGAATCTTTATTTATGAAAGATGGGGTAGGAGAAAATACTGAAGTAGAACTTTTTCCTAGGCCGATAAGTAACGAACTTGAAATATGGCTTACTTGTACGAAAAGCGAAGAAACTTTTAGAAAAGCTGGGGAACTTGGATGTAATATTTTAACTGGACTAATTGATATGTCCACAGAAGAATTGGAGGCAAAATTACAAATCTATTTCAATACTTTAGAAGAATATGGTCATGACAGGTCTAATGTTAAAGTAACTATGTTACTCCATACATTTATAGGAGAAGATGAAGAAGATGTCAGAAAAATTGTTAAAGAACCCTTTATATCCTATTTGAAAACTTTTTTCAAAGTGGTGGATACATCTAACAAATCTGTTCATCCAGATAAAAATGTTGATAATATGAGTGCTAGTGATAGAGAATCTATTTTAAATTATGGATTTGAAAAATTTTATAATAAAGGTTCACTGATGGGATCTCCTGAGAAGTGTATGCAAGTAGTAAAAAGGATGAAAGGAATTGGAGTAACTGAAATAGCTTGTTTATTGGATTTTGGATTAGATGAAGATTTGGTATTAAAAAGCTTAGAGAAATTAAATGAATTTAAAAATATGAACTTTTAATTATGGAACAAATAACTTCTCAAATTGAGTCTTTATCAGAAAACATGAAGAGACAATTGTTAAATAAATTGAAAACAAAATATACTGAATGTTACGAAATTAACCCATTACAAAAAGCTGTTTCAGTTGAAGGCATTGCTTTGTCTTATGGGCAAAAAAGAATTTTAGAGATGACTTTGAAGTATCCCGAAACACCTGTAAATGTAGTTAGTCAAATGCTAAATATTAAAGGAGATGTCTCGATTGAATTACTGCAGGAAGCAATTAAAATCGCA
Organism: Flavobacterium salmonis; assembly: GCF_903819435.1. Lineage (GTDB taxonomy): Bacteria > Bacteroidota > Bacteroidia > Flavobacteriales > Flavobacteriaceae > Flavobacterium > Flavobacterium chungangense. Next base: position 185,273 of record NZ_CAIJDP010000082.1, on the reverse strand, counting down.
GTTAAATTACATCAAGCCTTTAAGATTTTGTTTTTCCATGATTCGAATGGAGAATGGAAGCAAAAGGTGGGGGATAAAGAAAAATATTTAATACAAAAAATCGCCTTAAAAGACGATTATGAGGTTGTTAATTATGTAAGTAAACACATTGGTCTAAAAAATTGGCTTAATAAAGATAGCTCAAACATTGATTTTTTAATTTTTGAAAGAGAACAAAACAATTTTTCTATAGCTATAATTACACATAATTTATTTTTTGATGCTTGGTCCTATAATCTTCTTATCGATGATATATTGGATATTTATAATAGATTAAATAGTAAAGACCCTGTAGTTCTTCCTTCTAAAGAATATGATTTTTTAAGCTTTGTAAATTGGCAAAATAATTGGATTACTACGAAAGAGTCTAAAAATCAATTGTACTATTGGAAGGATAAATTTAAAGGAATTAAAAAATCTGAATTTCTTTTGGTAAGGAATGATGATATTAATCATTCTTATCACGGCAGTAGGATTTTATTCGATTTGGATCAAAATATTAAATTAAAAATTGAGAATATTTCTAAAGAATGGTCAGCAACACCTTTTATGGTACTTACTTCACTTATTCAAGCTTATATTCACAAGATCACAAGTGATACAACAGTTTTGATAGGAACAATAAACTCGAATAGAACGAGAAAATATTCAGATGAAATTGTAGGCTATTTGTTGAATTATGTACCATTGATTGCTTACTTCAAAAAGCAGCATACATTTGAAGAAATTGTGAAAGAAAATAAGAAAAATATACTTGAAGCTTTCGAAAACAAAGATATTCCATTTGAATTTTTAATGGAAAATATAGAATACAAATCTAAAAATAATCTTTTGTTTGATTTATTATTTATATACGAGAATATACCGGTAAGTAAAGAAAACTATAATGATTTCTCTTTAGAGAAACAGGAAATTGACAGATCTACTGCCCGTTTCAATATCACGCTTTCAATTTTTAATGATAAAGATTATTATGAATGTTTTTTAGAATACAATAAAGAGTTATTTATGGATACCTATATTGACGAATTTATAAATAATTTTAAATCTTTTGTAAAAGAAATATTAAATTAGAAAGTAATGAGCGCATATATCCATAGTATATTTTATGAATTAGGAGAAGAAGCTCCTATTTCCTCGTTACCTGAAGTATTGGAAAACGAATCATTGTACGAAATTCTAGATAATGAAGGTAATGGTTTTAAAAATTATTTGTTTTATGAGGAATCAGTTTTTGAATTTGCAGAATCTCTATTAAAAAAATATTTAAAACAAAATAATATAGATCCCTTGCAAATAGATCTTGTCATTTTTGCATCGGATTCTTTTTCAGATTTGCCAGGTAAGATGAAGAAATTGGGTGCTTTATTAAATGAAAATAATTTAATAAATGCTTACCCTTTATCGATAGGGTTTTCAGAATGTTCAAATTTACATATGGCTATCAGTATTGCCAATGCATTCGTAAATCAGGAAATCTACAGTAATATACTTATTATAGCATTAGATTTAACATCTATAATTTCTCCAATTTCTAGAATTGTAATGCCAGGAATTGCCGTTATGAGTGACGCAGCTTCCTGTTGCTTGGTATCCAAAGATTCAGATTGTGAGAAGTGGAAAATTTTATGTACTTCTCAAAAAACGCACCCATTATTATTACAGGGAAAGCTGTTAAGAAAAGATGAATTAGCATTGCGAATGAAAAGTCATTTAGAATTATTTGATGAATTATTTAATGCATATAATAAAGTTACTAAGAATGATATTGCTAAGGTTTTATCAAGTAATTTTCTGCCTTCGGTTTTGTCAGTTTTATTAACTAGTTGCGGATTTGAAAAAGATCAACTTTTTTTTGACGGTATTGCAAAATATGGGCATTGTCTGGGGAGTGATTGCTTAATAAATTTAAAAGATTACAGTAATTCAGGTATGTTGAAAGATAGGGAGAAAGTTATATTATATGGTGAAGGTCCTTCTCAATGGGGAGCTATAATGCTAGAATATTATTTAACTTAAATAAAGACAAATTAGGTTTTTGTATATCATAGCAGATCTATAATAGTAATAGGTTTTAGATATATATATTTAGGAATATGGATTAATTTCACTTGTAGTAAACTTTCTGAAGTTAAATCATTCTAAAAAAAAAACAATATAATTTTAAAATTTCAGATATGGAAAATCAATTTTTAATTCAAAAAGCTACTTTTTCAGATGCACATAATGTCGCTAATCTAATAATTTCATTGCTAAAAGAGTTGAATCTAACTTTAGAACAGAAGTTTGAGTTTGATAATGAACAGTATACGGAAATGGCACATCATTCATTGCTAAATGGAAATATTTTTAATGCATTTTTAGCCTATGATAGAGAAAATTTATCAACTCCAATAGGAATTGTAACAGTGGTATCATCATTTGCTATTTATAATTTAGGTGAATTTGGAACAATTACAGAGTTTTATGTTGTTCCAAATTATCGATCAAAAGGTTTAGGAAATGTCATGATAAAAAAGGTTAAGGAATTCTGCATTGAAAAGAAATGGAATAAACTAGAAGTTGGAGCTCCAACAGAAAAAAATTGGCCAAGGACGATCTCTTTTTATGAAAGTAATGGATTTAATAAAAAAGGCCCCAAATTAAGACTTGATATATGAGTTTTGAACTATTACCAAATGAAGAATCTTCTCAGGTAAGGATTATTTGTTTTCCATTCGCAGGAGGCAATAAATATTCTTATAATAAACTATTTGGGAATATTATAGAGTTTTTCTTCATTAACGGAGGAGTCAAAGGACTAAAATTAGAAGAGGAAGAATTCCTTGATTTAATTACAGAAGATATTGTCAGATTATCAATAAATAGTGATTATGTTATTTATGGACATAGTTTGGGGGCTTTGATTGGATATTTAGTATGCCAAAGAATTGAAAATCTAAGAGTTAAAAAACCATTAAGGCTAATCATTAGTGGGATGAATGCACCCTCAATAAAAAGGGAAAAAATATCTCACTTGCCTGATAAATTATTTTGGGAAGAAATTATTAAATTTGGTGGGATTCCTGATGAATTACTAAATTTTCCAGAGTTAATCGATTATTATACCCCCATTTTAAAAGCAGACTTGACAGCTATAGAGAATTATCAATATACAAAAAAGGAAAAATTAACTGTTCCAATTGATGTTTTTTATGGTTCAGAAGATACTACAATTGAAAAAATACAAGGCTGGGAAGAAGAAACTACAGAAAAAGTTACCATAATGCAAATGAATGGAAATCATTTTTTCATTTTTGATCATATTGAATTTTTTACAGAATATTTTAAAAACATAGTAAAGATTTAATTCATACCGGATTAAAATTTAAATTAAAAAACATTTATAAAATACCGTCAATGATTTGATTTATATTTATTATTCATATGTGTCTGAAGAAAATCACGAAAGATTGCTAGAAAATAATTTATCAGAGTTTTCAGTTGATTTTCAAAATAAAATTAGAAGATATAGAAGGTGGCAGGATGCACAATTGTCACTTCTAGGAAGAGTTTTATTATTTATGGGGGTTGAAGAAATTTTTGGAAATAGTCCTAAAGATAGAATGATAAAAAATACAAAGTATAATAAACCGTATTTTGAGAGTAATTTGGTTAAGTTTAATATTTCTCATTCAGGAGAAATTGTTGTTTGTGCTTTATGTGATAGAGATGAATTAGGTATCGATATTGAAAAAATTTCTGATATTGAAATAAATAATTTCAAATTACAAATGACCAAAAAGGAATGGAAAAATATTATTTTTTCGTATGATAAAAAAGAGGCTTTCTTTGATTATTGGACTCAAAAAGAGTCGGTTATAAAAGCACATGGGCATGGACTAACAATTCCGCTCACATCATTTGAAATTTTTGAAAACACAACCGAAATAAATGATGAAAAATATAGTTTAAAGGAAATAAAAATTAACGAAAAGTATAAATGTTATATCTCTTCAAAAAGAGATATAGGCGAAATTTGTCTAAAAGAGATAAAGATTCAATTTAATCAATTAAATAAAAAAATCTAATCAGGTAATTTTGCATGTAAGTGGGAAGTGACAGTTTTTCTGCAATTAAATCCCCTATTTGGGACAGTTTTTCATTCAATTCTTTTGGGCCGTTTTTAGCCAAAGAAGCAATAATTTCTTCAAGAGCATAAACATTTACATCTGCAAAAGCATCTCCCGTTCCCAGATAAAGGTCAGGATGATCGTGCGTGACATAAAATCGGGTAATTGGTTTTTGAAGATTCTCGGCAAATTGTCTAAATTCCTGTCCATACTGTGCAAAGAACTGTCCGTCAATTAAGATTAGTTCATTTGGGAGTTCAATAATGTGTGTTGCATTGGCAAACATAGGACCTGGTGAAACTAAAGTGTATACTTTTACCAGTCCTGTATCTTTGACTAAATAAGTTTCAGCCTTTGGGAGTTGATTTTTCATCGTATTATTTGTTATCAATTATACTGCAAATTTATTTCAAAAGCTGCGGCAGCTATTATCACTGTGCATTAGTGATTATAAATTTGTATTTTGAATGTTGTTAATCTGCAATTGAAAAAAAGAATTAAGTCTAAAAGAAACCCGAAGTAGAATTTTTAGTATTTTTATTTGTTTTTTTATCTAAAGCTTAAATGAGACAACAACTTGAAAATAATATTACAGCACACCTTAATCTGACTAAAGATGAAGTAAAAGCATTTTGTAATTTGTTTGAATCTAAAAAAATCAAAAAAAAGAGTTTCTTACTTCGTGAAGGAGAGGTTTGCAGATTTGAAGGGTTTGTAGTAAAAGGGCTTTTTCGGGTTTTTCATATTGATCAGAATGGCTTTGAACAGATTCTTTATTTCGCAGTAGAAAATTGGTGGATTACCGATATTGACAGTTTTATAAATGAAATCCCTTCACAGCTTTTTATAGAAGCGCTGGAAGACAGTGATGTTTTGCTTATTTCAAAAAAGGATAAAGAATTTGCTTATTCGAATCTGCCTGGGATAGAAAAACTTTTCAGAATAATGACCCAAAAAACGCATGTTGCACTGCAGCGTCGTATGATAGATAATCTTAGTAAAACGGCAGAAGTTCGTTATATTGAGTTTGCGCAAAGATACCCCCGGCTTATACAGCGTCTGTCTAACATTCACATAGCAGCTTATCTGGGAATTACCAATGTTTTTTTAAGTAATATCCGAAAGGAAATTGCATTAAAAAATAATTAAGAAAGGTGTTTTTTAAACTACTTTAATATTTTTAAAGGTCTTTCCATACCATCTTTGCATTGTAATTTAATCAATTAAAAGATGAAACTAATTTATATAATGGATCCTCTTTGCGGATGGTGCTATGGAAATACGGCCAATATTGTAAAGCTGTACGAAAAATACAAGGATAATCTGGATTTTACAATTCTTCCGGCAGGAATGTGGACAGGCGAAAATGCCCGAAAGCAGACTACACATATTGCTGCTTACATTAAAAAACACGATCCGCAGATACAGCAGATTACAGGTACAGAATTCGGAAATGACTATTTTAAGTTTATAGAAAATCAGGAAATAATCCTTGACAGCGAAATTCCATCAAGAGCAATAATCACGGCAACAAAATTATGGGAATCAAAGGCAGTACTTTTTGCTGCAGAAGTTCAAAAAGCAAGATACTGGTACGGAAAAGATCTAAATGCAGATGATACTTATCTAGCTGTCTGCGATATTTTAAATTTGAATAAAACAGAATTTTTAAAAGCATTCCATTCTGAAGTATTGAAACAGGAGACGCAGAACACATTTGTCAAAGCACTTCATTATGCACGTACTTATCCTACACTACTGGCGCAGGAAGACGATAAGATATTTATACTTGAACAGGGTTATGCTAAATTTGAAGCCATTACAAAACAAATTGATGCCCTGTTTTTTTAAACTAGTTTAATGTTTTAAAGCCTGCAAGATTTAATCTTTGTATGATTAAATAATGGAATAAAGAATTGCGAATTTTTATAAATTTTAATTTTATACAGTATGGAATCACATGTAAAAAGTTTCAAAACGATTGAAACTGAAAATTTGAATCTTAAAGTTTTTAATGCATCAGAAAATAGTTTTGGGGTTGCTTCAACAATCATTTCAGGAAAAGAAGATGTTGTTTTGATTGATGCCCAGTTTACTTTGGCTGAAGCCGAAATTGTGGCAGAGGAAATCAAAAAAAGCGGTAAAAAATTAGTAGCTGTTTATGTTTCTCACGGAGATCCTGATTTTTATTTTGGTCTTGAAGTATTTAAAAAACATTTTCCTGAGGTAACAGCTTATGCTGCCCCTGCAACAGTTGAACATATAAAGGCTACAGCACAGAAGAAATTGGAAATATGGGGAGAAAGATTAGGAAACAAAATTACCTCAAATGTTGTTTTGCCGCAGGTCATAAAGGGAAACAGTATTGATTTAGAAGGTCATAAATTAGAAGTTTTTGGGTTGGAATCTTTTCCGTCTAAAACTTTTATCTGGATTCCATCTATAAAAACAGTGGTTGGAGGGATTAATATTTTTGGGACTACTTTTAATTTATGGATGGCAGATGCACAGACAGTCGAAGCGCGTACGAACTGGATTTCAATTTTAGATCAAATTAAAGACCTGAATCCTGAAATAGTTATTCCGGCGCATGCTAATTCAGATTCTCCTTTTGATGTGGCAGCTGTGGTGCATACAAAACAATACATAGAGTTTTATGAAAAGGCTCTTCAGGATAATGCAACTTCTGAAAGTTTAATTGCAGCTTTAAAAGCAGAATATCCGGCACTTACTTTTGATACTGCTTTGGCTATAGGAGCAAAGGTGAATACTGGAGAAATGAAATGGTAAAAGTATAATATGCAGCCTGAATACATAAAGTGTTCAGGCTTTTGTTAAATAGAAAAACAATGACAAATCTTGATATTGTAAAAAGTACTTACGAAGGAAAAACTTCGGAAGAAAATGGTAAAAATCTAACTGCTTATGCAGCCGATGATATTTCATGGACAGAAGCAAAAGGATTTCCTTATGCCGGAACCTATATTGGTTTAGAGGATATTTTTAAAAATGTTTTTGGCAGGCTTGGAAGTGAATGGATCGATTATAAATTTACTCCGGAAGACTATGTCTGGAATGAAGATAAAGTAGTAGCCTACGGAACTTATAGCGGAACCTATAAAATTACAGGAAAAGTATTTGAGGCCAGAGTGGCGCATATCTGGAAATTAAAGGATGGAAAAATTATACGTTTTGAGCAATTTGTAGACAGCCAGTCTGTGAATGATGCGATTAGCTAATTAACCCAATTATGTTATATTAGAAAAAAACACTTCTTATTGCCGTAGGTCTGTATGCTCTTGTGTCAGTTATGATTTTGGATGTATCGTTTCCTGCAGGCTTTAACAGATCTTCCTGCGTTGTAATTTTCAGAGCTGCATAAAGGTAATGGTACAGATACTGTTACCTTTTTTTTAACCTGAAATGTATAGTTTGTTCTTATTGTATTCAGAATTTTTTACGCCTCGTCCTGATACTTAACTTTGCAGAAAATTTTAAATTATTGCGACGTTAATTCTATGATACCAGAAAAATCAAGGAGAGTTTATAAAAGAAAAAAAATCAAAACTGAACATTTAAAAGATTGTGGAATAATAAATCTGTATAGAATGATTATTTCTTATATCTATATCAATGATACAGAGTGGCAATATTGTCAGAGTATGCTTAGCAGTTCATTTTTTTTAAAAAAAAGTATGCTTCTAAATGAAAATGATGATTGTGATAAAATCTTTTTTGTAGTGAGTGGTCTGTTACGCATTTATTTTGCAGACGAAAAGGGTGAAGAGAAAACCTTTCACTTCTGTCTGGAGAATACTTTTGCCACCGACTATGAAAGTTTCTTAAAAAATGTGCCATCCAATCATTCTATACAGGCAATGGAAGATACTGTTGTTATCGTTATCTCCAGAGAAATGCTTCACAATTTTTACAATACAGTCAGGTATGGTGAGAAACTTGGCAGACTTATTACTGAGGAATATTTTTTTATTATTAATGATAAAATTAAAGCTCTTTATACCAATTCACCTAAAGAGCGTTATGTGTCTATGAACCGTCACTTTCCCAATCTTTTTCAGCGTGTACCTCAATATTATATAGCTTCATATTTGAATATTACTCCTGTCCATTTAAGTCGGTTAAAATATACCTTGCGGAAAGATGCTTAAACGCTTAACATTTGTTATTGTGCGTTCTCATTTAACTTTCTTTATTTGCTGTATTCAGGAATTACTGTTTTACAAATAAGTAGTGATTTAGATTTAATAATAGTTTGATACTAAATCAAAAAATGTGATGAGTAGCAATATAAACGATAATATAAGAAGTATAAGAGAACTTAAGAATTATACCCAGGAATATATGGCTGTGCGATTGGGAATTACACAAGCCGGTTACAGCAAAATCGAAAAAGGAAATGCCAAAATGAGTTTTGAGAAGTTAGAAGAAATAGCGGCTGTTTTTGAACTTAGTGTAGAAAATATTATAAGTTTTGAGACGAATCTTCATATAACAAATACTGTTAAAAGAAACAGTATGCTGTCAGATAACTATGGTCTTATGAATTTAAATTTGCTTTATCAGGACAAAATTATGCTGTTGGAAAAGTTGCTGCATAAAACTGATTCTGAACTTAGATGCTATAAGGACAAATTTGGGCTATTGTGAACAATTTTTATCTTACATGTTAAATAGCATCAGTGCTGAAATTTAGTTTTTAAAAACTCATAGATATTATAATGGCTTGATTCATAAATATTTGTTTTTACCCCTTGTTTAATAGTGATATGTCTACTGTATTTGTATATGGTTTTTTATAGTTTTGTTTTAACAGGAAAGTACTTAATCTGTAAAACTATTATCTAACCAAAACCAAAAAGTATGAAACAAAAAATTTTACTATTAGCCTTTTTAGCTTTCTTTTCGATACAACTGAAAGCACAGACCTACGATATCGTAGTTGCCAAGGATGGAACAGGTAATTATACCACTGTACAGGCAGCCGTGAATGCAGCTCCTTCTAATAGTTCCACCAGAACTAAAATTTATATTAAAAATGGTACTTATTATGAAGTAATTACGATTCCTTCAAATAAAACAAATCTGACCTTCGTAGGACAAAGTTCAACGGGAACTATTTTGACCTATAATAACTATGCATCCAAAATTAATCCGGCAACAGGAGCTGCTTACGGAACCTCAAATTCGGCAAGTACTTTCATCAATGGGGCAGGTTTTTATGCATTGAACCTTACGTTTGCTAATTCATCCGGACCTGTTGGACAGGCAGTAGCTGTTCGCTGTACTGCGGATAAAGCTGTTTTTAAGGACTGCCGTTTTTTAGGAGATCAGGATACTTATTATCCTCACAGCGGTAGATCTTATCATGAAAATTGTTATTTTGAAGGTACTACAGACTTTATTTTTGGAGGAGCCATCGCTTATTTTCAAAATTGTCAGCTTTACACAAAAGGGGGAAGCTCTTTAACTGCAGCTAATACTGCATCACATTTAGCATATGGCTTTGTATTCAATAATTGCCAGATTACAGGTTCAGGAAGTAATATTACGGATCTTGGCCGCCCATGGGGAGGATATGCATCGGTTACCTATATGAACACAAGTATGACTAATGCTATTAAAGCAGTAGGGTGGAATGACTGGGGTAACGCTGCTAATCAGGCTACGGCACGTTTTTCAGAATATAATAACTCAGGAGCCGGTTATGTTCCGTCTTCAAGAGTTTTATGGGCAAAAAAATTAAGTGTTGCTCAAGCTGCCTCTTATACAAAATTAAATGTTTTAAAAGCAAATGATGCCAATCCACAGGTTACCGATAACTGGAATCCTGATACCATCATTAATTCTGTTACATTAGGAGCTGCATTAATAAAACACGGAGCTGGAGGTTCTAGTCAAACCATAGCGATAAATACTGCTATTACAGGCTTTTATTATAACTGGGAAAACGCTGCCACAGTAACAATATCAGGATTGCCATCTGGAATCAATGCGGCTATAGATAATTCGGCGAAAACTATAACCTTAAGTGGAAAACCAACTGTGAGTGGCACTTTTAACTATACAATTACCACAGTTGGCGGGACTCCAAATGTTACAAAATCAGGAACTTTAACAGTTACCGCATCGACTCAAAAGGCTACTGCAGCTCTAGCGGTTACTTCACCGGCATTTCCGGGTGCCGAAGGTTTTGGACGTTACACCAGCGGTGGTCGTGGCGGACAGGTAATTTATGTTACCAATCTAAATGATTCAGGTGCAGGAAGTTTAAGGGCAGCCGTTACGGCAACAGGAGCGAGAACAGTAATGTTTAAAGTATCCGGAATCATTGCGCTTAATTCAGATTTAAGAATCAATAATGGAAATATCACCATAGCAGGTCAGACTGCTCCGGGTGATGGAATCTGTCTGAAAAATTACTCAGTAAATGTAGATGCTGATAATGTTATCATCCGATATCTTCGTTTTCGTATGGGCGACCAGGCACAGCATGAAGGAGATGCCATTGGCGGCAGGAATCATAAAAACATTATTATTGACCACTGTTCTATGAGCTGGAGTACAGATGAATGTGCTTCATTTTACGACAATGAAAACTTTACTATGCAGTGGTGCATGATGTCTGAAAGTTTGCGCGTGTCTGTTCACGACAAAGGAACTCATGGTTACGGTGGAATTTGGGGAGGAAAAAAAGCCTCGTTTCATCATAATATGCTGGCTCATCATGATAGTCGTAATGCCCGTTTTTGCGGAAGCAGATACTCGGCGCTTCCTAATCTCGAGATGGTTGATTTTAGAAATAATGTTGTTTATAACTGGGGCGGTAACAGTGCTTATGCTGCTGAAGGAGGATCGTATAATCTTACCAATAATTATTACAAAGCAGGTCCCGCAACAGCTTCAGGAGTAAACGACCGAATTATTTCTCCCAGTGCGGATGATGGATCTAACTCTCAGCCAGCAGGTGTCTGGGGTAGTTTTTATGTCAATGGAAATTATACTACTGCAAATTCAACTACTTCTGGCGATAACTGGAATGGCGTCGATCCTAATCCATCTTCAAAAAGTAAAACGGAGCTTCGTGTAAATACTGAATATAATTTTGGTGAAATGACTACACATTCTGCAACAAATGCCTACAACAGAGTATTAGCTTACGTAGGAGCAAGCTTTAAGCGTGATGCCGTGGACAGCAGAATTGTATCAGAAGCAACTAATGGAACCTTTACTTATACTGGTTCCAACGGTATTACTAAAGGGCTCATTGATACACAATCTGATGTTGGAGGCTGGCCAACCTACAATTCTACTACAGCACCTACAGATACAGATAAGGACGGAATGCCGGATAGCTGGGAAAATGCTAATGGTTTAAATAGCAACAATATTTCAGACGGAACAACTTATACATTAAACTCGGTATATACTAATCTGGAAGTGTACATTAATGGATTAGTAGCAGCGATTACTTCTAGTCAAAATCAAAATGGAACTGCTAATTATACAGATCCGGTTGCAGCAAATACTGAAATTTCGATAAATGAAAATGAAACGGGTTTCTGTTTTGTTGAAGGCACAATAGACAGTAATAATGCCGGATATCAGGGTACTGGTTTTGCCAATGCTAATAATGCAGTCGGTGCAGGAATTGAATGGTTTGTGAATACTTCTTCCGGAAATTATATCCTTCGATGGAGATATTCTAACGGAGGTACTACTTCAAGAGGTGCTAAAGTAATTGTAGATGGCGTTACTGTGGCTACTGCAGCTTTTAATGCTACAGCCAATTGGACAACCTGGGCCGAAAATTCCAGTTCTTTGGTTACTGTAGTGCTTTCTGCCGGTACTCATAACATAAGATTAGAAGCCACAACAGCATCAGGTTTGGCTAACATTGATAAGATAGAAGTAGAAGGGATTAATCCTGTCGCAATTAGTTGTGGCAATACATCTAAAAATGCTGTTTCTGACAATACACTTGATGTAGCTCTGGAGGTTAAAGCTGAAGTGAAAATATATCCTGTACCATTCAAAAATGAATTTTATATAGATTTTGGTACTATTGGAAAAGTCAAACAGATTTCGATATTCAATATGCTTGGACAACAAATTTACACAATAAACGAAATTACTGATACAACTGTAAAAGTGAACATGAATGCCAGTGCTGGTACTTATGTAGTTAAGATATTGACCGAAAAGGGTATCATAAATAAAACCATTATCAAAGAATAAGTTTTTATAAGCTTAAGTACTTTTTTGTTAACCCTGTCAGAAGCTAAAATTTCGGATAGGGTTTTTTATTAATTTTCCTAAACATTATTTAATATCTGGGAGCAAGTGAATATTAGAAAGTAAAACATACTGGGTATCTAAATTTTCCAAATATTGAAGAAAGTATGAATATTCTGTGTAAAATAATAATATCTACTTTTTTAAAGTATGAATAAGTATTTGTTATACAGTTTAATTAATGTTTTTGTAAAATATTTTTGTAAAAAACATTTTAAACTATACTAATTATATAGAATTAATATTGATTTATATATATCTGTAAGGTAGAAAATTTCTACATGACTTATCCAGAAAGACTGAGGGAATAGGCCCGATGATGTCTTAGCAACCTGTTACCAAATAAGGTACTAAATCCTTCGGCTGCGGTGGACAGATAAGAAAGATTTCCTTAGAAAATCTGAATAAGCTCATTATTATTAAATTTTTTATCACTTACATGAAAACTGAACTATTATTTTTAGATGCCATTCCAAACAATTTAATCTGCTTTTAAAAGAAGACTATTCTAAAGTTTTCCGAATGCAAAATCGTTAGTCTTTTTTAAACCCTGTCCTGTTTTATCAGCATTATTGATAGGCCATTTCAACATCGGCCCTGGGGATTACTATATCCAATTTTTAAAAACAAAATTCAATGAAAAAAATCTTACTAGTTTTAATTTTTTTGTTCAGCATACTTCCTGGAATGCTGAGTGCACAGGATCGAACGATAAGCGGAACCGTGAGAGGTTCTTACAAAGGAGAGCCTTTACCGGGAGTTACCATTATTGCTACAGAAAGTGGGAAATCTGCTGTCACAGATAGCAATGGAAAATTTTCACTATCCATAACGAAACAAGACAAGTTGTTGTCTATCAGTTATATTGGTTACGAAACGCTTGAAAAAAATACAGGTTCCTCATTTAATGACATAAGACTTATACCGTCTAGTACAGCTTTAAAAGAAGTACTTGTAGTAGGTTATGGTACGCAAAGCAAAAAAGAATTTACAGGTTCAGCTGCAAGAATTACGTCTAAAACAATTAAAGATATTCCGGTTCAAAGTTTTGAACAGGCACTGATTGGGAAGGCTCTGGAGTAAATGTTTCTAACCCGAGTGGTGTATTAAATGATGCTCCGGTAATTAGAATTCGTGGGGTAAATTCAATTTCCTTAAGCACTTCTCCTTTAATTGTTATTGATGGTATTCCGGTTAATTCCGGTGATGTGTCCACAACAAATTCGGTTGCCAATAACCCACTTTCAGATATAAACCCGGCAGATATTGAATCTATTGATGTTTTAAAAGATGCCGCGTCAACCTCAATTTACGGTTCTCGTGCTGCCGGTGAAGTTATATTAGTGACAACAAAAAAAGGAAAAGCAGGTAAAACTAAAGTTACCTACGATAGTTGGATTGGAATTACCAGAGCTACCCGATTATCGGATCTTCTGAATAATACACAATACGAAGACATAAAAAACGAAGCGGTACTCAACAGCAAAATATTAGGTGGTAATGAAAATAACGCTGCTGTAGCATCAGCACTTTTCTTTCCGTCTTTTAATGCTGATGGTTCACGTGTAAATACTAGCTGGAAAGATCAGGTATACCGTGACGCTGTTTCTCAAAATCATAATATCAGTATTTCGGGAGGAACAGATAAAACCAGATATTTTTTCTCTACCAATTATTCTAAACAGGAAGGAATTACAAAAGATAATGAATTCGAGAGAAAAAGAGTTAGGTTTAATATCGATTATGATGTAAACAGATGGCTTAAATTGGGTGGAAATCTTTCGTATAACAATACTTTTAATCAGGCACAAAATACAGGTTCATTAAGCAGCAGCGGATTATTATTAATTGGTGCGGCAAGTTTAGCTTTGGCACTTCCTCCAAACGTTGTTGTTTATAATAATGAAGGTTTATATAATTTAAGTTCTACAGGAACTACAAGTTCGGGAAATAACTTATTTACCAATACATTATGGGATCCCGGAGCATTGTTTGATAACAGTAAATGCACCAGTTCCAACGATCATTTTGTTGGAAATGTTCACGCAACCATTACCTTTTTTGACGGATTTAAATTTGACAGTAATTACGGAATCGACAGGCTAAGAGCAGAAAATATAACCTATTTAAGTCCAAATCTTGGATCTTCGGCATATGCAACAGGCGGATCTTCAACTAAATATTTCTATTTTAAGAATTTACAAATAGCCTTTCTTTTGACAGACGTTTTGGTAACAATCATCATATTTCAGCATTGGCAGGATATGATGTTCAGAAGTTCGAAAATTCATCCTGGGGGGCAAATCAAACCAATGCTTCAGATCCTTTCTTTGAAAATTATCAGGGGACCTGGGGAACAATAAGATCAGCCGGTAACAGTTTGTCAGAAAGACTTTTTCTATCTTCTTTTTTTAGGTTATCGTATGGCTATGCAGGGAAGTATTTTATTACCGGCAATTTCAGAAAAGACGGAAATTCTGCCTTGGGTCTAAAAAGCAAATACGGGAATTTTGGAGGAATATCTGCTGGATGGTCCGTTAGCGAAGAAAGTTTTTTTAAAAACAGCAAAATCACAGATTACGTAAGCTCGCTTAAATTAAAAGGAAGTTGGGGAAGAGTGGGTAATGGAAACCTTTCATCAGCGTATGCTTCACAAAATTTGTATGGTTCCTCAATTTATGGAACAGCTGCAACCTTGGCAATTTCTCAGGCAGGAAATTAAGATTTAGGATGGGAAACCAGTGATCAGACAAACATTGGTCTTGAAGCAGGTTTCTTTAAAGACAGATTACAATTGACAGCAGATTATTTCAATAATGATGTAAACTTCCCATATAAGATCAAATTGACAAACACAAGTTTGAAATAATAAATTATTTTTTTCTAAAGATTAAGTATCTCATATCACAAAACTGTTTTATGAGATACTTTTTTTAATGAAATATAAATCCATCTCCTGATGTTTACTAATTTCAAACAATCTTGAAAAATAAGTTCTGTTTGAATTTTAATTACTTGTTTACTAGTGTTGTAGTGTGTTTTGTTGAATTATCTAATGACTTTTAGGAAGGCTCAGCAGAATCTTATATTTCCTTCCTACCGGTAATTCAGCACTATTCAAAAGAATAATTTTGTTTTGCTTTACAGATGAAATATATGATTTATGATTAAAAAAATCTGATCCCGATCTACGAAAAATATCTCTTGGAGATACTGTACGATCTTACCTTACTTTATGAACAGGTATTTTATTTTTTAAATGGAGAATATGTAATACATGTCTCCTTGTATTTTGGAGGTATATACATTGAATAACTATGGATTTGGGAACTTCCAGTATAAATAATGTTCAAAACAATATGATAATTAATCCAAAACTTTAAATAACAAATCTTCAATGAATTGTGCTGTAAATTCTGTGTTTGTTTTTGAGGAAGCGTCCGTAAGTTTTGGTAAATTAACACTAAAGTACTGCTGTTGATGTGCTGTTTCAATCAGGGTAGTACTGAGTGATCTCGGATATTTATATTTTGAATTATACTCTGAAATAACTTCTGCTATTTTTGAGCACAAATCCTTATAAGGCTTAAAAACCTCATTTTTATTGATTTCTGTAACTTCTTTTACTAAATATACTTTACTGCTTTCCGCAATAACGATTTGATTAAGAAGCTTTTTATTATAATCAAATTGATTTGTACTTTCTGCAAATTCGTGAGTAAGTAAATTCACGATTATTTTTAATCTTTCTTTTTTATCAAATACGTTTTCTAATTTAAAAGTCACTAAAAATTCCATATAGCTCCAATACCAATTAAGAATGTAAAGCAAAAGGCGGTGTTTATTTTCAAAATATCGGTAAATGGTGGCTTCTGTACTGTGTATTTCTATGGCCAGTTTTTTAAATGTAAATTGTTCAAAACCAAGTTCATAAATAAGGTCAATGGATTTTTTTACCATCAATTTACCTAATTCGCTGCTTTCAGGATTACGCAAGAAGATTTTATCGTTTATATCAAATTTTACTTGAAATTCCATATCAATTACTGTTTAAGCAAATATAGTGAAACATTTAATGTTTAAAAGTAAATATATCTTAAAAAATATTTAACAATTATTTATAATAGTATTACTATCGTTTGAAATAGTTTTGTTATTTTTACATAACAAACCAAATCTAAAGTTTATGCTAACCAATACTAAAATACCCGTTTCCTATCTTTTCAAAAAGGTCAAGTATGAAATTCTCTTTGTATTAATTATTGGTTTATTGGTTCATTATCTTACGACTCAATTCGAAAATATTATTCCGATAATGCCTATAGCGATACCTGCATTTATAGGAACAGCAATTTCTGTGATTCTTTCTTTTAAACTCAATCAGTCTTATGATCGTTGGTGGGAAGCAAGAAAAATATGTGGAAGCATAGTTAACGATAGTCGTAGTTTTGTACTGCAATTACAATCCTTTGTAGCCAAAGAAAATCAAACCGAAATCAGAGAAATGGCCTTTAGGCATATTGCATGGTGTTATAGTCTGGGGCTGGGTTTACTCGGACTGGATCCTGTTGAAAACCTGGAAAACTTTATTACGGGGGAAGATATGCAGGAAATAGAAAAACAAAGCAATAAGCCTTTAGCACTTTTGTAGTTGAATACACTTCAAATAGCGGCATTGAAAGAAAAAAAATCAATTGATATTTTTTCGCAAGTTAAATTAAATAATACTTTGGTTAATTTTTCAAACTATATGGGAATGGCTGAACGTATAAAAAGCACTGTTTTTCCTATAACCTATCATATTTTTTTACATTTCTTTATCTACATCTTTATTGTTACGCTATCAATTGCGTTAAGGGATATAGAAAGCTATTTTGAAATTCCATTGTTATTAGTTATTTCGACTACATTTTTTCTCTTGGAAAAATCTGCCACACATCTGCAGGACCCCTTTAGAAATCGTCCGACAGATACACCAGTAACATCAATTGCCAGAACGATTGAAATAAATATTAAGGATTTATTGAAAGAAAAGGATATCCCTAAACAACATCAGCCAGAAAAATTTTATTTATCATAACTTTGTAAAATCAATCAAAATGAAAACGTTAACAAAAGAAATGCAAGCTGCTATTACTCCCTCTTTAGCTTTAGAATTATTGAAGGAAGGAAACCAAAGGTTTGTAAGCAACTTAAAAATAAATCGTAATCTTTTGCAACAGGCAAATGAAACTTCAGAAGGACAGCATCCTTTTGCTGTTATTTTGAGTTGTATAGACAGTAGAACTTCTGCAGAATTAATTTTTGACCAGGGACTTGGAGATGTTTTTAGCGTACGTATTGCCGGAAATATTATCAATGAGGACATTTTAGGCAGTATGGAATTTGGCTGTAAAGTGGCAGGTTCAAAAATTATTGTAGTATTGGGCCATACCAAATGCGGGGCTGTAAAAGGTGCCTGTGATCATGTCGAAATGGGCAATTTAACAGCACTGCTTACAAAGATAAGACCAGCAGTTGATGATGAAACTGAAACAAAAGAAAACCGAAATTCAGGTAATCCTGAATTTGTTGAAAATGTATCGAAAATCAATATTAAACGAACTGTTAAATCAATCATGGAGCGTAGTCCGATCTTAAAAGAAATGATTGAAAAAGGAGAGATTGGAATTGTTGGCGGATCTCATGATATTGCATCAGGAGAAGTAACCTTTTATCCTGAAACTATGATTTTTGGGTCTTAAAAATAGAGCATTATCATTATCTTTTAGTCAGCTTCAAAGATGTAATAATAATTAAAAACTCTAAAAAAGTGTATTTGTTTCCTTATTAAAACATAATTAAAAACAAGGGCTGTCTGATAAAGACAGCCCTAATAGTAAGGAATTAATTTATTTTTTTGATACTTCAATAGAAACTTTTCTAAACTCTTTTCATAGTTTTTCAATCTCTAAAGAAGTACGGCTGCAACTAAAATTAACTGGGCTTGAAGAGGAAAGTAAAGATTTAGAGGAGCTTTTAAATAATGGTGTAGAGAGTCTCTTAAAACTTAATGAATGTTACAATATTGGAAACTGGATAGGGTCAAGACACTTAATAGGTCCTATTTTTCCTGAAAAATTTACAATTTAAAAAAATGAGTTTCGAACTGCTAGGGTTAATGAAGTAGTATATCTAATATATTTGATCAACAGTTTTTTATCTCTAATTAAACCACTCTGCACTGAAAGTGCAGAGGTTTGTTTGACGAGGGACTGAAAGTCCCTCTTTCTATTTCATTCAAGAATGAAATTTGAATTATCATCCCCTTCTTTTCTTCTATGATGCTCTAAATATTCATTTACCATTTCATCAGTAATATTTCCTATACTTCAAACTCCGTAACCACTTGCCCAAAAATGCTGACCCCAGTAATGGACCTGAAGATCTGGAAATTCCATTTGCAATTTTCTTGAGGTACGTCCTTTTAAACTTTTTAGAATCGAACTAACATTCTTCTTTGGTGCACACTCGATATGTATGTGAACATGATCTGAACTCACAACTCCTTTTAAAATTTCAATTCCTTCAGCCTCGCATATCTGTATTAAAAGTTCACGGCAACGCTTTTGAATATCTCCCTTCAAAACTTTAAACTACTCAAACAACATGACATGTTAATTGGTTTACTGTATATCAACCTTTTCTTATATCTGTACTCATAATCTAAAGATAAAGATTTTTTCGAATTACTAAAGTACTGCAATAAATTGCAGGGTTTTAAACCCCAATCTGAGACCAATAAAAAAGGGACAAAGAAGAATTTTTCCTCTTTGTCCAAAGTAGTAGCGGGAAGCATTCAATTATCTAACCAGTTTATTGAGAATTATTACAATGTTTTAACATGTGCATTTTAATTGTCTCTCCGCTTTTTTGCACATCTATTCTTTTCAGATTAAATACCGGGTAGCAGTTAGTAAATATATAACGAAATGGTCTTATGCTTTTATTTCGACCTCTCGTGGATAAAAATCCCGCACTCGTGCCTTTTTTTTAATTTGAACTATGGCGTCATAGTAATTTTATTAAAGAAATGAGATAAGATGCATGCGCCAATTTGACTCAGAATCACTTTCCTAAACAAGACGTAACTAACCTGAAAAGGACCAAAATACATAAAAAAAATGGAAAATTCAAACGGCTTACAACAGCAAACATGCCCGTATCACGCTCAACAAGCAGCTGCAGCAGCGGTAACAGCACCATCAGCGGTAATTCCAGACATTACAACTCCGCTTGTATCAACAACGAATCAGCCGCCGGTTATTGGTACTTCTAATCTGGGACTTTTAAATAATTTTATTGGTACGTGGAATAGTCCTACGGGAGCAAATGCTACAGGTTACAATGTTATGCCTTTACCTCAAACAGATGCTCCAAATGGTTACATCACTAAAAACTTTCCTTATTTTGAAGAAATCTCATTTTCGGCTATAGCCGGCGGGGCACCAAATAGGGAAGGGCAATATACACAGGCAAGCAGTGTACTATTTTATGAACAAAGAGTGTACATTGCCAACAATGCCGATCCAAACGGAGCACAGCCCATTCAAAATACTTTAATTCATGCAGAGAACGGAACATGGCTTTATCACGTAATACAAAACCAGGTTGAAGGCCCTTATGGTCCTGGTTTTGTTCCAGATTCAAATCCAATTCCGGTACAAAATCCGGCAACGCAGTACAACAAACAAATTTCGGTTCCTCATGGAGTTTCGGTTTTAATGACGGGAGGACCAGTTGCTTCGGGAACAGGAAATCCGGTTTTTCCAAGCGCAGACAAAACTAAATTACCGTTTACAGATCCTGCTATAATTGATCCGTCAACGTATTTGACACAGCAATTGAATGCATTAAACAGCCAGGGGATTACTGTTGACAGTTACTCAAGTATTACAGTAAGTACTAGTAATGAAGGAGGTGCAGTAAGCAATATAAACTTTGAAACTTCTTTCGGAAAAGTGCTTTCAATGAACACTACCTGGTATGTTGAAAATTTAAGTAATGGAACAACTCAGTTGCAATACATTCAAAATATTGTTTTACAATTTTTGATTAATGGTATGCCAACTCAGTTTTTGCATATTGATGCGAATACGTTGCAGCTGGTAGAAACTTTTGTTCCGGTTAATGCGAATCAGGCATGGCAAAACACTGGAATTGCCGTACAGCCAGGTAATACAATAACAGTAAGTTACGAATCGGGTCTATGGACGGCAGATCCTCAAACGAATAGTGGTAACCTGTATGACGCAAACGGATGCCCGGACATTATTGTAACACAATCAGGATATCCTGTTCAAAATGTAAATATGGGTGCCCTTATAGGACAAGTTGGAAATAACGCTCCATTTTTTATTGGAAATGGACCCGTTACAACTCCTGCTGGTCAAAGCGGACCATTGAAGTTATGCATCAACGATGATTTAAATGCTGAATACGGAGCCGGATTAGCGGATAATACTGGTAGTCTTCAGGTACGTATAAAAATTTAAAAGACTAACATAAATCTCTTCAGTTTTATTACTGAAGGGATTTATTACCGAAAACAAAATACTCCTAATTCTAATAACCAAAAAATGAAACCTGCCAAAGAATTTACGGTCGCAGATTATCTGCTAACCCGACTCAAACAATTAAATGTCACCGAGGTTTTTCAAATTCCGGGAGATTATGTAAAACATTTTACACAGGCTCTGGAATACTTTGACGGAATTGAAACCATTGGGACTTCAAATGAACTAGATGCTTCTTATGCGGCAGATGCTTACGCACGTACCAGAGGTTTAGCTGCCGTATCTTTACAATATGGAGTAAGTACTTTCAGTGCATTAAATGCTATTGCAGGAGCTTATGTAGAGCGCAGTCCTGTTGTTGTAATTAGTGCTACACCCGGAGCCGATGCGCGACAAATAGGTAGTATGTACAATGTTCTTTATCATCACTCTACAGGTAATCTCAATGCAGATCAGGAAGTGTATGAAAGAGTAACTGTTGCTGCCGAGACATTGAGTACTTCTGCAGGCGCTCCTGAAAAAATCGATAAATTACTTATCGCAGCGCTTACACATCAAAGACCAGTGTACATAGCATGTTATAAAGAAGTATGGGGCGAACCTTGTCCAAAACCTTCTAATAAAAAACTGGAGGCTGAAATCATAAAAAGCGAACCAGCAGCGCTTGAAAATGCGGTTTCTCAGGCGTGGTCACAAATTAGCCAGGCCAAAACACCTGTAATTTTTGCAGGTGTAGAGCTTTTGAGACATAAACTAACCAAGCAATTAGAAGAACTTATTAAAGCAAGCGGAATGTTGTACACTACAACTTCACTCGGAAAAACGGTTCTGGATGAAAAAGGGGATAAATTTATTGGTACTTATTCTGATCAGGCTTCAATACCAGAAGTTATTAAGATAGTCGAAGCTTCAGACTGTATTTTATCCTTAGGAACTATTATTACGGATGATTATTTATGGCTGGTAGAAAATAAATTTTCGGATATGATTCAGGTAACAACTCAGGAAACGAGAGTTGGTTATTTTACCTATTCGGGAGTAACTTTAAAAGACTTCATCGAAGCCTTGACAGAACGATTTAAAAAAGCTTCAGGATATCCTTTAAAAGCAATAGCTCCGGCTCAGCCAAAATTCCCGGAACCATGGCGATCTAACTCAGATCCTAAATACGATGTAACTCCGGAAGTAATAACGTTTAACCGCTTTTTTGAGCATGCTACATCTTTTCTGCAAAAGCAAAAAATGCTGGACGATATTGTAATGACTTTTGGTGTAAGTTCATCAATGTATGTGGCTACCAATATTTACGGATTATCTCAAAACGCCTATATCTCTTCGGCTGCGTGGCAGTGTATTGGTTTTGAAACCGGTGCAGCTTCAGGAGCCCAGCTCGGAAGTGGCAAACAGGCCTGGACTGTAGCCGGTGACGGTGGTTTTATGATGATCGCACAATCACTTTCGACTCTTGTAAAATACAAGATCAACTCTGTAATTTTTGTAATGAGCAATGGAGTATATGCTATTGAACAAGTATATGTAGACATGGACTCGTTTAAGGCAGGCCCGGATCATAAGTTTGACGAATTCGATATTCTTCCAAAATGGGATTATCAGGCACTTGCCAAAGCATTTGGGGCAAACAGCTACCGTGCTGAAACGGTTACAGAGTTAGACGAAGTACTTCTTAAACTTAAGAAAAAAACAAATCTTCCAACCTTGGTAGAAATTGTGATTCCTCAAAAAGATCTTGCGCAGCAAATGGCAAGACTGGGAAATGAATAAAACCATTATCTATAAAAACTACTAAAAATTTAAAAACTATACTATCATGAGCAAAAAAACATACTCTATTTTTGGAGCAGGTGCAGCCGGACTCTATACCGCGTGGAGATTACTTGATGGGAAATCTAAACTCAATAAAAACGAAAAAATGCTCGTTAAGGGCGATGTATTAGAACTTTACGACTGGGGGAAATACGATTTTTCTAAAAAAAATCCGGGGACAAGAGAACCTGGTGCACGTGTTTGTACATGGCATTATAAAGATGACAAAGACAATTCGTACCTTGAATTAGGAGGTATGAGATATTTATATTGGGATGGCACTCCTGAAGGACCGGGACATCGTTTAGTGACTAAAACCATAGAAGAATTGGATTTAAAGAAAGATTCAGTTCCGTTTAATGAATCAGCAGACCCATTGATGTCTTTGCGTTCTAAAAACATGTATATCTCAGATATTAATTCTAACCAGCCAGCTCCCTATTTCGCAAACAATTACGCTCAGGATGCTCCGCCAGATGATGGTTTTACAACGATACAATCTGTAGCGATCACGCAAACATCTGGGCCGACTACGCGAAGAGAATGGTGCAAATTTTATGAAGAAGGAAGAATCAATATTGACATGCCCGATAGTTCGATCTTTCAAAAAGGAGACTTATTAAAAGAAATTGGATATTGGAACCTTGGTTATGATATGCTTGGACAAGAAGGATTTGGTTATTTATCTGATGGAAATGGCTATAGTTCAAACGTAGTAAACAGCAATAGTGCCCAGTCATTTAATGTGAATGATGAGTTTCTTCCGGGAACAGAATACAAAACATTAATAAAAGGATATTCCAGCTTATTTGACAGCTTATTTGAAGAAGTTGAAAAATTGGCAAAACAAAAAGGAATTACACTAAATTATTATCCAAATGTTAGGCTGCGTTCTATTTTGCACACCAAATCTGGAGTAAATTTTACAACTGCGACACGCAAAGATCCGGATGCACTTGCAGAAAGAAAAAAATGTGACGCAGCATTTCTTGCTATGCCTAGAGCAGCAATTGACTTAGTGGCGCAGGCAAGCAGATACAGTGATGAGGAAGGAATGGATGTATTAAATCATGAAAAAGTACAGTTGTATTTAGAATCTGTATTAATGGAACCTTCCTACAAAATAGGTATGTTTTTCGATACACCCTGGTGGAGAACAACCGAGGCCGGAAGCCCAACTTATCCAGCTAAGCTGACAAGTTATTTCCTGACACAAGAAGGAATTGAGAAATTAAAAAAAGAAAATTTCCCGTCTAAATATCTTAAAGAAATAGAAAAGGCTAAAAACCCAGTTATTATAGCAAATACCTTTAATGATAAAGCCAGTTTTATAGCTGCTGTAGAAAACGCAATTCAGGAGCGTTTAACTTTTAAAGAAGAAAAACAAATCTCAACTATTGCTGAATTAGATACTATTGGCCCAAGTATTACAGATATGCCTATTCGACAAGTAGTTTATTTTGGTGATAATGCCAGAGACGGAAAAGGGAAAAAAGTATATGGTATTTTGGCCAGTTACGATGATATTCTGTATGCAACATTCTGGAAAGCTCTAGAACTTGGACCAGATGCAACTCGTGAAATTCCTGAATCAAGAGATTTACAGCCACTTGAAGGGCCAAGAGACGCTACTTCGGTAATGGTAAAAATGCTTCGTTCACAATTAGCGTCATTGCATTTTGGACCACAGGCTGATTATTCGTATGTGCCAGAACCTTTAGAAACGAAATATATGGACTGGTCGCTTCCTCCTTTTAATGCAGGATATCATGCCTATAAATCGCATTATAATTTAGGTGATGTGCAAAGAAAAATTAGAAAACCATCTCAGCTCGTTCCAAATACAGACTGTGAAATTTTTATTGTAGGAGAAACCTATTCAAATGATCAGGCTTGGGTTGAAGGTGCATTTTGTACTGCCGAATCTGTTTTGAATGATTTCTTTGGAATCGAACCTATTATTGACGAAAAATACTATCCATTTATCAGTCCGGAATAATCTATTTTAACCAAAAACAAATGAAAACCAAAAAACTTTTTAACTTTTCTAACTCGGTAACAAAAGAGAATATCAAAGAGGTAATGCAGCAGGCAATTGCACTGGAGCTTGCTACAATTCCCACGTATTTATCGACCTATTATTCGATAAACAGAGCACAGGATCAGGATAAACTGTATGCTAAACTTCATGCGCAGCTTTCACAATCCGGTGAACGTACCGCTGCCGAAATTGACGAACTGGCGCAAGAACTGAAGGTTGATATATTAGTTTATTCGAATAAATCGGCTGCCTTAATTATGAGCGTTGTGATCGAAGAAATGCTGCACCTGGCACTTGCCTGTAATGTAAAACAGGCGGTTTGTCAGACAGCACCAGATTTGTTAGGGATTGGAAAAGTATTAACATTTCCAACACAATTAGACGGACATATTCCTGAATTTCAAATTAATGCAGCAAAATTGTCATTGAAGCAACTGACTACATTTTTACAAATTGAAAGCCCTGAACCATTTAAAGATCCTTATGCAAATGCACAATTGCTGGATACGGTTGAATATCAAACAATCGGTCGTTTGTATGAAATGATTATCAAATGTATAAAGGAGGATTTCCCGGGACCTTATAATTACAGACCCCAATTGCTTCCTCCGGATAATCCAAATCGTCCGAGACCGTATTATTCTCAAAATTCAATGAATACGGTACATTATGACAGAGAGCACAACCCTCAATTTGCTAATGCAGATGATAGCGGCGGACTTGTTGGAGTACATGACGCTCATTCGGCAATTGATGCGATAGAACGTATTATTGATCAGGGAGAAGGGAAAAGTAAATACAAGCAGCATACCTTAATTTGGGGCGAAAATAAAATGCCGTTACCAATGGATATTGTTGAGGGCAAAGTAGTTTTTTGGGAAGGCGATTATGATGATTCCGGGAAAGAACCTGCTCATTTTGCCAAATTTCTTGAAGCCTATACACTTGGCGGGCATTATCAGCAAAAGTTTCGTAACATTCAGGGCTTAGATGATTTCTTCAGCTATTTTGTATATGACACCGATGCGAATCCTAAAACAGCCGATTATATAGCTTCAAACAATCAGGCACTGGCATTATGTTCACAATTAGGTAATGCAGTTTTTGCTTATATTCTTTTAATGATTGAAGCCTGTTATTATAAAGACGAAAGTACACAATACGATTTATTCATTTTTGGTATTCATAAATCAATGATCTGGCTTTTGAGTGGAGTTGGTAACCAAATTAATCAATACACTTATACTAAAGGCAATCAGGCTTATAAAGGCGCTTTAACATTTGAACCTTTTTCGTTTGAACAAAGTTTCTTAAGACCAAAAGCACAAATCATGAGTTTGGTGGATCAATTGGCAAAAGCCGATCCTGTTAATTGGGGCTGGGCCATAAAAAGCGAAAACTATTTCCCGTCTTTACCAGACGTAGGATTGGATTACAGCATTGAAGCCGATATTCCTAAAGTACCAGGTACACCTTTTAGACACAATCATTAATATAAAAATATACAACATGTCAGAATTAGTAACAAAAGAACTTCATGTATGCATGGGGCTTAATTCATGCAAAAATGCGGGATATTCAGGAAATAATGATTGTGCAGGTCAGGGCGATTGCTCAACAGCAGTTGGTCATCCTTGCCACACGTTAAATGCTTGTAAAGGGCAGGGAGGCTGCGGGATTTTTGGAACTACAGAAGAACTTTGCCATCCCGGTGAAAATGATTGTCGTTATCAAGGCAGCTGCGGTGTGCCTATTTTGTCTTCTCGTTTTATGGCGCAAGGCCCTAATAAAGGCCTTAGCGTTTGGCAATTGGCCAGAATACGCTTTGAAGAAAAAAGAAAAGAAAACGGAGAATCTTTTGGCGAAGCTCCACAGCAATACGGACCAAGCGATGAGTACGTAAACTCAATTCGTGGTACTTCGGGTGTAGATTATTCTTCTTGCGGACAAAGCGGTTCAAGATCTTGTTCCTACATCAACAACCCTGCTGAAAGAAAAATTGCGGCAGCACAAAGAGTTTTGAAAATGGAAGAAGAAAGCGCTAAAAAATTACCAGAGAGTCTTTCAAATTGTCAACCCAAAAATAATGGACACTAGACTTGGATTACCCAATTTAGGATTGGGATTAGGACTCAGAAGCCAACATTTTGAACATATTCTGGAGAAAAACCCTGCCGTAGACTGGTTTGAGGTAATTTCTGAGAATTTTATGGATTCACATGGACGTCCGAGATATATTTTACAACAAATAGCAGAAAAATATCCCGTGGTAATGCACGGGGTATCGCTTTCTATAGGAAGCACTGATCCTTTAAATTTTGATTATTTAAAGAGTTTAAAGCAACTGGCAAGTGAAGTCAGGCCAGCCTGGATCAGCGATCATTTATGCTGGACAGGAGTTTTAACGACCAATTCGCACGATTTACTTCCGCTTCCGCTAAATGAAGATTCATTAAAACATGTTTGTAACCGAATTAGACAAGTTCAGGATTATTTAGAACGACCGCTGATTGTAGAAAACCCAAGTACCTACGCATCTTTCAATAATTCAACTCTTTCGGAATGGGAGTTTTTACGAATCATGACCGAAGAAACAGCTTGCGGATTACTCCTTGATGTAAACAATGTATATGTATCTTCTTTTAATAATGATTTTGATCCCGTAGAATACATCAACGGAATTCCACATGATAAAATAGTTCAGATGCATTTGGCAGGTCATCAAAATTGTGGCAATTATATTATTGATACACACGATAGAGAAGTAAATAATCAGGTTTGGAAATTATTTCAACTAGCTTATCAATTAGCAGATCAGGCATCAATTTTATTAGAATGGGATGGTAATATTCCAGCTTTTGATGTGTACCATTCAGAATTACTGAAATCAAAACAATATATGGATGCAGCATTTGTTGGAGTTGAAAAAGAAGTTTTTTCTATTGATAAAGAACAGGTTTCAAACCCATTGAATCTATTTGCGGTGAATAAACTTTCATAAACTCCAAAGATGCAAAAAACGGTAAAAATACCATTAAAAGACTTTCAGCAATGGATGCAGCAGCTTTTGCTCGATCCCTATCAGCAAACAGGAGTAAATCCTAATGATTTGCTATCGAATGCCACAAATGCAGCTTCAATTGAAGATGTAATTTGTCATTCAGAAAAACTTACGGCTCAGGAACATTTAGCTATTTACCAGCGAAGTTATATTGCACGATTAAGAAATTGTATGTCACAGCAGTTTAGTGCATTGGAATATGCTTTAGGTGAAGCGATTTTTTGTGCTTTCGCTGATGACTATTTGGCTTCAAACCCCTCAAATAATTACAATTTATCTTTTTTGGGAGCCCATTTTGCAGACTATCTTGAAAACAACAGACCCGATGCTAATGAAGATATCAAAGAAGACTGGATTGATTTTATGATTGAACTGGCCCGTTTTGAATATGCGATTGGTGTTCTTTTTGAAGAGAAGGCAGAAGAAAATTACCAGTTGGCTGCAATCGATACATCCGAAGATCAACTAAAGTTGGTACCTGTATTTGCTTTATTTAAGTTTCAGTTTCGGGTCCGAAAGTACTATTATGAATTCAAAAATGGGAAAAATCCCGCTCTGCCTTTTGGAAAAGAAAGTTATTGTGTGGTGTTAAGGCACAAATTTAAACTGTCCATTTACGATCTGCATAAAGAGCAGTATGATTTTCTGTGTTTTTTAAAAAAGAATAAGAATATGATTGAGACAAAAGAATGGTTTAATATGCATTATAAAGAGAATACAGTCCAGTTCGAACAGGTATGGAGCAGTTGGAAAGAATGCTGGCTGGATGCTCATTTTTTTAGAGTGTAACGAGATTTTGTCAGCTAAATCCTAAAATGGACAGAAAATAAAAAAGCAAAATTCAATAATGCGAAGCATGCTTTTCTTTTTATTATAAGCTGGCGGATATAGAGTTAATAAAATTGTTAGAATGGGGTAAATAAAAAAGGGACAAAGAAGAAAATTTCTTCTTTGTCCCAAGTAGTAGCGGGAAGTATTCAATTATCTAACCAATTTTTTGAAGATTATTATAGTATTATAGCATGTGCTTCTTAATTTTAATTTTGGGATATTATGATAACTAGTTTGAAGAATAAAAAGTGAACACTCACTTTGAAGTATCAAACTATTAAAAGAATAGATTGACATATAATAAAGATTCGATAATGAATTTACTGTTTAAGTTGTTGTAAATCAATATGTCTTTAAAGCATGTTAAGTCGCTTCATAAGCTCTGGTCTATTTGATCTACTCACCGGAATTACATCTTTTGCAATTAAAACACTATTATCTTCGATATCAATTATTTTTTTTATATTAATTATATAAGTTCGATGAACTTTTAAAAAAGAAGATACTGGAAGCTTATCTTCTATTTTTTTTAAAGTAGAATGTACAGTATAGTTTTTATTTTCGGTTTTTATCAGAATATAATCTCCTTTAGCTTCAATTAAATTGATAGATGAAATGTTTATTTTTATAAGTCTTCTATGTATGTTTACATAAAAATCAGTAGTAGTATCACTAGGCTGGATTAAATTAGTATCTGACATTCCATTGGAAGAAGGGAGTATTAGTTTTTTGGCTTCTATTTTATTAATTGCTTTTAAAAAGCGCTCTTCAGTAATTGGTTTTACCAAATAATCGACAATACATTTATATTCAAAAGCTTCGATGGCAAAATTTCTATCTGAGGTGATTAAAATAACTAAAGGTGGATTTTTAATGGTCTGGATAAAGTCAAAACCTGTAAATCCAGGCATATGAATATCTAAAAAAATAATGTCTATTGGAATAGTACTTTGATTAAGAAACTTTAAAGCTTCCATTGCATTTTGAAATTCATCTATAAAATTTAAAGCAGGATGTTTTGTAATCATCTGACCTATAATTGCCCTTGCAAATGCTTCATCATCTATTAAAATACAATTCATTTAGGTAAGTTTATAATGAATCGACAAAATCTTGCATTGTACTAAGTATTTCATCAAACTCTACTTTTAATACTTCTTTAAAAGCTACAGATTGTTTTTTTAAGCTAATTTCAAACTCTTCAGCAAGATAATAACTTTTTTCCATTCCCATAATGCTTATTTTATGTTTTATCTTATGAATAATTTCTGCAGTACCTGTAAAACAATTATTTTCAATTTTACTATGATATTCGTTTATTTCTAAAGGTAGCTCTTTTTTTAGGGTACTAATGATTAATTGCTTAAAAGCCATATCATCTCCCGAAAGATTATTTATATAGTTAAGATTTGGCTGTTCCATTAGTATTAAGAATTAAGAAAAATGGGATTATTTTATTTAAATTACTATCTATTAAAATTTGATTATAAAAAAAGAGATTTATTCAAATTACATACGTGTCATGTATGGCTCTTAGTAAAAGTAGTAATTTTTTTTCAAAATAGATATTGTATATCTTTAATTTTCCTCTATTTTATGACAAAATACGTGGTAAATTCTCTTTTTAAAAATTATTTAAGCATAGAATTTGATTTCCAAATTGTTATTTGTATTGTACTACATTCTAAACTGTGATAGTAATATATCTATAGAAAACTACCACTGGCCGACATACTAATTCCATTTATCTAAAAACATAATGAGACATTTGTAATAGAAATATATTTGTATCAGAATTAAAACTTAAATTAAAGATTACAAGAGTTTTATGATTATTTTTTTAAAATAACTTAACAAATTTTAACAATGAAATCAGGAAAGAAAAAAATTGGAATTACATTTAGTTCATTCGATTTATTGCACGCGGGGCATGTTCGTATGCTTGAAGAGGCAAAAATGCATTGTGATTACTTGATTGTTGGATTACAGACTGATCCCACTATAGACCGACCAGAAAAAAACAAACCTATACAAACAGTAGTAGAGCGTTATATCCAGTTAAAAGCCTGCAAGTTTGTAGACGAAATTATTCCATATACAACGGAAATGGATCTGGAAGATATTCTTCAGGCACTACCTATTGATGTTCGTATTTTAGGAGATGAATATAAAAATGTGGATTTTACAGGTCGAAAATATTGCGAAAAAATGGAAATTCAGTTGGTTTTTAACAAGCGCAATCATCGATTTTCAAGTAGCGGGCTTAGAAAAGAAGTGTATCTATGCGAAGCTATAAAATTGTAATAAAATTTCGAATTGGTAAATGAATAATTTTAAAAGCTGGTATTAATAGGAAGATTTTTTTTTGATTCTTTAACAGTTCGATTAAGAGTTTGTAAATTCTCGATATGCTAAACTTATAAAGCACTAGCTAGTTAAGTGTGTAATCTTAATTTTAGACCATGAGAGAAAATCATAAAAATATGACTGAATTTTTAAATGGAAAGAAGTTCAATTGTGTTCTATACAGACTAATAACTAAATATATGTAAATTAAATCTTACTTTATTTTGGTAAAACAAAACAAAAACAAACACCTTTTTCATGATTCTCTCTATTCTTCAAGTAGATACTACCATTCATGCGATCTAATATTGCTTTAATTGTTGCTAAACCAATGCCAGCATTCTTAGCATATTTTGAATTTACAGTTTCAAACAATTCAAAAACTTTTTCCCAATATTCTTGTGGTATACCAGGGCCATCGTCTTCATAGAGAAAAGAAAAGTCAGTTTCATTTTCTGTTAATGTTATCCAAACATTACATTCTTTTTTATCGGTATGTTTTATCGTATTAGATAAAAGATTTTGAATAATTTGTACAAAACCTATTTTGGAATGTCTTATAACTGCATCACAATTAATGCAATTTACATGAATTGGAGTATGTAAAGCACCATTATTCAGTATATATTGAACTATATTTTCTACGTTAAAATCTTCAAAATAAATTTCATCATTATTAACCTTCGTATATTCTAAAATGCCATTAA
Source organism: Flavobacterium salmonis (assembly GCF_903819435.1). Taxonomy (GTDB): domain Bacteria; phylum Bacteroidota; class Bacteroidia; order Flavobacteriales; family Flavobacteriaceae; genus Flavobacterium; species Flavobacterium chungangense. Next base: position 153,444 of record NZ_CAIJDP010000082.1, on the reverse strand, counting down.
TTAAAAAGTCCATGTATTCATTACGAGAATAAATTAAATCAATCCATTCTTCGAGTTCAGTATCCTTAATAAGTGTTTTATAATCTTCCTTTATAAACATGATTAAGGAGTTTATACCACTAATCGGAACTTTTAAATCATGAGTAAGTCGATGAGCAAACTGATTCAACTGTGTATTTTTTCTAAAAATTTCATTGTTTAATTCTTCCAAAAATCTATTTTTTTTTCGGAGTTCAAGTTGTGAAATTACTTGATTTGCCAGTGCCTTTAAGGATTCCTTCTGGCTCTCTGTAAGATCTTCTCTTGGTTTTGTATCAATAACACAAAGGGTTCCTAAAGCATAACCATCCTTAGTATTTAAAGGGGCACCAGCATAAAATATTACATGAGGATCATTAGTACTCAATGGATTGTCAAAAAACCTTTCATCTTTAGTCGCATCCGGAACAATAAACAATTCATTAGGGGTATTAATTGCATGCGCACAAAAAGAAAAATCCCTGGGTGTTTGAGTTGCATCTAAGCCATGGTGCGATTTAAACCATTGCCTGTTGTGATCTATTAAACTGACCAATGCGATAGGTGTGCCACAAATTGCAGCTGCTATTTTCGTCAGGGCATCATATTCTTCTTCGGATATTGTATCTAGTATATTATAATCTTTTAAGGACTTTAAACGAAGGTTTTCGTTATTAGGAATTTCAGGTTTGTACATACAACGGAATTTTATATAATCGATTAAAATAAATCTTAGATATTCACGGAAATACACCATTTCATAAATCAAAAATACTAAATATTATTACTAATTTTCATATTTTCATAAAGTTAAATTTATCTCTAAAATAGGACAAAATAGGAAGGAAGCATAACTTAAGAGTTTTTTACGTTTAATTTCTGTTTAGGCCTGAAATTAAGATGCAAAAAAAATGCCTTAATGCTATTGTGTTAAGGATCATAGTATTTAAATCATGAGTTTGTTAATCGTTTTTTTGGGCAGTAATTAAACGTTTTATTCTAAGTAATAACTCATTTGGATTAAATGGTTTATACACAAAATCATCGGCTCCTAAATTGAAAGCTTTTAATATGATTCTTTCTTCTTCTACACCTAAACAAGAGAGTACGATTATTGGAATGTGTTCAAAATTTTCTTTTGAATAGTCAATGATTTCTAATCCTGAACGGAAAGGCAGAATTATATCTGTAATAATCAGATTAGGTAAAAACTCCGCAATTTTTTCTATTGCAATTATACCATTTGGGCATGATGTTACCTCATATCCATCTTTTTCTAAGATATACTCCAGAATTTTTGTTGTTAATACATCGTCTTCGGCTATTAATATTTTTAAGTTTGAATTTTTCATTTTAATTAAATTATTTAGTAATAGTTAAATAAATTTTTGAGTTATACGCTTAAGTAATTTTATAAATAATTCATTATTAGTTATTTTTATTAATTGTTATTTTAATGTCAATGTTTATAGTTGTTTATAACATTAGATGGAAAAACTAAATACAATTAGTTGATTATCAAAAAACAAATAAGTGTGTAACTCAATAAATTTTAATATTTGATTCTCTTTCATTTTTAAATCAGTTCTATTAGACTAAGGTTATGGTATATTGGGCTGGCTTTACAATCATTAAGTCTTTTTCAGTTTTTATTAATAGATCTATTTAAAAACGAACAACCGTAATTCATTCATTTCTTAATAAATTTTAGGCATTAATTATTTTAAATATCAAGGGTTAAACTTTTATAATTTTAATTTTTTAGTATTGATTTTGGCGTAAATCTGTTTTTATAAATATTATAGAACTGTTTTGTAAATCTTTTTTAATAATCTCATTAACAATTGGTAATTTATTTTTTTTATGCAATTAAATTGTAATGAACAAGGTTAAGTAAAGAATATTTAAATATTTTTTTTTACAGAATTTAATTACAATTAATAATTTCGTAATAAGAAATATTAAAAGCTCCCTGGGGCGAGGAGCTTTTAAATTAACTAAAATTGTTTTGGATAATAATTTTATCGTTGGGGGACAATGTAATTATTACATTACAAATGTCG
>NZ_CAIJDP010000082.1:0-151264 GCF_903819435.1 Flavobacterium salmonis | reverse complement strand
CTTTAACTATTAGATGATTAGCTTTTTGCTGTAGACCAATTGCGTTTGAAAATCGTTAAAAAGCATAATAGCGTATTTGTTTATTTTACAAGTGATCTAGTTTTTGTTAAAATCGAGTATGAGATTTCATTTTGTAAAAACAATAAAAAAGCTCCTTGTGGCGAGGAGCTTTTAAATTAGATTAAAATTGTTTTTGGATGATAATTTTATCGTTGGGGGGCAATGTAATTATTACATTACAAATGTCGATTACTTTTCAGGCTTTTCTTTAACTATTAGATGATTAGCTTTTTGCTGTAGACCAATGGCTTTTGAAAATCGTTAACAAGCATAATAGCGTATTGGTTTATTTTACAAGTGATCTAGTTTTTGTTAAAATCGAGTATGAGGTTTCATTTTGTAAAAACAATAAAAAAGCTCCCTGGGGCGAGGAGCTTTTAAATTAACTAAAATTGTTTTGGATAATAATTTTATCGTTGGGGGACAATGTAATTATTACATTACAAATGTCGATTACTTTTTAGGCTTTTCTTTAACTATTAGATGATTAGCTTTTTGCTGTAGACCAATTGCTTTTGAAAATCGTTAAAAAGCATAATAGCGTATTTGTTTATTTTACAAGTGATCTAATTTCTGTTAAAATCGAGTATGAGGTTTCATTTTGTAAAAACAATAAAAAAGCTCCTTGTGGGAGGAGCTTTTAAATTAGATTAAAATTGTTTTTGGATGATAATTTTATCGTTGGGGGGCAATGTAATTATTACATTACAAATGTCGATTACTTTTTAGGCTTTTCTTTAACTATTAGATGATTAGCTTTTTGCTGTAGACCAATTGCGTTTGAAAATCGTTAAAAAGCATAATAGCGTATTTGTTTATTTTACAAGTGATCTAATTTCTGTTAAAATCGAGTATGAGGTTTCATTTTGTAAAAACAATAAAAAAGCTCCTTGTGGCAAGGAGCTTTTAAATTAGATTAAAATTGTTTTTGGATGATAATTTTATCGTTGGGGGGCAATGTAATTATTACATTACAAATGTCGATTACTTTTCAGGCTTTTCTTTAATTATTAGATGATTAGCTTTTTGCTGTAGACCAATGGCTTTTGAAAATCGTTAACAAGCATAATAGCGTATTGGTTTAGTTTTCAAGTGATCTAATTTCTGTTAAAATCGAGTATGAGGTTTCATTTTGTAAAAACAATAAAAAAGCTCCTTGTGGTGAGGAGCTTTTAAATTAGATTAAAATTGTTTTTGGATGATAATTTTATCGTTGGGGGCAATACAATTATTAGATCACAAATCTAGGTTACTTTTTTGTTTTTCATTTTAACTATTAGACGACTAACAGTTTACTGTAGATCAACGAACTTTTTAAATCGTTAGTAAGTACAATCTAGTGTTTGTTTTGCAGGTTAACTATTTCTATTAAAATGGATTAAAAGTGGAAGATTTGGTAAACGGATAAAATAATCTTGGAATACTTGTGTAGCTTGGTATCAATGCAGTCATGTCATTTCTTTTTAAGCAGTATTTAGTATTATTTTTTTTGAAAGTATAATCTTATATATAGAAATAAAAAACATTTTTTTATTTCTATTTAACGATAAATTCATACCATTCGACTACAGTTTTGTACAATTTACCGAAATATATACAAAGTAATATAAAGCTATAATTAAATTTGAATACTAATTTTATACAAAAACTACATGTCAAAGCCATTAAATATATTATTAATAGAAGACGATGCTATTGAGATTATGAAATTTAATAGAGTTTTAGCAAACTTTGAGCAAGTTCATAAAATAATAGAAGCAAATAACGGCGAAGAAGCACTTACGATACTTAAAGATAAGGTAATTATTCCTGATATAATTGTATTGGATCTTAACATGCCCAAAATAAATGGAATAGAATTTTTAGGCATTCTTAAAGCTGATGATGTTTTAAAATACATACCTGCTATAGTATTAACCACTTCTAACAACCATAAAGATGTTTTAGAGTTTTACAGAATAGGTATAGCTGGATATATGCTTAAACCATTAAAATACGAGGAATATGTAGATAAAATAAAAAAAATGATTGAATACTGGAGTATAAACGAGTTAATATCTCAATAAAATAGCGTCATGTACGGAATAATTTATAAGGCTTTTGAGCAATACGTGATAGATACTTTCGATGTAGAAACATGGAATATTACTATTTCTAAAAGTTTAGTCTCTATGAATACTAAAACCATAGATCAGCCTTATAATGATGCTATTACTTTTGAAATAGCAAAACAATTATCAAAAAGCACCAATTTAGCTATCGATAAAATCCTTTTTCAATTAGGAGAGTACGTTGTAAAGATAACTCGTGAGAAATATCTGTTAATTATGCAGTTTAGAGACAATGATTTTAAAGATTATTTACTAAATTTACCTAGCTTTCATAACCGGATGTTGTTGATATACCCAAAACTAACTCCACCTGAATTTAAAGTAACTGTTGTAAATGATACTATTTTAATGTTACATTATTACACAAATACGTCCGGGATGAAAGAATATATAAAAGGGTATCTTAACGGTTTAATAAGAGCATTTGAAAGCAATGTAGAAATTGAGCATATTGTATCCAGACAGTTAAACAAATTTGAGGATGTGTTTAAAATAAGCTGGTAATATGTATGGATTCAATTAATTTTACTACCGAGAGATTTAATGAAGTCTTTCCTTTCTACATTTTGTTTGATCAGCAAATGCTTATTTCGTCTTATGGAAAAAGCTTAAAAAAAGTTCTTCCTTCAATAAAAGAACAAATCAAATTCACAGATTATTTCGCATCAAAAAGACCTTTCATGGAAAAAATAGATGCAGAAACAATATCAGAAAACTTAAATCAATTAGTAATTCTAGAGTGTATAGAAAATGATTTAGTGATTAGAGGACAGTTTGTTTCTGTACATAATCATTTTCTTTTTATTGGTTCGCCATGGTTAACATCTGTTGAAGAGGTAAAAAAAAATAACCTTACAATATCTGACTTCGCTAATTATGACCCACAGCTTGATTTATTGCAAATATTAAAAAATCAGGAAGTAAAGAATAATGAACTCAATGAATTACTTGAAGTTAATAATCGTCAAAGAGAAGAACTTAATAAGGATCGTGAAGAATTAAACCGGATTTCATTAGTTGCCAGTGCTAACAAAAATGCTATAGTTTTTACTGATTCTGATGCAAAAATATTTTGGTGCAATGATGCGTATCATAAAATAACAGGGTTTACAAAGGAAGATATTCTTGGAAAATCGCCCATTGAGGTAGGCAAAACTTTTAATACAGATAAAGAGGCTATAAAAAAAATGGTTAATCTTTTTTTGACTGGCGAATCATTTGATGTAGAAATTACCCATGGTCGTAAAGATGGATCTTATTTTTGGACTCGAACAAAAGGACAGCCTATTTATAATAAAAACGGTGAACTATTGCAGTATTTTGCTGTAATTGAAGATATCACTGATGAGAAAAAGAAAGAGGAGCAATTAATTTTATTATCACTAATTGCAGAAAAAAATATCAATGCAGTTATAATTAGCGACAAAGAAGGAAAAATAGAATGGGTTAATTCAAGTTTTACAATGATGTCTGGATATGATGCGGAAGAACTTATAGGTTTGAAACCAGGTAAATTGCTACAAGGTGTAGAAAGTAACCCAGAAGCAGTTACCTATCTAAGCCAGCAAATAAAAAAGGGAGAGCCATTTAGCTGTGAAATTATTAATTATTCAAAAACAGGAAAAAAATATTGGGTAAAAATCCAAGGTCAGGCATTGTATAATAAATGGGGAGAAATCTCACGTTTTTTTGCCATTGAAGAAGATATCACAGAACGCAAAATATTTGAAGAGCAAAAGGAACAGCTTTTAGCTAGTTTGGAGAAAAGTAATAATGATCTTGAAGAATATGCTCAAATTGTATCTCACGATCTTAAATCACCATTAAGAAGTATTAACTCTTTAATTTATTGGATAAAAGAAGACAATAAAGCTAAATTAGGAGAACAATCGATGCAATACCTGAATTTGATAGAAGGTAAAATCGAAAAGATGGACCGGCTCATACAAGGAATACTAACATACTCTAAAATAAATAATGAAAATACTGAAATTTTTCAACCTGTTAATACTTTAGAAGTTGTAGAAAATATTGTAAACACAATTGATATTCCTAGCAACATAGTAGTACAAATATCGGAGCGAATGCCTGTCATTAATGCTGACAAGTTCAGAATACATCAACTTTTTCAAAATTTAATAGGAAATGCAGTTATTTATAATGACAAACCTGAGGGTATAATTCAGATAAATGCAGAAGAGCATGAATTACATTATATTTTTTCGGTAAAAGATAATGGTCCAGGTATTGCTGAGGAACATTTTGAAAAGATTTTTAAAACATTTCAATCACTCACAAATAGCGAAAAATCTACAGGTCTGGGCTTATCAATAGTAAAAAAAATAGTTAATTATTACAAAGGTAAAATTTGGATAGAAAGTGATTTAGGTTATGGTACTACATTTTATATACAGCTAAACAAATAAAATTATGAAAATAATACAAGCTTTTAAAAAAGATAACCTTACATGGAATTATCTTACCGATAAAATCACTCTAAAGAATCCATTAGTGCTGGTATTTGCAAGCCGATTGCTGCTTGAAGACGAACTTTTTTTAAAGGATATTAAAAGAGAATTCCCTTATGAACATATAGTTTACGGCTCTACAGCTGGTGAAATTGCTGATATAAATGTCCTTGATGATTCTGCCACAGTAACAGCAATAGAATTTGAAAGAAGTAGTTTCATAATTAAAACCGGTAATATTCTAGACTATAATAAAGATGGTGTTGCTCTGGGGAAAAGTTTGTACTCAAGTATGCCGAAAGAGAACTTAAAACATCTTTTTGTGCTGTCTGAAGGAAGTTTCATTAACGGAAGTTCATTAATAAATGGACTGGAAGATGCTATCGATTCAAACTTATCAATAACAGGAGGTATGTGCGGTGATGATGCAAAATTTGAAAAAACCCTTGCGTCTTATAATGAAAATCCAAGAGAAGGAGAAGTTGTATTAATTGGTTTTTATGGAGAAACATTAGAAATTAGTTTTGCCAGTTATGGGGGATGGCAGCCATTTGGTCCCGAAAGAATAATTACACGTTCTGAGGGAAATATTTTGTACGAGATAGATGGGCAGCCGGCATTAGAACTATATAAAAAATATTTAGGAGAAAAGGCCAGTGAACTTCCGCAAGCCTCTCTTTTATACCCGCTAAATGTTACACCTCCCGGAAAAGAAGATGCTCTGGTAAGGACAATACTTAATATTGACAATGACAATCAATCCATGATCCTTGCGGGAGATGTACCCCTAAACTCAAAGGTACAGCTCATGATGGCGTCGATAGATAGCATCGCTGAAGGAGCCAGCCTGGCAGCTCAGTATGCTATGAAAGACAGGACAATAAAACCAAGTCTGGCAATACTTATAAGTTGTGTTGGGCGAAAACTTGTTATGGATCAACGTGTTGAAGAAGAAATTGAAGAAGTAAAATCAATTTTAGATAGTGAAACAGTTTTAACAGGTTTTTATTCTTATGGAGAAATGGCACCGTTTTTTGCAAGTACGAGATGTCAATTACATAATCAGACAATGACTTTAACACTTCTTAGCGAATAATGAACCTAAACTCCTTATTAAAAAGACAAATAGCAAAACACCTGGGAGGTGCTATTCCTGATGGATTTGAGAGCTTCTTAAATGCAGTAAACAACTCATATATAAATTTTGATGAGCAAATTGCATTGCTTCAAAGAGCGATGAAATTTAGTTCAGACGAGTTGTTTGAAGCCAATGAAAAATTAAGGGAAGAAGCGCGTAATCTGAAAGAAGTCAATAATAATCTTGAATTTATATTGAGTTCAATGAATCTTGATGTAAATAATTATTCGTCTGAAAAGGTTAGTGCAACCGAATATATAAAGCTACAATCTGAGGAAATAATTAAAATTAACGAACAACGTGAAAAACTCCTCAGAAACCTTGAATTACAAAATCAGGAACTAAATGATTATGCACATGCAGTGTCTCATGACTTAAAAGCTCCTTTAAGAAGTATAAACACACTTATTGAATGGTTTATTACTGATAACAAAGACAAACTTAGCAGTGATAATTTAGATTCATTAAATCTTATTTTGCTTAGTGTCGAAAAAATGGATCTGCTAATAAAAGGGATTTTAGACTACTCATCAATTGATAAACTGCAATCCGAAAATAGAATTGTTGACTTTAATGTACTTTTAGATGAAATTATTAGAACAACTTTACTGCCTGTTAATTATGAAATAAAACTACATAATGAACTCCCTAAAATATATGGTAATTACTATAGATTTAAACAGCTTTTTGAAAATTTAATTAATAATAGCATTAAATATAACGATAAAGAGACTGGAATTATAGAAATCGGATACAACATAAATAAAGATAACTTACCCGAGTTTTACGTAAAAGATAACGGGATAGGAATAGATAAAGCTTATGTCGATAAAATTTTCAACATCTTTACAAAGCTGGATAGTTCAGGTAATTCATCAGGAATAGGACTTTCTATAGTAAAAAAAATCATCCAGTATTATAATGGAGAAATTTGGGTAGAAAGTGTTTTAGGTGATGGAGCTACATTTTTTTTTACACTTAATATTAATGAACCAGCCCAAACTTAACCATTTGTAATATTTTGAATGTGAAAACAAGAACTAATAAAAATGTTAAACGGCATTTATGAAATTAGTTGCAACTTTAATGTTTTGTGAATAAAAAGAGTTAAAAAGGATAAGTTAATTTGCCAAAAAAGATACATTTCAGTATGAAAAAGGGATAATGTTTTAGGCAAAATTAAATTCGATTTTCAACAAAATTTATTTGAAATCAGACTCACAGAACTTATCAATCCTGGATATCTAATGGTAAAATTAGCACAAGAGATTTCTTAGGACAAGATGAAGGTTGAACCAAAATTTATATTCTAATTAAAGAAGACTTTTCTTTAAAGATGTTGGTGGAGATGTTCGTAATTTACTATTAGTGGGAATTGTATAGAATTTAAAGCTCAGATTTAGCCAAAATTAAAGGCAAATTGTTTTTGGCTACAATTAGGTTACTAAAAACAGAACCAATATTTTAATCGAGATATAAAAAATGGTTTTTAGGGTTTTACTGTATAATATTTATAAATCAGGTATTTATACGTGCTCTTTTTTTGCTATTTAAGTTGTAATTTTAATATTTGATTGGTGAATTTAGTGATTTCATAGTTGTTTAAAGTTTTTTTTATTTTAAAAAGTAATACTTTAAATACTACTTTCCAATAGTAAAACTTCACAATTAATAACAGTCATATTTTTCAATACTTTATTCGTATTATATTTTATTCTTAAAAAGTAAAAATCATGAAAAATTTCAGCCTCTTAATTAAAAATGCAAGAAAGAATAATTATTCATTAATAATGAAATTATTAATAATAGCTGTTTTTTTGCTAAGTTCATGCAGTAAAGATCCCGCTGAACCTCCCACAGATCCAGGTGAAGTTGCAATTGATAATTTAAAAGCTTCTCCAACATTTGACTGGAAAAACACTAAAGAGGCCAAAGTAACCATTCGAACAAAGGATAATGAAGGAAATGCTGTTCCAAATGTTAAAGTTTGTGTTTGGACTAATTTTGAGGAAGAAAATGGTAAAGAAATTATCAATGGTGTAACCAATTTACAAGGGGAATTTGTGGTAGATTATACTTTCGAAGCAGATATGGCAGATGTTGTTTTAAAAACTGACTTTATCGGTTTTGTTCCAGAAACAAAAGTGCCAATAGAAAATGGCGTGGTTAATTTTACTTTTGGGGGCACAAGGAATACCCAAAAAAAACAAAAAACCAGCAGTAAAACCTATTATTCAAAACAAGAAACAGGACTTTACAGTAAAACGAATGCTAATGTGAAAATTAACTACATAGGCACTTATAACACTAATGGAGTGCCAAATTATTTGGTGGCTAAACCTGATGTAATAAATAAAGATTTTTTGACTGACGTAAACAATGCTTTGCCTGAAAATATGCCAGTTCCCACATATCATCCAGAATATCTTTTAGGGAATAGCCAGCATAATTTAGTAATTTTAGACAAAGCTGAAGTTTGGATTACCTTTGTATCCGAAGGTGCTGGATATAAAAATGTATTGGCATACTATACTTATGACAGAGATTTTCCACCTAAAACCGCGGCAGATATTAAAGAATGTTTTGTGATTTTTCCAAATGCCTCATTTGCTGGTTCAGGAGGTGGATTGTATTCTGGGGATAAAGTTTCTTTGGGTGTTTTCGAAAAAAATACAGTAATAGGCTGGATGTTGATGCGAAATGGTTGGAATGATACAACGAGACTATCAACAGAAGGTTTGGGTTTGTTGTACTCTAATTTAGAGTTAAATCCAGAGACAGATATCAAACATCGTCAACATACTGTCATGCTTTATGATGAAAAAAGAAGTCTGTTCTTACTTGGATTTGAAGATTTAATTCGCCCAGGCGGAGACAATGACTTCAATGACGCTGTTTTCTATGCCAGTGCAAATCCAATTAAAAACGTTGAAATAACGGACGTTCAAAAATTAAATGCTGAACGAATAGATACCGATAAAGACGGTATAATAGATAGTTCAGATGATTATCCAAATGATCCGAAATTAGCGTTTAATAACTTTTACCCAAGCAGCAGCATATTTGGAACACTTGCTTTTGAAGATTTATGGCCATCAAAAGGGGATTATGATTTTAATGATTTAGTGATTGATTATAATTTTAATAGAATTACAAATGCCCAAAATAAGGTAGTTAGTTTGAAAGGAAAATTTACAGTAAGAGCTATTGGAGCAAGTTTTCAAAATGGTTTTGGTTTCTCAATTTCTGGAGTAACTCCATCACAAGTTGCATCCGTAACTGGAACAAAATATACAGAAGGATACATAAAAACAAACGGTAATGGAACAGAAGCCGGTCAAAAAAATGCTACCATAATTGTTTTCGATAATGCATGGAAACACGGTTCTGGTAACACTAACTCCAGTCAGCCATTTGTTGCCTCAGAGCCTATTGAAGTTACCATAGATTTGGTTAATCCTATTGATGCTAGTACCTTCGGAATGGCTCCTTACAACCCATTCATCATAGTAAATAAAGAAAGAGGTAAAGAAGTGCATTTGGCAAATTACGCACCAACTGATTTAGCAGACCGATCCTACTTTGGAACTTCTTTTGATAACTCTCAGTCAGGAATAGGAAAATATTACAAAACAAAAGATAACTTACCTTGGGCTATTGATTTTCCAAATCGTTTTGAATATCCAATTGAAAAAGCAAAAATCGATGTATCTCACTTAAAATTTATAAATTGGGTTTTAAGCAATGGCGTAGACTATAAAAACTGGTATAAAAACGAATCTGGATATAGAAATAGTTCCAATATTTATAACAAATAGCAGGGATTAGATACATAATCCTAAGGTTTGCATCTGATGGAATACTTCCTTTATTGTAGTAGCAAAACAAATTCCTTAAGTAATTAATGAGTTTCTGGAGTGTTCTTGCAAACTTGTTTACGAACCATATGTTCAGATAATTTTGATTAGATTCAAAAGAATAACAGGTCAAAAAAGGAATGATCGAAAAATAGCAATAATAAAATTAATTTTCGCTTTTAATATGTCTTTTTGAGTTTGTCTATAGTACTCCCTTTCATTTGAAAGTAGGTGATAATTATGTATAACATTTATTTATTTTTCAACAAAAATATCAAGTATGGAACAACCGAATTTCACTTATATTTCGCAGCTTTCTGGAGGCGATAAAGTTTTTGAAGAAAAGATATTTAAAGTTTTAAAAATGGAGTTTCCAGGCGAGAGGGAGACATATCTAAATAATATTGTCAAAACTAATTTTGATTTAGCGGCAAATAATGTTCATAAAATTAAACATAAAATTAGTCTGTTAGGACTCGTGAAAAGTTATGAATTGGCATCAGAGCATGAGATAAACTTAAGCGAAGGAAATGCTATGTTACATGATAATTTTAATGAGATATTAAACACCATGACCCATTTTTTTGATAAAATCTAAAGCATAAATTAAATTAAATTAAATTAAATAGAAGGTTATTAAAGTACCTGGTCTATTAATTTTTACAAAGTTTATTTTTCGGATCGAAAGTCTTTTCTGTTATTTTTTTAGAAAAAGATACATCATTGGTTCATCACAGAAAAGATGTTTTAAAAATGTGATTTTTCTTGTTTCCTTTCTTTTTAATTCATTTTCAAGTCTATGAAGTTATTTCTGTTTTAAGGTTAAGTCTTGATCTTGAAGTGGTTTCAACAGAAAAAGATTTGTATTCCAATTCTTTTACAAGGTATTTATTAAGAAAGAGTGATGCTTTCAAAAGTTTTTTATGCAGTTATATTATTTAGAATTTAATTAAGCTGCTTAGGTTACAATAAAACTACTTGATTAATAATATGGATAGTTAAGAAAATTGATGAATAGCTTAACAAAATGAAATATAGCTTACAATTTTTTACTAATTAAAATTTACGAGTTATATAATTTGCTTTTTTAGAATTAATCTATTGTAAGTCAATTATTTATTTTTTTTATTACTTAAAATTAGTGAGGAATGATATAACAGTTTAAGTAAGCACTTTTGTAATAATCTTTACATGATTCGAACAATAAAATCAGTACTTCCGGAATGGAAGCTAACTATATAACTTGTTAAAATTTTTATTAATGAAATAAATATGATGTTTTTTTACAATCCATTTGCCTTGGGAAATAATGATTCTAAATAAATCTCTACATAGTTGTTATTGAGAGATTAAATAAAAAAATGTAATATTTTTTTTATTATATTTGAGTTAAGAAAGGTTGAAATTTTATCCTAATGAATTTATCTCAATAGAAAGCGGAAGTTTCATTTTTCTTAATACAATTCGAATACAAATAGTGGTTTTGAACATTTAAATAAACTATAAAATTAAATATTATGAAAATTGTAATTGTTGGAAGTGGCTATGTCGGCCTTGTAACTGGAGCTTGTTTTTCTGAGGTAGGTATTGATGTTACCTGTGTTGACATAGACCATAACAAAATAGACAACCTTAATAAAGGTATTATACCTATTTATGAACCAGGCTTAGAAGATATGATTATCAGGAACATGAAAAAGGGGAGACTGGGTTTTACAACTAATATAGCAGAAGCTTTGCAAGACGCAGAAGTTTTATTTATTTCTGTGGGTACACCTCCAGATGAGGATGGTAGTGCAGATTTAAAATATGTTCTTGCTGTTGCCAGAGATTGTGGTAAAAATATTAAGGATTACTTATTAGTGGTTACAAAAAGTACCGTACCTGTAGGCACTTCTGCAAAAGTAAAGCAGGCATTACAAGAAGAGTTAGATAAAAGGAATGTTAATATAGAGTTTGATGTTGCATCAAATCCAGAGTTTTTAAAAGAAGGAGCAGCGATTGACGATTTTTTAAAACCTGATAGAATTGTTGTTGGAATAGAAAGTGAAAGGGCTGAGGATTTATTAAAAAGTTTATACAAGCCATTTACACTTAACGGTCATCCAGTAATTTTTATGGACATTGTTTCTGCCGAAATGACAAAATATGCCGCAAATTCAATGCTCGCTACAAAAATCAGTTTTATTAATGAAATAGCAAACCTTTGCGAAATTGTTGGTGCAGACATAAATAAAGTAAGAAAGGGTATTGGATCAGATTCGCGCATAGGGCAAAAATTTTTATACGCAGGAATTGGATATGGAGGTTCTTGTTTTCCAAAAGATGTTCAGGCATTGATAAAAACAGCTAGTGAATACAATTATGACTTACGGGTACTTAAAGCTGTTGAAGAGGTTAATAAAGACCAAAAACTAGTACTTTTTAATAAAATAATGAATTATTTTAAAGGAGATATTGAAGGTAAAATTATTGCATTATGGGGACTTTCTTTTAAACCACAAACTGATGATATGCGTGAGGCACCTTCATTGAGCATAGTGAAAAATCTTTTGGAAGCAGGTGCAATAGTAAAAGCATACGATCCAATTGCAATTAATGAAGCTAAACATCACTTTGGGGGCACTATTTCTTATTGCGAAGATCAATACGAAACATTAATTGATGCGGATTGTTTAGCCATACTTACTGAATGGCCAGAATTTAAGTTTCCTAATCTTAAAATTGTTTACAAACTACTGAATACGCCTGTGATTTTTGATGGCCGTAATATATATGATGCAGATGAGATGAGAGAAAGTGGTTTCGATTATTTCTGTATTGGTATAGATACAGCTAAACATGCTCTAAAATTAAAATCCTAAGGTATGTCTCGAAAAAAAATTCTTATAACTGGTGGTGCTGGTTTTGTCGGATCTCATTTATGCGATCGTTTATTAAACGAGGGTAACGAAGTGTATTGTTTAGATAATTTTTTTACTGGACAAAAACAAAACGTAGTACACTTATTAGATAATCCTTATTTTGAATTAATCCGTCATGATGTTACGTCTCCCTTCTTTATAGAAACAGATGAAATTTACAATTTAGCCTGTCCGGCCTCCCCGATACATTATCAGTATAATGCTATTAAAACAATGAAAACATCGGTAATGGGCGCTATTAATATGCTTGGGCTTGCCAAGCGTGTTAATGCTAAAATACTACAAGCATCTACCAGCGAAGTGTACGGTGACCCATTAGTTCACCCACAGCCGGAATCCTATTGGGGACATGTAAATCCTATAGGAGAACGAGCCTGTTATGATGAAGGAAAGCGTTCTGCAGAAACCTTGTTTTTAAACTATCATAAGCAGAATAATGTCAAAATTAAAATCATTAGGATATTCAATACATACGGTCCGAGAATGCATCCAAATGATGGACGTGTAGTTTCGAATTTCATTGTTCAGGCTTTGCAAAATCAAGATATAACAGTGTATGGGCAGGGCAATCAAACCAGAAGTTTTCAATATGTTGATGACTTAGTAGAAGGTATGATAAGGCTAATGAATTCTAAAGATAGTTTCATAGGTCCCGTAAATGTTGGAAACCCTAATGAATTTACAATTCTTGAATTAGCTGAAAAAATAATACAACTAACAGATTCTAAATCAAAAATTATTTACAAGCCTTTGCCTTCAGATGATCCTATGCAGAGACAGCCTGATATTTCTTTAGCAAAAAAAGAACTCGACTGGTCACCCAAGATAAATTTGGACGAGGGATTGATAAAAACTATAGAGTTTTTTAAATCAATTGTTTGAGTCATAAAAAAAGAGGTGAAATAATTTAAGAATACTTAAAACTAAAAAATATGAAAAAGAAAATTTTAGTAGTAGATGATGAGGTAAGTATTTGTCTTTTGTTGGATAACTTCCTTTCCAAGAATTATGAGGTAGTTACAATTAATAATGGACTGGATGCTCTTATATGGTTAGACAGCAGCATCCCGGATTTAATTATTAGCGATATTCAAATGTCAAACATGGATGGCTATGAATTTTTAACAAAACTTCGCCAGCGTGGATTTACAAAACATACTCCCTGCATTATGCTTTCAGGAAAATCAGAAAGCAAGGAACGCATAAAATGCTACAAATTAGGTGCTCAGGATTATCTTACAAAGCCTTTTAACCCAGAAGAATTAGATGAATTAGTTAAAAAAAACCTGTATCCAATTCATTATGCTGTTGAGTGGTAGGATTACAACCTGAAATTAAAATTTAATTTAAAGACCTAATCGATATGAATCCAAATTTTAATATTTTATACATTGGAAATGTTCCTGCCTATTTTGATAACATAGAAAAAAAACATAAATGGTCAATAATTACTTTAGAAAATAGTGCCAAGGCTACGAATTACCTAAACACTCAAAAGTATCCTGATGCTATTATTTGTGATTATAATTTAGCAGGAAACAATGGAATATATCTTTTTGATTGGATCCGAAAAAAGGACGAATTTGATAGCATCCCTTTTATCCTTTTATCGAAGGATTTTAATGTTGATATTTACAAGTCAGCATTTAAAAAACAAATTGATGATTTTTATGTAACTTCTGTAACTTCGCCAGAAGATATTTTAAACAGAATTGAATTTCTTTGTGTCAATAAAAATCCTTCAAGAGTAAAAATAACACAAAAAGTATCTGAAGGGAATTACATAATGCCTTTGTCAAAACGCATTTTTGATGTTTTTGTAGCATCTATGGTACTCTTATTAGCATCGCCATTTTTACTGCTTATTATACTTGCTATACGATTAGAATCAAAAGGGAAAGTATATTATATTTCAAAAAGGGTAGGGCGCAAGACATTTGACTTTTACAAACTCAGATCAATGCGTACGGGTTCAGACGAACTTTTAAAAAAATTAGCTCAGGAAAAAAATCAATACAAAAAAGAACCTGTAACAACAAACAATCCGCTGGATATTCCTTGCCCTAAATGTAGTGAACTGCCTGAAGGAGAATCATGTTCGCCTTTGATGTATATAGAAACTCACGTGATTTGTGACTATTGGTTTAATGTTCAAAAGCGGGAAGCTGCAAAAAATAATTCAACTTTTGTCAAAATTGTTGATGATCCCCGCGTTACTAAAGTTGGCAAATTCATTAGAAATACGAGTATAGACGAATTACCACAGTTAATTAATGTATTGAAAGGGGATATGTCTATTGTGGGTAATAGACCATTGCCTGTATATGAAGCTGAGTTATTAACAGCAGATGATATATCAAAAAGGTTCCTGGCTCCTCCCGGTATTACAGGTTTATGGCAGGTAGAGCTAAGAGGTAAAGGCGGACAAATGTCTGAAGAAGAAAGAATGCGCCTCGATAATGAATATGCAGATCTTTTTAAAGGCGATAATTATTCATTTTGGTATGATATAAAACTCATTTTAAGAACGATTCCTGCCTTGCTTCAAAAAGGCTCAGTTTAAAAAATGGCTTACGCCCTAAATATTTTATATGAAAAAAAGATTGAAAATAATTATCATTTTTACTTTAACGGTATTTTCGTTAAACAGTGCTCAGGCACAAACAACAGAATATAATGAGGAGTCATTAAGCGATATTGAATTTAGCTTTCCTCCGCTTAAGGTTGTTATGGACTCTGTATTAAATCGAAATGCAATGCTTAAATTCAGAAAGAATCATATTGGTGTTAAAGAATCAACTTTGGAATCTGAGCGCATCTTTTGGACAAGAAATATAGGCGTTCAAGTTGATGGCAGGTATGGTACCTTAAACAATTTTTCTAACAGTGAAGATGGGATTTCTAACACTGCTTTTTCAACACTTTCAAGGCAATATAATTATAGCGTGGGTGTGTATTTAAAGTTTCCCGTATTTGATGTGTTGAACAGAAAAAATCAGCTCAAACTGGCAAGATTAGAAATTGATGAGGCAAAAAACATGACAAAATTTCAAGAAGACGAAATAAGACAAACCGTTATAAGACTATATCAAGACTTAATTTTAAAGCAAAAATTACTTCTAATAAAGTCCAAAAATTTAGGCAATGGAAAAGTGAATATGGAAATGGTTGAAAAAGAATTTAGAAATGGAGTTGTACCTATTGCAGAATATGTTAGGATAACTAGTATGACTTCAAATTTTGAGGCTGACTACGAATCGGCAAAATCTGAATTTATTATTGCCAAACAATTGCTTGAAGATATGTCAGGACTTGTATTTAATTTAGCAAATTCAAATTAGAACGATGAAGATAATTGATTTTGTAAGATTAATTTTAAAACACTTGTTGCTTCTACTGCTAGTTCCAGTTGTATTGGCTTCAATGGTGATATTTCTTACTAAGAATCCAACTTTTGAATATTCTTCGCAAACTATTTTATATACAGGTATAGCCACTGGTTCCTCTATTGAAATGGATAAGACATTCAATTATCAGGCATCGAACGCTGCATTTGATAATTTGATTAATATTATAAACTCACGAGAAACTCAAGAAGAAGTTGCCATTAGATTATTAGCGCAGCACTTAATGCTTCCAAAGGCAAATCCTAGATACATTTCCAAAACTTTTTATGACCAATTAAAAAATAAAGTACCCGATGATTTGTACAAGTATGTTGTCAAAGAAAATAAAAAAGGTACTTCGATAGTGGGCACAAATGATGATGATAAAGCGCTGTTTCCCCCAGAAATAAATAGGAGTGACTACGAAAAAACAGTGAAAAATTTAATGGCTTTAATGAAGAGCAGTAATAATAATTTTGTTTATGAACTACTCAATTATGAAGATGAACATTATTCTCTCAAAGCAATTTCTAAAATAACTGCTATTAGAATATCAAGTAGTGATTTAATAAAGTTAAGCTATACGGTAAATGATCCCGGTATTTGTCAGCAAACACTAGCTATTTATAACCGCGTTTGTATTAGTAATTATAAATACATTAAGGAGAATAGATCAGACGCAGTGGTGAAGTATTTCGAAGCTCAACTGGAAAACGCCAGACAAAAATTAACGGCAGCAGAAGATATTCTTCTCGAATTTAACAAAGCCTCTAATATTATTAATTACTATGAACAAAGTAAAGCTGTTGCGGTAGTTAAGGAGGATATGGATGTTGATTATAATAAAAAATTAGCTGATTTAGCTGGAATTGAGGCTTCCACTGTAAGATTAGAAGAAAAATTAAAAATACAAGAAGTTATTCAACAAAAAACAGCTAATATTCTTGAAAAAAAGAAGCAAATAGGCGATATCAATTTTAAAATAGCTTTGACTAAGGCTAAATTTGAATCTAGTAATAGTGAAGAAGATTTAGCAAAAATAGCCGACTTAAATCAACAATCGGAAGCATTAACAAATGATATAAAAAGAAATGTTGATGAACTGTATTCTTACCAAAATTCTATAGACGGTTTGCCATTAACTAAAATACTGCCTGAGTGGATGAATAATGTGGTTGAAGCAGAAAATATTAAAGCAAAAATTAAAGTTATAAATGGACAAAACAAACAATTTCAGGAAAAATATGCAAACTATGCACCAGCTGGAGCTACTATAAAAAGAATTGAGCGAGAAATTTCGGTTTCTGAGCAAGGATATTTAGAAATACTTCATGGATTAAATTTGGCAAAACTAAAATTGCAAGACAATGAACTTACCTCAAACTTGAAGGCCATTGACCCACCATTTTATCCTTTGTCTCCTAACCCTACTAAAAGATCTATATTAATTATTGCAGCTGCCTTTTTAGGAGTTCTTTTTACAATGGGAATTATTTTTATAATGGAGTATTTTGATGATACTTTGAAAAACTCTAAAAGAGCAAGTAAAAGACTAGGCATGAATTCCTTGGGTATGATGCCTAAATTAATTTTAAACCCAGGAAGCATCAATTTACCCTACATACAAAAAAGACTAATTGAGATAATTACGCAAAACGTATTACAGTATTTTGGCACACATGGTTCAGAAAAAAAGACAAAAACCATAGTTGTATTTAGTACCCAAAAAATGGAAGGTAAAACAGTATTAGCGGGTAATATTGCTAAAACATTGAAGCAAGAGGGTAAAAAAATAGTACTGCTTACTTACGATGGAACAAAAAAAACAGTAAAAAAGCAAAAGAAATTTTCTGTTCTAAATAAAATTTTAGGATATACTGATCCGCGTATAGATTATGATAATCCTTTTTTAGCCGATCTATCTAGTTATCTTGATCCGTCAGAATATTATTCTTATACCATGGATAGCAGGTTTTATAATGCCCAAAATTTCTCAGACATTTTAGACCAAAATAACATTACGTTAAATTTCACACCAGACTTTGTAATTATTGAATTACCAGCACTGATCGATTATATTTATCCAATAGAATTACTAAATAAAGCAGATTTAGATATTCTTATATGTCGTTCTAATCGAGTATGGTCAGATGCAGATCAATCTGCAATGAAAAATATTTTGGCAGCATCTGAGTCAAAAATTAATTTTATAATTAATGGTGTTAATATTAATGAAATTGAATCGGTTTTAGGGGAGTTACCTAAAAAACGAAGCTTATTAAGAAGAAAAATAAAAGCGATGTTCAAATTTCAATTTTTTTCTAAAAACCAAATTTAATTTAGTGATTAATGAAAACACTTAAAGCTATAGTGCGCGAAGATAATTTTCTGTCATTAACAGGAAATCTGGTCATTGCCGTTTTAGGTATCGGTGGTTTTGCATTATTAGCGAGAAGTTTACCATTAGAAGTTTTTGGCGAATGGGTTTTATTCATAACCGGAGGGTCTTTTATAGAAATGTTCAGATTTGGTATTACTAATACTGGCTTGATACGATTTTTATCAGGTGCTGATGAATCCTCTAGAATTAAACTTATAGGATCTAATGCATTAATAGGTTTTAGTGCAACGGTAGCAGTAGCTGTTATTTTAGTGTTTTGCAATGTCGTGTTCCATGATGCAATTAGTAAGTCTGGATATAATTTGTTTTTTAAATGGTATCCACTACTGGCGTTTTTAAATCTGCCATGGAATAATGCACTAGTCGTATTGCAAGCCGACAGAAAGTACGAAAAAATCTTATTCATTAAATCAATAAACAGCGGATTGTTCTTTTTGGTTGTTTTATTAAGTTTCTTTTATATGGAAATGACGTTAAATAAATTAGTTATAGCATTGCTTATTATTAATGCTTTAACTTCTTTGCTGAGTATAATTTTAGGTTGGGATGGAACCAAATTTATTACAAAAGCAGATAAGAAAACCAATAAAACATTACTAGATTTTGGAAAATACACAACATTTACATTATTAGGAACCAACTTGTTGAGAAGCGCAGATACCATTATTATTAGTTTAAGTCCTTTAGGCAGTGCTGCCGTAGCTCTTTATAGCATTCCAATGAAACTAACTGAATTGCAGCAAATTCCTTTACGTAGTTTTGTAGCTACAGCATTTCCTAAAATGTCTAAAGCCAGTTTACACAATCAAATAGAGGAAGTAAAAAACTTGTTTTATACCTATTCTGGAGCCTTAACCTATCTTTTTATGGGTATTAGTTTATTCACGTTTGTATTTGCTGAGTTTTTTGTATTGCTCATAAGCGGGAGACAGTATTTAGAAACGGATCCTCAAACAGGATTCAATGTTGTGAGTATTGTTCGTGTATTCTCTATTTACGGACTATTATTACCTATTGATAGAATGACTGGCATAGGTTTAGACAGTATTAATAAGCCAAAAATTAATGCTATAAAGGTATTTGTTATGGTTCTGGCAAATATTGTTGGCGATTGTATCGCTATTTTTATCTTCAAATCTTTACTTCTTGTTGCAGTTGCCTCTATAATTTTTACTTTAATTGGCATTTGGATGGGAATGTATTTTTTAGATAAAGAATTGACTTTGTCTTATAAAGAAATTTTTTTAAGTGGAATTAATTTTTATAAAAACCTCATTAATAAAATGACTAAACATAATTTGAAAGAATCATAAAAAACTAATAAAAACTAAATTGAATACAAGTAGTAATAATATAAATCCCTTTGATAAAGTATCTGGTTCCGCTGGTTTATATAGCCCAAAGGGACTTGTATTATTATTTTTAACAGTCGTATTGATTGCAGTAATAATAACAAAATTAAAAATAGTAGGTATAGGGTTTTTATTTGCCCTTATGTTTGGTGCATTCTATTTATATAAATTGTTCACAAACCCTATTCTTGGTTTTTATACCGCCATTGGTCTTAATTTTTTGATACTTGGTTTAACACGCTATGTAACAGGTTTACCCTTAGGTTTTGCTATAGATGGAGTTATGGTTTTAACTTTTTTAGCGTTAATTTTTTCCCGATTTAGAGAAAGGGTCGATTGGTCTCCAGCCAATAAAGACATTACATTTTTAGCAGGTATTTGGCTTTTATATTGCATATTTCAACTTGTGAACCCAGAAGCTAGAAGTGTCGAAGCTTGGATTGCGGGCAGAGGTCTGGGATTTTATTTCTTTTTCTTTATTATTCTTACGTTTATGCTCATCAATACCCATAAAAAATTAGATATCCTTTTATATGTTTGGGGTGTCTTTTCAATAATTGCGACCTTAAACGGAATGAAGCAGTTGTTTATTGGGGTCGATTTTGCAGAAAAAGCTTGGTTAAATGCTGGAGCAGCTCAGACTCATATCCTTTTTGGTAAATTAAGGGTTTTTTCATTTTTCAGTGATGCAGGTCAATTTGGAGGAAATCAGGGGTATACGGGTGTAGTGGCTATTATTTATTCGATGACCAAAAAAGGGTTTGCTAAAGTATTTTTTATCATTGTTGGAGTATTAGGTCTATATGGAATGATGATATCAGGAACCAGAGGAGCCATCGGAGTTCCTTTAGGGGGACTTATGACATTTTTTGTATTAAGAAAAAATATCAAAGTATTGGCATTTGGCGTAGTATTACTAGCCATCGTTTTTATTTTTTTTAAATTCACAACCATCGCCAATGGGAATGACCAAGTGCGAAGAATGCGAAGTGCATTTGACCCAAATGATCCTTCACTGCAAGTACGGCTGGCCAATCAAAAAATACTCAAAGGATATCTTGCTTCGAGACCCTTTGGAGGAGGTATAGGTCATGCAGGCGATAAAGCGCAGCGGTTTTTACCTAATGCGTTTCTCTCTCATGTAGCTACAGACAGTTGGTACGTTTTAATTTGGGCAGAACTAGGTATTGTAGGCTTATTATTTCATTTGTTTATTTTGTTTTATGTAATGGGTAAAGCATCTTACAAAGTAATGTTTACAATTAGAGATCCAATAACCAAGTTAAAAATGAGTGCTCTAATTTCAGGAATGGCTGGTGTAATGGCAGCTTCTTACGGAAATGCGGTTTTAGGACAAATGCCTACTGCTCTACTCATATATGCAACTATGGCTATAATATCAAATCCTGAAACTTTTGAAACAGGTAATCAAGAAAATCAACCTGAAATAAGTAAAACATAAAATTTATAAAATACTAATTACTATGTAAAACTATACGTATCAACCATTAAACCAAAAAACTATGTACTACAGAAATGTAAAGGATTTAAATAATATCATACTTCAAAAATTAAGTATAATTCCTCGTGATTTTGATTTAATTGTAGGTGTTCCCAGAAGTGGCATGCTTCCGGCAAATTTACTGGCATTGTACCTTAATAGACCGTATACAGACATTCATTCCTTTTTAAATGGACATATTTATAAAGCTGGTGCGAGAAGCCAGTTTTTTGATATTTCAGAATTTAAAAACATACTTGTGGTTGATGATAGCATCGCTTCAGGATCTGCCATGGTGGAGGTTAAAGAAAGTTTAAAACATCTTGAAGATAAATTCAAGATCAAATATTGTGCGATTTATGTCATTCCAGGCAAAGAAAAAATGGTTGATTATTTTTTTGAAACGGTTCCGTTACCAAGATATTTTCAATGGAATATACTTAACCACACTACTTTAGAAAAATCTTGTTTTGATATTGATGGCGTTTTATGTGCAGATCCTTTACCAGAGCAAAATGACGACGGAGAAAAATACATCGATTTTCTGTTAAATGCTCCACCCTTGTTTATTCCAGGGAGTAAAATTGGAACTATCGTAACCTCTCGTTTAGAAAAATACCGCAAAGAAACCGAAACTTGGTTAGCGGCTAACAATATTAAATACAATGATTTGATAATGCTAGACTTGCCCAATATGGAAGCAAGACAGCGTGCGAACAACCATGGCGATCATAAGGCAAAAGCCTATTTGGCTAAACCCTATGTACTGTTTATAGAAAGTGAATACCATCAGGCTGTAGAAATAAACAGATTATCAAAAAAACCTGTTTTATGTACTGCTAATTTTGAAATGATATTTGAATCGGAATCCTTTATGTATAATCTTAAAAGTGGTAAACACCTTCCTTTTTTAAGAAAGTATGCATTGAAAATGAGAGACATACTACGAAAGTTTAAATAAGACAAATTAAGTAATCTTAAGCCTATCCATCTCTAATCATAACTATTATTATGTTAGTATTCAGTATCATACAAATTATTTTGCTAGGTCTTTTGGGTTTGGCAACGTTATATATTTTACTATTTTCTATTGCAAGTTTATTTTACAAGCAAAAGAAATATTCAGATAACGGGAATATAAAAAAGATAGCGGTTCTCATTCCTGGGTATAAAGAAGATGAAGTAATTATTGAAGTAGCAAACGCAGCCCTGCAACAAGACTACCCTTCCACTCTTTATGATGTTGTAATTATTGCTGATTCTTTTAAAAAGGAAACAATTGAAGTATTAAAGACTTTGCCTATAATAGTTATTGAGGTAAGTTTTGATAAAAGCACAAAATCTAAAGCGTTGAATAAAGCCATGGCGGCCCTCGAAAGGGAGTATGATATTGCTGTCGTATTAGATGCGGACAATGTGATGGCTAATGATTTTTTGAAGAAAATAAATGCTGCTTTCGAACATGGTTTTGTTGCCATACAAGGACATCGTACAGCAAAAAACACAAATAATTCCTGGGCGGTTCTTGATGCCATTAGCGAAGAAATAAACAATAATATCTTTAGAAAAGGACACCGGGTTTTAGGACTTTCTTCTGCAATTATTGGATCAGGAATGGCTTTTAAGTACGATTATTTCAAATCGCTTATGGCTACAGTTACTGCTGTTGGCGGATTTGATAAGGAAATAGAACTCAAAATGCTCAAAGAAGGACACAAAATTGTCTATCTCGATGATGCTGTAGTTTTTGATGAAAAAATACAAAAAGCGGAGGTATTTGGTAATCAGCGCCGCCGATGGCTGTCTGCACAATTGCATTATTTTAAAAAAGATATTTTAAGTGCTTGTAAAGACTTACTATTTAAAGGCAATATCGATTATTTTGATAAAGCGATTCAATTTATACAGCCACCTAGAATATTGCTGTTAGGAGCTGTTCTATTATGCAGTATTGGTTTTGTAGTAGTGAATTATTTTCTAGATAATCAAAGGCCATACTCTAATTATTGGATTATCTTATTAACAGCCTGCATAATGTCTTTTGTTTTTTCAGTTCCAAAATATTTTTACAATATCAGTACCTGCAAGGCATTAGCTAGTTTGCCAAAAGGAATGTTTATGATGTTGTTGTCTTTGTTAAAAATAAAAGGTGCTAATAAAAATTTTATTCATACGCAGCATACATCAAGTTCAAAAAAACAAACTTGAAATTATGCTGTAAAACATACTAATTCAGAAATGTAAAAATGAAATCATAAATAATTACTTCTCATTTTTATCTAGATGTGGAAGCAATCAATCTAAAAAAAGAGCATCATGAAAATAGGTATAGAAGGGCAACGACTTTTTCGAAAAAAAAAGCATGGTATGGATATGGTCGCTTTAGAACTAATAAAGAACCTCCAGGATCTAGACCACGAAAATGAATATTTTATTTTTGTAAAACCAGATATAGACCGAACTGCTCTTACAGAAACTTCTAATTTTAAGATCATTGAATTAAATGGCGGGCCATATCCTACTTGGGAACAAATTGCATTACCAAAAGCAGCCAAAGCATATGGCTGTGATGTTTTGCATTGCACAAGCAATACCGCACCTTTTTTTACGAGTATTCCGTTAATTACAATTCTTCATGATATTATTTACATGGAAAGCAGTTATTATAAAATACTAACAAGTAGTGCAAGTTGGTATCAGAAATTTGGAAATATATATCGAAAATTAGTCGTGCCTCGTGTTGTAAAAAGGAGTAAAAAAGTGATTACCGTTTCTCATTTTGAGAAAAACAGAATAGGTGAATTCTTTGGCATAAAAGGCGATAAAAAACTGGATGCTATTTATAATGGGGTAAGTGAACATTTTAAACCCATTACTAATAAAGAAGAACTGCATCGCGTAAAAGAAAAATACAATTTACCGGATAAATATTTCTTTTTCCTTGGTAATACCGATCCTAAAAAAAACACAAAAGGAACTCTCAAAGCTTTTTCAGATTTTTTAAAGCAAACAGGAACTAATCATAAACTTGTAATGCTTGATTATGACAAAACCGAACTCAATATCCTTTTGAACGAAATTGACGACATTAATCTTATCAATCATATTATTTTAACAGGTTATGTAATTAATACGGATTTACCAGCTATTTATTCGCAATGTGACGTCTTTTTATATCCATCACTCAGAGAAAGTTTTGGGATTCCAATGCTGGAAGCTATGTCGTGTAACGTGCCTGTTATTACATCAAATACGTCATCGATGCCTGAAATAGCTGAAGATGCTGCCCATATTATTAATCCGTTTAATCCAGAAGAAATTACTCAAGGACTCATTAAAATTCTAAATAACGATGCGTATAGAAAATCTCTTTGCGAAAAAGGTTTGGAGCGCAGCAAACAATTTTCTTGGAGAAATATGGCCAAAGAGTATCTAAAGCTTTATGAATTAATCCATTTAGAACATTTAAAAAACAATTGACTATGATAAAAGGTAAAGACATAATAGTAGTAGGAATTCAAGCCTGGGATATAGAAATAGGTAGTAATTGTAAAAACATTGCACTTGAATTTTCTAAAAACAATCGTGTTTTATATGTGAATCCTCCAATGGATCGATCTACAATGCAAAAAGACAAGCACAAAGAGAAAGTTCAAAAAAGGATAAAAATAAAAAATGGATTGGAGCCCGATTTGTACGAAATTAAAGAAAATCTATGGAATTTATACCCCAAAAATTGTGTTGAATCCATCAATTGGCTGCCTATACATGCTATTTTTGAAATTTTAAATAAAAGAAATGCCCGTTTGTTTTCAGCCGATATTAAATCGGCTGCACAACGATTAAATTTTAAAGACATGATTCTATTTAATGATAGTTCTATGTTTTTAGGCAGGCACTTAAAGGAATTTTTACAACCTAAAGTGTATGCCTATTACATGCGGGATTACCTTGTAAAAGTACCTTATTGGCAAAAGCATGGTGAACGCATGGAACCCGAAGTCCTAAAAGAGGCAGATGTATTATTAACTAATTCAGATTTTTTTGCAGATTTTGGTTTGCAGTACAATAACCACAGCTATATGGTTGGTCAAGGTTGTGATGTATCTCAATTTAGTGACGAAGCTGGCACAATTCAAGTTCCAGAAGAATTTGAAGGCTTGCCATCACCCGTCATAGGCTATGTGGGCTCACTGATAAGTTTACGGCTTGATATCAAATTACTTGAATTTATCGCTGAGCAAAGAAAGAATTGGAGTATTGTCCTTGTAGGACCAGAAGACGAGGATTTTAAAAAATCTAAATTACATCAATTGCCCAATGTCTATTTTTTTGGAAGTAAAGATGGTTCCGAGTTACCCGCGTATGTAAAAGGTTTTGATGTGGCCATCAATCCGCAATTAACTAATAATTTGACAATAGGAAATTATCCTAGAAAAATAGACGAATATTTAGCCATGGGAAAACCAATAGTTGCCACAAAAACTAAAGCAATGGAAATGTTTAAGGAGTTTGTCTATTTAGCCGCATCAAAAGAGGAATACATCATTTTAACAGAAAAAGCTTTGGAAGAAAACTCGAATGAACTTGCTGAAAAAAGAGCTGATTTTGCTAAAAGTCACACATGGGAGAATAATGTTAGTGCCATCTATAAAGCAATCATAAAAGCAACCAAACACAACATAAAATGGGATTAAAAGAAAAAATAAAATCAAACGAACAGTTGAAAAAATTAGTTCATTGGTCGATACTTATTCCTAAGCAGACAAGACCACGATTATGGATTAAATGGTTTGTGAATCCTTTTTATCATAAAAAAGGAAAAGGGGCTCGAATTAGACCACGAACTAGAATGGATGTTGTGCCTTGGAACAAATTTGAATTGGGAGAAGATTCTACAATTGAAGATTTTTCGGCAATAAACAATGGCGTAGGCCCCGTAATTATTGGAAATAGAACAAAAATAGGATTGAGTAATACAATTATTGGCCCTGTAACTATTGGAAATGACATTCGGCTTGCTCAAAACATTACACTTTCAGGATTAAATCACAATTATGAGGATGTAAGCCTCCCAATTCATGTACAGGGAGTTTCTACAGCTCCTATAACCATTGGTGATGGCACTTGGATTGGTGCCAACGTGGTGGTTTTGGCGGGAGTAACCATTGGGAAAAATTGTGTAATTGCTGCGGGTAGTGTGGTTACAAAAAGCATTCCAGACTATTCGGTAGCAGTGGGTAATCCTGCAAGAGTATTAAAAAAATACAATCATGAAACCCTGAAATGGGAAAAAGTGTAGCCAGACGAAACTTTTTAAGCATAAAATAAATCTGATTAGTATGCATAACAAAGATACAACTATAGAAACATTGAGAGGAGCTGTAATTATAATGGTCGTTATTGGGCATGTTATTGGTTCTGGATCAGATGGTGGTATGAAGGTAAATGACGATTCTTTTTTACGCTATTTTTATGACACCTTTATTGCCTCGATACAAATGCCTCTTTTTACCATTCTTGCAGGAGTGGTATATTCACTAAAACCCGTTGTGTATAATGAATTTAAAATTTTTGTTTCCAAAAAAGCGATGCGCTTACTTGCTCCTATGCTAACCGTTGGTATTTGTTATTTTTTATTGCAATATTTTACACCAGGAACAAATAATAAAGGTGATTTGTTCGATATATGGAAGTTAGTATTTTTCCCTTATACTTTATTCTGGTACTTGTATTCTCTTTTTATTGTTTTTGTTATTGTTGGATTATTAGATATTTTCAAGAAAATGGATACTTTAGCTAATCTACTAATTGTTTTTAGCGTATCTATAATTGCGTTATTACTTCGGGATTCATTCATTCCATTTGAGTCAGCCAACTATTTGAGTTACAAAGGTGCATTATATCTTTTACCCTGTTTTGTTTTAGGTGTTGGTTTGAACCGATTTAAAGAGGTTTTTAAAAGTAAATGGAGCACTTATTTATCAGTAATTATATTAGTTATATGCGTTAGCATCCAGCAATTGTCCTGGTTTAAGATAATCAATTATGTTGTACACAAAGATGATTTTTTTGGTTTGCTGGTAGGTTTTACTACAACAATGCTTTTGCTGCAGACTAGGATAGAATCAGGTTGGTTAATATGGTTTGGCTCTTTTGCTTATTCCATATATTTATTTCATGCATTTGGTACGGCAGGAGGACGAATAATTGCGCTGAAACTGCACATTAATTCGGTTTTTATAATCTTTGGATTATCATTAACAGCGGGTATTATTTTTCCCATTATAGCAGAGAAAATTTTGGAACGGTCTAAATTGACAAGAGTTTTGTTCTTAGGTAAAAACTAAATCGAATGATCAATTTTAAATAAAACGATAAAATATGATAACTTTAAAAATAGTGTTTTGGGTATTGTTGTTTGTAATAGTATATACCTATGTTGGTTACGGCATTTTGCTATATGCAATTGTAAAAATCAGAAGGGTTTTTAAAATAGGGAAAAAGTTTGAAATAGATTTGTCTTATGAACCAGAAGTTACCTTGTTTATTGCGGCCTATAATGAAAAAGATTATGTAGCTGCAAAAATGAAAAATACCTTAGAACTCGAATATCCTAAAGAAAAAATGAATATCGTTTGGGTTACTGATGGTTCTGATGATGGAACACCTGATTTATTAAAAGGGTATCCCAATACAACGGTTCTCCATTTAGAGGAACGCAACGGCAAAATTGGTGCTATGAATCGAGGAATGGATTTTGTAAAAACACCAATTGTAATATTTAGTGATGCGAATACTAATCTAGGTAAAGAGTCTATTAGACGTATTGTTAATTTGTTTAGCAATCCAACTGTTGGATGTGTTTCTGGAGAAAAACGAATTGTGGATAAAGAAAGTGATGTGGCTTCTGGTGCAGGGGAAGGAATTTACTGGAAATATGAATCGACATTAAAAAAATGGGACGCCGAATTGTATTCGGTTGTAGGCGCTGCTGGAGAACTGTTTGCCATAAGAACCGAATTGTATCGTCATGTGGAAAAAGACACTTTACTTGACGATTTTATTATTTCATTACGAGTGGCTCAAGAAGGCTATACCATTCAATATGACCCTGAAGCATATGCCATTGAAACGGCCTCGGCAAGTGTAAAAGAAGAATTTAAACGCAAAATTAGAATCTCAGCAGGTGGCATCCAATCTATAGTAAGATTGCGCTCATTATTGAATATTTTTAAATACGGAACACTTTCTTTTCAATACATATCGCATCGCGTTTTGCGCTGGAGTCTCACCCCATTATGCCTCATTTTACTCCTTCCTGTTTTAACAGTTTTAGCAATTCAAGAAGGGATTTTATCTTTTGGATTTTATTCCATAGTATTTTGGTTGCAACTTCTTTTTTATGCCGCCGCTTTACTGGGTTGGTTTTTAGAAAATAGAGAAACAAGAGTTAAAATTTTGTTTGTGCCTTATTACTTTTTTATTATGAATTTATGTGTGGTTTTGGGTTTTTTTAGATATCTAAAAAGATCACAATCGGTAAACTGGGAAAGAGCTAAACGAGCTGCTTAATAGTATAAGGGGTAAGTTAAATCGTAAATTAAAAAAATTACAATGATGAACAGAAGAAAAGCTATCGGAGGAATGTTAGCCCTCACAGGAATTAGTATTGCTTCCTACAGTGGTTTTAAGTTTTTTTATGAAAATACAAAATCAGACAAAGGGCAGCTTCACAATTATTTAAGTTTAATTTCAGAATTAGTAGATATTCTATTACCCCGTACACAAACACCTGGAGCAAAGGAAGCAAAAGTTCAAGATTATATTATTAGTTATATGGAATCCTGTTCGTCTAACAAAGAATATAACAATTTTTTAAACGGATTAAAGGACCTTCAAGAAACTTGTTTGAGTACTTACGATACTACTTTCGAAAAATGTACAATGCAGCAAAAAACAGAAATAGTACAAACTTTTGAAAATAATGCTGACTCTGGCGGTTTACTTTCAAAAATTAGTAACAAAATAAATGGTCGTTCTTTTTATACTATTCTAAAAAAAGTAACCATTGAAGGCTATTGTACATCTCAAATGGGAGCGACACAACTCTTAAATTATGAACTCATTCCAGGTCGATACAATGCCATTACTACCATAAAACCAAATCAAAAAGCTTGGGCAACTAAATAGATATAGTATGAAAAACCAAACAGAAACAAATACTTTTGATGCCATCGTTGTAGGATCTGGTATAAGCGGCGGATGGGCAGCAAAAGAACTCACAGAAGGAGGATTAAAAACACTAGTATTAGAAAGAGGTCGTAATGTTGAACATGTAAAAGATTATCCAACTGCCTTTTTAAATCCTTGGGACTTTAAAAATAGATTTCATCTAACTACCAAAGAAGTGGAAGAAAGACCAATTCAAAGTAGTCATTGCAATGCAGCAGACAAGCATTTTTATGTAAATGATAGAGAGCATCCTTATATTCAAATGAATCCTTTTAAATGGATAAGAGGCTATCAAGTTGGCGGTCGTTCATTGACTTGGGGACGCCAGAGTTATCGTTTATCAGATCTTGATTTTGAAGCAAATAAAAAAGATGGAAATGGTGTGGATTGGCCAATTCGATACCAGGATTTAGCAGAATGGTACGATTATGTAGAGGATTATATAGGAGTTAGCGGAAGTAAAGACGCACTCCCACACCTTCCAGATGGCACTTTTTTAAAGCCCATACCGATGAATGCTATTGAGCAGCATTTAAAAGAAAAAACAAAGGAACATTTTTCAGATCGAATGATTATAAATGGTAGAGTTGCTAATTTAACCGAACCTAAAAAAGGGAGAGGTCCTTGTATGTATAGAAATTTATGCAGCAGAGGATGTCCTTTTGCGGCCTATTTTAGTAGTAATTCATCAACATTATTGGATGCGCGAGAAACAGGGAATTTAACGCTTCGAGAAAACGCCATAGTAAAAGAAGTTATTTATGATGAAAAAACAAAGAAAGCGGTAGGTGTTACCATAATTGATGCTATAACCAAAGAAAATATAACCTACTATGCGAAAATAATTTTTTTAAATGCCTCCGCAATTGCAAC
Organism: Flavobacterium salmonis; assembly: GCF_903819435.1. Lineage (GTDB taxonomy): Bacteria > Bacteroidota > Bacteroidia > Flavobacteriales > Flavobacteriaceae > Flavobacterium > Flavobacterium chungangense. The sequence goes on along the minus strand of NZ_CAIJDP010000082.1, from coordinate 120,958 downwards.
AGCGTCCATTTTATTGAACTCTGTTTCCAAAACGTTTCCTAACGGATTAGGTAATTCTAGCCTGCAGGTAGGACACAACTTAATGGATCATGTGGTAAACGAAGGAACGTACGGCACTTTTGACGGATTACTAGATAAGTATTATGAAGGTAGATCACCAGGAACAATCTACATCCCAAGATTCCAAAATTTGAATTTGCAAACAAAAAACACTGATTTCGTTCGCGGTTATGGAATTCAAGGCAAAGGCGAAAGAGAAAATTGGGAATCCAAACCCACTTCAGGTATTGGTGCATCATTAAAAGCACAATTACAAACTCCAGGGAAATGGACCATCTCGTTGGGCGGACGCGGTGAAGTATTGCCTAACTACGAAAACAAAATTACTTTAGATCCTCAAAATCTAGATCAATGGGGATTACCACTGGTAAAAGTACATTTTGAATATAGTTCTAATGAGTTAGCGATGATGGAACACATGACTAAATCGAGCGAGGAAATCTTAACAAAAGCAGGCTTTACCAACGTAGGCAGTTACAGAACAAGCCCTCCTCCAGGATCAGCAGTACACGAAATGGGAACCGCAAGAATGGGGAACGACCCAAAAACTTCAGTTTTAAACAAAAACAATCAAATGCACGATGTACAAAATGTATTTATCACCGATGGGAGCTGTATGACTTCCTCTGCCTGTCAAAACCCATCCTTAACCTATATGGCAATTACAGCTAGAGCGTGTCAATTTGCCATAAAACTATTCAAATCAAATCAGTTATGAAAAAAATAAAATACATAGTGCTCGTTATTGCTTTGCTGTTTGTTATCACCTCAATTACATCATATCTAGTAAAACGTCCTTCCTACACGATCCAAACCAGAGGAAAGCTCTATGTGTTCAGCAAATTAAGTAGTGATTATAAAGTTATTGATTTAAAAAACGGAAAAGAAGTAGTTGAAAATCCTATTGAAATTGAACCACATGAAGCCGTTGCAGTAACCAGCCAAAACAGAATTGTGGTTACTAATTATGGTAATCCTGACACCCCTGGAAATTGCATAACAGTGATCAATACAAAAACAAATAAGATCGAAAAAATCATAAGTCTTAAGGGCAGTCTAAAACCCCATGGAATTGTTTCTTTTCCAAATTCAACTAAAGTTGGAGTCCTTACAGATTTAGGAAATGATTTATCCATTGTTAACATTGAAACGGGTAGTGTAGAAAAAAAAATACCTACACAACAAGAGTTTAGTCATCTTCTTGTACTTCATCCTTTTAAATCATTTGCTTATGTAACTAATATAAAATCAGGTTCGGTTAGTGTTATTGACCTTGACTTGAATAAGGTAATACAAGTTATTCCTTGTGGTTTAGGAACAGAAGGAATTGATATTACACCCGATGGCTCAGAACTTTGGGTTACTAATAATAAAGACAATACGGTCTCTATAATTAACACTTCGACTTACAAAGTTATACATACTTTAACTACGGGTAAAGAACCTTTACGACTTAAATTCTCCATAGATGGAAAATATTGTCTGGTAGCAAATTCAAGCGAAGGAACAATTTCAGTTTTTGAGCAACAATCTAAAAAACAAATCAAAACGATAATTATTAGAGGCAAAAATGGTATTATACAACGATTACTTTACCACACACCGCGTCCGGTTGGAATACTAATGCACCCCGATGGTTTATTTGCATTTGTTTCAAACTCAAATGCTAACGAAGTTGAGGTAATTGACATGAAAACCTTCGAGATTGTTAGTACAATTGGCACAGGGAAAATTCCAGATGGATTGACTTTTATAAATTAATTTCATGCTATAGTTATGAAGCGCTTAAAATATATTGTACTATCGTTTGTCATTCTTTTTGCTATAATAAAGCTAGGGCTTTTCATTTTTAGATTACCCTCCTATACGATAAAAACCACTGGGAAATTATACATTGTAAGCAAGGTCAGCGAGGATGTTCAGGTAGTTGATTTGTTTACTGGAAAAGAAATAGAAGAAATTCCTATTGACATATTATCTCACGAAGCTGTAACCACAGCAGATCAAAAAAGAGTCGTACTAACTAATTATGGAGCTAGCGATGGCAACATTATTAAAGTCATAAATACAAAAACGAATGTAGTAGAAAAAACGATAGATTTAAAGGGAAATATAAGAGTAAATGGTATTGTAGCTTTTCCAGAAGCAAATAAAGTTGGAGTTATTGATTTTATTAGTAATACCTTATTAATAGTTAACATTGACACGGACAGTATTGAAAAACAAATACCCACAAAACAAGAAAAGAGTCATCTCCTGGTGCTTAATCCCACAAAAACAATTGCTTATGTAACTAATATCGATTCAGGTTCCGTGAGTATCATTGACCTAAACCTAAACAAAGTTGTTGCAATTATACCTTGCGGATTAGGGAGAAAAGGTATTGCTATAACCCCCGATGGATCAGAATTATGGGTGACCAACAATAAAGAAAACACCATTACAGTCATAAACACTTCTTCGTATAAAGTTATAGCCACTTTAAGTACAGGGAAAGATCCATTAAAGCTTGCATTTTCTATAGACGGAAAGTATTGTTTTGTTGCCAATGCGATTGAGGGTGATATATATGTGTACAACCAACAATCAAAAAAGAAAATTAAAACTATTGTCCTTCATGGTAAAACAACACTTTTAGAAAAGTTATTGTACCACACACCGCGTCCTGTTAATATTGTAATGCACCCAAACGGTTTGTATGCTTTTGTAGCAAATTCTAATGCTAATAAAATTGAAGTAATTGACATGAAAACTTTTACGGTTGTTAGCACCATAGTAACAGGAAAAGTACCGGATGCTATGGCATTTGTTGAATAAAAGAATAGTAATACTATTTAATTTAGTGACAATTTATTTTTGTAGATCCACCAACTAATTTTAACCCAGATTCCGCATTAGACTTCGTAACGAAGCTAAATTATTCAATAAAAGCATCTGATGACGGAACACCAAATTTATTAAATGGGTATCCTAATACAACGGTTTATCATTTAGACCAGAGAAATGGAAAAATTGGGGCTATGAATCGGGGTATGGAATTTGTAAAAACACCAATTGTAATATTTAGTGATGCCAATACCAACCTAATCCCTGTTTTATCTATTTTATCATTTAATGAAGGTATCATATCCTTTGAATTTTATTCTATATTATTTTGGATGCAGCTTTTTTTCTATGCAGCTGCTTTGTTAGGCTGGTTTTTAGAAAACAGAGAGACAAGGATTAAAATTCTGTTTGTTCCTTATTATTTTTTCATTATGAATTTATGTGAGATTTTAGGATTTTTCAGGTATTAAAAAAAATCACAATCAGTAAACTGGGAAAGGGCTAAACGGGCTAGTTAATTCATGCCATTTAATATATTCATTAGTCTAATTTACACATAAAAATAACTAAATCCACAGAGTTTTTCTATAAAAGTTTCTGCAATCTGATTTAATTCGAATTTAAGGTCATCCATTTTTGTGGAAGATTTGAAGAGATTGTCTTACTATATATAGCATTATCAACTGGTTTTGAATGTTCTGCTGGGATTGAATGGAAAATGTATTTAGTTTTGAGATGATTTTACAATGCAATTATGATTGATAATGTTTGATTTATTTGCTTAAAGTAAAAGGAGACAACCTTAACTTTTTGTGGCAAAAAAGGTATGATGTTCATGCTCATATCTTTGTTCGTCTCATTTAAATTTTACTTCGTTCCAAAAAAAGACCACTTCGTACCAATTTACTCAATAAAAGTTATCCTTTTAATTTTCTTTGTACAGTATTAAATTAATGCTTTTAAGCCAGATCAATTCGATTTGTTCCTGCGAAAGAAAAAAATCATTAGGGGACTCCGGTATTTTAAAATAGCCTACGTTCTTAAAATTTTGATTGTTAAAGTAAATTAATCAAATCTGACAAACAAAATGAAAAAGTACTACCTAGGATTCGTATTTAGTTTTGGCGTTTGTATTTATGAATGTCAAACGCTATCAGGCGGCGAACGAGATCAACGGATCGGTTTTTTTATCCTATTGACAAGTGGTCTGTACTACAAATACAGGTTCAACGAAACTATTGATCAAGAAGCAGAATAAACAATAAGTAAGCAATTATATATTGTATTAGAACTATAAAACAGGCTCTTGTTAAAACGGAATCTTATTTTTTAATTTAATAGAAATTTTAATCTAAAAACAAATAATTATGAGTACAACAAATCAACAAGGTAGTTCTTGTGGGCCAATAGAAAAACCGGCCGGTTTTGAAATAGGAGTTCTAGCAAATGGCTTGGGATATCGAATAAATTTTCCTAACCCCAGACATAAAAAACCGCTACCTCCGATTGCGCAAGTAACAATAAATGAAAAACACGAGATGGAGATCAGTATTGTCGTATTTATTAGTCAAAACGCAAAAGTCACAGCTGATCAATTGACGGTCATACAGGATTTTAGTTATACTAACGATGGAACACCGTATGCTAATTTTTATGTATGCTATGATGTAGCTCCTGAACCATGTTCAATATTCGATGTTTTTCAATTGAGTTTTACAGCAAATCCTAATTGTTTTACTCCCAATAGTAAATGTAATTTACCAATACCTAATCTTTTAGAATTAAAGGAAATTGTTTGTTTTTTATGGGATGAAGATCCAACTGGTTCCAGAGGAACGGTAACTACAGTGCAAACTGGTGTATAACAATCAGGTAAGTAAATATAAAACAGAGGCTCAATTAGCCTCTGTTTTTTTATTTTGACTAAATTGCTAACAAAAATTAGCAAATGAAAGATGTTTCTAAAATAGTACTCTTTGTTTTTTTACTTTTTCCTCAATTGTTTTTTTCCCAACAAAATCATAGTGCTTTTGAAAGAGAAATAATAGCGAAAAGCAAAAAAATCATTGGTGCATCTAATTTTAATAAAGCACAATATTTCTTTTTGCAAAAAGAATGGGATTCCACTTTAGTTTACTCGATGAAACAGTTGAGTATCGGCCAAAGTAAGGAGATTAAAGATTTTTGCCATTTTTTTAGAGGATTTAGTTTTAAAGAGAAAAAAATTTTTAGCGAAAGCAAAAAGGAATTTGCTTCCATTTCTAAAGATTTTGAATTCTTTAATCACAGTAAAATGTTTCTCGGCGAAATAGTTTTGGAAGAAAAAAAATTCAACGAGGCTATTAATTACTTTCAGGAAATTGAAAAACTCCCCGATGATGCGCTTTTGGGGATAAAAAAAAGTAGTGTTAAACACAATCTGGGGCTGTGTTATTTGCATTTAAAAGAGTTTAAAAAAGCTGAACATTATTTACTGGAGAGTATAAAATTAGAAGAAAAACAAAATGATTCTTCAATATTGGTAGGCTCTTATGGAGATATTGCCACATTATACTATGACCAATACAAAGATAATCTGGCCATTCCTTATTTTGAGAAAGCGTATCATCTCTCCAAAAAAGTAAAAAATTACCAATTAAAGCAAAATGCAGCACTCAATATGGCTGTAGTAGAAAAAAACCGTAACCATTTTGCAAAAGCATTAATATACAGAGAAGAATATGATCAATGGAAAGATTCTTTGAACAATCAAAATAAAATATGGGAAGTTGCAGAGCTAGAGAAACAATTTGCAATAAAACAAAAACAAAAAGAAGTAGGTTTGCTTCAAGCCGAAAATAGAATTAAAATAGCCGAAAGAAATGGGTTCTTCTACTCATCCATTGTCCTTTTATTACTATTGGGAACGGCTGTTTATTTTTACAGGGAAAAAATAAAAACCAACAAAATCATCTTAACCCAGAAAGAGGCACTTGATGAATTGAATGATACTAAAGATACCTTGTTTTCTATAGTAAGTCATGATTTACGTTCCTCTGTCAATGCTATGAAAACCAGTAATACTAAATTACGGGAAAATTTAGCTACTAAAAATCTGGACGAACTGGATTCTCTTTTACATCAAAACAGTGCTATTGCAAATGGTACTTATAACTTATTGGATAATTTATTGCACTGGGCTCTGCTCCAGACAAAACAATCTTTCTTTGAGGTAACTTCCATGCGTTTGTATTTTATTGTAGAGCTGATGGCTTATAATTATCTCCCTTTAATATCTGAAAAAAATCTTGTTTTTGAAAATTCAGTTTCTAAGAAAGATATTGTTTTTGCCGATCAGGAATCTTTAAAAATAATACTTCGTAATTTTTTAGACAATGCGATTAAATTTTCAAAAGAGAATGGGATATTAAAAATTTATACTCAAAATACTAATGAGGACTATTGCGAGTTGATTATTGAAGATAATGGGATAGGCATGAGCGAAAACACACGAACATCTCTTTTGAAAGAAACCACATTAATGTCTAAAAAAGAGAATGCAGAAATAATTGGTACTGGTTTGGGAATGCAGTTGTGTAAATCAATGATCCAAAAAAATAACGGGAAACTGGATATAGAAAGCGAATTAGGAAAAGGAACAAAAATCATCGTATCTTTGGCTAAAAAGTACCACAATGGACAATATTAATGTATTAATTATTGAGGACAAACCATCAGAAAGTGATGCTCTAATAAAGGGATTACAAGCCAATAACTATACAATTGCAGGGCTGGCTACAAATCATAAAGATGCTTTATCCCTGTTTTATAACAATAAGGTTGACATAGTCATAATTGATATTTTTTTGAATGGTTTGCCCGATGGTCTTGCTTTTGCGGAAAGTATCAATGCCGATCCCAATGCTTCAAAGCCTTTTGTTTTTTTAACGAGTTCTACAGACAGAAAAATATTTGAACGTGCAAAATTGACAAAGCCTTTTAGTTATTTGATGAAACCATTTAATGAGCTTGAACTTTTATATGCTCTTGAGTTGGCTTTCGAAAAATTCTATGCCCAGGATGATGTTTTTTTGAGCGAAGAAGAAAATACAGTAATTAGCAAAGAATATTTATTTGTTAAAAAAGGTAAATTACTAAAAAAGGTCGATATCAGTGATATTATCTATATTGAAGTCGAAGAAAAATATTGTAATATTATAACAGAAAAAGAAAAATTTGTTATCCTTATATCATTAACCAAAATCTTAGAATTGTTTGACAGTACTGTTTTTTGCAGGACACATAGAAATTTTATAGTTAACACTAAAAAAATAACAGAGATTATTCCCTCAGATAATTTGATTATACTACAAGGAAACCATAGAGTGATACTAAGTGATAAATACAAAGATATCATTAACAAGACCTATATTTTGAAATAATCGATGTGTTCTGCTTTGTTCCAAAAAGACATCCATTCGACTGGTTTATTTTTTTTGCATTACGGTAAAACATCAGAAAATAATTTTTAGGACTGATTTTCTATTCTTATTCAAAAAAATCACGGTTTCGTTCCTTTTTTTTTAATCCGGATAATTTGCCATACTACCTTTATTGGACTAAAATTATAAATAGTTCATAAACTAAAAAAAACAATATTATGGCAACATTAAAAGTAATTTTCAAGAACAACAGCGGCTTATCTGATAAACTTGTATCAATAGGTTTTGTTTCCGGAAGTGATACAGCTCTATTTAGCATACACTACCCGGATCCAAATCAGTTACAACCTTTAGAACTCGAAATACAACCGTTAAATAAAGAAGCAGGAAAAGGGAACTGGTATTCTTTAACTGATTTGGGTGCAGGAGTGTCCATTCAAAATTTTAGTGGCAGGATTTATATATCGTATGGTCAGACATGGTCTGTTCTGAATGCGGGTTATGAGCCTGCCCAAAATATTACCGACCCAAATTTTTTTCTTCGCTATGATAAAATGGAATTAACGTTTAATGGAAATCCGACTGATGTAGCCGATTTAACCAGTATTGACTATTGGAGTATTCCCATGCAGCTAGAGACTTTTTTGCATAAGGCAATTGTACAAACAGATAATGGCATTAAAACAGGTAAAACTTCTCAAATGATTTATACACAATTAAGTGCTATTACAGCTACACCACAGTCTGGTTTAAGCAATGCTTTGCCTGCTCTTGTCCCTGGCAGTTTTGAACAGTTGCCAACGCAACCGGGAACTGGTTTTACACGTATTATTGGGCCTTCTTCTTATCCGCCAATTGGTGGTGTTCCAGTTACGCCTTATGATCTTTTTGAAGACTATCTTAACTCACTGATTCAAAATTTTGGACCCAATACGATGGTTGGAAAAGTGATACCCGGATTAGGAAATGGAATTATAGCCACAATTGCAGGTCAGTTTAATGGTGTTGGGCCAAATGTACCAACCACCGGGCCTCAAAGTGCCCAAGCTTATAATTTAACCGCTACAATTGACAATACAGGTGATATTACTTTAACCGGGACTATAGGCAGTGTAGTTGGGACAACAACTATCGTTTATAAAAAAAATGATTTAATCAATCCAAGTGGTATTTATGGTGCCAATGCCTCTTTTTCAATTAATGGAGGAACTTCACAAAATCCTGCAAACGACGTTTATGGGTGGATAACCGGAGATTTATTAGCAGGATTTAATATTGGAGCTATTGGTTCTGAAACAATAATTGGCAAAACAAAAGTGGGAGCGATGTCAAGTACTGATTGGTTTTCCATATCCAGTGCTTCACTATTTAGTGCTTTGCAAAATAACCCTTTGCACTACAACCAATATGCTGCTGTTTTACAAAAACTTTCTGATACTTATAATTTTGCTTATTCAGATCGTTTTTCACCTGTATTGGTTTCAGTGAATCCTGCTGTTGCAGATACATTGCAAATTTCATTACTTAATGTTACAGAAGACAATTAATAAATACATTTTTCTTTAATCCAACGAGGCTGTCCGAAAAGTATGGACAGCCTCTTTTTTATACTAAAATATTTGGACTCCTATTGGAGACGAATTTTATTTGTGCAATTCTCAGAGGCTAGCTTCGACTTTTCGGACAGCCTCATTTTGTATATTATAATTAACAGGCGAAACCTATTTTGTTTTGTATTGTAAAAATGTTGACAAAAAATTCTTGTTCCATAGTTTCGCCTTCTTATGGATAAAAAACTCAGACTTATGGGATTTTTTTAATTTAAACTATTATACCACAATACTTTTACTAAAGAAATTAAAAAGCTAGCTAGTTTTATTTTTACTCATTTATTTAAAAGTGGAGTTCAGAAACCACTATAAAAACGGGGTGAAATCCGAAAAGCCTTATGAGTAGGAACTACTAAATAAATCATAGAAATTATGGAATCAAATAATCAAGTTCAGACAATAATGATGCTAACGCAAGGGGAAAATCCAGGGTATACTGTGACTGAATACTTAGAAAATCAAATCAATTCAAACAACGGGAAATTTACAATGAGTTTTTGTAACCTACCGTCAGACTTAAAGCCTACAAAACTTGAGTTTCGTTTTATAAATGGAATTCCGAAAGACAATATTATAATGAATTTCAGTCAAGGTTGTCCTAATCCTGATTGGATTGTTACCGAATATATTACAAATCAAATCAATGCTAACAATGGCGATTTTGTAATGACTTTTTCCTTAAATGCTCCAGCAGACATTCAACTAAATAGTTTAGACTTTCAATTTGAAAACAATCAAAGTACAGCAAATGATTCGGTATTTCAATTGTCCGCTTTAAGTCAAAATGATCCAGGAGTAGCAGATGGCAACAAACTTTTTTGCAATGTAACCAGTATTACTGGCGGTACATTAAGAAGTGGTTCATTCCCTATTAACAGAGCAGTAGCTTTACCTATACCTCCCGGACAAAATGGTTCAGGACCAACACCAACTTGGTTTATTGTTCCAGATAATACAATTCAAGAGACTGCTTTCAATATAGAAGTATCTTGCCCAACAGATTCAAATTATCCTACAAAAAATATCCAAGTCAAAGCATCTGACGTTCTAAAATGGGCAGCTGTACCTTATGATGAAAGAGATAATCAAATTTATCAGGAAGGAGAATATGGTATTTTTGGTTTTGCGCAAGAAGGCCCTAATGGATTAATTTATACCGTTACAGCTGGGGTTTTAAACCCACAATTACAAGGATAATAACTCATTTAAAAAAAGATTATTATTATTAAAAAGAAGCCATGAAAGTTTTCGTGGCTTCTTTTTATAAATTGGTAGTGTATCAGATGGGTTAGAGGTTAATTATTCAATCTAAACATTTTTACAGATAATCAGAAATTTATAGTAATGTAGTGTGAAAATTTAAGAGTCTGTCTCAAAAGTGAGGCAGCTTTTTTTGGTACAAAAAAAGGAAAGATTTCACTTTCCTAAATCTTACAATTTGATTAAATTGTGTTATGTGTATAGCTTCAAAAGTAGTCTTTGAAAATTACATTTCTAAACACATACCTGTGGTTTTGAGAATACAAATTTTGGAGATAATAAATACAATATATATGCGATTCAGTTTGATACCGAATTAAAGATGATTGAAAGCCAGATATACTCCAATGCCAAAAAAAATATCTAACCATAAAAGAAATATCGATAAGGTAGTAGAAAAAGTCTCGAAAATCAGTAAATACTGGAGAGAGGGAGATACTAAGAGTAAAATCAGGATTCAAAACTTGGTATTTCCTGAGGGGCTGTCAATTAGGACTGAAAACAGGCTATATATAACCAATAAAGAAACCTTTTTTTTAGGTTAGTCTCAACATTTACAAGGCTTTAGGGAAGTAGTAAAAAACAAAAAACCCATCAAAAAGTTGATGGGTTATTCTCTGTAGCGGGAACAGGACTCGAACCTGTGACCTTCGGGTTATGAGCCCGACGAGCTGCCTGCTGCTCTATCCCGCGATGTTTCGGGTGCAAAGATAAGCACTAAATACGGTTATCCAAATAAATTCCTGATTTTTTTTAATTTAAAACTGTAATTTTTAATAAATCGTTAATTTATAGTTATTTAAAAAATGAAAAAATTAAGATTATATTTTAGTGAGCTGCTTTCTTTTTTCGTTTTCCCAGCCAGATCAATAATCCTGTAGTAGGTAAGGTTACGGCAAAAAGACAAACCAAAAAAGCGATTATTTTAGTTGGATACCCATAAATGCTTCCTGTATGAATGGGATATATCAATCGTTTTAATTTATCTCCCTTGGAAAAAGATTCGTAAGGTCTGATTTCTATGTTTTTGCCTGTGTATTTATCAAAATAAAGCGAACTGGATTGATTTGGTATATTGAATTCTAAGTTTTCTTTTGAAACTAAGATACTGTTAACGGTATCTGCCGGCATCCTGATTTGGATGTTACCTTTATATGGAAAAATACTATCTGTTTTTTGATATATACTTTGATAAAATGAGACTTTGTCAGACTGTGGATCAATTTTAGTTGGGTTTTCTACTTTAAGAGAAGGCCTTTCGAGAGTACCATTTGCTATAAAATACATTCCATCTTCAAACCATTTAAAAGACCATGTTAAACCCGTAAGTGCAATAATTAATAAAAATAGGAAAGTATAAAATCCAAAAGTCGAATGAAAATCCCAGTTGACTCTTTTGAAAGAAGCTTTCCATTTTACGGTAAGTCGCTGTTTTAGGTTTTTAACTTTTTTAGGCCACCATAAAATCAGGCCTGAAATCAGCATGAACACAAAGATTAAACAACTACAACCTGTAATGATTTCACCAATATCATGCATCAATAAGTGTCTGTGTATGTTTAAAATTACAGAGAAAAATCTGTTATCCTGTGCGATAGTTCCAAGCACTTTTCCTGTATAAGGATCTATTGAGAAAATTTGTGTTTCTCCATCGGTGTCTTTTCCTATGATAGTCATAGTACGTTTTGGATCATTATAAACTACAATACGGTTTATTTTTTCAATTCCATATTGTTTCTCTATCGCAGCTGTACAATAATCAATTGTTTTTTTTTCTTTGCCTACATTAGGAACAATATAAAACTCTGGATTTATATACTGATCAATTTCTTTTTCAAATACCAAAAGGCTGCCTGTTAAAGCTACCACAAATAAAACAAGGCCGGAAGCAAGTCCTAACCAAAGGTGTAATTGTCCAATTTTTTTCTTTACTTTTTTCTTCATTATTCTTTAAAGAATTTCAATAAAATGGTTATTAAATCTGGATTTCTGAATTGATTTTACATGAATGCAAATCTATACTTATTTAGACTAATTTTATAATGTTTTTATTGTCATTCTAAATAATTTCATCTTATACTATTTATAGCGCTACAGTATTTTACGTGTAGCCAAAATGGAGAGTGTACATCACAAAACACAAAATTTAACTAATGATAAATATTGGAGTAGACGGGAAGTGCTTCAGGCAATAATAATTGTTTTGGGAAGTTTGTGATTTAAGTTTTAAAGCTGTTATACAAAAGGCTGTCCAAAAATAGGACAGCCTTTACTAATTTCTTATCGATATATTTTTTCTATGTTAGAAATTTAAATTTTCATTACTAATTAGAGTATTGGCATTATTTCAATAATAAATCTCAAAAATAAATTTTAAACAGGTTCTAAGAAATAATTTTTTCTATATTCCTACCGGACTCGATTTTTTATAAAAGCGTCGCTCTAAACTTAGAGATTTGATGGTAACTGTTTCTCTTTCAAAATTAAAATTAGTCAGGTTCCAGATGATCATGATGGCCGAAAAATAATAGAGGTTCAGCACTAAAGCAATTCCCAAATGCATGCTGATGGTAAGTATCATCCATGTTTTTTGCGTTTTAGGTATCCAGATAAAAAACGGATACAGCATTTCAATAATGATAGTAGACCAGCCAATAATAATTAAAATATAAGAGTGGTCTGCCATCCAGGAAAAATCAAAATTAAAATCCCTGTTAGCATATGGCAAATTAATGGCTTTCCAGATAGATTCACCATTGCGCCAGTTGTATCCCAGTAACTTATCAAATCCTGAAAAGAAATAAGCTATACTGATATGAATTTGAAACATTCTTTTTACAGGCATAAAATTGACTTCCGTAGCTTTCTTTTTTATGATAAAACGTAGTACTGAGCAATATGCATCAGAAGGTAATAAAATCAAATAAAATAAAGACATGCTGGTAAAAAAATCGACTCCGTAAATAAAAAACGAACTCCCTTTGAGCAAAGCAACCTGCAATAGCAGTAACACAAAAGCACTAACCCGGGAATAAAATCCTATTATGATGTTAATGCACAATGTTATAAACATTATTTTAGCACCTAAAATCACAGTGTTTTCTGCAATTCCAAAAGATTCAAAAAAATGAGTAATTTTTGAAAAAGAAATTAGCCAGTTCGGATTAAAAACAGACATTATATCCTGTGGAACAAGACTATTACTGGAAAAAAACATGTCAAAATCGCTTATGATAGATAAAAAATGTAACAGCGCCAATGCCCCAGTTGAGATCCTAAAGAAAGCCAGAAATTCGGGATTTCCTTTATTTACAAAAAATAGAGACTCAATTTTATTATATAAGATGGTGGCTTTTTTCATGGTTATTTTTATTTAATTTGACTAATTAAAATCAGGTTGTCTTTTTTCTCTCCATTTTTATATCTGTCTAAAGAAGGATAATCGTAGAGATAAAGTTTGGCTGTACATTTTTTCGCACCATAACTCTCTTTAAGGACGCTTTTTGCAATTTGTTTAAGCACCACATCCAAATATTTGTGATATTGGGATTCGTTTTTCTTTTTAGAAGCAACCACTTTGTCTATGAACATATTAAAAACAGAAGTATATCTCACAATACTTTCCTTACTCTTCCATTCCGGCATAATCCGTTCTTCCAGAATATTTCCGTTAGCGTCCTGCAATTCAAAAAGCAAGACAAAATCGCTTGCAACATTCGGCGCAAAAAAACCATACCCTGTATCAAATCCAGTGTAAGTCGTAAACATACTAACAGGTTCAAATTCTACAATTTTATTTGAAAGTTCATAAAAGAATGGTTTTTTATACTCTTCTTTATCATAATAAAAACCATAATAACCGTCAAAGGTTCCTTTTAATGCAATTGTAAAAACCATAAAGAGTAAAAGGAATATACCAAAAAGCTGCCATTTTCTTTTCATTTTCTATTGTATTTGATTGAAAATATTTTTTTATAAAAACAAGGACAAACTTTATCGATTGACCTTGTTTTGATAATTATTGGTATTGTTTGATAACATTAATAACCTGTTGATTTAAATTTTTATCAAAAGGTGTTCTGGTAGTTCTCATTAGCAATCTGCTAAACGCTTTGGTTCCCATGTAATCATTACAGATATTATTTTCATCAATTCCCACTACTGATAATTTGTTAAAAGTACTAATCTCTTGTTCAGATAGTTTGGTAGCTTTGGTTACAATTTTATTGCCCGCAATTCCAATATTACCATCCAATGAAGCATATTCGTATTTTGATAATATATTATCCAGTCTTGCTTTGATATCTCCATAATTGTTCCAATTGATATCAATTACATCAAAACAACCCTTATGGATGACATTCAATTTTGCGATTTTTGATACTCTGGTCAAAGTCTTTATTTGATTAACGTGCTGAATTATTTGCGTTTGAACGATATAATTTAAGAAGCCGGAACCTCCAAATTTCGTATATTCCTTATCAAGTGCAATAAGTCCGTCAATATCTGCTCTGGACATTTCCTTTGCATCTTTAATCAGGAAATTATTATCGACAAAGTAATTTCCATTTTCATTGTAGACCAACATTTTTTTGGGTTTGCATTGGGAAAATAATATTAACCCAAAGGCAATAACACCAATAATTAATAGTGTTTTTGTTTTCATAATTGTGATTTTTTCTGATGCCTACTCTTTTTTGGCTTTTCGGCTTTCTCCATTTTAAATGTTTGTATTTTATTAGTAACATAAAAGTACTTTTATTTAAAATATTGAAAAAGAGTATATTAGCCCCTTTTCAAAGGGTATTTTTCCCCTTTGTTTGATTTAAGGCAACTGAAGTATATTAATAGAGATGTAAAGTATGATCTCCATGGCTCTCTGCATTTGAGAGAGTTTTGAAGGAAGAGGAAAACACAAGTAAGCAGCGATTATATTCCGAAATTTCGAGTAGTGTTATCTTTATTAATAGTTTTAAACTTTTTTATCTACTGGAACATCTTACTTTAGATAGAGATTAAGGATAAGAGTATAAATAAGAATACAATAAAATGTTTATCAAAATTCAGGAATAAGATTTGATAAGATTTCTGTAATGGAGAAAGAGGCTCCGCAGACAAATTCATCGGCTGCTCCGTAATATATTGTAAGTTTATCTCCTTCTACAATATGACCATTCGTAAAAACTACATATCCAAAAAAACCACTCAGTTCGTAATTTTCTTGTGGCATCATTATAGGTTCTAATGTTCGGGCAATTACTTTTGAAGGATTTTCTAAGTCCATTAAGAAAGCGCCAAGACAATATTGGTGTTCTGCATTTGCTCCGTGATATATTTCAAGCCACCCTTTATCCGTTTTAATAGGTGCTGCACCAGCGCCAACTCTGGCACTATCCCATAGTCCTTTTCTGGTTCCGACAAGAAATTGATGATTTCCCCAATAGATACCATCAGGAGATTCAGCCAGCCAAATAAAATTGCCTCCAATCTGAGGACTTGATGGGCGGTGCAGTGCATAGAATTTACCATTAATTTTTTCTTCAAAAATGGCACAATCTTTATTATGGGGAGGGAATATCATTGATTGAGATTCGAAATTTTTCCAGTTTTTAGTCGTGCGCAATCCTACACCCACACCATTAGAAGAAACGGCAGTGTAAGTGATATAATATTTATCATCAAGCTTGCTTACCCGCGCATCCTCTATACCAAATTGTTCCAATATTCCTGAACCAAACAAAGAACTATAACCCTCAGGATCATAAAAGTGAATACCATCATCACTGCATAAAAGGCGTAAATGCGAAAGTGTTGTCAGGTAGTCAAGACCTTTATACTGAATTATTCTGGCATCTGTAGCAACGAGATCCGGATCATTAAGAGGGATCTCAATAATTTCTACTTTGCCCATTTCATTGATAACCGGAAAAAATATAACACCCTCTTTTTGCGCAATAGATTCGGCAACTCGTACTAAAAGCCATATTTTTTCCTTAAATGTAAAAACTCCCGGATTTAAAAGACTTATAATTTGTAAATCAGGAGTACTGGGATGCAGGTCTTTTGGTATCAGTAAGGGGTTTTCAGGAAATCTGTGGGCAATATCACTCATTGAAATTTTTGTTTTAAGTAATAATGTAAGCTTAATTGTCGAGCAATTATTGATGTATTTTATGAGATTATAAAGAAAAGTTTTTCGATTTAAACTTCTTTATATAATATTGTTAGAGTATTATAATATTTTCATTAGCGGTACTTATAGGATCGTCTTTTAGATGACTATCTAATTTAATAGTCGGAATTTTTAAATTCATATTCGTTTAATAAAATGCAAAGAATAATCTGTTTTATTATTCGAATTAACCTGCACTGATAAAAAGAAGTCTATTAATTGATAATTAGATATATTTTTCATAATTTCAATACCCAATTTCTTAGGCATTATCTACTTTTCATGATATTGTCAATAGATTTTATCTATGAAAGTAGGTTAATATAATATGAATCACGTATAAAGTTTCCTTGTTTAGTTCTTAAATTCGTTTTCGGTTAAATAATAAAAATCAAAAAAATAAATTATGGAAAATCAATCAAATGACATTAGCAAATGCCCTTTTCATAATGGCAGCATGGACAAAGCAGCCGCTTTAGGGACAAAGAACCGCGACTGGTGGCCAAATCAGTTAAAAGTAAATATTCTGAGACAGAATTCTCCGGTATCAGACCCAATGGGTAATAATTTTGATTATGCTGAGGCTTTTAAAAGTCTTGATCTTGAAGCTGTAAAAAAAGATTTACATGAACTCATGACAGATTCACAAGATTGGTGGCCTGCAGACTTTGGTCACTATGGAGGTCTTTTTATCAGAATGGCATGGCACAGCGCTGGAACTTACCGTGTGCATGACGGGCGTGGCGGAGCAGGTGCAGGACAACAGCGTTTTGCTCCCCTTAACAGCTGGCCCGATAACGTTAGTCTTGATAAAGCCAGAAGACTTTTATGGCCAATTAAACAAAAATACGGAAAGAAAATTTCCTGGGCAGATTTAATGATATTAACCGGTAATATTGCTTTGGAATCTATGGGATTTAAAACTTTTGGTTTTGCCGGAGGAAGAGCCGATGTTTGGGAACCGGATGAATCTGTTTACTGGGGTTCTGAGACAACGTGGCTGGGTGGAGATGATCGCTATAACGATGGTTCTGATGGTGTACCAAAAGATCACGGGGTAGTATCATCTGATGACAATGCAGATGGGCATGTTCATTCCAGAAATCTTGAAAAACCACTTGCAGCCGTACAAATGGGACTGATCTATGTAAATCCTGAAGGACCAGACGGTAATCCGGATCCTATTCTCGCTGCAAAAGATATACGTGATACTTTTGGCCGAATGGCAATGGATGATGAAGAAACAGTAGCGTTAATTGCCGGAGGACATACATTTGGTAAAACTCACGGTGCTGCCTCTTCTGATCACGTAGATAAAGAACCGGAAGCATCAGGTATTGAATTGCAAGGATTTGGATGGCAAAATAGTTTTGGTTCCGGTAAAGGTGCAGATGCCATTACAAGCGGATTGGAAGTTACCTGGACAAAAACACCTACACAATGGAGTAATAATTTTTTTGAAAATTTATTTGGCTTCGAATGGGAACTTTCTAAAAGCCCTGCCGGTGCACACCAATGGGTAGCCAAAAATGCTGAACCTATTATTCCTGATGCTTTTGACAGTTCAAAAAAGCATTTGCCAACCATGCTTACTACTGATTTGTCATTAAGGCTGGATCCGGCTTACGAAAAGATATCACGCAGATTCCTGGAAAATCCAGATGATTTTGCTGATGCTTTTGCCCGTGCATGGTTTAAACTTACTCACCGTGACATGGGGCCACGCTCCCGTTATCTGGGATCTGACGTTCCTCAGGAAGAATTGTTATGGCAAGATCCTATTCCAGAGGTTAATCACGCATTAATTGATGAGAACGATATTACACAGTTGAAAGAAAAAATATTGAATTCAGATTTAAGCATTTCACAATTAGTAGGAACCGCATGGGCTTCAGCGTCAACTTTTAGAGGGTCAGATAAACGCGGAGGGGCTAACGGTGCACGTATAAGATTAGCTCCGCAAAAAGACTGGGATGTAAATAATCCCGTACAGCTTAAACAGGTTTTAGATAAACTTGAAAGCATTCAAAGAGAATTTGATGCTACGCAACAAAATGGTAAAAAGGTATCACTTGCCGATTTAATAGTTTTAGCAGGTAGTGCTGGTGTAGAGAAAGCTGCAAAAGAAGCCGGATATTTAGTAAAAGTACCATTTACACCAGGTCGAATGGATGCAAGTTTGGAGCAAACTGATGTTGAATCTTTTGGTTATCTGGAACCTAAATCAGATGGATTTCGTAATTTCCGAAAAACAAAATCATCAGTTTCTACAGAAGAACTTCTTATCGATAAAGCAAATTTACTGACACTTACGGCACCAGAATTAACAGTGCTTTTAGGAGGACTTCGTGTACTTGATATAAATTCTGACGGTACAAAAAATGGTGTTTTTACACATCGTCCGGGTCATCTTACCAATGACTTTTTTATCAATTTGCTTGATATGAGCACACAATGGAAAGCATTATCAGATGATAAAGAACTTTATACAGGAAATGATCGTAACACGGGACAACCGAAATGGATTGGAACACGTGCAGATCTTGTTTTCGGATCCAATTCAGAATTAAGAGCTATTGCGGAAGTTTATGCAAGTAGTGATGCACAGGAAAAATTTATAAGTGATTTTGTTTTCGCATGGAATAAAGTAATGAATCTGGATCGTTTTGATCTAATCTAAATACTTTACATTATTCATAGCTGTATTGCTTAAGATGTTTTGAGCTGCATTGTAATTCTTATAGCTGTTATTTAAAAGTTGATAACAGTTTGATTTACATTGAGTAAATGTTTTCATTAAGTGTAAGCTAATCATTTTTACTTTTAAATAAAGGGTATCAGAAATAAAAATCTGATGCCCTTTCTTAATTTGTGTAACACTGAAATTTGGCAGCATACTGATCAAATAATACTTCTAACGAAGAAGACATTATTCGCCTGCAGCATGATTTTAGACGTTAAAACAATTTGTTTATTAAAGGAGTACGACAAGTAAGTCAATACGATTTTTTATAAATGTTTAAATTCCACCAAATCAGATTTTAGCAATAGGCTTTAACTTTACTATATTTGAATCAAATTTGTGTTTAAAATTAAATGAGGATTTTTAAATGAAAAAAAAACCTGTTTCTATTAGAAATATTGCAGATGAACTTAAAATATCTGTTACAACGGTATCTTTTGTGTTAAATGGTAAAGCAAAAGAAAAACATATTTCTAAAGAACTTACTAAAAAGGTTTTAGACTATGCAAAATTAATAAATTACAGGCCAAATCAAATTGCCCAAAGTTTACGGACAGGTAAATCAAAAATTTTGGTTTTTATGGTGGAAGATATTTCAAATAATTTCTTCTCTAAATTAGCTCGTATTTTTGAAGACATTGCTTACGATAAAGGGTATAAAGTTATATTTTGCAGTAATGAAAATGATGATGAGAAATCCAAAGAGCTTATCAGCTTATTTAATTTTCGCCAAGTTGACGGGTTTGTTGTTGTACCTTCACCAGGCTTAAAAGATACTATTGAAAATTTAATTAAAGACAATATTCCGGTCATATTATTAGACAGGTTTTTTGAAGGATTAGATTGCAGTAGTGTTGTTGTAAATAACGAAAAAGCTTCTTTTGATGCGACACAGCATCTGATAGATAATCAATTTAAAAATATTGGTTTTATTACGATTGCTCCAGACCAGTCTCAGATGCAGGATCGTCTCACGGGATATATAAAAGCAATAAATGAAAATGGTTTAAAACCAATTACTCTTGAGATTCCTTATAATGAGGTTTATACAGTAAAAGGAAAAGAACGAATCAGGGATTTTTTTGATAAGGAGATCAATTTAGATGCTGTATTTTTTGCAACTAACTATTTGACACAAAAGGGACTGGAAATTTTTAAGGAAAATAAACCATCTTTAACAAATGATCTTGGAATTATTTCTTTTGATGATAATGATATGTATAAAATTTACAGCCCTACTATCACGTCAGTCTCTCAACCTCTTAATGACATAAGTGCTAAATTAATGGAAATTATGTTGCCTCTTTTGAAGAAAAAAGATGTAACAGAAACAGTTCACAAAGTCATGATTAATGCAGAACTTATTATTAGAGAATCTTCATTAACTAAAATAACTGATTAAAGAACTTTTCTTTATTTTTAACTAAGGAATTTGATTGTCAATAATAATTTGTAGGCAGATTTTTTTGTACATTATTTCACAACATCTAATCCATCGCTTTTATTGTCTAATGATATCTTATAAAATTAACATAAATTCATATTTAGTAAAATTTTTTGTTTTAACTAAAACGTTTTAGTATGTTTGTTATGATCTACATTTAAATAACTAAGCTTTGATAAAAATTAAATACACTTTTGCATTCGTGATTTTTGCTTTTGTTTCTGCTAATGCACAAAATACACAAGTAATTACACCACAACAGCCTATTGACTGGGTAAATCCTTTAATAGGAACCGATTCTGATTACGGAATTTCAAACGGGAATGCCTATCCTGCAATTGCAATGCCGTGGGGAATGAATTTCTGGACTCCGCAAACCGCTAATATGGGCGATGGTTGGGCTTATACATATAAGTCAAGCCGGATTAAAGGTTTTAAACAGACGCACCAGCCTTCACCTTGGATGAATGATTACGGTCAGTTTTCGATTATGCCTGTTACAGGTGAACTGAAATTTAAGGAAGAAGACAGACAAAGCTGGTTTTCTCATAAGGCTGAAACCGTTACGCCGTATTATTACAGCGTTTATCTGGCAAATCATAATGTTACGACAGAAATCACGCCAACTGAAAGAGCTGCGAGATTTAGATTTACATTTCCGGAAACAGATAAGGCTTACGTTGTTATTGATGCATTTGATAAAGGATCTTACGTAAAAATTATTCCGTCAGAAAGAAGAATTATCGGTTACACGACCAAAAACAGCGGTGGAGTTCCGGAAAATTTCAAAAATTATTTCGTGATTATTTTTGATAAAGATTTTGAGGTAAATGCAACTTTTAACGGAGACGTTTTAGGGAATGCTTTAGAAATGAAAGCAGATCATGCCGGAGCGGTAATTGGTTTTAAAACAAAAACTGGTGAAAAAGTAAACGCTCAGGTGGCTTCATCTTTTATAAGTTATGATCAGGCCGAGCTTAACTTAAAAGAAATAGGCAATACTAATTTTGATCAGCTTAAAGAAAGAGGAAAAGCAGTCTGGAACAAAGAATTAGGAAGAATAAAAGTAGATGGCGGAACACCGGATCAAATAGGGACTTTTTATTCTTCTCTGTACAGATCGCTTCTTTTTCCGAGAAAGTTTTATGAATTTGATCAAAACAACAAAGTAGTACATTATAGCCCGTATAACGGAAAAGTTTTGCCGGGCTATATGTTTGTCGATACCGGTTTTTGGGACACTTTCAGGGCTTTATATCCTTTTTTAAACTTCATGTATCCGGAACTGAATACGCAGATGCAGGAAGGTCTTTCAAATGCCTTCAACGAAAGTGGCTGGCTGCCAGAATGGTCGAGTCCGGGATTACGAGATATTATGGTCGGAAATAATTCTGCATCCATTGTATCTGAAGCGTATTTAAAAAGCGATAAAGTAAAAAAATACGATATTGAAAATCTTTACAAAGCTGTAATCCATGGCGCTAATAATGCGGGTCCGCTGAAAGCCGTGGGACGCGCCGGAATTGATTCTTATAACTCTTTAGGATATGTTCCTCATGATGAAATCAACGAAAGTGCGGCCAGAACATTAGAGTATGCCTATGATGATTTTGCGATTTATCAATTGGCAAAAGCCCTGAATAAACCGCAGACAGAAATTGATTTATACAAAAAAAGGAGTTTAAATTACAAGAACCTTTTTGATCCGAAATACAACCTGATGCATCCTAAAAATAAAGATGGAAAATTTATGGAACCTTTTGATCCTTTTCAATGGTTTAACGGATTTACAGAAGGAAACAGCTGGCATTATTCATGGTCAGTTTTTCATGATGTACAAGGTTTGGTTGATTTGATGGGCGGAAAAGAAGTATTCGTTTCGCAATTGGATAAAGTTTTTTCTTTACCTCCCGTTTTTGCTACAAAAGATTTTAAAGATGGTGTAATTCACGAAATGAGAGAAATGCAGATTGCTAACATGGGACAGTATGCACATGGAAATCAGCCCATTCAGCACATGATTTATCTTTATAATTATGCAGGAGAGCCCTGGAAAGCACAATATTGGGTAAGAGAAACCATGAACAGAATGTACCATGCAACACCCGATGGCTATTGTGGTGATGAAGATAACGGACAGACTTCGGCCTGGTATGTTTTCTCTTCCTTAGGATTTTATCCTGTTACTCCGGCTTCTGATCAATATGTTATAGGGGCTCCATTATTTAAAAAAGTCACAATACAACTTGAAAATGGCAAAACCATAACCATAAATGCAGGTTCAAATAGTAATGAGAATCGATACATTAAAGGAATGAAATTGAATGGAAAAGCTTATTCAAAAAACTGGCTGAGCCATTCCGAACTAATGAAAGGAGGAACACTTGACTTTGATATGTCGGCAACGCCAAATAATAAAAGAGGAATAAATAAAGAAGATTTTCCGTATTCACTATCAAATGAATAACAGGAAGTTCTTTTTTTACAATTTTAAAATATAAAGAAATGCAAAGAAGAAAATTTATCCAGAACACTGTTTTATTTAGCAGTTTAGCACTTGTTGATCCTATGGAAATAATTGTCAGTACTAAGGCAGTCAAAGATTTTCCGATTGTAAGAGTTGCAAAAGGCAAAAGAAATTTCGAAAGTGAATTTATTGAAAAAACAATAGTAGAGTTTCAAAAGAATGTAAAGGATAAAGAATTAGGATGGCTATTTAATAACTGTTTTCCTAACACTCTTGATACAACGGTGACTCACACCCAGAAAAACGGAAGGCCTGACACATATGTTATTACAGGAGATATCGATGCGATGTGGTTAAGAGACAGTTCTGCGCAGGTTTGGCCTTACATGGCTTTTGCCGGAAAGGATTCAAAATTAAAAAATCTTATTGCAGGTGTTATAAACAGACAGACAGAATACATTCTGAAAGATCCGTATGCAAATGCATTTTATAATGACCCAAATAAAAAAGGGGAGTGGACCACAGACCATACTGATATGAAACCGGGTGTTCATGAAAGAAAATACGAAATTGATTCGCTTTGCTATCCAATAAGACTGGCTTATAATTATTGGAAAAATACCGGAGACATTGCCCCATTTGATGAAAATTGGGTCAAAGCTATCATAACGACACTTAAAGTTTTCAGGGATCAGCAGCAAAAAGACGGCAAAAACCCTTACACATTTCAAAGAACAACACAGTTTGCTACTGATACAAGGCCATTAAAAGGGTATGGATATCCAGTAAAACCAGTTGGCCTTGTTTGTTCTGCTTTCAGACCAAGTGACGATGCAACTGTCTTTTCATTTCTTATTCCATCTAACTTTTTTATTGTAGCCAGTATGAATCAGGCTGCAGAAATGTTGGAAGTGATTACAAAAGATACAGCCACAGCAAAAGAATTAAGGAATTTAGCAAATGAAGTTGATAAGGCTATTAAGGAACATGCAGTGGTTAAACATCCTAAATACGGAGAAATTTATGCATTCGAAGTGGATGGTTTTGGAGGTCATTTATTGATGGACGATTCCAATGTTCCGAGTTTGTTGAGTTTGCCTTATTTGGACGCAATTGGTGTTAAAGACCCAATTTATCAAAATACCCGAAAGTTTGTCCTTTCAGAAGACAATCCGTTTTTCTTTAAAGGAAAAGTAGCCGAAGGAATTGGAGGACCACATGTTGGGATGGATATGATCTGGCCAATGTCTCTTGTAATGAGGGCTTACACAACTTCTGATCCAAGCGAAATTAAGGATTGCATCAGAATGTTAAAAGCATCACACGGAGATACCGGATTTATGCATGAATCTTTCCATAAGGACGATGCTAAAAATTTCACAAGATCCTGGTTTGCATGGACAAATACTTTGTTTGGGGAGCTTTTATGGGATACTTATAAAACGAATCCTAGATTACTTGAACTGTAACTAAGACCAAATAAAGTTTATACAAAAAGAGACATACTATTTATCGTATGCCTCTTTTTTGTTAGTACTACCAAATTCAGTTATTTTTCATCCTTAAAAATCACTTTTCTTTTCATGATTGGTATTAACATCATTTTTATTTGTAGTTTTTTCCTCATTCTGAATATTTTCTGAATTGCTATTTTTGTTGATTTCAAAATCGTTTTCAGGATGTTTAAAATCTTCAATAAATTCTTCCTGATATTGATACGGATCTTCATCTCTTGCATAGTTATCATTATCAACAAGTGTATTTTGATCTATAAAATCAGGATCGCTTTCTCCAAATTCAGTTTTGCTTTCTTTGTTCAGATCCTGTTGAGAATGATTTTCATTTTGAATATCATTACCGTCAACAAGTGTGTTTTGATCAATAAAATCCGGATCTGTTTGACCATATTCGTTGTTGTTTTGCTTTTCCATGATATTGTGTTTTAGAATAGTTATTTTATGAAAAAGGAATTTTTTAAACTTATTTTCTTTACTGTTTTAAGTTTAAATTAATTTCTTTTCTACAAATTTATTCTAAAGAATAACTGAAGTATTTACAGAAAAATAAATTTTAGTTGCATAATTAATAGATTGCTTTCTAACATCAATAAATTGTATCAGGTTAAGATTCCCTTTCATGATTATTCTTTTAATCTGTACGTAATTTATGACACCTGATACCAAAGTAAAGTCTCTTGAAGAGTTTTAGAAACAATTTTAAGAGTATTTAAATAATAATCGTTTTCAGGAAAAAAAGTAATGGTTTTTTTTGTTATTAATGTGTTGATAAATAATGTTTTATAAGTTTTTTTTGATGATTGTTTTAAAGTAATTAATAGTTATATTTGAATTAATGAACGACTTATTAATTTAAAAATACTTACTATGGATAAAGCTATAAAACTAAAAGTTCGTAAAGAGTTAAATGGTCAGCAGCAGTTGAATATAATTAGATTAAAAGGAAGCTTAATTTCTAAAGGTTATACAGAAATAATACATATTCTTGATCAGGACGACGAATTTCATATCAATTCTTTTGAAACTCCTTTAGAGTCTACTAATGAAGTACAGGAATATATTACTGCATTTATTAATAAAGAAAACCTGAATGATACTATAACACTGTATAAATGATTTTTTACTTAGTTTTCAACTTATAAAATAACTTAAAAAAAAATAAGTCAACAACACTACAGACAACAAAAGTGTTTGAATATTCTATGATTATCTATAGATCTTATTCGGTTAAATAGTCATAAACCGTTATTAAATTCATTCCTAATTTTAATTTGTAATTAGTCAAATTTTCTTAAAAGACTAATTCAATTATGTTTATTTTTTATTTTAAATATTGATTGTCCTTGTATTATATAGAGATTTTTATAATCCTTAGGATTAAATAATCACGTAAATACAAACGAAAGCAATGCATGATTAAGATAAATAGTATTAAAGAACATTTGTTGTTAAAGATATTGGGTAAGATATTTACTAATATTGTTTTTTTATTATAATTTAACGGTTGTATTTTTTTTAATATTCAAAATTCTATGGAGTATAATTGTATTTTTTGTAATTATTCAAGGAAATTCAATACTTATTTGCTGAAAAATTAAAAATACATAGATTTGTTTTTTGTAGCCTATTTGCTTTTTTTTAATACTTACGTTGGAAATAGATATTGTTTTAAAAGAACTTCAAAATCAAAATAAATCCGTTTATAAAAGTGTATTTGATCATTTCTATAAACGATTGGTTATCTATGCCAATAATTTTTTGTTCGATCAGCAAGCAAGTGAAGATGTGGTACAGGAAGTATTTATTTTTTTATGGGAAAACGCCCATAGCATTGAAATAAAAACCTCACTGAAAGCCTATTTGTATGCAATGGTACGTAATAGATGTTTGAATTACCTTAAATCAGTTAAAATTACAGATGATTTAAATTTGATTGATTTAAACTCAATGCTAATTTTGGATGACGATTTAGATTTGATTTCCGAAGAAGAAAAAACAATTCTTTATAATCAAATTTTAAAACTTATTGAAACTTTTCCTGAAAGTATGCAGCAGGTTTTTAAACTCAAATTTATTGAGAATTATAAATACGATGAAATCGCCAATGAAATGGGGATTTCTGTAAATACTGTAAAAACTCAGCTTAAAAGAGCTAAAATCAAAATCAGCGAATTATTAGTTGTGATATTAGTTTTATTTTCCATGAATTCGTAAGAAAGTTACTCTTCTTTCTTTATAATTTAATTTTTTCTTCATTTTTTCTTAAACTTTTGTCACCCATTCTTTAGTTTCGGTTGTCTTAGTATTAAATTACATCATGTAATTGTTAATTTAAAGAGATTCTACAAATGGAATTTAAACTGATCATAAAAAAAATAAACGATACTCTTACCCCAGAAGAGAATTCGATTTTTGAGCTATGGTATAATGATTCTCAGGAGAATAAAAAATATTTTGCTAAAGTTCAAAGTAACTATCAAAATGAGATTGAGAATGTAGATCTTGATAAAGCATGGAAAGCTTTAGATGGAAAAAAGAATCCGGAGAAAAATAAGAGTCAGTTTTACAAATATGCTGTTGCCGCATCAATAGCTTTATTGTTGGGTACAGGAATATTTTATTTTACAAAACCCAAAGAACAAATTATTCAGGTAGTTGAAAAACCAAAGGAAATTGCCCCAGGTGGAACAAGGGGAATCCTGACACTTTCGAACGGAAAGCAAATTGTACTGTCTGATATTTCGGCAAAAGATACTATCGCACAAGAAGGAGAAGAAGTTACCATTAAGATGGATGCAAACGGAGTTATTATCTATACCATAAATCCGAATGCTGATGTTTCAAAAGCTGATGCAAATTCATTCAACACGCTTTCAACACCAACGGGCGGACAATACAATATCGTTTTGGGAGATGGTACAAAAGTATATCTAAATACAGTTTCATCGATTAAATATCCAACCCAGTTTAATGGAAATCAAAGATTGGTAGAATTAGAAGGGGAAGCTTATTTTGAAGTAGCCAAAAATAAAGACAAACCTTTTATAGTAAAATCAGGTAATCAGTCTATAGAAGTCCTTGGAACCCATTTTAACGTACATGCTTATAATAATGAACTGATTACAAAAACTACCTTATTAGAAGGAAGTGTTGCCATTACTTATAAAAATCAAAAAGCAATTTTAAAACCGGGACAACAGTCTAATGTATCTGATAATTCTAACGGGATTGCAATTCGAAAAGTAGATACCGAAGCTGCTATTGCCTGGAAAAATGGCCGTTTTAAATTTGATAATGCCGATCTGAAATCAGTAATGAAACAGCTGGAGCGCTGGTACGGAATTAAGGTAGAATACCGTGGAGATGTTTCGGATGTAAGATTCAACGGAGGTACGTTTATGAATAAAAATTTGTCTGAAGTATTAAAAGTGCTTGAGCTTAGCAATATCAAATTTAAGGTCGAAGGAAAAACAATCATAGTGTATCCCTGATTTTAAATTTCCCCGATTATATTGCGCTATATACTAAAAAACCAGAAGCAGTTGCGATGCTTCTGGTTGTTAAAAGGTACTAGCCAATATAAGTTGTTCACCATTGTTTAACTAAAACCAAATGTAAATGTATGAAAATTAATTTGCAACAAAAAAAGCCTTACAAAAAACTAGAAAAAAAGATTACTGTGTTTAATTTATCTACTTATTTATGGATATTTAGTGCATTGTTTATGCTGTTTTGCAATTCTACAGCACAGGCGCAGAGTATTTCCATTAATTTTAAAGATGCTCCACTTGAAAAAGTTTTGAAAGAAGTGGCAAAGCAGGCCAATTACGAAGTTTTTTATACGCAGAAATTGCTTAAAGATTCGAATCCTGTAACTATTAATGTTAAAAATTCAGGTTTAAAAGAAACACTGAATCAAATTTTCAGCTCTCAAAAATTAAAGTACACACTTACTAATCAGACCATAGTGGTAACTGATGTTAAAGAAAAAGAGGAGGGACGGGGAAACGGAAAAATACAAGGAAAAGTATTAAATAGTAAAAATGAACCTTTTCCGGGAGTAAGTGTTACCATTTCCGGGACGAATACACATAGTATAACTGATTTTGACGGCAGTTTTTCTTTTGACAATGCACCTTTAGATGGTATATTGGAATGTACAGGATTAACAATTGAAAAAAAATCTTTTGCTATCGATGGACGTTCTCAGTTGACACTTGTTGTTGAAGATAAAGTATCTGCCATGAAAGAAGTAGTTGTAACAGGTTTTCAGACACTTACGAGAAGCCATTCTACCGGTGCAATTGCCAAGATAGATGAGAAAGTGTTAAATGAAAATATCAACGCCAATCTAATGACTGCTATTGAGGGTCGTGTGGCAGGTTTAATGTTCCAGAAAAACCCAACCGGAGCTTCTGGTGATACTCCTATATTGAGAGGTATCGGTACCTTTTCTTCTGTAGAAGTAGGTTATAGCCCGCTCGTGGTAATTGATGGTTTGCCAACAGAATTAACTCTGGACGAAATTAACCCTTATGATATTGAAAGTGTAAATGTCCTTAAAGATGCCGCAGCAGGATCTATTTATGGTGCAAGAGCAGCAAACGGTATCATTGTTTTGACTACCAAAAAAGGAAATGGTAAGTTAAAAGTGAGTATAAATTCTGATTTCTTTATTTCTACAAAACCAAGTATAAAGGATATGAATTATGCTTCTACCAGCGATTTAGTTGATTTTGAACAAGCTGTTTATAATAGGGAAAGAGCCAGATTTACTAATACTGCAACAATGTTTAATAGTTATGGAGACATTGGAAGCAGCAGTCCGAAGTATTATAGTCCTCTTTATCAGCTAAACAGAGATTTGGAAGATGGAAAAATTAATAATTCAGATTATGACAGTACTATTGCCCAGTGGAGAAAGAATGACTACATAAAAGATTATCGAGATAATGTGTGGCAAAACGAATTCAGACAACGTTACAATATCGCATTTTCGGGAAGCACAAGTAAGCAAAATACATATGTGTCATTAAATTATGACGATGCAAAAAACAGAATAAAAAACAATACAAGCCGTGAGTTTAATCTTTATGCAAAAAGCAGTTTTCAGGTAAACAACTGGTTAAACGCTACTTTTGGATTAAATGCAAGTTATAGTAATGACGACGTTACTGATTTTGATTTGGGCAATTATAATATCCAAAAAAGATACGAGCGTATTACTGATGATAACGGAAATTTAGTAATGTCACCCTTTGTAGGTATTAAGGATGGTTTTACGAGCGGTAGTGTTCTTAACCCTGCCATGGCTGCAAAAATAAATAGTTTAAGTGGTTTTAAATCATTAAATTTTAACGTGTTAGATGCGCTTCAGGAAGGTATCACACATGAAAATTCGCTAAGCTTAAGAGCTTTTACAAACTTGCGAGCCAAGATATGGAAAGGTCTAAGCCTTAATACACAATTTCAATATGAGCTAAGAAAAAATGATAACGATCAGTATTATGCTGTAGACTCATACAGAATGCGTTATGCAATTAATGCCTTGACAGGTTACAATCCTACTACAAATGCCTACACCTACGTAGATGGTTTTTCTACAGGAGGACGTTATAAGCAATGGAGCAGTCAGGTAAGCAACTATTCTTTTAGAAATCAATTAGATTTTAGTCAGGATTTCAGTGAAGGAAAACACTCGGTTAATGCCATAGCGGGTTTTGAAATGCGCGAAACTTTTGCCCCTCGAGGTATTGAACAAATACGATATGGTTATGATCCCGTTACACTTACCTCTGCTACATTAAACAACCTTTCGTTAAGTCAAACAGGGGTTGCGAGTTATATCTATGGAAATAACGCCACTTTAGCAGCTTTATCAAGATCGCAGACAGAAGTTTTACATCATTATTTTTCAGTTTTTAGTACTGCAGGTTACACCTATTTGTCAAAATATAACGTAACAGGAAGCTATAGAGTTGACAGGGCAGATTTATTTGGAGTTGATTCTAAATACAAAAACCGTCCATTATGGTCTGCTGGTTTAGGATGGAATGTTAGCAATGAAGACTTCATGAAAGATATAAAATGGGTCAACATGCTTAAATTAAGAGCAACTTATGGAGTTAGTGGAAACATTGATCAAAGTACAACTCCATACGTAACGGCTACAAGAAGAAACGATAACTTATATCAGTCTTTACAATATATAAACATCACGGCACAGCCAAATCCTATGCTAAGATGGGAAAAAACACAAACCACCAATTTAGGATTAGATTATACTTTGTTTCAAAATAAATTAACGGGTAGTATTGATATGTATCGAAAATACAGCAGTGATTTATTAGCTACAACTGATTTAGATCCAACTGTTGGCGCAACAAGCAGAAGAATTAATGCCGGAGCTTTGCTAAACAAAGGAATAGAATTTAGTGTGGGTTCTCAATGGTATAATAATGGTAACTTCCGTATTAATTCTAATGTAGTTTTTGGGTTTAACAAAACAACTATTGACAAAGTCACCAGAGCAGAATCAAGTGCTTCAGTATACATTAGCGCACCAACAAATTACTTTTTTGAAGGAGAAGTATTCAATAGTTTATATGCTTACAAATATGGAGGTACAGTTAACGGATATCCTTATGTTTTGGATGAAAACGGAAATCCGTCAATTACTTTTGATGCCAATGGTAATCCAATATCCACCACTGTAAAAACAATTACTAGTCCTAAGGCGTTGGTAAATATGGGAAGTTTAACCCCAACATACACAGGTTCCTTATCACAGCGATTTTCGTACAGACAATTTGATCTGAATATGCTGTTTGTTTTCTCAGGCGGAAATGTAATGCGCAGAGAAACTATTGACATGAGTACTGATGCAGTAAATCTTTCAGGTATTACGGATCGTTACACAGATGCACAGCCAAATGGCAATACGCGTTTATATGTAGATTTTGCAGAAAACGTTAGAAGTTATGCAGGAACAATCAGCAGTCAATGGAGAAACTCTAATGCCAATGTTGTAGATGGTGATTATATCAAATTAAGAAACATTTCATTAGGCTATAACCTGCCAAAAAATTTCGCAAATAAAATCAAAATGGAATCGGCTAAATTTACTTTTCAGGTAAATAATATCTGGTATTGGAGTGCGGCCGGTAGTCGAATCGATCCGGAAGTCTATTCGGCTAATTCCGGTATGCGTAATTTACCATTGCCTGCAACTTACTTATTTGGTTTTAATTTAACCCTTTAAAAAAATGAAACATTTACATACTATAATACTATCGCTAATCCTGCTAACTGCAGCATCCTGCGAAGAATATACAGATCTTACCCCTAAAGGAGCTTTAGTAGTAGAAACTGCAGATCAATTTTACGAAATGGTGTCTTTGCCAAACAGAGGTTATCCCATAAATAACTTTCAGTATCTGGTTGATGATCAATGGATGAAAGAATCGAATGTAATAGGAGTAACGCCTAATATCAATACGATCAATTTTACTTTTGATGAAACTACGGATAGGGTTTCTTTAATAAACAATTCAAGTTTTTATAATCAGGCTTATACCTATATTAACAGATGGAATACCATTATTACATTAGTTGATGACAGTAAAGGAGAATCGGGTACTAAACAATTAGCAAAAGCAGAAGCCAAAATTAACAGGGCATACGATCACTTTTTATTAGTAAACCATTATGCAAAAGGATATGACCCGCAAACTGCTGCTAATGATGGAGGTATTTGTATTATGGATAAATTCGATTTAGAGGCACAGCCATCAAAATCTACTGTTGCGCAGGTTTACGATTTTATTCAAAAAGATATTGAAGATGCATTGCCATATCTTCAGGAAAAACCACGTGATGTATACCACCCGTCTCTGGCATTTGCTTATGCATTCAAAGCAAAAGTTCATTTGTTCAAGCGTGAAATTGCTCTTGCAAAGGAAGCTGCCGAAAAATCATTAAGTTATAATAATAAAATATTTGACCTGGTTGCTTATAGTGCACAAGGAGGTCCAAATGTACTTTCTGTACCGGCAGCAAATAATATAGAAGTACTAAGCTACCAGTATATGACAGGTTATAATGAGATGAATTTTGCATATCAAAATATCATAAGCCCTGAGCTGAGAACTTTATTTGGTACAAATGATGCACGTTTTAATTTGTTTTTTAATACAACCAGTACAACAAATCTGGATCAGGGCTCAAATACAGCGTATTGGGCTACTGTATATACCAGATTCTTTTATCCTACTGTTGGAATGAAAACTACAGAGGTATATTTGATGCTGGCAGAATGTTATGCCAGAGAAGATAAGCTTACAGAAGCGGTTGATATTTTAAATACATTAAGAGCAAAACGTATTTTATCAGGAACGGTAAATTTAACTGTTCCGGCTACCCGAAAAGAAACCATGGAACTTGTTATCAATGAACGCAGAAAAGAATTACTTTTAGGTTTTAATCGTTTTTTTGATCTTAAGAGGTTAAATACTGAAACTGAATATGCAAAAACGATTACAAGAGTATTTCCAATCGTGAATAAGACCGTTCCTCAAAAAACGTATACTTTATTACCTAACTCAAGATTATATATTATTCCGTTTCCTTTATCTGTTATGATAAAAAATCCAAAACTTACATTAAACACAGACGAAAAAGTTCCATTTTAATTCTGATGAAAAAAATATTTATAATACTAACCATGCTGCTTGCCATACAGCAGCATGGTTTTTCACAAAACCCGACAGAAAAAAAAGCAGACAGCACAAGCACGCAGCCAAAAGGTATGCTGGCTTACAGCAAAGTAATTACTGATAAAGCTAAAAGCAAAACAGGTCTTTTTACGGTTAGTCAGGTTGATACTAAATACTACTTTCAGGTTCCGGACAGTTTGTTTAACAGGTATATGCTGGTCGTAACACGTTATCTTTCTACTCCTGAAGGAATGGGCGTTTTTGGTGGAGAAAAAGCTAATGAGCAGACCATTTATTTTGAAAAAGGGGCAAACAATACCGTTTTTCTAAGATCATTACAATACAGACAGGATGTCCGCAACGCAGATTCGATGCTTGCAAAAGCACTGGCAGGAAGTAATGAAAATCCTATTGTGGCTGCTTTTCCAATAAAAACAACTAATCCGGATAATGGAAATGTTGTTATTGATGTGACAGATGCCTTTAAAAAAGAAAATGCAATGTTCTCTTTGGAGAGCAAAGAAAAAACAGAAAAAAAACTAACTGCTCTTGCAGATGATAAATCTTTTGTTGAAAGTATAGACACCTATCCGATTAACATCGAAGTAAAAACAACAAGAACATATACAAGTTCTACAGCCAGCAGCGGAACGGTAACACTTAGATTGAATACATCAATCGTATTACTGCCAAAAACGCCAATGCGCAAACGTTTTGCTGATGAAAGAGTGGGGTATTTTGCGAATAAATATATTTTGTTTGATGACGATCAGCAGCGTGCTGAGAAAAAATTCATTATTCAGCGTTATCGCCTGGAGCCTAAAGATAAAGACATCAAAAAATATCTAAAAGGGGAACTGGTTGAACCGAAAAAACAGATCGTTTATTATATTGATCCGGCAACACCAAAAAAATGGAGACCTTACTTAATTGCCGGTATCAACGACTGGCAGAAAGCTTTTGAAGCAGCAGGTTTTAAAAATGCTATTGTTGGTAAAGAATGGCCTGAAGATGATAAAACAATGAGCCTGGAGGATGCAAGGTATTCTGTAATACGATATTATGCTTCTGAAACTCCCAATGCTTATGGGCCACGTATAAGCGATCCGCGAAGTGGGGAAATTATTGAAAGCCACGTGGGGTGGTATCATAATGTGATGAAATTAGTACAAAGATGGTACATGATTCAGGCAGGACCGTTAGATCCAAAAGCCCGAAAAATGCACTTGGATGATGAATTGATGGGACAGTTAATCCGTTTTGTTTCTTCGCATGAAATAGGACATACCATTGGTTTACGCCACAATATGGGAGCGAGCAGTGCTACTCCGGTAGAAAAACTTCGTGATAAAAACTGGGTTGAAGCAAATGGTCATACCGTTTCTATCATGGATTATGCCCGTTTTAATTATGTTGCACAGCCGGAAGATAATATTGGTCCGGCAGGTATTTATCCACGTATTGGAGCGTACGATAAATGGGCAATTAAATGGGGATATAGCTATCTTCCAAACACTAAAGATGAGTTTGAAGAAGAAAACATTCTTGCCAAATTAACAACAGACAGCTTAACGGCTAATCCTAAATTATGGTTTGGAGGCGAAGGGAAAGACGAAGATCCACGAAGCCAGTCAGAAGACCTTGGTGATGACGCAGTACTTGCCAGCGATTACGGAATAAAGAATTTAAAGCGTGTAGTGCCTAACCTTGTAGAATGGACTTATGAGCCAAACGATGCTTATAACAATTTGGAAGATATGCATAAAGCGGTTGTAGCACAATATTCAAGGTACTTGTATCATGTGCTGAAATATATTGGGAATAACTACGTTACTAAAAGAACTGTTGACGAAAAAGGTATCGTAAACCAGCCTGTACCTAAAGCAAAGGTAAAAGCAGCTATCGATTATTTAGGAAGACAATTGTTTGTGGCACCTCTTTGGATGTATCCACAAAATATTGATCAGCTTATTTCTTTAAAAACAGAGGATCAGATTTCAGATCAGCAGAATCAGGTATTAAATATAGTGTTAAGTTCAGGGATACTTTACAATATCAATCTTAAATCGATGCAGTTTGAAGGAGCTTACACCGTTCCTGAGTTTTTAAACGATGTGCAGCAAACCGTATGGGTAAAATTTACCGGTGACGCAAAACAGGACTATTACAGAAGATCGTTACAACGCAGCTATATTGATAAATTGGGTATGTTGTTATTGCCTAAAGAAACAGAGCCGGGTAAAGCTTTGAATGCAGCACAGCGCAGTGATGTAAGGTTATATGGCAAACAGCATCTTTTAAAATTAAGAACTGATGTTACCAAATTAATGAGTGCATCAACAGGATTAAACAAAGAACATTTTGAAAGCATTTTGATAGAAATTGACAAAATTATTTCAAAACTAAATAAAACAGATATATGAAAAAAATAGTAGTTATAGCATTCATCTGCCTGAGTGCTCTGGGACATGCTCAATTAACTTCAAAAGAGGAAGTAACGCCTGAATTAGTTGCTAAACGTGAAACACAAAAAAAAGAAGTCACAAAAAATTACCTGGCTTTAAAAAACAGTCTTATAATTTCTGATAGTCTTGCTGTTGTTAAAAATGCAGAGGCATTAAAGGCATCATTAAATAAGTTCAAATTTAAAAAACTAAGTCTTGAACAAATGAACGAGGCTACTATAAAAAGAAAGGATATTATTGATCTTGTAACTCAGGTAGCAGCTACTAAAAATATAAATAAACAACGAAAAATTGTTCAGGAACTTTCTGTTAAGTTCTGGGAGTTAGCACCAAAGTTCAAAGCTGAAGATGCAACATTATATCTTCAGGTCTGCCCAATGACAGGTGCTGTCTGGACAAGTGACAGTAAGGAAATCAAAAACCCTTACTATCCCAAAAATATGCTGACTTGCGGTGAAGTAAAAGCAACGTTATAAAAATTGAATTAGTTTGATAAATGCGGTATTCTGAAAAGAGCCGTATTTGTCTTTTTTAATAAAATCGTTTTCTTTTTGAGAAACCAATATTTTTAATTTATCAGGATAAAATTGGTTCGGCAGTTCAATACTTATGGTTTTAAATTAATCACTTCCCGGATAGGGAGGTGTCCATGCTCTGCGGAACAATTTATCTTCTTTAGTTGTATTAAAAAAAGAACCATTTAGAAAGTGAAATAAAAAGACAGTATTAACCGACATATGGATTGATTTCTTAGATTTGTATTAAGGACTCTAAAACTTTTTATTATGCCTATAGTTGAACAATCAGAATATAATTTTCCGGCTATAATTCATCGTAACAGGCATATTTCTACCATTTATGCAGCTGTTTTTAAAAGGTTTGAAATTCCAAAATATACAAGAGAAAAGCTCGAGTTAAGCGACGGAGATTTTATTAATATTGATTTTATTATTAATGATTCTAAAAAGGCAGTCATTTTATGTCATGGTTTAGAAGGAGATTCTCGCAGAACATACAATAATAGCTGTTCGGCTTATTTTCAGCAGAAAGGTTTTTCTGTTTTCGCATGGAATAATCGTACCTGTGGAGGAGAAATGAACCGTCTTCCCAGGCTTTATCATCATGGCGCAGTTGATGATCTTGATGAAGTGATTAGATTTGTAATGCAAAAAGGATTCGAAGCAGTTTATTTGATCGGATTTTCTATGGGAGGTGTTCAGCTTCTGAATTATTTAGGATGGACAGAAATTGATGAGCGTATAAAGGCTGCAGTCTCAATTTCAGTACCAACTCACATCGCAACAAGCGCTGCTGTCCTTAAACAAGGATTTAACCGAATCTATTTAAAGAATTTTACAATCGATATTAAAAGAAAGCTGAAATACAAAGCGGCACAATTTCCTGATTTTATAAACCGTGATCAAATTGATAAAATTTCTTCTTTTGATGAAGTAGATCAGTATTTTACTGCACCACTGCATGGTTTTGCAAGTCGTGACGATTATTACCAGCGTGTTTCTCCTGAATTTTCCCTTAAAAACATT
This sequence comes from Flavobacterium salmonis, assembly GCF_903819435.1. Classification (GTDB taxonomy): domain Bacteria; phylum Bacteroidota; class Bacteroidia; order Flavobacteriales; family Flavobacteriaceae; genus Flavobacterium; species Flavobacterium chungangense. Next base: position 83,715 of record NZ_CAIJDP010000082.1, on the reverse strand, counting down.
ACCACTCCCGTTTTAATTATTAATTCTCTTGATGATCCTTTTTTAGGCGAAAGGTGTTATCCCACAGCTATAGCCCGGGAAAGTGCATACGTATATCTGGAAACCCCTAAATACGGAGGGCATTGTGCTTTTCCTTTACGTAATTCAATGTATTCGTATGTTGATAAAAGAGCCTATGAGTTTTTTGAATCTTGTAAATAGACTGCATAATATTTTCTGAAAATTTTGAATATCGATATATTTTCAAGGCAAAAAACTGAAATTCTCTGTTTTCAGGATTTTTAATTTATTGAGCTGCTTTAAATAAATTATTCATAAGTCATTCTTGAATAATATATTTTAGTTATTGTTTAATGACTAATAGTATTTATAAATTTCAGGTACGTAAACGGTATCGCAGTATAGTTTCTAAAACTTCTATGATATTTTCTATATCGTTATCAGCAGTTTCAATACCAAGACTATTGTGATTATACGGACTATATTTTAACGGGTTTGTAACATTGAACAGTCCTATAACAGGTATTTTTGAAGCGCTGGCCAGATGCATAATCCCGCTATCAGCCCCTATAAAAACAGATGTATTGGCAATAACAGAACCTATTTCACGAATATCCCGACTATAATAAGTTAAAGCTTTAGACCCAATCTGTGAAATATTCTCGACGGGCAAAATTTCAATAATGGTATAATCTAAGAAATGGAGACGAACTTTTTCATAAAATTCCTCCCACCATTCAACACAATGACATTTGCTTCCGGTAGCATAGGTAAACAGACTGATTACTTTTGTATTTTCCGGTACCAATGATTGTAAAATTTTACGTCCATTTAATATTTCCGAATGATCTAATTTTAAATCCAGATAAGGAACCTTGTCACTCTTGTCGAAGATGTTTTCCTGTAGTCCGGCAAAACGAAAATTATATACCGGAGCTTTGGCGATATGTTTGAAATCAAAATACATTAATCCAATAGACTCATTTAAAGAATCTCCAAAAAGCTTAAATCTAGCCCGTGAAAACCGGACAGATAATCTCCCCGATGAAGATACTTTATCGACGTTAATAGCCAAATCATAACTTGTCGTTCTGATTTTTAGCCAGGATTTCAGATAACGAAAAGGTTCTTTGAAAGGCTTTTTAGGCAGTTCAATAATAGTATCTATAATATCATAATTCTGGAATATTTGAGGGGCTACACCGCCTTTTACAAATAAGTCAATCTTACATTGAGGATAAACTGTGGCAATTTCCTGCAGCAAAGGGGTGATTAATAAAAGGTTGCCAAGTCTTTGATTGGGTCTTGAAATCAATATCCTTTTGATGTTGGTATCCTGGAAAATGTTTTCAGACGAGTTGTTTTTACGTCCAACGTTTGCAGTTAAGGTTCGCATTAAGGTCCTTCTTATTATATTTATTCTCTTTTTAAATTCCATTTCTGTATACTTTATTTTAATTAGTATTTATAAAGGTATGGCCCCATAAATCCTTGAGCACTTCTAAATCTACTTACCCCTAAATTCCATAGACGAACTATCTGATTTTACGCCATTAAGTAAGAATTAATGTATTGCTTTGTGGGATTAATTCCCAAAAGCATAACGCAAGGTGAATCCGGAACTAATGGTCGTAAGCGGAAATGAGGTTGAAATTGCCGGCTTTGAAAAAGAGTGATTGTAATAAAAGATCATAGTTAAGTTTTTACTTAGCGAATAATCTGCGCTGGTTTTTAAGGTCCAGATATTTTGTCCGGCAACTAACTGATTATTTTCGTGATCAAGATATCTTACAATGGTTTGATTGTTTCTTAAAATCAAATCGGCTTTTATAATGATGTCACTTTTTATTGTATTGGTATGATTATCAGCTAGTTTTGAAGTAAAAACAACATCTTTTATTCGATATCCAATTCCTATTACATATTCAATTCCGCTAACTTCTGTCAAATTATTATTGTCAAAACTCATTGATAACGTCCTGTCTTTATTAATTTGGGTCAAAAGTTTAAAAGAGTTTTTTAATTCAAAATCAACTTTTAAGAACGGGTTAAATTGTTCAGCCAAAGTCACATTAGAGGTTATGGTCTGGTTGTAGTAGTTTCCATTATCATCCATTCCGTCTGGATTTTTGGTGTAATTATAATTTGAATTGAAAGCACTTACCGTATAAGTTGCCTGATAACTGTGCTGTAAAGAGAATCGTTTGAAGTTTTTTTTGAAAAATTGGTAACGCATCAGACCATTATATTTCAGCGACCAGTTTGGGATAGGAATATTTTTAAAAATCCCTAAGGCCGAATTATTGGCATCGACACCTGTATAAGCCGCTAAAAAAGAAGCTAATAAAACAGCCTGGTTTGTACTGCCATACCCTAGTGGAAAACCGTCCGGACCTACATTGGCGGCATTATTTATGTTGATTCCTCTTTGTATAGCGAGTCTCTTTGCTATTATGAGTCTGTTTTTTCTAAAATCATTAAAAGCTTCTGAGCTATTTTCATCGCTGGTTAAAAAGGCAGTTTTGATTAACACAGTTGAAATTGAAAATGCACCGGAAGTATAAGGAGATCTTGAATTGTAGTGACCATTGCTGACATCATATTGTTCAGAAAAATTTTCAGAATAGGTTCTATTTGCAAATAAATCAATCTTTAAATCTGTTATAGGTTCTATATTGGCGAGACCTTTAAAAATCTGACTTTTTGAGGTTGTATAATTTTGATTGAAATCCTGATAAGTAGTCAGCCAGCCCTTTCTGGCAGCTTCATCACGAATATCATGCTGGCTTCCAAAAATAAACCCTAAAGTCGGTTTTGAGAATCCCATAAAACCCGATGTTGGGAGATAACCGGGTAAAACTGTTCCTTTGTTTTCCGTAAAATTCAACGTAATATTTTTTACGCTGGTCAATACATTGTAAAAACTTTTTAAAAATGGGCTTCTGATGCTTTTTTGAGGAATATCTGTACGTGTAATTTTTTCGCCGGGTTTGATAACGGTTGTCTTTTTTACAGGAGTTTTAACATCGGCAGTTTTTGAAATTCCGACATATTTATAAAAAGTCTCCATATTAAATGAGGCACTTAGATTGCTTGTATTGGCATTTTGTACCGTATTGCCTAAATTATAATTGACGCCATCGACTTCTATTTTTGTTAATGCCTCAGAAGAACGCTGCCAATTATAATCACCGGTATAAGTCAGATTGGCTTTTACAAAACTAAATACCGGAATTTTATTCAGCGGAATTTCATAAGTTACCACAAGCTTCTGAGTATGTTTGTTGGGTTCTCCAGGATTAAAATAATTATCAGAAATTTTGAAATTGTCAATAGGCAGATTATCACTGTTCAGATAGTTTTTTACAATGTTGCTTGATGATGATGTGAAATTTAAGCGTAAAGATTTTGTCAGGTTAAAATTAAAGCCATATTGAATATTAAATTCAAAATTCCTGCTGTACGATGGATCTAAAGCAATTCCTTCAACATCTACTTGCCGGTATTGCTGTTTGTTATACTGCCTGATAATATTTGTGTTGAACGTAATATTTGAAGGCATATAATTAAAATTAAAATCACTCAAAAGCTTCCAGTAATTGTTTTTTTTCATGAATTTGGTATTCTTAAAAGGTTCAATATTTTTAGCCTCCGCACTATAATCATAATTTAATGCGGTATTGGTTTTTTGATCAACATAGCTTTCTCTTTCATAATCATGACTGGATGTTTCGTTGTAAGATTGTGAGAACGAAAAATTTTCAATATCATAAATATGCACTTTCTGTTCCGGTTTCCTTTCTTTCCTAATTCCAATTAAATTAATACTGGTATTTTTAGTATAATCGACCGCCCGGTTTTTAATATTTGCTTTTTCTTGTTCGGTTTCTGTAGCATCTATGGCTGTCTGCAGTGTAATATCAGGATTTTCAGGATCGTATTTTGGAGTAATAAATGCTTCGGATGCTGCATAATTTAATGGCAGGTTTAGTCTCCAGTTTTTAGGTAGTAATTTGCCAAAATTGATATTGGTCATTACACTATATTGTTTTACATTTTCCTGGCTTCTTTCGCCGGAGTTCTGTTGTAAAGACCCAAATCCCATGGTACTCATTTTTCCGGTTGCTGAAATAGTAGCAAAATCAGCTAAATTTGAATCAAGATTGACAACGGCCGCCATTCCGCCGCTATTATCCATTTCTGCCAGTCGTAATTCATCAAACCAGACTTCTCCTTTTATATCCTGATGCAAGTCATTATTTTTTATTCCTACCATTAAAGTGCGTACAGATCCTAAGTTGGGATTCCCTTTGACACCTAATCTTAATTTATTGATTTTATCACGTAATGAAGGATCCAGTTGCTCATCATCTTCATTTAAATAATAAATTCCGTCAGCAGGCAGATCAGCAGTTGCAATCTTTTTATAGAGCATTTTTAATTGAGACAATAGGGAGAGTGACAAATCGATTTCATTATCCTCGGGCCAGACAATTTCTGAACTCAAAGGCGAACAACCTGAGGAAAGCGTAACTTTTAAAGGAATTTCAATCTGATAAAAATTTTCTGTGTAATCATTTCCTAACCGTATAAAAGCTGTCATTTGATTGTCTGAAAGTGGTATTTGACCGGTTAGGGATTCGGCATGCAAAAACATTTTCAGTTTTTTATATTGTCGCATATCCATACTAATGCTTTTATAAACCGATCTGGAATCATTAGGCTCCAATCCTTTACCTGCGACTTTTAATCCTAAAGACTGCTCATTTTGGTAAGTAACAGTATTTCCGCTGTAGGATTGTTCTCTTTCTACGCCCGGAGGCAAAACATAATTTACAGGGCACTTTCCATCATTTTCTTGAATATTTATTGTTAATACATCTATATCTGTATTATCATCGTCCGGGCTGCTGTCTGCAATGTCTAAGGTTTCGGTGTATCTTCGCCATTCACCTCGCTGCAAATCCAAAGAACCAAAACGTAATGTTACAGGTTCACTAAATCCGGTCATAAACATTCGCATGAAACGTATAGAGGTAAAATCTGAGATACTTCCAATGGTGTTTTCAGGCTTTGAAATCGGAATTTTAAACTGAATCCATCTGGCTTCTGTCGAATTTCCGTTGGGCAGTGTAACTTGCGTATTTCTGATATCGGTAATATAATTTTGGCCAATTTCCATATTCGGTTTCATATCAATACTATACTCATAATAGGCATTGATGGTATTCATGGTATAATCATTATTAATATCTTCCGTATTGGGCAGGGTAGTAGCCCCTCTGTTAGCATCATCTGCACTTACGGCTGAGTTTCCATCGGTGCCATTGTATTTTTTATAGCGTTCTAAAACATCTCCGGTAGTATTCAAATAGTAGCTATAATCATCTGCCGCTGGATCATTTTCAGCACTATAATTGGTATAAATCTGAGTTTCCTGACTGTTTTTTAAACCATCCAGTCCCACATCCTGATTAGATCGATTGGCAGCATCGGTATCAAAGGCATACGTTAAGGATTGTGAAGCAGGAACATCACCCCAAATTCCTTGTGGCGTTACCATAAGCTGGTCTGTTCCAAGTCCGTTTTCGTATTGTTTTCTTCCGTCTTTCAGAACGTCTTCGGAGATTTCGCCTAAATTAAAATACAATTTGCCGGAATTGTTATCATTCGTTTTGCTGTTTCCAACATAAGGATCTAAAACCCAAAACTGAATATATTCTACATTTCCCTGTTCAAAATTGGTTGAAGTTAGGGCTCTCATGATACCTCCAAAATTATCTTTTGGAGTATTTGAAAAATCTACTCCATTATTGTAAGGGCCTCTTTCAGATGGGTAATAGCTTAAATCCAGCGTGTTGACAACAAGTGTTTGTCCTGTTTCTGTTTCCAGGTTCGGATATAATTCTTCTTTGTAAATTCTTCTGGTAGCATTCAGGGAAAGATGATTATTTGAAATTCCGGATGGTTTAGAAGTATAAAAAACAGGATCAATTGTATACCAGGCTAATTTGGCTCTTTTGAAACCATAACTTAAATCATTGGTACTTTCGTTAAAATTGTAGGTACTCGAAGTATTATTTGCGGGAGTTGACGATAAACTCCAGGCATAGGCCGAACTCAAATCCGTAGTCGAGGCAGCGCTTTCAAAAGCATCTACATAAATAGTAGATTCTCCTTCAAAATCACTTGCTTTTGCGGTGTTTGGCTTTAGATATGCAACTTCTCCGCGTACTGAAATGTTTGACGGAACATCAGTATCAATATTAGGAAGTTTGTTAACCAGTCTGGTAAAAAAGGGAACTTCACTAGAAAAATTAGTATTGAGCCCAAAAATAGTATTATCTACAGATTCCTGACCATAAACTGATTTTTGAGTCAATGGTTTTTCAGTATATTTTAAATAAGTTGCCCCAATCGTAAAATTATCTGAGATTTTATGGTCAATATTTAAGCCAATGAAACTTTTAGTCTGTTGTCCAAAAACAGAATTATTTTCTAATGTTACTGTAATACTGGCATTGGATGCTAAAAGCGCCGCATCAAGAATATGAACTTTTCCTAATTGATAATCAACGCTGTAATCGATTCCTTCGGTCAACGTTCGCCCATCAGCAGTGACAATTACAGAACCATTTGCAACATTGAATGACCCTATCGAGATTCCGTCTGATCCTGACGATTTATATTTTCCTTTTAGTAAATATTTGTTTTTATCACTGTCCTGCAAAGCACCTGTTTGTGTATTGTTGTATAAACTTCTAAAGACATATTTTTTTTGATTGGCGTTGTAGGAAGTCGTATTGTTGTAGTCTTCAGTTGAACTAGTCGATAGTTTTTTAAAAATTAACTCTCCAAAAGGCTCTTTTGTGGTAAAAATGATTCTTCCGTTCGTGGCATCCATTGTGATACCGGAGACGAAATCGAAGAAACCGTCACCACCTTCCTGAGGGTCATTAGTCGAATTTAACCTGTCCAGATTAAAGACTTTCAGCAAAGGAGTTTCTGCTATTTTGTTTTCATCAGACGGGTTGGGAGGGAAGGATGTTACCGGCTTAATATAATTTAACGGTGATGGATCAGAATAAAAGATATTAAATTTAAAATCTTCCTGACTCAGCTGATAGCCGCTTGGAATTTGATAAATGTTTTTCATCATCAGATTCCAAACCGGATTTTTTAAATTTACAAGACTGCTTTTTAGCATTTTTAATACTAAACTTTGCGTAGTAACAGTTTCTGAATTTGTAACCACAGTAGCGTCAACACCATCACTGGCAAATTCTCCTACCTGATACACCTGGTCGCCGGAGGTGTATTGGTAAGCAACAGCCAGTACTTCATCATTGGCGAGTTTTTGTACCAGCGAAATATAGCCCAATTGTTTGTTTAAGGTGTATTCAGTTGAGCTTAATTTTCGGGCATTTTCGAGTTTTGAATAATCCTGTCCTTCACTTACCGTAACATTAAATCCGGAAGATGCAGTAGCGATTTCACGAATATTGCTATTCAGTAAACCGCTTCCGGACTTGATTTGTGCAGGATCGTAATCGTTATTTGAGTTGTCCGAAGGCGAATCGGCGCTGTTGTTAAATATTCCTGACGACGGATTCAAAACCACGACCTGATCATCTGTAAGATCAGATAATTGTGATTCTCCCAAATCCTGAATTGCAATAATATTTCTCAAATTGTTTGCGGTTGTACTGACCTGGCTTTTTTTATTGGTCACCCACACTTCAATTCTTGAAATCTGGATTCGGCTGTCTATTAGGGGATAATTTTTTAGAGAGGTATCGTATTTATTTCTAAAGTATTGTGATAAGAAAAAGTGTCTGTTGCTATCGTAATCAAGCGCATACATATTAAATTCCTGAACGGCTCCGCTCCCTTGTGCGGTGACACTTTTTGTTTCTGACTTTTGCTGTGAGAAAACGCCGGTAACAGTAGTTTTTCCAAATTGTAATTGTGTTTTTACACCAAATAAATTTTGTGCACCAGTTATCAAAGTACTGTTTAAGGGCATACTGACATTTCCAACTTCAATGTTTTTAACGATATCATCTTCGTCTGGGGTATAGGCCAATTTGAATAAATTTTGAAAAGCAAATGTAGATTGCGTATCGTAATTTACATTTACACTTAATCTCGTACCCACCTTTCCAACCAAAGACATACTAATTCGCTGGTCAAAATCAAAAGTGAGATTCGATCTGTTACTTGGCGATAATGCTGGATTATCTTGTTTAGAATACAATAATCCTATGTCCATTTCTACAGATCCTGCAGGTTTTACATCGATAGTATTACTTCCAAAAATGGATTCAAAAAATCCTGAATTAATATAATATCTTGGCAATAAATCTTTTTGTTTTGTTTCTGAACCTGCTTTTTTAGCTTCAATAGCATCTGCTTTTTTTCTGAAATAATTACGTCTGGATTCTTTCAATACCAAATTTTCATATTCAGCTGGTGTTAGAAACAAAGGATAGTTGATTGAGAATTCACTCTCAGAATCGCTATAAACGTAAGTATTGGTAAAAGAATCATAAACATAGGCGGATAATATGCTAGCAGGATTTGTTATTTGAATTTTTCCAATGGCAAATCCGCTTTTTACAGTATCCTGAACCGTGGCCGCAACTTGGGCCTTTGATACAAGAATACAGAGAAACATCAAAATAAAAAATAATTTTTTATGCATTTAAAGGCTTTCCGGTAACCTTTATTGTTTTTTAAAATGATTAAGATATTCTTTAATTCAATTTGTTTTCAAAACTAAAATGCGCTCATATTATCATTAAAAGGATAGTATAAATTGCTTGTTGAAACAAAAAATTATGTGATGTTACCAGAAAGTAATTTTGCTGAATAGGCAAATGAATTTTAAATGTGTAGAGGTTTATTCCTCCCAATTCCTATTCAAAGAAATTACTTAAGGCTGGTATAAAATAATAAAGTAGAAGTATGAAGCTATTTGCTATACAAGGTTGTAAATTCGATCGATGAAAATATTTGAAAAGAACAAATAGGATATGAAAATCAAGAAAATTTAGAGTTTTTATAAAAAAATCCCTGGTTTCAAATTTTATGAAACCAGGGAATTATATAAAACAACATTTTTAAAACCAATAATTAAGTTGTTTGTATGGAGTTTTTACCGATAAAATTTTGAAATTTACCCTTGTATTGTTCCGTAACCCTAACTTTTTAAGCTATAGGTTTATTTGTATTTAATATTAAGACTTATAATATCAGAAGTCAAATTGTTGGATCTATCGTAATGTCCGTATCGGATTTCAAGCGTATTCCAATGTTTAAGACCAAAAATACCATCTGGAGGCGTGAATTTCATCCCCATTCCAAAAAAACTGCTGTCAAACTTAGACAGGTCATAGTTGCTGGTGTAGAAGTTATCAGTATCGGTATGAGCTCCGTATGGTTTGAAATACTTTGCGGCACTTTGTGTATAATATCTGTAAAAAGGACTAAGCGAAAATGACTGGGTCAGCTTTACCGGTATTTCAAGATCAGCCGTATGGGCTTTTAAATTCCAGTCATCAGTATAATACCTGTAGTAGGCTCTTATGATAATATTATCGCCTAGAAAATAACTGGCTCTTATTCCCAATGGAATTTTAAGTCTGGTATCAGGCATTTTTTCCTGTCGAACTGGGCCATCAGCAAAATAAACCCTGTGGAAAGGAAGACTTAAGTAACCGTTCTGACTGATAATATCTCCTACAAGCATAACCTGAAGCCTCTGGTTGATGATTTGAGAATAACTTAGTGTTCCGGCAAAAGTGTTTCGGTTTGCGCTTCCATAATTTTCACCTGAAGTACGAAGTTCAAGGGGTTCAATAAGTTTTAACTGGTCAATAAACGTTTGGAATTTAGCTGTAAATTCACCATTCTTATTTTTTGTTTTTTGTGAGAAGCTGATGTTTCCTCCAAAAGACTGATAATCAAATTCTGTAGAGGATGAAACGCCTATTCCAAAAGTCCTTCCCTTTTCTTCATTCTCCCTGAGATAGCTTAAAGAAGGGTAGAAGCGGTTATCTGAAGAAGAAGCAGAAGAATTAGCACTCAGGTCAATCATATCTGAAGAAGCTGATGTATAGTGATCAATACCCGCTTCAATATCAAAGGTGTGTTTAATTCCTGTTTCGCCGTATTTAACGAGTTTAACATCGATAGTATTCGCTATATCGGTTAGGTGCTGTGATCCGATTCCTCCTCCGACAGCTGAATTATTACCATCTTGTTTATAATAACTCGATACTAAATTTACCTCTTCAAGTTTTAATTTTTTGCTTTTGTAAGCCGTCGAATCAGAAGGTATATTTTGTGCTTTTAATTGGAATAAAGCCAATAATGCAAATCCTGTAATGAATATTCTTTTCATCTGTTTATGATATCAAATTAGTTACAGCCACAGCCTCCGCCGCTTTTACCTGCATTTGCTCCCGAAGCTCCCTCGCGGTAGGATTGAAAACTTAGTTCTGTTTTTTCAATTTTCCTGTTGGCAAGTACCATTTCAGAATCGTTGATTTTTCCCTTCTGATATTCTTTAACAGAAGTACAGGATGATGTGAGAATGCCTGCTAAAGCAATACTGCACAAGAGTACGAGATTTTGCTGCTTTTGATTTTTCATTTTAGGCGAATGTTTTTTGAAGTGTAAATTTTATTGTTGTCATCTATTATTATACAATGCAAATCAGGAATCTGATCTATTAAATACAAACCAGCTTTGATTCCCATAACGGCTATTGGAGTAGCCATTGCATCTGCAAATTCAGCATTTGATGCGATAATGGTAACGCTTTTTATTCCCGTTATCGGAAGGCCTGTTTTTGGATCTATGGTATGCGAATATTTCCTGCCGTTAATGGTTACAAATTTTTCATAATTTCCGGATGTGGCTACTGCTTTATTGGATATTTCCATATAAGAGAAAGCCGCATTTGGAGCATCAGGATCAGCTACTCCAATAGTCCATCTGCTGCCATCGGGCTGTAATCCCCATGCGCACAAATCCCCGCTGGCATTAATGATGCCGCTCTTTACATCGCGTTTCAGCAGGACTTGTTTTGCCATTTCGGCTGCATAACCTTTACCAATTCCTCCAAAGCCGATGTGCATACCCTTTTCTTTTAAAAATACACTTGTATTTTCTTTATCCAGAATTATATTTCTGTAATCAATAAGATGTACCATTTTCAAAGCTGTTTCGCTATCTGGAAGTGAGGTCATGGAACGATCAAAATTCCAAAGTGTTTTGTCAATGCTTCCGTATGAAATATCAAAAGCTCCCTGAGTAATACCAGAAATACCAACTGATCTTTCAATAAGATTGAAAACTTCCGGATCAACTTTTACGGGATTGATGCCGGCAGCGCTATTAATCTGATTGGTCTGGCTGTCATCTTTATAGGTCGTAAGCAGATTTTCAATACGCTTAATCTCTTCAATCGCAGCATTAATATGTTCGTCAGCAGTAACCTGATTCCCGGCTGTGACAGTGATAGTGAACATATTTCCCATAAGTTTCAGGGACTGTGAATATTTTTGATGATCAGACATGTTATTTTCTATTATCACATAAAGCTTTTATCTCAGCAGTCCACTGTTCTGCAGCGTTCTCTGGTTTTCCGTGCCATGTTTTGAGGACTTTTCCTTCTGAGTCAAGCAGCAGTGTTAAAGGAAAACTTCCTTCTTTATTGTATATTTCAGCAAGCTCTTCATTTTGTTTTACCTGTTCAGGAGTACCAATGTTTTTCTTTTTTCTTGGAAAATCTGCATTTACCAATATTAAATTTTTGTCTGCCAATTCAGTAAAGGAAGGATTCTGAAAATAATCTCTATGCATTACAATACAAGGCCCACACCAGTCCGAACCCGAGAAATTAAGAAGAATGAGTTCGTTTTTTTCCTTTGCCGTTTTTTTTGCCTTATTAAAATCAGTTTCCCAGTTTATAGTTCCCGGAAGAATCCCCAATAAAAGGAACATAGTAATTAGTTTCATATTGATGTGTGTTTTATATATCTAATTAACGAAATATATGCATTATTGGTTTTTCAGCATGCTTAAGATTTGATTAAGTTTTCAAATTTTACTTTAGAATAATAAAATGCATCTGTAATTTTTAAGCTTCATAATATTACACGTATTTATTTTAACTCTTATAAATATACTTGTTTTTTATTTTTTTGTAGGATAAATATATTAAAAATATCTGTATTTTTGAAATGTTTATTCTAGCTATTATTTATTATCTTTCATTGAATTAGAATTAAAATATTTATCTCTAGAATGTTGTTGATTTTGTACTCTAAAAATTGAATATTTAATGCAACTGCTGTTTGAAAAAAACTTTCGTTTAACCTAAAGTCTGTAGCCCGAAATGTATTTTTATAAAAAAGTGATGAAGAAAATTTATTCGTTAATTATAAGTAGTTTTTTGACTTTAAGCGCCTTTGGGCAGTCTCACAGTTCGGATAGTCTGAATATCAATAAAGACTTAAAATTTAAATATGAAGCCTTAATTATTCCGGGAGTTTTAATTGGATATGGAGTTATTGGGCTCGAAAGTCACACCCTTAAAGACATCAATACAGATACTAAAAATGAAATAAAAGAGCATATTGACAAGAAGTTTACTATTGATGATTTTTCACAGTATTCTGCTTTTTTGTCTGTTTATGCTCTAAATGCAGCAGGCGTTAAAGGGAAAAATAATTTCAAAGACCGCACAATTATTCTGACCTCAGCTTATTTAATTATGGGAACAACGGTAAATGTAATTAAAATGACAGGAAACGAAATGAGACCTGATGGGACTTCAAACAACTCATTTCCTTCGGGTCATACAGCAACTGCTTTTATGGGAGCAGAATTTTTGTATCAGGAATATAAAGATGTATCTATATGGTACGGTGTTTCAGGATATTTGGTAGCTGCAGGAACTGGATTTTTCAGGATGTATAATGACAGACACTGGTTTAGTGATGTTGCAGCCGGAGCCGGCATCGGAATTTTGAGTACTAAAATAGCCTACTGGCTTCACCCTGTTACTAAAAAAATATTCAAAAAAAAGGAAAATCTAAACGGAGTGATTCTGCCAGTATATAATGGCAGAGAATATGGACTTGCAATGGCGGTGTCATTTTAGAGGGGATTTAATTTCACCCAACGGGTTTTTATTATTCTCTTTTTATATTTTAAAAAGGGCAATTCATGAAAATTATTTTTTCTGTTTTTGAAGTCATAGGAGGTCTAGCTATTAAATCAATGAAAGGCTGATGAATAGTTATAAAAAAAACAGAAACTGACTAATAATGGCTTAAAAATGACCTTTTCCATACCTTGGTTCTGAAATAAATTTGCCGTAATGAAATACCATTACATGAAATTCAATTTCCTTTTCTTTCTTTTTTTTACGGTATTGAGCTACGGACAGATTCCGGTTGACAGGGATTCTGTACATACAATTATTACATCACTTCCTGCATTCTCTATATATAAGGATAACTATTTCGTAACAGGCGTTGACATGGGAGAGCAGCCGTCACGCAATACTATGGATGCCAAATTCCAGTTTAGTTTTAAACAGCGTTTGGCCGACAAGGCTTCTATAGCAGGCTTTTATTCCTATCTTACCTATACACAAAAATCGTTCTGGAAAGTATATAAAGCATCAAGTCCTTTTGAAGAAAGCAACTATAATCCAGGGCTAATGCTTTTAAAACCGGTATTTAAGGAAAACCGCTTCTTTGGTGCCCTTACTCTTGGTATAGAGCATGAATCCAATGGACGAGACAGTATTTATTCACGGAGCCTTAATACTGTATCAGTTGGTTTTACAAGGATATTTTCACCAAAACTCATACTCAGCTTCAAAGCATGGATTCCTTTTCTCATTGATAATAATCCATCATTACCCAGATATATTGGCTATAGCGAAGGGCATTTGCAGTGGGCGCTGCACAAAGACAGACTGTTTTTTGATCTGACAGTAAGGAAAGGGGCCGACTGGGATTTTAAAGGAAGCATCAATACAGCGGTTAGTTACCGACTTACAAAAAGTGCAAATCAGCTGGTTACCCTGCAGTGGTGGCAGGGTTACAGTGAGAGCCTTATTGATTTTAAAAAAGAGCGGGGCATGTTGCGCGTAGGATTTATTATTAAACCGACTTTTTATCGCTTTTATTGAGCATGTTTGACTGTTTAAAAAAGATGATGTTATTAAAAATTATCAATATGAACCTGAACTTATTAAAACAAAGCATTTATTGGATTAGTATTCTTGTAGCTTTATTGGGCGTGACCAGTTGTAATGATGTAAAGCAAAATCAGACTTTTTATACGGCAGTAAAGGGAAGGGATACTGCATTTTTAAGAATCGAAACTTATGAAAAGAGATTTTACGGCAGCTATGAAGTGTATTACGGAAGCAGAACCATGAAAGATTCCGGAGCTGTGGAAGGATTGATTTCTGGTGATACCCTTCGGGGTAAATTTCGATACATTAGTTACGGAGGCAGCAAAACGATAAGTCCGATTATTTTTCTGCGAAAGAAAAACAAACTAATCCAGGGTCAGGGTGTGGTGGCAAGCTATATGGGAATTTCTTATTTTATGCCCGAATATCCTATAGAGTTCAGTAATAAAGGATTTGTTTTTGGTGCTTCTGCTGACAAAGTTTCAAATTAGAAATAGTGAAGAATGAATTTCCTTTATTATACGTTTTTCATAAAGCGGGAAATTGACCAATATTAGCAGAAAAACGCCCTTTTCTATGCCATCTATGTGGAATATCTTTGATTTTGGATGTATTTGGCGCAACTTATATCACTTGTTTTCTTTATGGAATTCTTAAACAATCAGATAGAGATATGGTTTGCAGTCCTAAAATAATCTACTAAAAGATGATAACTCAAACTACCATAAAAGGACAGATTCAAATGGCAAGACGGCGGAAAATCATAGCCGCAGTCCATTTTTTTTTCAGGTATAAGGATTTTTTAGGCAATAAAAAAGAAAATGCCATAAAGCAGGATACCAATGTTTTTTCTGGAATGAATTATTACTTTGAACAGGAAAATTGGGTTTTCAGGGAAAGGGCAAGACACAACAGTACTCTTTTTTTTACAGAAGTATTGCAGACTTTAAATAATGCCCAGTCAACGACAGAACAAAAACTGGAACAGCTTGTACTGAAATATGTTGAACTATTATTCGAAAAGCCAGACTTTGCGGCTTATTTAATTGCAAATAAAACTGATTTGAGTTTATTCTGTTATCAGAATCGATTAGAATTTATGGCTATAAAGAAAATGATCACTTTATATTCTTTTAATCCTTTTCCTGTTGTCATCAGCCTTATTGGAATGCTTCTTCTGCCTTTGGCCATGACAATTAGTCCCGAGGATAATCAGTTCTCACAGGTTAATGAATTTGACGAATTAATAGAAGACCGTAAAAAACTCTTGCCATTATGGATTCATTTTGCATCACTATAAGGGAAATTTTCATCAAATTCACAGACCAAATCATTGCTGAACTTTTAAACTATAAACTATATTATTTATGTCACTATCCACATCCATAATTGCTGCAACAAATTTTACAGCAACAGCATCAAACGCGGTAAACTATGCGGCGGCATTCGCAAAAGTAAAAGGATCAAGACTAATCCTTTTTAATTCATTTACTCTTTCAATTCACAGTTCAAATTCAAGAATTTCAGGTGATAATATGCAATTAGAACTCAACAATTCTGAAGAAAGACTCAAACATCTTGCAGATGATATTGCACGTTTATATAGCATTGAGGTAGAGAGTTTGTGTCTTTATTCTTCACTTGAAGAAGAGCTTCCCCTGCTGATTGAAAAAAATCAGACTGAACTTGTCGTTATGGGAATGGCAGAGCGGTCAATCGAGCAGGACTTATTGGGTAATTCAACAACCTGGGTTATTAAGAATGTAGATATACCGGTACTCGCCGTACCTCACAGTGCCCGTTTTGTAAGTGAAAAAAAAATACTCTTTGCCTTTGAAAGTCGTAATTTAGAATCCATTCAGAAATTAAGCTGGTTCAGCCAGACTGCCGAAGCTTTAAAAGCTGAGGTTGAGTTTTTCAGCGTTGACCACAGAGTTGAAGAAATGATCGAACAGCAGCAGGAGGTAATAGGTGAGAAGGAACAGTCGGAACACCGGGCTGAATACCGTTTTAAAAGTATCCGTTCAAGCGATGTTGTTAGAGAAATTAAAAAAGAGATTGAAAATTATAATGCCGATATGTTAGTGATGGTGCCACAAAAATATGGTTTCTGGGATTCCATGGTTCACATTAGTAAAACCCGGACTATGGCATCAGGGCTTCAGATACCATTATTATCACTTCCAAATTTTTAATTTTTTATTACGACATTAAGAGTATCGGTAGTACTCAGCATGTAAATAATGATCACCACAAAAGAACAAATGTTTGGCCGGTTTGCAATTTACAGATAAACTGGTTTTATATTTTGTATTAGTTAATTATTGTTGAAAAAAGAGCCTTCAAAGCATCGCCTTCTGAAGGCTTTTTTCTTAAAAAAGGTTTCTTACAGACTGATTTATTTTTTTGATAAAATTATCTTTTCTTTGAGGTTGATAATACTCTAGTAAGTGGTTTCTGTATTAAGTAGTACCGTGTTGGCAGTAAGTTTATTTTGAAGTTTGCTTACTGAAACGGCTTTTGAAGCTGCCTGTCTGGCATAATTAATTTTACCTCCAACAAGATCAGCTGTGTTAGTGCCAGAGAGCCGTTCCCCTGTATTCTTATAGAATGGTATATATGGGGTCGCATGAAATACCAGAAACTCAAGGGTCAAAAAGAGTTACAGAAAGTAAATTAAGAAATTCTCATTAAGCAAGATGTAATCAACTGCTTTTATGTTTTTCTTCTGTATTCGGATGGTGATAAACGGGTGTGCTTTTTAAAAAACTTTCCAAAGAAAGACTGATCGCTGAAATTCAGTTCGTCTGATATTTCAGAAATGCTTAATGTTGGATTGGCCAGTAGAATACAGGCCTCAGTTATAATAGCGGCATCAATAAGTTCACCGGTTGTCCTTCCTGATACTTCTTTAAGTATTTTCGAAAGATGGCCTGCTGTCATGTGCAGGGTATCAGAATAGAACTGTACTTTTCTCTGCTGTTTAAAATTTTTCTCCAACAGTTTTATGAATTTTGAAGTTATTTCTTCCTTGCGAGTCATTTTTATAATGTTCTCATCGTATCTTTCCCTGTATACAGCGGCAACCTGATACATCAACAGATTGAAACTGTGAACTAAAAGTTCTTTACCGTAAAAACGACTTTCAGTTGTATTTTTTTCATGTAGCAGATGAGTTAGTTTAACAAGTTCTTTGATTTCTTCTTTCTTTAATCCCAGGTTCAGGGCAGTTTTTGAAGCAAAAAACTCGAAGGCATTCAAGTCATTTCGGTTAATGCTATGGGTTAATGCAAAATTAAGCGTGAAAGTAATTGATATAACAGACATACTTTCTTCAATTTCCATAATATGAGTTACTGTATGGGGTGAAATCAGCACTATATCATTTGTTTGAAGAGTATAATCCATTAAATTAAACTGGATTTTTGCACTCCCAGACAAGATGATCATAATGCTGTAGCTATCTGTACGGAAGGGATAAGGAAAGGGATTTTCGCTTATACTTTCAGTGCTAATGTAGATATATAGTTCGTCAGCCTGAGGCTTGTCGCCCAATGCTTCAAGGATATCCGTAATAGAGTTTTTCTTAATATTTTCTTTCACTCAAAGTTTTTTGTAAATATAAAGTTTTTATTAAATTATGCTGGCTACATAATCGTGAGAAAAGCGGAAAGACCTGATTTCTAAAATACCGCACTAGGATTTTTCTTTTGCTTATCATACACTCAAAATCTATAATTGAAATTGATTCTGCTTTTGTTTAAGTGGTTGAAAGAGAGTTTATGATGTTTTTTTTACTTAATAAAACAAGAAGTTTCTTCAAAATAAAAACAAAATTAGTTTACTTTTGCATTTCTAAGCAAACAAACATTCTTGAAAAAGTATATTATCATATTACTTTGTGGTCTGATTTTTCTTCCTTCTATGGGCAGTATGTTTGTATATGCCAATTTTAAAATAAATCAGCAGGAAATTGCCAGAACTATCTGTATCCAGCGTAAACAGATTTTTAACACCTGTAATGGGCGATGCGAACTGCAGAAAAGCCTTAAAAAATATTCCGATAACGAAAAACAAATGCAGGACAGCCTGAAAGAGAATTTTGAGCTTGTTTATATTTGTTTTTCTTCTGACATTGACTTTACTTTTAATCCTGCAATAGAACCGCAACAAAAAAACTTTGCTTTTTTTAAAAGCAAACCTGTTGGAGTTTCGTCAATTACTTTTCGCCCGCCCGCCGCTATTTTATAATTTTAAATCCTTTTCCCAATTTTCATTGGGACTAATTTCTTATTGCGTTAATGCATTGATTGGAGCATTCCTGCTCTGAAATAATTTAATTTTTATAAAATACAAATGAAAAAGATACTATATAAAGTGATAATAGTAACATTAGGGATTTTTATTACCTCATGTTCAAGTGATGATGAACAAAACAATACTGCTACTGAAACAGGAAAATTAGGTTTGAAGTTTGACAACTCTTACAATAATAATGACCTTATTCTTGATACGCAGGTTATTACAACGGCTAATAATGAAAAACTGAAAGTAAATGTTGTTCGCTATATTGTAAGCAATATTGTTCTTACTAAGTCTGATGGTACAACTTTTACTTATCCAAAAGCAAAAAGTTATTTCATTGCTGATGAAGATGATGCTGCGGGTTACCAGTTTGATCTTGCCGATATCCCTGCGGGTGATTATACTAAAGTGAAATTTGGTATAGGAGTAGACAAGGAGCAATGGCAGTTAGGAGCTTCAGGTCAGGGCGATTTTCTTGCGAAGGCTCAGGCCAAAGATTTGCTTTGGAGCTGGTCGGCGGGTTATAAATTTCTTGCTTTCGAAGGAACTTTTACCTCTGCCACTGTTACAGAATCTTCCTCATTCATGATCCATACCGGACAAATTGGAACTTCCTATAATTATACAGAAGTAACATTAGACTTACCTACTAAAGCTTTGGTGAGAAAAAATATCACGCCGGCTATTCATGTCGTAACAGATTTGTCTAAAATTCTTGACGGAGAAAACACTATTAAACTCTCTGATTATAATGAAGCAGGGATGGGCGCCATGATTATGGGCGGAGAAGCCCTGCCTAAAATCACTGCCAACATTTCAAAAATGTTCAGGATAGACCACGTACACAACGACTAATTAGCTACAGTAAAACCAAGTATTGATTTCTGCCTTTTTGCGGGCCGATTTTTCTTATCTGTTATTTTATGCAGGTTAAGGAAGATTGTCTTTCTTATGCTATAAATAATGCTTGCGTTCTTAAACTTAAAATATGTTCAAATTAAAATATTTTATCTGTTTAGTGATTCTACTCCTGATAGCCTGCTCTGATAGTGAAGAACAAGAATATGTAGATGTTCCACTGAATTTTACGATTCCATCCAACTTTCCATCTCTTGCTTACAACATCGAAGGAAACAAACCCACTGAAAAAGGTTTTGAATTAGGAAAAAAACTTTTCTACGATGGAAGACTGGCATCAGATGGACTGGTATCGTGCGGTTTTTGTCATCTTCAGGCCAATGCATTCACCCACCATGGGCATACGGTAAGTCATGGAGTTGCAAACGCTATGGGTACACGTAATGCTCCCCCGATTCAGAATATGGCATTTCAAACCAGTTATATGTATGATGGTGCTGCTGAAAATTTAGACCTTCAGCCTATTATTCCATTGACGAGCGTTATTGAAATGGATGGAAATCTGAATACTATTCTTCAAATGATGAAAGGGGACAAAGAATACCAAAAGCTCTTCGGTCAGGCATTCGAAGATAAGGCCATCACAACTGAGAACATGCTAAAGGCATTATCTCAGTTTATGGTAATGATGGTTTCTTCAAACTCAAAGTTCGATAAATACAGACGTAATGAAATCGACGGAACTTTTACCAGTGATGAACTGGCCGGATATAATTTATTTAAGTCAAAATGCGCCTCTTGTCATGCAACCGATTTAATGACCGATAATTCGTTTCGAAATAACGGTCTGGCGGTTAATCCAAAGGTGAACGATGTAGGCCGCTATAAAGTTACGGAGCTTGTAGAGGATTATTATAAGTTTAGAGTACAGAGTCTTCGTAATATAGAAGTAACAGTTCCTTATATGCATGATGGACGTTTTGGAACTTTAGACGCAGTATTGAATCATTATGCTTCCGGTGTGATAGATTCCCAGACATTGGATCCAATTTTAAAGCAGAATGGCAAGCTCGGAATTTCATTGTCAGATACAGAAAAAAAACAAATTATTTTGTTTTTAAAAACACTCACAGATACACAATATTTAACCGATAAGCGATTTTCGGAATTTTAAAAATTAAATATAAAAATATACAAAAATGAAAAACTTTATAAATTTTGCATTGGCTTTTATTGCCATAATTTCTCTTAATTCCTGTTCAAACGATGATGCTCAGGCTGTTGCTGCATACGGCACGGCACAGATCAATTTTGATTCAAAAGTAGCAACAGCTGATTTTGCTTTGAATACCCCTTTTACCATCAGCGGACAATCCTATCAATTTGATCGTCTTCGTTACTGGATCAGTGATGTTAAACTGGTAAGTGATAAAAATGAAACCTACGGGCTTTCGAATTCTTTTTTTCTTATAGAAGAAACTACAGAAATTAAAGTTCAGGATGGTAAATATACTTATCCAGCCAGAAAAAGAGAAGCTGTTGATTTGAAAGCTGTTCCGTCAGGATCGTATACCAAACTTATTTTTTCTGTTGGGGTTGATGCGGCCCACAATGATAATATGAGTATTCAGGATGGTGAGTTATCTCAGCTTAACGGTATGACTAATATTTCATGGATGTGGCATACGAGTTATATTTTCTCCAGTTTGACAGGAAAAAATATGACACCGGAAACTCCGGTTGCAATTGCTGTGGAAACCGGTTTAAATACAAATTACAGAACAGTGGAAATTACATTGCCAACTGCTTTGGTAATCAGCGCAGACAAATCTTCAAAAATAAACCTGAATGTTGATGTTGAGAAAATTGTGAATGAGATTGACCTGGCTGCCACTCCAAAAATATCCGCGAAAACCCCTGAACTTATGACTAAGGTTGCCGATAATTACAAAAAAACTGTTTTTACAGTTAAAAGTGTAGAATAATTAATGCGGTACAGGAATATAAAATTTTGGAGTGTTTTAGCAGCAGTGACTATATTTAGTTTTTCCTGTAATGACCTCGATGATTCTTATCAGGAACCGTTGCTTCTGGTAACGATTCCTGATAATTTTCCTCAATTTACTGATTCGAAAACAAATCCTTTAACAGCAGATGGAATTGCTCTTGGGAAAAAACTTTTCTTCGATAAAAGACTTTCAGGAAACAACCAGATTTCTTGTGCAACCTGTCATCAGCAGCATCTGGCTTTTTCGGATGGTCTTGCTTTGACCAGTCAGGGAGTTTCAGGAAATACTCTGGAACGAAATTCGCCCGCTTTAATAAATCTGGCCTGGGCAGAGAATGGTCTGTTTTGGGATGGCGGCTCTAACAATTTAGAATCACAGGCTTTTGCCCCTTTGGCACACGAAGACGAAATGCACCAGAATCTAACCGAACTGATAGATGAGCTGAATGCCGATGCAAATTATCCGGGATTGTTTAGTAAAGCATTTGGCAAGGCTATTAATCAGGCTGATATTGCAAAAGCCATTGCCCAGTTTGAAAGAACGCTGATTTCAGGAAATTCAAAGTATGACAAGTATGTTCGCGGAGAATTAGGTGGTGTTTTAGATCAGGACGAACTAAAAGGACTGGAGCTGGCCAGGCAACTCTGTTTTTCATGTCATGCAGGGGTTTTAATGACAGATAATTTATATCACAATAACGGAATCGATATTGATTTTACAGATAATACTGAACTGATGATGAAGAGAGGAAGAGCCAGAATTACTAATAATTCAGAGGATTTAGGAAAGTTCAGGACACCTACTCTGCGCAATGTTGAAAAAACAGGACCTTATATGCATGACGGACGATTTATAACTCTGGAGGCTGTAATTGAACATTACAGCAATGGGGTACTGGATTCCCCAACATTAGATCCTCTTTTAAAAAAAGATAAAAAATTAGGCGTTACGCTTTCTGATACAGAAAAAAAACAATTGATTGCCTTTTTGAAAACGCTGACAGATTATCAGTATTTAAACGATAAACGCTTTTCAGAATATAAACAATAAAAAATGAAAAAAGTAATAGCACTCTTGATGTTTTTGGCTGGAAGTTCAGCCTTTAGCTTTACAGAAAAAGACAGTATTTCACGTTTTACTTTTCAGCGTCTTGTGATGATGGAATATTTTGATTGCGATGCATGTGGCTGTTCAGCTAGTGGAGGTAGTATGGGATTTAGTTCAATGCTCAATAACAATTTTGTTGGTGTGCGGTATTTTAAGCAGAGCTATACCAGTCGTGACGGAATCTTTGCCAATTCGCCATGGATTAATGAAAATTTCAATACAATTCAGGCCTGGACTAGAATTCCGATAACAGATAAAATCCAGATTTCTGCTTTGATTCCATACCATTTGCATGAAAGAGAACTGACAAAAGGAACGGAGAATATTTCGGGTTTGGGTGATATTACAGTAATGGGACTATACACGGTTTTTGAGACAAAAAAAGACAGTACTGTTTTTACTCATAAAGTAAATATCGGAGCAGGTATAAAAATACCAACCGGAAAATTTACTCAGGCTAATAATTTGGGCAGCATAAACCAGAGTTTTCAGCTGGGAACAGGAAGCTGGGATTATTCTATGGTTTCAGAATACGTTATCAGCAGAAATGATTTAGGCCTTAATACAACATTGAATTACGTTTTGAAAACACAGAATAAAAAAGAATATCAATACGGAGATCAGTTCAATTATGCTGCTACGCTGTTTTACACGATTGATCTGGATGCTTTGCAGATAGTGCCTCAGGCAGGTTTGGCAGGAGAGGTTTATCAAACTAACAAACAGCATGGACTTTCTCTACCCAATACAGCCGGAGATATTCTCTTTGGTAAATTCGGTTTTGAAGCCGGAAAAGATAAGTTTTCAATTGGTTTGAATACCATGCTTCCAATCAGCCAGAACTTATCATCTGGAAAAATGGAAGCCAACTACAGATGGAGTGTCAATCTGAATTATACTTTATAAAAATGAAAATAAGTTTAGCTAGTCTATTCTTGCAAAAAATAAAAATATGAAAAAAATAATTTTAGTACTGTTATGCTGTGTGCTGGCAGTATCGTGTGAAAAAGCACAAGAGAAACTTCCTGTTTTAGGAAATCCAATAGTAAAAGGAAATGAAACCCAATATCCCCGCATCAAAGATTTTTCGTTTATCAATCAGGACAGTCTTGAGGTAACAAACAATACTTTTTCCGGCAAAATATACATCGCTGATTTTATTTTCCTTTCCTGTCCTTCAATCTGCCCAAAAATGAATGTACAGCTCAAAAAGGTGTATAATGCATACAAAACAGATGGCGAAGTCTTGTTTCTTTCTCATACAATAGATCCGGATAATGATACTATACCCCGTCTTAAGGCTTATACGGTAGATAACGGCATAAAAAAGAACTGGCATTTTGTTACCGGCAACAGAGACAGCATCTATAAAATTGCAACAGAAAGCTACTTTGCAACAGCTTATCCTGATGAAAATGAGCCGGGCGGTTTTGTGCACAGCGGCGGGTTTTTGCTCATTGATAAAAACAGACATGTACGTGGGGTTTATGATGGGACTAATCCAAAAGAAACCACAAGACTGATTGCCGATGTCAAAAATCTTTTAGCAGAAGACGAAGCCAAATAATAGCCGCTGATGAAAAAATGCATCACTTTAATTGTTTTGATGCTGCTTGCGTTTCAAAATGCCGACAGTCTATGGATTATTGGTGACTTTTACATCAATCAGGATTACATTGCCCAAAATGTTTGTATCAACAGGTTCGATGCCGTGCCCATATGTAACGGAAAATGCTATCTGGAACAGAAATTAAAAGCGAATGACAGGGAGGAGCAAAAATTCCCGACAGTGACTTACAGAGAAGTCCAGCTGTTTCTGCAAAACCAGATTCCGTTTTCATTTACAGTTGTATTCTTTTCATTAAAAAAGGAGTATCCTATGCTACGGGCATACAATCAGAGATACAGTTATATTTTTTCTATTTATCATCCTCCCAGATGGTGTTAGTACTCTTGTTTTAGTATTAATCATAAAATAAAAAAAATGCAAATATCAGAAATACCAGATCGCAGCCTGCAATTATTTACAGGTGATGGCAGTCATTTCTGGATGGATAACACGGTTAATCTGCTGCAGCGTTTTCCTGTTTTGGAATATCCGCACAGGCAGGATTTCTTCATGCTGCTCTTTATTGACAATGCTGAGGGCGAAATCAGTATAGATAATCATAAAATCCGTCTGGATAATGCTAAGGTGATTGTTATAAAGCCTCGCTGAGACATTAACAGAAAAGCAAAGGGGAAAATAATTTGTTTCACAGAAGATTTTTTTTCGCTGCGCTACAACAACAATATTTTAGATCAATTTTCATTTCTTCATGATACTGCCGATTATGGGATTGAAAATTTACAGACAAAAAGTTGCTTATCAAAATGGTATCTATTGGTAATGCTTTGGTATCTGGTTTCGCTCGTTTAAGTTTTAATTTTGTCTGATAGAAATTTTTAAATTTAAAGTAAAATGAATACCGCATTATTGTTAATTGATATACAGAAAGAATATTTTGAAAATGGGGCGCTAGAACTTGTAAATCCTATTGCTGCAAGTGAAAACGCCAAGAAACTACTGGAAAATTTTAGAAAAGAAAATGGAACCATAATTCACATTCAGCATATATCCCCAGAAGGTGTTCCCTTTTTTGTTCCCGGTACAAAAGGTGTAGAAATTCATGAAAATGTAAAACCACTGGCAGGAGAGAAGGTGATCACCAAACAATTTCCTAATAGTTTTAGAGGAACTGATTTATTGGAATATCTTCAGTCAAACGATATAACGCATTTAGTAATCGCGGGAATGATGACGCACATGTGCATTGATGCAGGGACCAGGGCTGCTTTTGACTTTGGATTTGAATGTACAGTAATTGGTGATGCCTGCGCCACAATTAATCTTCAAATAAATGGTCAGGATGTCAAGGCTGCAGATGTTCATAATGCATTTTTGGCTGCATTGGAATTCTTTTACGCAAAAATTACAACAACAGAAGCGTATTTGCTATCATAAGATAAAGAACAGTTAAAGAATTTCTTTTATAAATGAGCTGTAAATTATTACTGCTCATTTTTTTTGGTTTGAAGTAATTTGTAAATGAAGTTGTAAATTTGCTATAATTATAACATTCCATCACATCTTAAAGAAGTAAATGAAACGGACTTCAATACGCTAATGAATTAAAGAAAAATGAAAACAGTTAAATTTCATAAATCAGAATGTGGTGTTGAAGTACTTCTCAATGTATTACACGGTGGTATGCTGAGTGAGAAATATTTGGAACGTGATACGTACAATACTGATTTTTTTGAAATATTGCTTTTTAAGACTGCCAAAGGAACACTGATTTTAAATCAGCAGAAAATTAATATAACTGACAATACAATTATTTTTATTTCTCCTTTTCAAAAAAGGCAATGGGCTTTAGAGAAAGAGGGATTGGATTTTACTGTTCTGGTTTTTCAGGAAAATTTTCTTAATGACTTTTTCTCAGACAAATTCTTTACGTATCGCCTTCTTTATTTTTATCAGTTGAATTATCCTTTGCATATTGCTATCGAAAGGGAAGAACTTCAAAAAGCACTTGACCAGCTTATGGAGATCAAATACGAACTTGTTAATAGCAGAACAGATAGTATTCATATCATACGATCACTCACTTATTACCTGCTTTTGAAGTTTAACAGAATATATGCTGATGCAAATAATCTTTCAATTGAAAGGGCAGAAAACAACTTTGCCTACCAGTTTAAGCAGTTACTGGAAATACACATCAGGAAGAAGCAGCGGATTGACTACTATGCAGATCTGTTAAATGTAAGCAGGATTACAATTAACACTTGTGTGAAAAAGCAGTTTAATGTTACCGCGACAGAACTATTAAAACAGAGATTGCTTTTTGAGATAAAGAATGACCTGATACATTCCGGAAAGACCATTGCTGAGATTGCCTATGATCTTGATTTTTCAGAACCCGTACATTTGATGCGATTTTTTAAAACCCAGACAGGAATAACCAGCGGACAGTTCCTTTCAGACTACCAGAATGGTATATTTTCATAACATTTTAAAGGCTGTTACTTAATAAGATAAATTTACAAACAAAGGAATTACTATCCTTTAATTGAAAGTTTATGGAATTGCAGTTTCAAATCACTTAAATTTGCCTTACAGCAAACAATTTTTATATGATCAAAAAATACAAATCCAATAAGATATATTACCAAAGTACAGTAGCACTTGCAGGGCCTGTCGTAATCTCTCAGCTTGGGCATACAATGGTTCAGACTCTTGATACAGTTATCATAGGGCATTATGCAGGAACTATATCATTGGCAGCAGTCTCGCTTGTTCATTCTGTTTTCATGGTAGTTTTGGTCGTTGGATTGGGGGTTGCCTATGGATTAACACCTTTGATAGCACAAGAAAACGGAAAATCAAATTTTAAAGAATGCGCCGAGCTGCTGTCAAATAGCTTATGGCTTAATGTTGTAGCAGCAATTTTTCTTTTTTTAGTAGTATATTATGGTTCTATGTTTGCCATACAGCATGCAGATCAGGATCCTCTGGTAGTAGAAACATCAAAACCTTATTTACTTATTTTAAGCTTATCTATTCTGCCTTTAATGATATTTCAAACTTTTAAACAGTTTGCAGAAGGACTGGGTTTCACAAAACAAGCAATGTCTATAACAATATGGGGAAATGTGCTCAACGTAATTATAGCAGTGATTCTCGTAAAAGGAATGTTTGGAATTGAGCCAATGGGAGTTCGTGGAGTAGGAATTGCAACATTGATAGATCGGATTTTAATGATGCTGGTTATGATAGGGTATGTGCTTCGATCAGATAGTTTTGGATCTTACATACAGCATTTCTCTGTTAAATTTATTGATTTTTCAAAAATTATAAAAGTGGTAAAAATTGGATTGCCTGTGGCTATGCAGTATGTATTTGAAATTGGTGCGTTTGCAGCAGCTGCTTTAATGGCCGGTCATATTGGTGCAATGGAACAGGCAGCTCATCAGACAGCAATAACCCTTGCTGCAATGACTTACATGATGGCAGGAGGAATTGCATCTGCGGCAACTATTAAAGTTGGAAATAGTTTTGGAAATCAGAACTACAAAAGACTTAAGAGTTTTGCTTATGCATCCTATCATTTAGTTATCATTTTCATGCTTTTCTTTGCAGCAATTTTCACACTCTTTAATCAATATTTACCTTACTTAATAACAAATGATACAAGTGTTGTAGCGCTGGCTGCACAACTATTGATTATTGCAGCGCTTTTCCAGCTCTTTGATGGTACACAGGTGGTTGGACTAGGAACACTAAGAGGAATGGGTGATGTAAACATTCCCACTTTCATAACCTTTGTTGCTTATTGGCTTATTGGTCTGCCGGCAGCCTATGTTTTAGGAATTTATTTCAATGCAGGAGTACAGGGAATCTGGTATGGTCTGACCTTAGGGTTGTTAACATCTTCGGTCTTACTGTATTTAAGATTTCGATATGTAATGAATAAAGTCTTCAAAAATAATTCATAAGGAAATATTTCTTACAAATACAGCTAATAATTTAGAGTTTAAGGAATTAAAAAAGCAGTAAAAAAGGTAAATTATTTTTACTGCTTTTTTTACAACTTAATTAATGAAAAATTCTTTATGTATTTTAACCCATTCTTCGATAGGTGTCATCTTTACAGGCAATTTTTCAAGAACCTCATGCAAGTTAGGATTAAATTTTGTTGGATATACCGGAAGACTGGCTAGCATTTCATAATACCCTTGCACACCTCTGGCGCTTTCTTCTCCAACAAGGATGCTTAATTTATCTCCAAATTCTTGTGGAGGCATTGCGTAGAAATCAATTTTTTCTCCCAAACCAGCAGAAAATTTTTGGGCAAGACCATTTCCTTTAAGATCATCCGGACCGCTCACAAGAAATGATTGTCCGGACAATTCTGGTTTATATAATGCTTCTACAACAAAGGCACTAACATCTCTTGATGCAATATAGCCAATAGGCATATTTTCCGGAGTTGGGTATGCTACTTTTCTTTCGCTTTTTACATAATCAGTTGTGTAAGGAGCCAACAGATTTTCGGCATAAATGGACGGTTCAATAATTACATAAGGTACTCCGCAGCTTTTAAGATATTCCTTTGTGTCAAGCTTTACGTCTTCCATAGGAATTCCTAATTTTTGTGGTGCCAAAAATCCGCTGGTATTCCAAACGATCATTTTTACACTATTTTCCTTAGCTGCATCTATTACATTCCTGGCAAGTTGAAATCCATCTGCCGGATTAGGAAGGGAAACAGGAATCAATAATGAGATAGCGTCTATTCCTTTAGTGATTTCTTTCATTTTTGCTGCATCATACATATCAGCTAATACAGGAATTGCACCTGCGTCTTCCAGTTTTGAAAAGTTTTTTTCAGAACTTGTTACAGCATAAACTTCTGCACCTTTATTTTTTGCTTCTCCAATTACGTAAAATTGCTGTGAACCTGTGGCTCCAAATACTAATACTTTCATTTTATTTTTTATTTAGTTGATCAAAATTTCTGTAAAACTAAATAATAACTTACTTTTGTACAAGTACTTACGTTTTTGTTGGGTACTTACTAAATAGTTAGAAATATTGAAAATCAATGAAAAAAAATATAAAAATAATTAATGCCTGTGATGAAAACTGCCCAGTAAAAAAATCATTAGGCTTATTGGGAGGAAAGTGGACAATGATGATTCTGTATCAGCTCAATACAAGGACCATTAGATATGGGGAACTTAAAAGAGCTGTTGTGGGTATTAGTGAAAAAATGCTGATTCAGGAATTGAATGCTCTGGTAGAAAACAAACTGGTCAATAAAAAAGCTTATCCCGAAATCCCGCCAAGAGTCGAATATTCTTTAACAGAACTGGGTTTAAAGACTTTGCCAATTATTGATCAAATAGCTGCTTTTGGATTAGAAAACTTGGTTTAGTTTAATTAGATATTAGTTTATTTATTCATAAATTAAGCATTTTAAGTGTAATTTATTCTTTGAATCTTCTTAGTCGTATTACAGACTCTTTTTTCTCATTTAATAATTGGTTAAAATACTCATTATTACCAAGTATTTTGTAAAACGATTTCTCCAACTGATTCGTTTTTATTTACAACTGTTTTTATGATGCTGTACCTCGTATAATTTACAACTGTAACTTCAATAAGATAAGTTTCTGAGTTAAGGTTTTTTATTAAAAATTCTCCATTATTATCTCTGACTTTAAAATTTTGGATTATTTTTTTTTGATTTGTAAAAGTATTAAGCTCAAAAACCTTAATCGAAAATGATTCAATAGGACTAAATTCATTATCTACAATCCTTCCCCAAATAGTAAAAGTTCCCTTCAGTGATTGAGCAGCAAAAAGGAGAATAGAAAGCAACATAATTAGAAGTATTCTTTTCATAATAATAGTATAATTTGTTTATTATTAATTCAATATTTATTTCAGTTTTTTGTAGATGAAACTTTATCGACAACGATTTAGTAGTGTTTTTATTTTTTATAATTTATCTTAATGATTTTAAAATCTCCTCCACTGCTATCTCCTGTAAATAACCCTATTTTTCCAGATGTTCGATTGTTGAGTTTTTCAACTATCAGTGAAGGCTGGATTGTATTGTTTATGTACACTTTAATATTTGTGCTTTCAATTACTAATTTCATTGTGAACCAATCATTAGGGTTTGGTGGATTGATGATTTCTTTCTCGAAAACCGCATTCCTTTCATTTCTCAATTTTTCCCACGTAAAATCAGGATGTGAAATGTATTGCACAGCATGAATTCTTCTAACAGAATCTTTAGCGAAAAAATTGAAAGGACGACAATAAACAGCATCATAATTAATATCATCAACACCGTGAAAGGCGATCCCAATAAAACTTCGTTGAAAAACGTCCTTTCCCCGCATTTCAATTTCTATTGTACCGTTTTTAAAGTCATTAACAGGCAGCCATATGATGCCTTCTTTTTTATTTTCCAATATTTTCAGATAAGCTCCACTATCACCAGAAACGATTTTGATCTCTCTGTTTACTAATTTGAGCTTTCCTTTTTTGTACAGATTAGCGAGATCAATGGCTTGTTGTCGTTGTCCGAATATAAAGCAGGGGAGCAATATCAAAGTAAACATATATGTAAATTTAGTTTGCTTTTTCATTTAAATTATGTTTTAATCGATTGATAGTTAATTGATTGCCACTTAGAATAGATTGCTTTTCTCTAGTGATTTGAATAAGGAATGCTTCTGTTTTTCGAAGAAAATATTCTCAAGTACAAAAATAGCATACATGTAAAAAGAATAATTACCAGTTAGATAACAGAACTACCATTTTGATAAGCGTTTCTGAATTCTTTTGGAGAAATCCCTGTTTGCGACTTGAAGAAACGCGTTAAATGATTCGCCTGGGAGAATTGTAATAGGTCCGAAATTTCATTTACATTAAGCTTAGTATAAGATAGCAGAGACTTTATTTCAAAGAGTATAAATTCATTTACCATTTCAGAAACGGTAACTCCGAACTGCTTTTTGATGCATTTATTTAATGTTACTCTGCTGATACCTAACTGTTGCGCGTAATAGTCGATGTTTCTTATTTTACAGACTTCATTTTGTAAAATCTCTTTAAACATATAGGCGATGTTATTATTTTCAGTTTCTGAAGACAGAAGGTAATGTTGTGCATAGGCTCGATTGAGTTTGATCAATATAAAGTACAAAAGTGCTCTTATAATATGTTCGCTATCTGATTTGAATGTTTTTATTTCACTGAGCAGCTCCTGAATTATATTCACCAACTGTGAAAAGAAGACGTCATCCACCTTTAAATAGAGCGGTTTGGTTTTGTTGTAAAAAAACTGTAGTCTGAAGGAAAATAATTTATCTGAGAAGAAGTTAGACAGAAAGCTGTCCTGGAAAAACAAGAAATAACATTCAACTTTAGTATTGTCCAAAAACCATCTTCGTTTTTGAAATGGAGAAATAAAAATGACTGTATTATCTGAAACTTCAATTCTTTGCTGATCAAGTTCTAAATAGCCATTTCCTTTAGAGAAAAATATAAGTTCGTAAAAATCTGTATGATGAAGTTCACTTTCAAAAAAATAATAGGGTATGTCTTTATAAGTGCCTATATCAATTAGGAGCTCAACATCATACTTGTTTTTTAAGAATTTAAATGTCTTCATTGTTAACTGATTTTTCGCATTATTTAGATGCGGATATATAAAATCGAAGAAGATTAACCAAATCATTTTTGCAGGCGAACCATCAATACAAATCCAATAGAAGTTGGTAAAAATAGTTATTTAAAGCCAGATTATGCGTAAGAAATTGACATTAAGAAATTAATCAATAGATGATTGGATATGCAAACAAAAACGTGAGAAAAAGTTAAGATAGTATTCTCTTTTACTACAATAAGAATAGGTTAATTTTTATTTCCTAAACCTTTTCAAAAAGTTTTTGCCCTCATCTTTCTTAAAAAAGATGAGGGCCTTTTTATATCTTCTATTTTTAGTTTAATTTCAAAACGATTATTTACATTTTAGAACGAATTCATGTTGTTAAACCAAGTAATTCTTATTTAAAGCAGTCTCTTGAAACTTTATTAGGTTTGATATGATCATTAAGAATCAAGTTGTCGAAATCAAAAAGGAAATCATTTAATACTCTTTTTTCTGAAAGAGAATTCTATCTTTTTCTTTCTTACAGTTTAATAATAAAATGTTAATAAACGCCTTATTTCATGAGTATTTGGCCTAAAACATTTTCTTTTTTTGTATCTTATAAATCTAACAAATAAAAGATGATGACAAAATTACGAATTTCACTAATCAATGTTCACGGACTTTTAAAAGGTTCTGGTCTGGAGATTGGTAGAGATGCCGATAATGGTGGACAAACAAAGTATGTGTATGAACTTGCAGAATTTTTATCAAAACATAAAGATGTAGAACATGTTCATTTATTTACAAGACTAATTGATGACTCAAATATTTCGCCTGAATATGCAGTGCCTATTGAAATTATCAATGATAAATTAGATATTAGGCGAATTCCTTTTTTAGGAAAAAAATACAAGGCAAAAGAACAATTGTGGGAAGGTTTAGACACTTTTGTAAACGGAATTGTACAGCATATTAAACTTCACAATATATTCCCAAACTGGATTCATTCCCATTATGGCGATGCAGGATATGTAGCAAGTGAATTATCGACAATACTAAATGTTCCTTTTGCTCACACAGGACATTCATTAGGTTTTTACAAAAGGAAAAAGTTGCTCGAAAGTGGTTTGAGTGAAGAAGAAATTGAAAAAAAATTTAAGTTTAAACAAAGAATTAGTGCTGAAGAAAGAACTTTAGAATTGTCTGAATTTATTGTTACTTCTACAGAACAGGAGATTGAAACCTATAAACCTTATAAAAATTTTGATTTAGCAAAATACCACGCCATTTCTCCGGGAATTGACACTAGTAAATTTGTTCCTTACTATCATCGGGAACGGGATTCTGATAAGCAAATGGAAGAGGAACAAAGAAAATACTGGGTAGCAGAAACTATTTCCAAGTTTTTAATAAATCCTCATAAACCTTTTATTTTGGCACTTTCCAGACCTGATCGTCATAAAAATTTACACACTCTTATTGAAGTTTACGGCAAAGATAAGGAACTGCAAAGTATAGCCAATCTGGTCATTTTTGCCGGAATCAGAAAAGATATTTTGCAAATGCCGGAATCAGAAAAAGACGTTTTGACCGATCTTTTGCTTTTAATGGATAAATACGATTTGTACGGAAAAATGGCAATCCCTAAAAAGCATGATGTAGAAAATGAAGTTTCGATTATTTACCGATATGCAGCCGAAAAAAGAGGTGTTTTTGTAAATTTAGCTTTGCATGAAAATTTCGGCTTAACCGTTATTGAATCTGCAAGTTCTGGTCTTCCAGTTGTGGTTACAAAAAATGGTGGTCCTTCTGAAATCATTCCGACTTGCCAAAACGGAGAATTGGTAAATCCATTAGATGAAAATGAAATCAAAAAGGCATTGCGAAAGATTTTAACAAATGAAAGTCAATGGAAATATTATTCAAATAATGGAGCAATTAATATTCAAAAACATTATAGCTGGCTGAGTCACGTTAATCAATATATTGATTATGTAAACGAAAATCTTTCCTTATCGTCTGGTTCAGGAATCAAAAAACAACATTACCCAAATATAAACATAGACCGATTAAAAAGGAAGGTAGAAAATTTACTGGTAACTGATATTGACGGAACTCTCATTGAGCCAAAGTTAAATAATCCCGGACTGAAAGAATTAAAAGAGCATTTGATTAATCGCAATGAAAAAATGGCATTTGCCCTGGCATCAGGAAGAAATTTAGACTTAGTGAAAAAAGTTATTGTTGAGGAAAACTTTCCGCAGCCAGATTTTATTATTTGCTCGGTGGGAACTGAAATTTATTACACCAATGGTAAAGATTATATTTTAGACAAAGGCTGGGCTACATTTTTGGCAGGACGATGGAAGAGGGAAGATATTGCCAATCGTTTAAAAAATATTCCCTGGATGCGATTGCAGGAAGCCGAAGCACAAAACCCCTTTAAAATTTCTTATTATTATGATCAGGAAAAATACAATCATGA
This sequence comes from Flavobacterium salmonis, assembly GCF_903819435.1. Classification (GTDB taxonomy): domain Bacteria; phylum Bacteroidota; class Bacteroidia; order Flavobacteriales; family Flavobacteriaceae; genus Flavobacterium; species Flavobacterium chungangense. Next base: position 49,509 of record NZ_CAIJDP010000082.1, on the reverse strand, counting down.
CGAGTTGATCACAGTTTTAGGAAGTGGATGGTACAAAGTAAATATTATTCCAAGCCATAATGAGTTTCTTGACTTTATCCCTAAAAGAGCGTCAAAAGGAAACGCAATTAAATTTTTATGCCGTAAATGGAATATTCCTTTATCGAGTGTAATTGCGGCGGGCGATTCTGGAAATGATATCGATATGTTCAGAGGCGCCATCAAAGGAATCATAGTAGGAAATCGCAGTGTAGAACTTGCCAATTATGAAACGACAAAAACTATTTATGTAGCCAAAGACTCTGCTTCTTCCGGTATTTTAGAAGGATTAAAATATTATAAAATAATTAAATAGGTTAAATATGTATTCAGGTTCAGGTTTTAGTAATTGGGAAATTGGTGATGTTGATGTCTTTATAGACGAAAATGGAGTCCATCATTTATTTCATTTGATTATTCCCAATCACGATTACATTGCACATGCCATATCAAAAGACGGTCTTTCATGGAAAAGAGTAAAAAATGCTTTGTTTGTAGGGGATCCTGGGGAGTGGGATGATGACATGTTGTGGACGATGCATGTTAGTAAAAACTCTGATGGGCGAGGATATGAAATGTACTACACAGGTTTAAAACGGAAGGACAAAGGAATCATGCAAAAAATTGGTAGGGCAGTTTCTCCTGACTTAATTCAGTGGACAAAAGATAATCAATATGGTTTACCATTAAAAAGTAATGCTCCCTATTATGAAAGCAGAGATAACAACCCGCGAGAATGGCTTAGTTTTAGGGATCCTTTTAAATATCAGTTTGAAGGGAATGATTATTTACTGATATGTGCCCGCAGTGCAGTTGGACCTACGTATAGAAGAGGCTGTATTGGTGTGGCAAAAAGGGAAGAGAAGGGTTTTGTACTTCAAAAGCCATTGCATGTAGCTTATGTTTATGATGATATTGAATGTCCTTGCGTTGTAGAAATAAAAGGTATGCATTATTTATTGGGGTCCATTCGCGAAGATATAAAGGTTCGCTATTGGTTCTCACCCGATTTTAAAGGAGAATATCATGCTTTTCATAATAATGTGCTGCTTCCACAAGGTAATTATGCAGCAAGAATTGTAAAGGATGGAGACAATTATTTAATTTACAATTTTTATTTTGTGGGTGGAAATGTCAACACCCTTCGTGTAATTCCACCTCCAAAACGACTCGATGTTGATAGTAACGGAAGATTATTATTAAAAACGTATCATCATTGGAAAACGCTGTACCAAAGAACAATTCTTCAAAAAAACTTACATGCTCCGATTCCTGTTTTAGGAAATCCCTCGGCAAATTTTGAATTAGAAAATGAAAGTAAATGGCGATTTGGCTGCAGAAGTGGATACGAAGTTTTTTGTTTTGAAAAACCTTCTGAGAATTTTGTTTGGGAAGGAAAATTAGCTGTTGAAGGAATGGGGAAAACTGGTTTTGTTATTGAATGTGATGAAGAGGGGACAGCCTATTACATATCAATTGATTTTGTAAATGGTTTTGTTCAATTCAGGGCTTGGGGATTTAATGAAAAGGATGTAAAGAACAATTTTGTTTTTGAAAATATTCAAACCAATCAATTTGAAATAGTAGAAAGCAAAGAAATTTATTTTAAGATTATCCGTTACGGAAATTATTATGAGCTTTCTATAAATGAAGTTGTGAAATTAACGTTGTTGGACTTTAAATATAATGATGGCAAGATTGGGGTATATGTTTGTTCAGCTATAGTATCGCTGAGTGATTCAAAAATTCATGTAATTCCTGAGCCGGAAAATGAATATGCTACAGCAGATCCTAACAAAGCACTTAATGAATATAATAAAATAACGCAAGCATAACAATTAATTTTTTTTAAAATATCTGATTTTTTGAATTCCAATGCAATTTTTCCTGAATGTAATAGTTGCAGGGACAATTTTGAAAAGCTAAATTTGTATTTATGGCAAAACTTATAAATCTTAAAGTATTCTCTCATTTTTTTCGTTCATCTTCTTCAGGTGGAATCATATTATTAATCTTTGTAATAATATCACTCTTTATTGCTAATTCTGGGTGGTCAGATAGCTTTAAGGAAATTCTTAATTTGAACCTGGGCTTTAATACTGATAGTGTTCACCTTCGTTACCCTGTTTTATTATGGATAAACGATGGATTGATGGCTATTTTCTTTCTCCTTGTAGGATTGGAAATAAAAAGGGAAATAATTGAAGGTGAGTTGTCGTCATTTTCTCAGGCGGCTTTACCTGTACTTGCAGCAGTTGGAGGAGTAATCGTTCCTGCGCTGATTTATGCATTTTTTAACGGCGGGAATTCGATGACTGCAAAAGGCTGGGGAATTCCTATGGCCACTGATATTGCTTTTGCACTCGGAATTTTATCACTTTTGGGAAGTAAAGTTCCTCCAGGGCTTAAAATATTTCTGGCTGCGCTGGCTATAGTAGATGATCTTATTGCGATTTTAGTGATTGCGATATTTTATTCTTCAGAATTGAATTTTCTCTATTTAGGATATGCCGGAGCGTTATTTATAATGTTGATTATCTTTAATCGATTTGGTATTAAAAACCTGTTTTTTTATCTGATACCGGGTTTTGTTATCTGGTATTTTATCCATCACTCAGGGATCCATGCCACAATAGCCGGTGTACTGGTAGCCATGACAATTCCGACAAACGAAGATGATACAGAATCTACGCTTGAAAAATTGGAACATGCCCTGACTCGTCCGGTTAATTTTATAATCATGCCTATTTTTGCGCTTGTCAATACGAATATAACTTTTGAATCTACTATGATAGAAGGACTTTCCAGTAATCTGGGATTAGGTATAGTTCTTGGATTATTTCTAGGGAAACCCATTGGAATCTTTGTGATGTCATGGTTATCGGTAAAATTAAGAATTGCTGAACTTCCTGAATCAACTACATGGATGCATGTCTTAGGACTTGGATTATTGGGAGGAATTGGTTTTACAATGTCCATCTTTATTGCTTTATTATCTTTTGGTGATGTACTGCATCAGAATGAAGCCAAATTTGCGATACTAATCGCCTCTACAATAGCCGGTATTTCAGGATTTTGTATTTTGAGTTTGTACAATAAAAAGCAAAAAAAGACTTTTCAGGACCACTAAGGTTTCCTGAAAAGTTCTACATCTTTAACGGATAATCTTTCATTAAGCCATTTTTGTAATTTTTCATTTTCAGCTTTATTAAGATTTTTGGATGCATCATAGATAACAGCCGTTATGGTAGTGGTACTGTCCTTTTGATTGATTAAAGTACTCTTAGTGATGGAAAGTGAGCTAATTATTGGAAATAAAACTCTTGTCTCTTTTAAAATCTGACGGTTGTCAAATTTATTTTTAGTCAGTTCCTTCTCCAGTTGCATGATCTTAATATCTTTAACATTCATTTCGTTTTCACTACTTTTAATCTGATTAAGGATATCTCCTTTTAGTGCATTGTAACGATCAGTGCTGTCTTGTCGAATCTGCAGTTGTGTGCCGTTCAGGTATTTATTATGGTTTAACCTGTTGGTAAGATCTTTTATTTTTAATGAAGAAAAACGCCTTGATAGGAAAGCGAGTTCTAGTTTTTTGGTTTTAGCATTAAAGTTGGTCTTTTTGTACACAATGGTGTATCCTTTATCTACGAATTCATTTTCAATGAAAAGATCTATGTTTTTTTTAAACTGCTGTTCCCTGTAGAGCGAGTAAGCAAGATAACTGCTGGGTAAAAGCATTATGGTAATTAAAAAAGCTATGGTATATTTTACGCGTTTTTGATGTTTTTCATCAACCTGTTTAACTGCTGGATAATTAAGGTATTTAATAATTAAAAATGTTGCAATTCCTATAAATACGCAATTGATGCAATAGAGATAAAAGGCCCCTAAGAAGAACGTCCATTGCGCTGTAGCCAAGCCATACCCTGCAGTACATAATGGTGGCATAAGTGCAGTTGCAATAGCAACTCCTGGAATAGGATTTCCTTTTTCTGATCTTGTCACTGCAATAACCCCGACAACACCTCCAAAAAAAGCAATCAGAATATCATAAATATTAGGGGATGTTCTGGCTAGCAATTCAGACTGGACATCCTTGAAGGGACTGAGGTAAAAATATAAGGTTGACACTGCCAGACTTACCACAGTGGCGATAAGCAGGTTGTTAAGTGATTTTTTAAGTAATGAAAAATCATAAATGCCAAGTGCAAAACCAGCTCCTACAATTGGTCCCATAAGTGGGGATATCAGCATTGCTCCAATAATAACTGCAGTTGAGTTTACATTTAGCCCAACGGAGGCAACAATTATGGCGCAGGCCAAGATCCAAAGATTAGCACCTTTGAAGGTTATGTTCTTCTTTATGGCCTCTAATGTTTTCGCCCTGTCATCTTCTCCATCCCGAAGGTTTAGTAAATCTGTAACTTTTCTCATAATTTATAAAATTAGTTGCTATTTTTTGATGCCTTATTATAGCCTTGTATTGCTAAGATAAGACTAATTTTATTGAGTGTTAAGTGAAACCAGGTAAATGAAAATTTGAATTTAATTATTTGCTGGAAAAATATTTTATTCAAAAATCATCGATTTCAGCCTATTCCTATAAGACTCCAACACATCTGACTTGGAGATAAAACCGTAATATTTCCCGTTTTTCAGCACTGGCAGGAAAACTTTATTACTTTTTTCAAACTTATTCATCACGGTTTCCATGCTCAAAAATCACTTCCCGAATATCATTGAAATATACCAGTCCTTCCAATTCATTATCATCACTGACAACACCAAAAATCACTTGGTCTGAGTGGGCTAAAAGTTCGGCTACATTCTCGAGATCCTGATTTGCTTCTACAATGAGGTAAACTTTTTTTACAAGATCCTCAATTTCAAGTTTGCAGAGAATATTAGTGTCCTTGTTACTGGTAAAAACATTTCCTTTACGGGCCAGATTCTTGACATCAAGTGAGTGTTTTTCAAAACGTTTTGAAACAGCAAAACTAACAGAAGCAACAATCATTAATGGAATCATTAAATCATATCCTCCAGTTATTTCCGCAATAAGGAAAATAGCGGTCAGTGGAGCGTGAAATAATCCGCTTAGGATTCCGGCCATACCAACAAGTGTAAAATTGCTGACAGGCAGATCAGTAGTTGATGTCGCATCTGGGAATAACTTTTATCTTTAGAATTTTAAACCGATCAAAAGATGAATACTAAAGGTCATTGTTATCCAAAATACATAATTCTTCAGACAGTATATTTCAAGCTAAGATTTACACTTAGTTACCGGGATGTTTAAGAACTAATGAAGATTAGAGGAGTCATTGTGGATCATGCCACGATTCAGCGTTGGGTTTATAAGTTTGCACCTTTGCTTGAGGCAGAGATGAGGCAGAGAAAAGGCAGAGTGGGGGCGAGTTGGAGATTGGATGAGACCTACATCAAAGTAAAAGGCATTTGGTGTTATTTATATCGAGCAGTAGATAAATTAGGCAATACGGTTGACTTTCTTTTGACCAGAAAAAGACAAAGAATGAGTGCTCAGTCATTTCTAATTAAAGCAATTGCTAATAATTACCGGCCAAGAGTAATAAATATTGATAAAAGCGGTTCTAATACCGCAGCGATCAAAGTCTATAACAAACGTTCTTTCTCAAAGATTAAAATCTGACAGTGTAAATATGGCAACAATATTATCGAACAGGACCATCGTTTCATCAAGTGGCACATAAAAAACGGATTAGGTTTTAAAAATTTTGAATCGGCCAAACGAACGTTAAGCGGAATTGAAGTTGTGCATATGCTGAGGAAGAATCAAATGGTTGGACCAGGGATCTCTATGTTTAAATCATTCTGTAAATTGGCGGGCTAACTTTAAAATTACTTAAATTCTTATATTTTATTCTGACAGATGCGACAGAACCAAATTTTGTTTTCTGTGTCCAATTTAAGGTGTTAAGTCCATTATTTTGCTGTTAAATTTAATACATCAATTTTATTTTTACATTTCTGAGTAACTTCTTTATAATGAGTGTTGTTGTTTGTGTTATCAAAATGACTTCATAACATCTCAGAGAGGAAATGTTAATACAATGTTTTATAAACGGACCTTTTTATTAATGTAACCGTAACCTTATCGACCTACCCTGATTTATAATTTTGAAGACATATTATAAAACAAACTATTGTAGTATATGTCATTTTTAAAAAGAAGAATACTTCGCAAAATAACGGTTTTGTTACCAACCCTTTTTGGGGCAAATAATATAAAAGCGAAGTATTATGCATAAAGGTTTTACAGATGAAGAACTTGTTGAATTATTGAAACAAGGAAAAGATAAAGCATTTGATGAACTGTATTTTAGGTACAGGGATTTACTCGTTCGCTTTGTTTATATCAGAATGAAATCAATTCCAATTTCTGAAGAAATCGTTCAGGAAGTATTTACCACCATTTGGGAACGCCGTAAAACCATTTTAATTCAAAAGAGTTTTGCTGCTTATATCTACACTTCCGTTCGCTACATGACATTAGATTATATAAAATCACATTCGGTTACAGACCAATATATACAAGAGGTTTTAGACCGAAATACGGTTGAATATACCAGTCATAACGCAACAGAAGATTCTATTTTTTATGATGAATTGCAGCAAGCCGTCGATAAAGCAACAGCATTACTTCCCAAGAAATCAAAAGAGGTTTTTATTCTGAGTCGGATTAAACATTACTCCAATAAAGAAATCGCAGAAGAACTTAATGTTTCAATCGAAACCGTGAAGTATCATATTACATACTCGCTAAAATTCATGCGAACTTATTTAGGAGAGTTTAATTAGAATATTTTCTAATTGATAAGCGCACCGTTTTTTCTTAACACAAGCGTAACCTAAGCAACCTACCTGAAATTTCAATTTCAAAGACATACTATTAAAGAGATAAAGAAATTATAATGCCTGAAAAATTACAACAAGAAATAAAACATTTTTTAGATGGAGGATATTCTCCAAAAGGACAAGAGATGTGGAATAAGTGGTATGATGATACCAATGAAGTTTTTGAAAATATGGAAATAGTTGAATCAGATCGTTCGAAACTAAAAAAGGAATTAAGACAAATCAAGAAAACAAACCAAGTTATTTTTCTTCAATATAAAAACTGGGCTGTTGCCGCATCTATATTATTCGTAATGGGATTATCATGGTTTGTGTATCAAATAACGATACCTGTTATAGAAACAAAACAATATGCGACAAAAGCCGGCGAACATGCTAAAGTAATTTTAAGCGACGGAACACAAATTTGGTTAAACGCAGGAAGCCTTTTAAAATATCCAAAAGAATTTAAAGGAGATACAAGAGAAGTGTACTTAACCGGAGAAGCTTTTTTTGATGTACACAAAGACAAAAAACATCCTTTTATAATTCATACCGATAAAATGGACACAAAAGTTCTCGGAACCAGTTTTAATGTTCAGGCTTATCCCGATCAAACTACTCAGGAAGTTTCTGTTTTAACGGGAAGAGTAAATGTAAAATCGACCGTAACAGAAGAAAATGTGTATGTAACTCCAGGCCAGAAAGTGGTTTTTAAATCACATGATAATAAGCTTCAGGCCTTTAAGGATGTTCCTGTAAATTCTATTTCGTTATGGCGAAAAAATATCATTGTTTTTGAAGAAACGCCTTTAACAGAAGTTATCGCAACGATCAACCGCAATTATAATGTAGAGGTTGAAATCAAAAACAAGAATTTAAATAATCTGAAAATAAGCGCCTATTTCAAAGAACTTCCGGTGAGTCAGGTTGTTGCTTTGGTGTGTAATATAATTAATGCTGATTATAAACTGGAATCAGGAGTTTATAAGATTCAATAATTGTGAATTGTGAGTTGTTAATTGTGAGAAGTTAAAAGTAAAAAGTGAGAAGTTAAAAATGAGACATCTAAAAATCTAAAAATCTAAAACCCTTCCCCCATGAATGAAAAACAAATGCGGTTTGTCGTAAAAAGTCAAAGCATTACAAAAGCCCTTCTGGCCAAAGTTGTTATGTTCATTGCCTTATTTTTTACAGGAATAACGGCAAATGCCGGAAATGTTGACCTGAATAACAGAGTCACTTTAAAAGTAGAAAATGAAAGCATCAAAAGTATTTTTCAAAAAATAGAAAAGCAAGTTGATGTACATTTTATGTATGAAAGCAATCAAATCAATGGCAATCAGAAAATTAGTTTAAAACTAAGTAATGTTCCGTTAGAACAAGCGCTGGATAAAATTTGCAGTAATTTTTCGCTTCGATATGAAATTGTAAGTAATAATATCGTCATTAAAAAAAATCAGAGAATTGGTGCTGTAGACCAGAACAAACTTATTATTTCAGGAACCGTTTTCGGCGGCGATGATAATATGCCTTTGCCTGGAGTTGGCATTAAAGACAAAACTTCGGATGCAGCATCGTCTACAGATTTTGACGGAACTTTTAAAATGGAAGTTACCGGAGCTGAAGCAACACTTGTATTTTCTTATGTTGGTTATGTTACGCAAGAAGTAAAAGTAACGCAATCTCAAAATATTACCGTAAAACTGGTTGCAGACATGAAACAACTTCAGGAAGTTGTGGTTATGGGATACGGAAGTGTAAAAAAGAATGAAGTTTTGGGAGCTGTAGGAGCAGTTTCTATGAAAGAATCTTCAAGCAGGACCTATAACAGTGCATCTGAATTATTGCAGGGAACTGTTGCAGGTGTTACCGTAATAAATAATGGTGGTGACCCAACGGCAGAACCAACTATCAACATTCGTGGTATTGGATCTTTGAATGCCGAAACGCCGTTAATTGTTTTAGACGGAATTATTTACAGCGGTTCACTAAATACTTTAAACCCAAATGATATTGCTTCGATAAGTGTTTTGAAAGATGCGGCTTCAGCAGCGATTTATGGTGCGAGAGCTTCTGGTGGAGTAATTTTAATTACTTCTAAAAAAGGCGTTTCGGATCGTATCAATGTAAATGTAAATTATCAGGGAGGATTTCAAAATGTAGCCAAAAAATTAGGCGTTCTAAATGCTGCCGAATATTCAGATGCTATGAATACAGCCAGAGATAACGCAGGATTACCAAGAATACCCGCTTTTGATCCTGCTTTTGAACCAACAGCAAGAACTACAAAAACAAACTGGATGGATGAAATTTTTCAAACAGGTGGAATTCAGGATTTATCGATTTCTATAAACGGAAAAACAGAAAAATCTAATTTCTTTTTGTCTGGAAGTTATAGAAAAAATGAAGGTATTTTATTGAATACATTCGGTGAGCGTTATACAGCAAGAGCGAATTCGTCTTTTAAACTGGCGCCAAATTTCACAATTGGAGAAAATCTATCGTATTCGTTAACGAACGGACAAAGTGCCAATACATCCAACGGTTATACCGGAGCAATTTTAGCAGCAATTTTATATCCGCCAAATGCAACAGTATATAGAGAAGACGGTTCAGGACAATTTGGCGGAGTTCCGGAAAAATACATTGGTTCTTACGGAGACGTTATAAATCCGGTTGCTTATTTAAAAAGATTAGATAACAGAAATCCTATTTCGACTGTTTTGATCAATCCTTATGCTGAATGGGAAATTATTCCAGGTTTGAAAGTAAAATCAAACTGGGGCTACACCAGAATTCAGGATAATGCAAAAGAATTTGCAGTGAAAATTACAGAGCCAGGAAAAATATTCGACTTTAACCGATTAACACAAAAGTCGATTACAACTACTGATTTATTGGGCGAACAAACGATTTCTTACGAAAAATCATTCGGAAAACACAATTTCAAAGCTTTGGCCGGATATACATATCAGGAAACAAAAAGAGAATTTTATACCGTTGAAGGAACTGGTTTTGATAACGAAGATGCATCACAACGTTATTTACTGAATGCAAAATTAATTCAGCAAACTGGCGCAGGATTATCTGATGAGGTTATTTCATCGTATGTTGGCAGATTAAATTACGATTTCAATCAAAAATATTTATTCTCAGGAATTGTTCGTCGTGACGGAACTTCAAAACTTTTATCAGCAAACCGTTGGAAAGTATATCCTTCTGTTTCTGCGGGTTGGTTAATTTCTGAAGAAGAATTCATGAAAGGTATAAGTCCAATTGTAAGCAATTTAAAACTGCGTGCAAGCTGGGGACAAATAGGGAATTTAGGGAATCTTGGACCATATCAATTTAGTGTGCCTTTAGTACAGACTTCAGCTTTGATTGGTTCAGTGCCAACAATCAATTACGGTTATGCCGAAAGTGAATTATCAAATCCGAACTTAAAATGGGAAAGCTCTGAGCAGACCAATATTGGTTTAGATTTCACTATGTTCAACAGCGCTTTAACAGGATCTGTAGATGCTTACGTGAAAAAGAATAAAGACATGTTGGTTCGTGATCAGCTTCCGGGCGTTTCAGGAACTCCACAAGGTCGAATTGTAAACTCGGGAGATGTTGAAAATAAAGGTATTGAAGCTAGTTTGACCTACCAAAAAACACGCGGGGAATTTAAGTTTGATGTAACCGCAAACGCTGCATTTTTAAGCAACAAAATTGTTTCTATTAAAGATGATTTAACGTCTCTTGAACCTTTAAATATAAACAGAGTTCGTAGTTTGCCTTTAGCGAATATTTATCAGGTTGGAAGCCCGGTTGGTGCTTATTACGGATATTCTACAGACGGATTATTTCAAAGTACTGCCGAAGCAAAAGCGTATGTAAATACTTCAGGCGTAGCGTATCAGCCGAATGCAGTTGCCGGAGATATGAAATTTAAAGATGTAAACGGAGATGGCGTAATCAATAATAGCGATAGAGTTGTACTTGGAAATCCGTTTCCTAAAACAACCTACAGCTTAAACATGAACTTTAGATATAAAGGTTTTGATATGAATGTGTTTTTCAACGCAGTATCTGGAAACAAGGTTTTTAATGCCGTAAAATATACAGGTCTAAACGCTTCTTTTCCAGGATATAACTTATTGGCAGATTCTAAAGATGCCTGGTCGCCAACGAATACAAACACAGATATTCCGGTACTTTCATCAACAGACAATAATAATAACTTCGGAAGAATCTCGGATTTTTATATTGAAGATGCTTCTTTCATCCGATTAAAAAACCTTTCGATTGGTTATACCGTTAAGGATAATTGGTTAAACGGAAAAGCAAAACTTAGATTCTTTATTTCAGGACAAAACTTGTTTACCATCACAAAATATTCAGGAATGGACCCTGAAGTTGGGCTTAGCAACTTTGGTCTTGACTTAGGTAAATATCCACTTTCTCGTATTTATATGACGGGTGTAAATGCTACTTTTTAAAAAAATATAAAACTAACAAAATGAAAAAATTAAGTCTTTTATTATTGAGTTTTGTGCTGTTAATAAGCACTTCAGCTTGCGAAAGCGAACTTGATGTTGTTCCGCAGGGAGCACCGTCAAGCGGAAATTTCTGGAAAACTCCGGCCGATGCAAAAGCAGGAGTAAATGCCATTTATGCTTTATATTCAGATGACAATATGTACGGTCGTGGCTTTTTCTGGCTTAATAATGCCAGCGACGATATCGGAACAAAACCAAGACAAAACGCAGAACGTATCAAAAATTTTATTGTAGACGGATCTGAATCTGATACTAAAGATATCTGGAGACTTCATTACGAAATCATGAAACGTTGTAATGACGTTATTCGTAATATTCCGAATATTCCTTTAGATGAAAAAACAAAAAATGCAATGTTAGGAGAAGCTTATTTCAATCATGCTGTAATGCATTTAGAATTAGCCTATCATTATGGAGATGATCGTGCCGGAATTCCGATTCAGGATAGAAACGACCCAACAAATGTGTATGTTCCAAGAACTAAAAATGTTGGAGAAAACTATGCTTATATCGCAGCAGATTTAATTAAAGCCGCCGATTTATTACCGTATTTTAATGAACTTACACCAGACAATTACGGACGTGCACACAAAACAGCAGCGTGGGGATATTTAGTTCGTACCTACTTGTATGCAAAAGATTGGGACAACGCCATAAAATATGCAAATCTTATTGTTGGAAGCGGAAAACACAAGTTGCTTGATAATTTTGAAGATGTTTTTAAAATTAAAAATAATTGGTCTTCAGAATACATTTGGTCTGTAACTTCAAGTTCAGAAAACACGGGATTGGGTTCTATTTTTCCGGGAGTGTGTCTGGAAGATAAAGGCTGGGGAGTTTACAACGGTTGGGGAAATTTTTATCCTACCAAAGAATTATTCGATACTTATGATCCAACAGATAAAAGACGCAGCGCTACAATTTTACAAAAAGGAGATACCTTTATGTATTTTGGTGAATTAGTAACTTTTAACGAGGGAAAACACATTGTAAGTTCCAGTAACAGAACGGGATATCAGTTCAAAAAGTATATGGAGCCGTTCGGTTATCCAAAAACAACTTCGGGTGGAATTGATATTCGTTATGTAAATGCAAACGGTGACAAGCCTTCAACAGCACTGAATGTACCTCTTTTACGTTATGCTGACGTGATTTTGATGTTGGCAGAAGCCAAATTGATGAAAGGTTTAAGTGCCGATACCGAAATTAACCTTATTAGAAACCGTGCCGGTTTAACGAGTATTTCAGGAGCAACATTAACAGATTTAAAAAGAGAAAGGCGCTGCGAATTAGCGGGAGAATGGACAGATCGCCATTTTGATTTAGTACGTTGGGGAGATGCTCAGGCTACCTATGCAAAACCTTTGCATCATTATAATGGAGCTGTTATTTATCCTGCCCGTAATTTTAATCCTGCCATCCATCACGTTTGGCCAATACCGCCAGATGAAATTGCGGTGAGTAAAGGTGTTCTTACTCAAAATAAAGGTTGGTAAGTTGTAGTTTCAGTTAGTTTGTTTTGTTTTTTTACGCTGCAAGCCTTTTGTGGTGCTTGCAGTTGTAAAAAAAAACGGCAAATGACTTTATATAAAATAAACCAGTCTTTATTAGAAAAGGCTGGTTTGTATTTAATAATACAACCTTATTGCATTCATAAAAATAATGTAACCACAACAAGTTACTTTCGTCATAAAGTTACCTATGGCTTTAGAGATTTATAAAATCAATTTTCAATGAAAAAAATAATAACCCTTTTTTGCATACATTTCGTCCTGTTTGCACAAGCACAGCAATACAGTTCTGCCAATATTCATTCCCATAATGATTATGCAGGTAAACTACCTTTTTACGAAGCTTATTCTAATGAAGCCGGTGTTATCGAGGCTGATGTTTTTTTAGTAAACGACGACTTAGCAGTTGCCCATACTTCAAAAGAGATTACAGCTTATAATACACTTAGAAGTTTGTATTTGTATCCTTTATCAAATAAACTAAAAAATTTAGAAGGAAAGGCATATCAAAGTAGTAAGCCTTTAATTTTAATGATTGACATTAAAACAGAAGCAGAACCGACTTTAAAATTAATCGTTCAGCAGCTTAAGTTATATCCGGATTTGATTTCGAATAAAAATCTAAAAGTAGTTATTTCAGGTAACAGGCCTTCTCTTGCAAATTGGAAAGAGTATCCTGAATTTATTTATTTTGATGGAAGACTGAACGAAAATTATTCTCCGGAACAATTGTCACGTGTCGAAATGATTAGTGAAGATTTAAAGGAAATCACGATTTGGAATGGTAAAGGTGTAATGACACAGTCAGATGCTGAGAAAGTGCAAGCGATCATTAAGAAGGTGCACGATCAAAATAAAAAAATCAGGTTTTGGGGTACACAGGATAATGTGAATACCTGGATGACTTTGATGAATTTAAATGTCGATTATATTGCCACGGATAATGTTCCGACTTTGACACAATTCATTAAAAACATCAACACAACGTTTTATCAAAATAACGAGTTTCATCAGGCATATGTTCCTAAGAATGGAGTGGCATTTTCTAAAAAGAAGCCTAAGAATGTAATTCTATTAATTGGTGACGGAATGGGATTGACTCAGATTTATGCTGGTTACACGGCTAATAAAGGTCAATTAAGTTTGTTTAATATTCCAACTCAGGGACTTTCTATAACTAAATCTTCAGATAGTTATATCACAGATTCAGCTGCCGGAGCAACAGCAATGGCAACTGGGCATAAGACCAATAACAGATTTATTAGTGTTGATGAAAGCGGAAAACCTCTGGAATTAATCTCGCAACAATTGGCTAAGAAAAACTATAAAACGGCTATTATTTCTGCAGGAAATATTACAGATGCTACACCGGCTGCTTTTTATGCTCATCAACCTGAAAGAAGTTATAGTGAACCTATAGCTCACGATTTTTTATCCAATCCTTCAGATATTTTAATTGGAGGAGGACCAAAAGAATTTAATTCCAGAAAAGATGGCAAAGATTTATCTAAGGTATTAATGGAAAAAGGATATACTTTTTCAGATAAATTCAGCAGTCTGGATACTATCAAAAGCAACCGATTTATAATTTTAGACGATGCTTCAGTAGTTTCTATGAAAGCGGGGAGAGGTGCGTTTTTAACCAATTCTTTGGCTAAAGCAACAAATACCTTTTTACAGTCAAAGAATCCGTTTTTCATAATGGCTGAAGGAGCACAAATCGATTACGGTGGCCATCAGAATAATGTCGAATATGTGGTGCGCGAAATGCTGGATTTTGATAAATTGGTTGGACTGGCAATGGAATTTGTAGATAAGAATCCGGAAACACTTTTGATTGTTACAGCTGACCACGAAACAGGAGGACTTTCTTTAATTGATGGAAATATAGAAAAAGGATATGTACATGGAAGTTTTAGTACAAACGATCACACTGCAGTTCCGGTTCCGGTTTTTGCTTACGGTCCAGGGGCTCAAAATTTCATAGGTGTTTATCAAAATACGGAGATTTATACTAAGATAATGGAACTCCTTTTTACAAAGTAATTATTAGGTAAGATCGAAAAAAAAACGGTTCTGTCACATCTTTTAATAGCTTTTATCTTTAGAATTTTAAACCGGTCAAAAGATGAATACTAAAGGTCATAGCTATCCAAAATCTATTACTCTTCAAGCAGTGTATTTTAAATTAAGATTTACCCCTATAGTTACCGGGATGTTGAAGAGATCATGAAAATGCGAGGAGTTCATGTTGATCATGCTACCATTCAGCGCTGGGTTTATAAGTTTACACCTTTCATTGAGTCGGAGATCAAGAAGAGAAAGGTTAGAGTGTGGACAAGCTGGAGATTGGATGAGACTTATATCAAAGTAAAAGGTGTATCAAATTTCATGAATGAGTTAGCAGGTTGTTGTTTAGAGTAATAATTTCGAATCAAACAGTATAATAAAAAAAGCGACGCAGAATACCTTCCACGTCGTTCCATACATTTCTATTTAATTGATTTAGATACCTTCCACCATCAAACGAGTGTCTGGTAAATTTTTCAATTGCTGTATTTTAACCTCTGGTTTTGCCATTCTCGAAATTGCATTTAATGCAGCTGCAATAGCGCCTTCTTGCCAACCAGGAAGGGAGGAAATTTGATCACCAACAATAAAAAAGTTAGCATTGCTTGCATTTTTTGTTTTCGGATCTACAATTCCAGATCCTTGTGCAATAGCGTTAAATTGTTTCGTTGAGTAGTTCGTATCTCCAACAGCTTGCCAATATGCCCAGCCACCCTTAATATTTGGCATATTTTGCCAAGCTATGGCAACGCCATCTTCCAAGCCTTCGGCAAATTTCTTACCGAATTTACTGGCATCATTTCGTGCTTTGGTAAGTCGCTCTTCAACGGGTAATTTTCCCCAATCGTGTGCTACTTTATCAAAATTATAAGCGCCTGTGAGCACGCCTTTTTCGTCTTGATACGCCGTAGATGGATACCAAATTTGTTGAATTTCATTGTCTGTCCAAGAGATTCCTCCAAAAATAGGCACAACTCCCACTTCGGATTTTTCAACTGCCATTGTCTTGAGATTTATTGGGCTTCCTTGCCATAAAGATCGATTTGCTTGCCAACCCACTTTAGAGGTACAGGCTAAAAAACGCGGAACGTATCCGTCTTCTCGCAGTTTATAACCTGGAGCTTGTGTTGGTTCAAATTGTGCTACAAAAACGGCTTTTAATGCATCTTTAAATTCAGGTTCAAGTCCCGATTTTAGGAGATCAGAATCTAGAATGTTTTTCAAAAAAGGCATCGCAAGGTTGCAAACACAATAATCAGCTTCGTAATAGATCGGTTCTTCTGTTCCAACTTGTCCAACCGAAATGATGTACTTCTCTTTAGTTGAGTCCCATTTTATTTTTTTTACAGGACTATTCAAAAGAATGTTTCCGCCCAAAGCTGCCACTTGTTGAGCAAAAGCGTGTTGCACCTGATCCATTCCTCCAACGGGTTGAAATAAAGTAGGTTGCCAAAGAAAATCTGTAGGTTGATAGAATTTCGTGCCTTCCCAAAATTTTGATTCGAGCAATTTATTAAAACTCAAAACATCGGCTACAATTCCAGCCGCAACACCAGGTAATACTTCATATCCAGCGCGTGTTTTTCCATCTTCGAAGCCAGGTGATCCAGCCGTTGCGCTATAGGTCCCATCTACATCAAGCTCACCGAAACTGATCATCAAACTTTGTAATTCTTTAACGCGTGTTTTAAGATTACTTTCACTAATTCCCACTTTTGAATTGCGAAGTAATTCTTCCGCATTTTGGTATACCATGTGCGCCAACCAACCTCTTGTATTATGATCCAAACGACGATAAACCATAGGTTTACCTCCAAAAATTTTGTTTTTTTGAACCAAATTCGATTCAGAATTCATCACATATATTTCAACATCGACCGAAAAACGTTTTAAGTAAGAAAGGAGTCGTTTGTGACTGCTTGGAATACGACCAGGACCTGCATTAAGGTAAGGTTCTGAGTCTCCCACTGGGCGTTTAAATCGAACAACTTGTGGTTTTCCAGGTTTCGAATCGAACAAATCACTGTTTGCATCTTCGATGAGTGTATCCCCTGTGCGTAGGCTCATGCAGCGTCCTCCCGTTTTATGAGATGCTTCCAGAATGGTTACTTTTGCACCAGACTCTTGAGCGAGTAATTCATACGCGGTGGTAAGTCCCCCAACACCAGACCCGATGATTATAACCTCCTTTCCTTCTAGTTGATTTGGACTAAGTTTAATCGCTTGATTGGTAATCTTGTCTTGCATTTTTGTTGCTTCAGCCAATGCGGCGAATGCAATTGATCTTGGATTGTTTTTTAAAAATTCCTGACGACTTTTGTACTGTCCCATTTTGTATAAATTTTATGTTAAAAAATAAAAAATTTTGATTTCTATAATATTGGCATTTAGAATGTGTTTTCTTTGGTTTAATCTTGAAAACGCATTCTAACTCTAGATTTTATTTTCTGAAATGAAATTAATGATTGAAAATAAAACAAATTAAAAAGATGTCGTTAATGAAGGTTTTTCTGTCGTGAGTAGAAGATTTTCTGCTGTAAATAGAATATTATAAATGAATTTTGATTCCGGATAATTATTCCAAATAAAAAAATCCCCCTAAGAAAGGAAGATTTTGAAATACCTTATACAAGGACAAGATTGTTTTAAAATGGTAAAGTTGCCTATGATATCTTTATGTTTTTTACTAAAAGTCACTTTGTGATTACCTTTTAGCAGTAATAAATTGTCCCCCTGCTACCGAGCGAATCCCTTCGCGTGATTTTTGATGCTTTGCGCCATCAGGAAGAAAAATAGCATCTCTATCATAAGTTATTGACTACTATCATTTATTTATGCTGAATTATTCTTGTTTTTTAGCCGTTACCACAGCGGTCAACTTTACAGCATGTATCGTGGCTTTTAGAGTGTTGATACTTCCAAAATCTCACTAATTGCAACTTCCCTAATAATTATCCAATCATGCTTACTAATTACGTTCAATCTATAATAAACAAGCACAATTGGATAATCCTGTTATTGATTACAAACTTAAGCCGAAACTGATTCCATATTGGCTTCTAAAAACGAGAAAGTCTTTTTTTCTACTAAATAATCTATTGCATTACCAGATGCAAATGGATGTCCTTTAATTGAAGATCCATTTTCTTCAAATTCTAATGTAAGTCCCATTTTATTTTCCGAAGCATTTTGGGAAAATGAAATCTTATTTAGATCTATCCATACAACAAATGGACTTCGGGAAGCAGCGAAATAAAAGACACCTTTTTCCTGGTCACTAAGAGTTGTATACTGAGTGATACTGGTGTTTGGATCTTCTTCATCTGCACTATTATTAACAAATGGTTGTGCAGCATTGCGCATAATGCTCAAAACACCTGCTAATGCTTCATTTTCTTTGATGTTTCCTTCTATTAAGTTTTTCGTATAAAATGAAGCCCTCACAAAACGATCAACGGACTGACTACTTCCGGGCAAATATACTTTCTAGCGCTAGGTTTTGTTTTCTGAAATAAAATTAGTTTTTGAGTAAGAGGCAAATGAAAAATATGTTGTGAGTGGAAGACTTTCTGTAGGAATGGAAAGAAAAGAGGTGTGAATGAAATTTACAATGTATATAGTTTATTGTATTACTATTAAACGCAATCTGATAATTTTTACTTAATTCCCAACGAAAAGAGATTAACTATTTTTGGTTAAAAAGTTCTTTAACTTTTGTATTGATTTCATTTTAAAGCCTGTTATATATTTGTTTACTTAACAGTAAGTGAAGCTTTAAAGAATACTCAACTATCAAAATAATTTATGCAACCGATTGTGTGTGTTGTATTTTTATTTATATTTGTAATAAATACACTTATTATTCTTAACTAAATTTTGATGTAGCTCCTTGCTTAATTAACGATTTACAATACTAGAACATTAATAAGCAATAAATAATATTCATGATGCAATTCAAATTAAAATATTACAATTTATCTGTATTTTTTTTCTTTCTTATAGCTAATACACAGGGGCAGTCAATTGAAAAAAAAGAATGGGAGACACCACCAACCTATGTTGTAAATGAATTCCAGCCCAAGGCCTTTACAATAGCCTCAAATGGCAGTTCCGCCTCAATTTACATAGACCCGAATGATTGGAAAGGAGTGAATCGCGCAACTAAAGATCTTGCCGATGACATTCGAAAGGTAACTGGAACAGCTTCAAGGGTTTTTGAAAATACCAAGCCGGCAAAAAACAGCATTGTTATAGGAACGATAGGGAAAAGCAGCATAATCGATCAATTAATTGCAACAAAAAAATTGGATGTCTCCTCTATCAAGGGAAAGTGGGAATCCTTTTTAATCCAGAAAATAGACGGACAGCTGGTGGTTGCGGGCAGTGATAAGCGGGGAACTATTTATGGTATATATGATATTTCGGAAAAAATAGGTGTTTCTCCATGGTATTTCTGGGCCGATGTTCCCATAAAAAAAGCAACAGCGCTTTATGTAAAATATGGCAGATACATTCAGGATTCTCCAAAAGTAAAATACCGTGGTATATTCATTAATGATGAGGAACCTTCATTTGGGCAGTGGGCAAGAAATGGGTATGGCGGAATCAATTCAAAAATGTATGCTACTATTTTCGAATTGCTGCTGCGTCTAAAAGCCAATTATTTATGGCCTGCCATGTGGGGCAAATCCTTTAATGAGGATGATCCTCTTAACCCTGTAATTGCCGATGAATATGGAATAGTGATGGGAACATCACACCATGAACCCATGATGCGTTCACAAAAAGAATATACCAACAGGAAAGAACAGATAGGGGAATGGAATTACGCCACCAATAAAAAAAATATCGATCAGTTTTTCCTGGAAGGACTGCAGCGCAATAAAAATTTCGATAACCTCATTACCATCGGGATGCGCGGTGAGGGTGATGTAGCAATGGGAGAAGGCGATGATCTAGAAAATATAAAAACACTACAGAATGTTGTTAAGGGACAGCGGGAAATCATGGAGAAAGTATATAAGGACAATCCAGCGAACCATCCCCAGCTATGGGCCATATTTACTGAAGTGCAGCGCTATTACGATGCGGGATTAACAGTGCCTGATGATGTTACGCTTTTGTTTTGTGACAACAACTGGGGATATATCCGCCGCACGATGCCCGAGAAGGAAAAGAACAGAAAAGGAGGGGCAGGGCTCTATTATCACATTGATATGAACGGAGGACCCTGGAACGACCGCTGGATCAACACCACAACGATCCCAAAATTACAGCAGCAGTTTCATTTAGCATACGAGTCTGGTTTGGACAGGATATGGATTGTAAATGTAGGGGATCTTAAGCCCAAAGAGCTTCCCATTGATTTTATTATGCGTTTTGCATGGAACCCCGATGCAATTCCGGCTGAGAAGACAATGGATTATACTGTGGATTGGGCAGGGAGAATATTTGGAAAAGAGCATGCCGGTCAGGTTGCCGATATTGTATCTAAATATGCTAAATACAATCTTTGGCGAAAGCCCGAGGCGCAGGTGCCCAATATTTTCAGCATTGTCAATCACCACGAATCGGACCGCATATTGCAGCTATGGAAGGATTTGGTGGAAAAAGCAGAATCGCTTCAGTCAAAAATACCTTTAGAGGCTCGCGATGCCTACTATCAAATGGTTTTATACCCTGTAAAGGCTTCTGCCGGAGTGGCTGAAATTTATCTGACAGCCGATAAAAATATACTTTATGTAAAACAGGGAAGGATAAGTGCAAATGATTATTACAAAAGGGCTCGTGAGCTCTTTGAACAGGATCAGAAACTGAGCGATTTTTATAACGACTCCATAGCAGAGGGGAAGTGGAAAAACATGATGAGTGATATTCATATAGGGTATAAAATGTGGTCAATGCCCAAAGCCAACACACTTCCTGAGATGAAAGAAATAAAGCCATTGCCTGAGCCTTCAATGGGAGTAGCCCTGGAAGGCATTGAACTGTCATGGCCGGATGCATCCCAAAAAGCAGCGTTGCCCTTATTTGACGGGCTGGCTAAACCAGGTTATTATATTGATGTGTTCAACCGCGGTATGGGAACTTTTGAATTTGAAGCTAAAGCAGATAAGCCATGGGTCAAATTAAGCCAGGATAAGGGCCTTATTGAAAAAGAAAGCCGTATTGAAGTAAATATAGATTGGGATATTTTGGCTGATGGAACCTCAGAGGCTGTAATTGAAATCAGGCAAGGAAAAAAAATAGTGCCGGTGCATATTACAGCGGTAAAAGCCGCGATGCCAAAAATTAATGAGCCCTATTTTGGAAGTTTAACCGGTGAGTTTTCCATACCTTCTGATAAATACAATACCAATATACCGGGTGATAATGCTAAATGGGTAGTCCTGCCGGATTTAGGCAGGTCTGAGGCCTGTATGGGAATTGATCTTGTAACAGCACCAAGCGCTGCTATTGAATCAGCTCCCAGATTGGAGTATAAAGTGTTCCTTTCCAAAAAAGGGAAAGCCAAATTCTGTCTGGGCATTCTCCCTGTTCAGGATATAAGTCCTGAAAGGGGACTGCGAATAGCAGTATCTCTGGACAATCAAACCCCGCAAATCATAGATGCCCGAAAAGGCCTGGTGGATACTTTTGGTGAATATACCTCTTCGAATTTAGCGCATTCAAAAGTTTTAAAACCGCTTCCGGCCCTCAGCAGTGATATTGATTTTATAGGCAATGGAAAACTGCGGCGAAATGAGGTTTTTGATAATCTGAGATGGCTGGATATTGAACTTGATGCAGAGCAGCCGGGCATTCATACCTTAAAGATTTTTATGATTGATCCCGAGATAGTGCTGGAGAAAATTGTAGTGAATCCCGATAATAGCCATACCAGTTATTTTGGCGCAGTCCCAATTCAGCATAATGCAAAATAGTGGATATTTTTTTGAAAACCGCCTCATCAATTAAAGAGTTTTAAAGATTAATAAAACATTATGAGAAATCCGCTTTTTTTATTTATTTTCATTTTTTCTACTGCCAGTTTTGCCCAAAAGGGTGTTGCCGGCAAAGAAATTAAAACAGGTACAGCGTCAAAAGTATTTAAATATACCAATCCCATGACCCGGGATTCTGTTCTTTCCATGCGTGATTATATGATTGTAAAATCAGATGGCAAATGGTATGCAACCGGCACATCGAATCCTGTATGGACAGGTCCTAATCCCGGTGTAAAGCTTTTGGTTTCCGATGATTTGATAAACTGGAAATTTCATTCCTATCTCATTGATGCTGCCAAACTGCCCAAGGACTGCCCTTACAATGGCCGTTTCTGGGCACCTGAAATCCATTTGATCCAGAATAAATACTACCTGACAGTAAACAGTGGCAAGGTGACCAAGGAAGATCCAAAAGGGATGAGCACACACAGTATCTGGCTTTTCTCATCGGATAAAATTACAGGTCCGTATAAATTGGTGAACGGACCTCTGACCAACCAATACAATAACGATTCCACGCTCTTTGAAGATGATAATGGAGAGACCTATCTGTACTGCAGCGGCAACGGACTTTTTCAGGCAAAAATTGATTTAAAATCAGGCAGGTTAACCACACCCATTGAGAAGTTCCTGGATAAAAAACAGCCAGATTATCCCGATTGGATGATCGGCGGAATTGAAGGGCCTTATGTGATTAAAAAGGAAGGAACTTATTTTATGTTTTTTTCCACGTGGACACGCGGGTACGAAGTAGGATTATTAAAATCAAAGTCACCAATGGGACCTTGGGAACTGGTTTCCCAGGAACCTATATTTGGTACCCGAAAAAGAGGGTACCGCCCAGAGATGGCAGTAAGCGGAGGTTACGATCACCTGCAATTTACAGATACCCAGGACCCTTATCAGGAAACCGGACACAATGCCCTTTTTGAAGGACCCGACGGGACTTTATGGACTTCATGTCATTATTTTATGGATGAAAAAAGGCCTTATCCCTACAGCCAGAGTTTTGAGCCCTGGGAGAAGTTTCCTCAGATGGGAATTGAGCCTGTAGAATATGCCAATGGCAGATTCTACATTAATCCCCCGACATGGACAGAACAAATTGTAAAATACTAATATATAACCGACAGATCTTTGAAGAGGTTCTGTCGCATTTGGGAATAACTTTATCTTTATAATTTTAAACCCATCAAAAAATGAATACTAAATGAATACTAAAGGTTATTATCCAAAATATATCATTCTTCAGGCAGTGTATTTTAAATTAAGATTTACCCTTAGTTACCGTGACATTGAAGAAATAATGAAGATTAGGGGAATTATTACGGATCATGCCACTATCCAACGCTGGGTTTATAAATTTACACCTTTGCTTGAGTCAGAGATGAAGAAGAAAAAGGGCAAAGTGAGGGCAAGATGGAGATTGGATGAAACCTATATCAAAGTAAAAGGTATTTGGTGTTATTTATATAGGGCGGTTGATAAATTAGGTAATACGGTTGACTTTCTTTTGACCAGAAAAAGACAAAGAATGAGCGCTCAGTCTTTTTTAATTAAAGCAATTAGTAATAACTACAAACCAAGAGTAATAAACATTGATAAAAGCGGTTCTAATACTGTCGCTATCAAAGTCTATAACAAGCGGTCGTTTTCAAAGATTAAAATCCGGCAGTGTAAATATCTCAACAATATTGTGGAACAGGATCATCTTTTTATCAAGTGGCGAATACAAAATGGATTAGGTTTTAAAAGTTTTGAATCGGCCAGACGAACATTGAGCGGAATTGAAGTTGTACATATGGTAAGAAAGAATCAGATGGTTAGACCAGGAATATCTATGTTTAAATCATTCTGTACATTGGCGGACTAACTTTAAAATTACCTAAATTCTTATATTTGATTCTGACAGATGGGACAGAACCAAAAATATTATTTATACTGAATAATTTCCCATTTTTGAAATATATTCTAGTCTGTATTTGTCAGGAGAAATCCCAGCCCACTTTTTAAAACAACGACTAAAATACGCACAATCTTCAAAACCTAATTTTTCTCCAACTTCTTTTATAGAAAATTTACCACTGATAAGCAACCTTTTAGCTTCCATAAATACATTTTCCTGAATGTAGTATGATGCACTCTTAAGAGAATATGAATTAAGTATTTGATTTAATCTTTTGGAGGATAGGTTCAGCTCTGAAGCATAAAAGGAAACCCTTTTTTTTGTTAGAGAAAACTTATAAATCAACATAAAAAAATCATGGATTCGTCCTATATTTATATCCGGAGCTGTAAGATGAAGTTTTCTATAACGGATAAGTGTTAGCAAAATGACTTTCATGTAAGCCTGAAGAATCTGAAAAGAAGGCTGCTCGAGTTTTAATTCCCGAAGCAACATTAAGGTTATGACTTTTGCGTGTCGAAAATAATTTTTGTCTATCTCCAATTGCAAACCACCAGAATGATTGATGAAAAGTGTAAAAACATCACTGGCGTATTCCTTTGCTTCTACACGCAGAAACTCAATTGAAAATCCAATGCAATAAGCAATTGAATCTTCCATAAGCTCTATTTCCAGAGTATTACCAGGAGGAATTAGCAAGAATTTATTACCAACCAAATGCTCAGTATTATTATTAAATTTTACAATTACACTTCCTTTTTCTAACCAGAGAATATAGTAATAACCAGATTCATACCACTGAACTACTGATTCGCTATCCAGCTTGGCTATAAACAATTGATCTTTGAAAAAATTATCCATGAACACATTTAAAAAAAAAATATTCCCAAAAGTACATATTAATTGGCATTTTGTACATCTTTTACAACAATCGATTAAGGTATTTTTGCTACTGAATTCAGCAAGGCGTTAAAACTATTTATATTACAAAAGAAATTATGGGATCATTGTGGTTGAGTATAAAAAAAATAGATTCTTTAGAAAATGCGCTTCTGTCTACACTGGCAATTTTAATTTCGTTTTGCTTTATTGATGCTTATTATGGGCCTTTTAAACGGGAGCATATTATTTTAATAATTGCAGCACAGAGTATTGGAGGAATTTATTTAACAGGAAGTAACAGGATCAGGTTTCTAACTTCCTTTAAATTTTCTACCCTCATTTTATGTTTGTGTATAGTGGCATTTCTAGCACAATATCATATCACTATCCTTGTTTTATCTATAATATGGTTGGCATTCAATATCACTTACTGCTTTAGGTTTTTTCCAAAAAACGCAGGAGATTTAATCATTCCTGCTTCATTGATATTTTTCTTTGTCTTATCATCAGGAAAGAATGAGATTGAATATGTTTCATTTACTTTTATCGGCTGCGTGATAGGTAGCTTATGCCAACTTTTCTTTGCATTATTCCTGCTCCTTTATAAAAAAACAAGAAAACCACAAAGAACTTTCCCCAATTCTAGCATTACAACTAACCAATCAAAAAGTACGCATTCATTGAAGTTGAATAATGAAGAAATATTTTATAGTATCAGGTTGGCAGTAATGTTGCTGATAGGTATTTATATATCAGAGTATTCTAGTTTAAAGCATAGTTATTGGATTCCATTTAGTATTGTTGTTTTATCCAGAATATCTTTACAAGTTACCCATAAAAGAATTTTAAGCAGGATTGGCGGCACTCTTTTAGGATGTATTATTGCCTATCTTATTTTTAGCATTCAACTGCCCAAGTCTTTCCTTTTTTGTTTAATAGTGATAGTCAATGGAATGTTTGTTTTCTATTTGCGTAGAAATTATGCTGTTGCTACATTTTATATCACTTTGTTTGTGTTATTGCAGTCTTGCTATGAAGAAACACTTGATCTAAAAATGACATTGGAAAGATTTTGTTTTACTGTATTATCTGGCGTTCTGGTATTCGGTTTTTCATACGTAGAGCCCAAGCTTTTTTACCAAAAAACATAAATAACAGGACAACGGCATAGATTAAAATTATTCCTATCTCAGATTTTGAAATTATTGTGACCAATTCCAGTACTATAATAATTTCCCAAAAGTACATATCTGTTAGCAACAAATGCATGCTATTTCCGAAACCTTGATCCTACTTTTGTAGATGAAAGTGAGAAGTAAAAGTACCTAGTCAAAACTACTTAATTACATAATCTTTAATCAAAAAAATATGAAAAAATATGAAAATTTTCACCTTCAGTTTATTGGCGGTGAATGGGGGGAAGGTAGTTCTAAGACTTCTAAAATAGCTGATTATAATCCATATACGGGTGAGCTAATATTAGAATTTATTAGTGCTGATGAGCAAGACGTTGATGCTGCATATCAAGCTGCAAAACTGGCTTCAAAAAACTGGGCTGTGTCTAATTTTACAGAAAGACGTGATATTATGAGTAAGGCATTGGAATTGTTTACAGTCCGCAAACAGGAATTTATTGACCTGTTAGTAATGGAAAGTGGAAGTACATTGTTAAAAGCAAAAATAGAGTTTGATGCTGCAATAGAAGGTTTCAAATTTGCCATAGGCATGCCAGCACGTTTACAAGGCTATATCTCGCAAAGTTCTGTAGCAGGCAAAGAAGCAAGGGTTTATCGCAAACCGCTAGGTGTAATTGGAGTTATCAGTCCTTGGAACCTTCCTTTTTACCTATCCCTGCGCTCTGTGATTTATGCACTGGCAGTAGGTAATACAGTGGTATTGAAACCGGCACCGCAAACACCAATTACTGGCGGATCGTTTATGGGTAAATTGTTTGAAGAAGCTGGCATCCCAAAAGGTGTGTTTAATGTTGTAATGGGAAGTAATGAAGAGACTGGAGATGCCTTTGTGGAAAATCCTATACCAAGGCTCATCTCTTTTACCGGCTCTACACGTGTAGGAAGTATGATAGGCGAAAAATGTGGACGACTTCTCAAAAAAGCAGTACTTGAAATGGGTGGTGACAATGCTTTCATAGTTCGTGAAGATGCCGACATAGACTACGCCGTTAACTCTGCTGCTTTTGGAAAATTCTTGCACCAAGGACAGATTTGTATGGCAATCAACCGCATCCTTATCCACGAAAATATTTATCAGGAATTTGCTGAAAAGTTTATAGCAAAGATTGCTACACTAAAATATGGAAACCCTGCCGACCCCGATGTAATTGTTGGGCCACTTATTGAAAAAAGACAAGTGGATCGTATCCTCAAAAACATTGATGAAAGCATAAAAGCAGGAGCCATACTTGCTTTAGGAGGAACAGCAGAAGGAAATGTGATAGCTCCTACAGTTATTACAAATGCCACCAATAAAATGCCCATTGCATGCGATGAGATTTTTGGGCCTGTAGCTGTTCTTATTCCTTTTAAGGATGATGAGGAAGCTATTCAAATGGCCAATGATTCCATTTATGGATTGAGTGGGGCTTTACACACCAAAGATTTGGATAAAGGCGTAAGGATTGCTCAGCAGATAGAAACAGGAATGGTGCATATTAACGACCAATCGGTTAATGACGAACCACAAATCGTATTTGGTGGAGAAAAAAGTTCAGGCCTAACCAAATTCAACGCAGATGAAGTAGTGGCTGAATTTACCACCTTACAAGTAATTACAGTTCAGTACGAACATAGAAAATATCCTTTTTAACTAATAAAATTTAATATATAAACAACGAATATTATGTGGACAAATAAAAATCCGTTTTTACAAGGACCGTATGAGCCACTTGTTAATGAGTTTCAAATCGAAAATGTACATGTTGAGGGCGAAATACCTCGTGAATTGAATGGTGCCTTATATCGTACAGGCGGTAACCAACATTTTAAACCAATGAATCCAGATCAGTTTCACTGGTTTGACGGAGACGGAATGGTACATGCATTTTTTCTACGTGACGGTAAAGCAAGCTATGCCAACCGTTTGGTGGAAACCGATGGACTAAAAGTAGAAAGATCTGTAGGACACGCATTATATAACGGTATTTTGGGAGGAAGTGGTCAACCACAACCGGAGTTACCTGAGGGAGCACCATTGATTAAATCCGTAGCTGGGATCAACGTTATAAAATTGGCTGGAAAAGTGCTTACTATGCATGAAGTAGACTCATTCTACTATGAAATAGATGCGCATAATCTAGATACTCTGGGCAAATTTGATTTTGGAGGTCAATTTAAGGGTATGATTACAGCCCACTCTCACCAGGATCATAAAACCGGGGAAACTCTTTTTTTCTCACTAGACAATGAGCGTAAGGAACTAGAATATTTTTCAACAAATCAGCAAGGAGAGATCGTTTGTAGGCAAAAAACTGCTATGCCCATAACACCATGGTGTCACGATTTTACATTTACAGAAGATTTTTGTGTTTTCTTTTTTGGACCGATTAGCTTCTTCCCACGTTCAAAAGATTATGTTCCAAAAGGGAAAAGTGCTTGGTTATTTGACGATAAAGCAGTCAATGGGAAAGTACTGCTGATACACCGCAAGACTGGACAAACCAGATGGTTTGATATTGGTCCTTATACTGTTGGACATTATTTGAATTCTTATCAAATTGACGATAAGATTATTGTAGATGCAACTGTGCAAAACCTAATCAATATTAGACCTGGAATTCGTCCTGAGAATTTCTTTCCATTTCCACTGGTTGATGAACCTTCACCCTTTTCAGATCCTGAATTGTGGAGAATTGTTATTGATCTTAAAACGGGGAATATTACCCACGATCGCTTGGGTGATTTCAGCGCAGAATTTGTACGACCAAATGAACTTTTCTACGGTAGAAAACACAGATATGGCTATATGGCAGGCGTGAATAACCGCCGGGGAGATTCCAAAGGATTCAATTGTACCATCAAATATGATTATTTAACAGGCGCAAGCTACTTCCAATATCTGAACCCAGATTATGATATGCTTCCAGGAGAACCTATTTTTGTTCCAAAAAAAGGAGCAACAGTGGAGGATGACGGGTATGTTTTACAGGTATGGTACGATCCCGCAAGAAATGCTAGTGAAATGGTCATTCTTGCCGCCGATGATTTTGATGGAGCCCCATTGGCACGCATCAAACTTGATCATCACGTACCATTAGGTTTTCA
Source organism: Flavobacterium salmonis (assembly GCF_903819435.1). GTDB lineage: Bacteria > Bacteroidota > Bacteroidia > Flavobacteriales > Flavobacteriaceae > Flavobacterium > Flavobacterium chungangense. The sequence continues at coordinate 20,427 of NZ_CAIJDP010000082.1, read as the reverse complement.
TGGTAACTGGATCGCAGATTAGACCTAAAATTATTTTAATGTTACAACTGCTTTCAATAACGATTGGGAGTCTTGTGGTGCACCAGTTAAGCAGTGGTTCTCTGCATATACAAATAGCAATATACCATCACAAATCTGTAGTAGTACTTCAATAGTAAACAATGGTGTTTATGAAATTGAATTTAAAACAAATTCAAGTAAAGTAATAGATCTTAAGTATGGGACTAATGCAAATGGAACTGTAATCCGTCCTTGGGATAGATCAGGGTCAACAGCACAACAATGGATTGCTATTGATGCCGGAAATGGCTATTGGCGTTTTAAATCAAATGCAAGTTCTACAGGACGTGTAATTGATCTTGATAGCGCAGATCCGACAAATGGAAAATCGATAAGACTTTGGGATAATTATAGTAATGATGCTCAAAAATGGTTAGTAACCGATGTAGGTAATGGTTATTACAGCATAAAATCAGCCATAAATACATCAAAAGGCTGGGGCATTTCTAATTGTAATATGGATGGCACAGTAAATCTTCAACTTTGGGACTATTACGGGACTTCATGTCAATTATTCAAATTCAATAAAATAGGAAATATTTCAAAAAGTGCAGATGAGAAAAATATTACAATAGATAATATTCAAATAGATACTAATGTCCAGGTATATCCTAATCCATCAAAGGGTGGAGAGTTTAATATTTATTTTGCTTCACAATCAGACGAAAATTATTCTCTTACTATATACTCAATAGACGGCAAGCCATTATACGAAACAAAAAATCTTAAATCTAATACTAATCAATTTATTAGAACTAAACTTGCCAGAGGTATATATTTGGCGATGATTTCTCAAAATGCAACTAAAATAACCAAAAAAATAGTAATCGAATAGCCTATTCTAAAACATTACATATAGATTTTGGAGATTTACTTTATAATTTTATACATCATTATTTATTCATTACAAAACCACTATTTTAATAAAGTAGTGGTTTTATTTTTACTCCAAACTTAACGACCATCCTGTAATCTTTGCGGTCAAACAAGTTAAGATACGCCAAGCTTTTCTTTGTGCAAATCATTAGACCAATCACGAAATTCAAAAGGCATCGATTTTTAAATCCAACATAAAATTTTGATTTTTTTAACTGCAGCAATCTTTTGTCGTTATTTAATTTTGAAACATTGAATTGCGTCAGGAAAACAAAGAATCTTGTTAAATGGACTTTACTCCAATAGTACATCTAGGGCCACAAAAAAATACAAGCCAGCAAAGTCATTTGATTTTGGAGGCTTGTCTATCAGAACCTTGTGATTTTAATGATTGACCATTTTCATAGCTTCTTCACTGTACCGATCTCCTATGATAGGATATTGCTTAAGGAGTCTTTCAATTGTCATCAGATCCTCATTTGTTATATTGATGTCAACTGCCATTGCATTCTCTTGCAGGTATTTTCTTTTTTTGGTGCCGGGTATTGGGATAATATCATCACCCTGAGCCAAAACCCATGCAAGGGCCAGTTGTGCCGGCGTGCATTCTTTATTCAGGGCCATTGCTGCAAATTCGCTCACTAGAATATTGTTATTATTTATATTCTCCTGTTGGTAGCGCGGTAAGGTTCTTCTAAAATCATTATCGGCAAAAGTGTCGATATTAAGGACATTAGTAACCAAACCTCGTGCTAAGGGAGAATAGGGCACCAGTGAGATTCCAAGTTCACGGGTAGTCTGTAATATATCTGTTTCAACATCTCTGGTTAGTAACGAATACTCACTTTGCAGGGCAGCAATTGGATGTACAGCGTGTGCTTTGCGGATTGAGGCTGGCGAGGCCTCACTCAGGCCAAGATAACGTACTTTTCCTTCTTTTACCAAATCTGACATTGCGCCAACAGTTTCCTCAATTGGAATATTTGGATCAACACGATGTACATAATATAGGTCAATAGTGTCTATTTTCATACGTTTTAGGCTGTTTTCAACAGCAACTTTCATCCAGGCAGGCGAACCGTCAAAGTAGGTATTGGCTGCACTGCTGGGGCCTGCAATACCATCTTTAAAACGGAATCCGAATTTCGTTGCGATAAATATCTTATCGCGGTTGGGTACCAATACCTTTGATATAAGTTCTTCATTGGCACCATTAGCGTACATATCGGCTGTATCCCAAAAGTTGATCCCCAGGTCAAGGGCTTTTTCCAGCGTAGCTAAACTTTCTTTGTCATCTGTAGGTCCGTAAGCAAAGCTCATACCCATGCATCCCAAGCCAAGTGCAGATAGATGTTCGTCAGTTTTTCCAAGTTTTCTGTATTTCATTTTTTATCTTATTTTGTTTCAACAAATTTAGATTAGCAAACTCAGCAGAATTTATAATGATCAAACTGATAGTTATAATATTCAAACAGACTACCTCAGCTGCGAGGGTATCAGACCTGTATGCTTTTTTATAAAAAGAGTAAAATAGGAAGGGTATTCAAAGCCAAGGCTGTAAGCAATATCGGCTATGTTCCAGTTACTATGCTGTAATAATGCCTTTGCCTCTTTTATAATGCGCGCAGTGATATGCTCAGTTGTAGTCTTGCCGCTTACTTGCTTTACCGCACGATTAAGGTGATTGATGTGAACCGATAAAGCAGCCGCATAATCGGCAGGGGCTTTCAGTTTGAGCACAAGTCCAGGCGAATCAATTGGAAACTGTCTTTCGAGCAATTCCAAAAATAAAGAACAAACCCTTGATGAGGCATTAGTGTAGGTGTGAAAATTGGTTGCAGGATTATTTTTCATGGCCTCATGTATGATCAGATGCAGATAACTACGCAGTACATCATACTTATGTGGATAAGTGGAGAGCATTTCTTCCTGCATCTTCCTGTATAGAGACGAAAGTTCCTTCAATTGAATAGCATCAGGAAAGAATATCGGGTTGCAGCCAATTTTGAATAAAGGCGAATCCTGTAAGCTTCCCAGACGCTCGCTATGCTGAATGAAATCTTCGTTAAACAAGCAATACCAGCCTGACTGTTGCTCAGACTCTGCCTCCCAGGAATAAGGTACGACAGGATTGGAAAAAAGTAGAGCTGGCCGGTCGATTTGTATCCATTTGTCAGCATAATAGATTTTACCCTTGCCAATAATTAGGGAAACTTTATAAAAATCCCGGAGGCTGTAAGGACTTACCACCGCGCAGCTATCTCTGCTGAATATGTTAATATGTCCCATGCCTGCATTATTAAGGGGTACAAGTGCTGGTGCATGGCTAGGAAGCCGTTTATAAAAATCGCTAACGCTTTCGGCTTGTTTCATAGTGTAAATTTATAAAAATAAAACGGACCTCAGATACGAATATTTTTATGGCGCTTCTAAAATAATTGCACAATCTTCAGAGAATAGCTTTTATGCTATTGAGCTGATTATAATATGTTACCATTAAATTAAATTATAGTTAACTGCTTGTCTGTATTTATATTTTAAAATAAATAATACTGAAATTTACAAATCTATTCATAAAAAGTATTAACCAATTTCTCTTGTAGTAGTATCTTATTAAACGTGCAAAACTATCTTATCCCTTCAGAATTATCATGGCTTTCTTTCAATAACTGCATTTTAGATGAAGCAGAAGGCGCTAATAATTCACTATATGAACGAATTAAATTTTTAGCCATTTATTCTTCTAACCTGGATGAATTTTTTAGGGTTAAAATCAGAAAACTGGTGATTAAAAATTCAAAAAAGAATAGAGAGTTACTGGATAAAATTCTGACTGAAGTAAATCTCCAGCAAAATAGGTTTGGAGCAATTTGGAATAGTTCAATATTACCTGAATTAGCTGCTAATAAGATTATATATTATGAAAATCAGGAACTTTTAGAAGAGCATCGGCAGGAGATCGAATATTATTTTAAAAGTATCATTCTCTCTTATATACAGGTCATTCATATTTCAATAAACCAGCCTAAAACGTATTTCTTAAATAATCGCAGTTTATACTTTTTGGTAAAATTAAAAGATACTTCGGGTAACTATAACTATGCTTATCTGAATATTCCTTCGGATAAACTGGATCGGTATAAACAATTGCAAAGTAAGGGAGATACACATTACATTATTTCGATTGATACTATAATAAAGAATTGTCTATCCCTTATATTTCCTTCCGGAAAAGTGGTTGCCTGCAATGCCATAAAATTAAACCGGGATGAAAATTATCTGATAGAAGATGAAAACTCAGGAGATTTGATAGCAAAAATTGAAGCAAAAATTGAAGAACGCAAACGAGGTTCATCCACAAGGTTTTTGTATGATTCTAATATGGATTCTGAAACAATTTCGGTATGTAAAAAAACTTTTCGACTTAAAAAAGATGAAATGATAAAAGGAGGAAGCCATCATAATTTTTATGATTTATTCAAGTTTCCAAATCCGGTTAAACCAAATCTTCAGGGGGCAAATTATCCGGGTCTCAAACATTTGCCTTTTGAAAGCAAGAAGTCGGTTTTTGAAATTATTGACAAACAAAATCAATTATTGCACTTTCCGTATCAATCCTATTATTATGTACTGCAGTTTTTTAATCAGGCGGCAATTAACAGAAACGTTCTGGAGATAAAAATTACTTTATACCGGATTTCATCGCAGTCGTTAATTGCAAATGCTTTGATAAGTGCCGCTAAAAATGGTAAAAAAGTAACTGTTTTTGTAGAAGTCAAAGCACGTTTTGATGAATACAATAATTTATTCTGGTCCCGCGAAATGAAAAATGCCGGAATAAAAATCATTCAAAGCATGCCGAATTTAAAGGTTCATGCTAAAGTTGCTACGGTAACAATGAAAGACAAATACGGAAATAAAAAATGCTATAATTATTTGTCAACTGGAAATTTTAATGAAAGTACAGCGAATGTTTATTCAGATTTTGGTTTTTTTACCTCAGAAAAAAAATACACAGATGATCTGAAAAAAATCTTTACTTTTTTGAAAACGAAGAAAAAAGCAGAAGCACCAAAAGATATTCTGGCGGCAGGCTTTAATATGAAAGAAAAGTTACTGGAATTAATAGATACTGAAATAGAAAATAAAAAAGCCGGCAGAAAAGCTGCTGTATTTTTAAAAGTAAACGGAGTGGATGAAAAAGATATTATCGACAAGCTTATTGAAGCAAGCAGGTCAGGTGTTGAAGTGACATTGATAGTACGTGGAATCTGCAATTTATTGCCGGGAATTAAAGGTTTAAGTGAAAATATAAAAATCTACAGGATTGTAGATATGTTCCTGGAACATTCCAGAATTTACAAATTTGCAAATAATGGTGAGGAAAAAATCTATTTGTCATCTGCAGATATGTTAAGCCGAAATTTAAACAGAAGAATAGAAGTTGCTTTTCCGCTGTATGATGAAAGACACATTGCCGAAATTAATACAATTATCCAGTTACAACTGGAAGACAATACAAAAAGAAGAATCATAAATAGTGAAGGAAATAATGAATTAGACCTTCTAAATATTGATGAACCAAGACGTGCACAAACCGAAATTTATGATTGGCTTGCTGAACGTAATATGGTATAATGTTTTTAACAGATTTAAAGTAAGCTATAATTTTTAGTAAGATAAAAATATTTGGTCCTGTCACATCGAAGCTAAGTTTTATCTTTGCCTTTTAAATCCTTAAACTCATGAACATCATTCTGTAAATTAATAGTTTAATTTTAAAATTACTTAAAGACCTATATTTTATGCTTACAGATTCGATAGAACTTATTATTATACCATTTTACCTCTTCATGAAGATCATTTTTAAGTTATCAAGCCTGTTTTTTTATTCATTAAAAATTTAATAAAAAGATCATATTGATAAATAGTAAAGTTAGATAAGGGCCATATAGCTTTGCAGCAAACTAAAACTAATGCAGTGAAGGCAGAACAAAATACTTTTTTAAACAAAAAAACTGTTTTCAATAAAATTTACCATCAAAACTGGAAAGCCCTTTATGCTTTTGCTTTTAATATTTTGCGTGATAAAGTATCAGCTGAAGATATTATTCAGGAAATATTTATTGATTTTTGGGTGCGAATGAATGATACTGAAATTCAAAATTACACTGCATATTTATTTCAGGCAGTTCGAAACCAATGCGCAAAAAATCTTAGAAATAAGAAACTGACAGCTTTTGAATTAGAAGTATTAGAAGAGTCTCTGCAATTGATAGAAGAACAGGAATTTGCTGAATTTCCAAAAGAGCGGTTAGCTGAGCATGTCAGAGAAAAGGCACATGAAATTTTACCTCCAAAGTGCCTTGATATCTTTAATCTTAGATTTTATGAAAATATGAGTATTAAAGAGATTGCTGAATATAAAAAGATATCAGTAAGTACAGTTGAAAATCAAATTAATAAGGCTTTAAAAATGTTAAAGACAGAAAATGATTACTACATTAAATTATTGGCCATTCTTATTTTTTGTTCTTGACTAGAGCTATTTTTAAGCTTTTTGTTAAGAATGTTAACAAATTGTAATCCTTTAAAAATTTTATAGGTGCTGCCTGCTTTTCTTGTACTATATAATAAAGACCTTATTTAATAGTCATATGCAAAAACAGTACAAGCATCTTTTTAAAAGATACAGTGAAGGCAAATCTTCTGAAAAGGAAAAAAAAATAATAGATACTTATTTTAACAAAATTCAGGATAACGGCATTACAGAAGATGATATTGATAATGTTTGGGGCGATCATATTTTGCGTAAAATAGAAGAAAGGCTAGAAAGAAAAAAGAAAACTTATTACAGAATTTCGGCATCTGTTGCGGCAGTTATACTTTTAGGAACATTGCTGTTTACTTTTAATTCTATTTTTAAAACGAATCATTTTATTACTGTTACTGCTCAATTTGGTGAGCAAAAAAATGTACGATTACCTGATTCCTCCATGGTTTATTTAAATTCAGGAAGCAGTATAGTTTATCCGGAACACTTTGGAGAAGATTCCAGAGAAATTACTTTAAAAGGAGAAGCCTATTTTGAAGTTGTACACAAAGAAAAACATCCCTTTATAATTTCTTCAGCTCATTTAAAAACACAGGTTTTGGGTACGAGATTTATTGTAACCAATTATGAAAAAGGTCTTGCGTCAGTAACGGTTGTTTCCGGAAAGGTAAAAGTTACAGATCAGCATTCCTCTAAATCCGAAATTATCACTAAAAATCAGAGAGTGACTTATGACGATGTTTCGGGGTCTCTTATAAGATCCAATAATATAGAATCATCAAATTACCTGGCATGGAAAGAAGGAAGAATCTTTTTTGATCACGCTCAGATAGATCAGGTATTACTAACACTCCAAAGAAAATACAACGTGGTACTGAAACTGGATTCAAAACTTTATCAATGCAATACTATTAGTGGAAATTTCTCAGGCAATGACATCGAAAAAATCTTAAGCAGTATTCGTTTCATTAATGATATGGAATATAGCACAATTAAAAAGGACACCATAAAAATTAAACTAAAACCCTGTAAAAACTAGCGCCTATGCAAAACTAAAAGACTACTTAAATAACATAAAAAAAACCCGAACATGGCGGCCACCAATTATCGGGTCACATTAATTGCAAATAATTAACATAAAACAAATATATTCAAATTATGTATCTTGTAACAAATAAAAACAATAATAAAAAGAATATACTTTTCTTTTTTTTGGTTACGTTATGGACACAAGTGACATTTGCGTCAGCATTTAACTCGCAAAGCACAGAATCTACTCCAGTATCAGTTTCAAAAAATGTTTATGAACTCAAAGCATTATTTAAAGCTATTGAAAGTCAAACTGATTTTTCGCTACTTTATTCTGATGAGGTTGCAAAACTTAAAACTCAAGTTCCTGTTAGTTCAGGAACACAAACAATAGCAGCACTGCTTAAGGAAGTTGCTGTTAAATTTAACGTTGCTTATCAAATAAATACTGGTTTGATTACTTTTAAAATCAATAGTCCTGCTAAAGTTAAAAAGGCAGTAAATGTCGCAAAGCAAATAAAAATCTCAGGGACAGTTACAGATAATTTAGGTAAACCCATTCCGGGAGCTACAATTCTTATTGAAGGAACATCAGTAGGTGTGCAAACAGATTTAGACGGAAAATACAGTATTGAGGCCGAAGAAGGAGAAATACTTGTTTTTGTTTATATGGGATTTAAGACCGTTAAACAAAAAGTTGAAAAAGAAAGGATAATCAATATCACCCTTGAAGAGGAAGCTGAAGCACTAAACGAGTTAATAATTACTGCCTTAGGAATTAAACGAGAAGAAAAGGCTCTGGGGTATGCTGTACAAAAAGTAGAAGGATCTTCTGTACAAACTGTTAAAGGTGTTGATGTTGCAACGTCATTAACTGGTAAGGTATCAGGTTTACTTGTGAAAAACAGTACTGAATTTGCAGAAGCCCCCACTGTTGAAATTCGAGGCGAAAGTGCCTTATTAATTATTGATGGAGTACCGTATGGAAACATGACTCTTAGAGATATTCCTGCTGATGATATAGAATCTTTAAGTGTACTGAAAGGAGCAACTGCATCAGCTTTATATGGCTATCGTGGCGCCAGCGGTGCTATTGTTGTAACAACCAAAAAAGGAAGTTCTAAAAAAGGCCTTACGGTATCAGTAAACAGCAGTACTATGTTTACAGCGGGTTATCTGGCAATTCCTGAAACTCAAACAACTTTTGGAAGACAGATAGATGCTACCACCAATATGTATAAAGGAACAGGCTCTTGGGGAGTACCAATGGAAGGGCAAGAAGTTGTTCAGTGGGATCCGGTTAGTAAATCCTATAAATCGATGCCTTATTTACCAATAGGAAAGGATAATTTTAAAAACTTTCTGGATCAGGGTTATATTTTAAATAACAACTTAAGTGTAACACAGCAAGGAGAATTCGGGAATCTTAGATCATCTGCAACCTGGGTTAGCAATAAAGGGCAATATCCAAATTCTCAATATGATAAATATACTTATACATTAGGTGGAGACATTAGTTTAGATAATTTCAAATTATCATCTTCAATATCGATAAATAAGCAAAGCTCGCCAAATATTGGATTTAATGGTTATAAGGGCTATGATCCAATGTATAATATTCTTGTTTGGTCATCTCCGGATTACGATATACGAAAATATAAAGATTATTGGCTTGTAAAAAATGAGTCGCAAAATAATAGTTATACCGGTACAAATAATAATCCTTATTTTGACAGATTTGAAAGATTACATAGTTTAGATCGAAATGTTTTTAACGGTTTTGTTTCGGCAAGTTATGAAATAGCTCCCTGGCTTAATGCTACTGTCAGAACTGGTTTTGATACCTATAATAACAAGCAGACTGTTAGGATTTCAAAAGGATCTCTGGTTGGTGCCGGTGTTTCTACAGTTATTCTTAACGGGACAGAGATTTGGGGAGAATCTTTAAAAGGATCTTATAATGAAGGTTTAGGAAGTGGTTATAGCTCTAATACTGATTTTATCTTAACTGGAAATAAAAAAATTAATGATTTTGATATTGAGGGTCTTTTTGGAGGAACAATTTATTATACACAGGATGAAGGTATTGAGGCCAGAACCCAAGGAGGACTTTCTGTTCCGGGATTCTATTCTTTAAAAGCTTCTGTTACTAATGCTGTTGTAAACTCTTCTGTTTACAAAAGACAGGTAAATAGTTTTTATGGAAGACTTGCCGGATCGTGGAAGGGAATGGCTTTTCTTGAAGGTACTTTACGAAAGGACTGGAGTTCAACACTTCCTGAATCTACACGTTCTTATCTTTATCCATCTGTTTCAAGCAGTTTTTTAGTCTCAGAAGTTTTGCCAAAATTTGATTGGTTATCCTTATGGAAACTTCGAGGTTCCTGGACATCATCTAAAACCCCGGCAGGTGTTTATGATATTAATTCGGTTTACAATATTACCACCAATGCCTGGGGAGGTTTAAACTCAGCTTCTTATCCTGATGTTATACGTGGAAACCAAGTTAGACCCGAGTCAGCAAGTACTTGGGAAATAGGAACAGCTGCAACTTTGTTCAAAAAACGTTTATCATTTGATTTCACCTATTATTCAAAGAGAATGTACGACTTTTTAACCGCAACAAATGTGAGCAGTGCTTCAGGTTTTAACTCAAATTATATCAATATAGATCAGGAAATTACCCGACGAGGAGTTGAACTTACACTAAACTTTACACCAATAAAAACAACAGACTGGCAATGGGATGTAATGGCAAACTGGTCTAAATATGCACGCTATTACACCAAGTTGGACAAAGAATTTTCGGCAGACAGGCCATGGGTGAAAGTGGGAAACAGAGTTGATGCTTTTGTTTTAAATGATTTCCAGAAAAGTGCCGATGGAGCTGTTATTTATGAGAATGGATTACCAGTCTATTCTGCTTATGAATCCGTTTATGGATATAGTGATCCTGATTGGATTTGGGGACTGACATCTTCACTTCGTTATAAAAATTTCACTTTGAATATTTCCCTTGACGGACGAGTAGGAGGTTTGGCACAAACCACAACCGAAATGTACATGTGGCAGTCCGGAAACCATCCTGACTCTGTAAATGATATACGTTACAAAGATATTACCACAGGTACAAGCAATTACATTGGAGATGGAGTAAAAGTAATTTCAGGTGCAGTAACTTATAATGCCTATGGAAATATTACCAGTGATACCAGACAATATGCTTCAAATGACGTGCCTGTTACTTATGAGAACTATGTAAAAAGAATTCATAAGGGTACAGCCTGGGGAGGTAATCCATCTCCTGCCGATACGTATAGTACTACTTTTTTGAAATTAAGAGAAGTCTCACTCACTTATAATGTTCCTAAGTCAGTATATAGTTTTATAAAAGCAAAAAATGCTACAGTATCAGCAATAGGTCAAAATTTATTTCTTTGGGCAAAAGATTTTAAATATTCTGATCCGGATGGCGGTGTTGATAATTTTAGCGATCCCTCACAACGTTTTGTAGGCTGCAATATTAAGCTTGAATTCTAAATTGAAAAAAGTAAACATAATTTAAAATTATTGATATGAAAAAAATAATCGTAGCAATTACAGGTATGCTCATGTTTTCCGGCTGTAGTAATTTTGATGAGATCAATACCAACCCTAATACCCCTACCCAGGTAAGTGCTTCACTATTAGCTACCAATATAATCTTGAGTGTTGCTAAATATCAAGGTAGTGATGCAAAAGAATATATTGCTGAGAATGCTTTGCCAAAATATGTTGGTTATGCAAATGAGGGACAATTGGGAACCCAATATAACTTAATAGCCAATTCAAGTTTTAACAAAATGACTATTTTGCCTGATATTGATAAAATGTTACTGGCTGCTCAGGGCAGTCCGGCAGAAAACTCATACAAAGGAATAGGTCATTTTATAAGAGCGTATACTTTTTATCTTCTGACAATGAAAATGGGAGATATCCCGTACAGTGAAGCAAATCTTGGACTGCAAGGAAATTACAAACCAAAATACGATTCTCAAAAAGAAGTTTTTATTGGTATCCTTGGTGAATTGGAACAAGCACGTCTTGAATTCTCACAAGGTGTGACTTTTGATGGCGATCCAACCATTTTTAAAGGAAATCCCCAAAGATGGAGAAGAGCCTGCAATGCATTTGAACTTAAAGTTCTAATGACTCTCAGTGCAAAAGAGAGTGATGCTGATTTAAAAATTAAAGAGAAATTCGCAAGTATAGTCAATGAAAATATACTTCTTCAAGATGATTCTGATTATTTTGGTTTAGAGTATAATAGCGTAAACTTGCATCCATTATACAGTACAAACGATATGTTTACCGGCAGAACTATTTTAAGTGATATTGTGGTAGACAATCTTAAAAGATTAAATGACAAACGATTATTTTATTTTGGAGAACCTTCGGCAGCCCAGACTACTTCAGGATTATCTCAAAGTAATGCAACAGCATATAAAGGTGTAAAGACTTCTTTGGATTACGGACTAATGAATGCCAATTATGCAAGTGGTCAGTATTCTAAAATAAACCTTAGATACCAAACCAAACAAAATAGTGAACCAAGAAGGCTGCTTAACTATGCTGAGCAGGAATTGATTTTGGCTGAGGCACGTATCAAAGGCTGGATTACTACATCAAGTGCACAGCTTTACTATGAAAATGGAGTTAAAGCCGCCTTAAAAAATGTCATGAGCACGGATGCTTCTTTTGCACATGGAAATCCTATTGTGCAAAATGATATAGATACTTATTTTACAGGTGAAGCAGCTTTTGCTGCAGACGCAGCTACTCAATTAAAGCAAATTTGGATGCAGCGTTACCTTCTTAATTTTTTAGTTGACGGTGAAACTTCGTATTTTGAATACAGAAGAAATAAATATCCTGATTTTAATATTGACCCATCAACGAACTTAAACGTTAATAGTCCAGTTAACATGCCAGTGAGATATCTATATCCTTCTTCAGAATTGAATTATAACAGCCAAAATTTGATGGAAGCATTAAACCGTCAGTTTGGAGGTTATGATGAAATTAATAAAACAATGTGGCTTTTAGCAAATTAGCAAAAAGATATATTGATTTTTAGTTTTGTTTTTTTATTTTTTTTAACGCTGCTCTTTATAATTAGAGCAGCGTTTTTATTGGCAAATAATAGAAAATAAGAAATCAATTTTAAAGATTTAAAAATAAATCAATTCAATACAGAATAAAAATAAAGTTATGAGAAGAGTACAATTTTTGATAGTGATTCTTTTGGCCATGCAAATCAATGGACAGAATTTAAAAATAATGAGCTACAACATCCGTGTAGACCTTACAGTTGATGGCGATAATGACTGGAGCCACCGCAAAGATTTTTTTACATCGCAAATTGAGTTTTATAATCCCGATGTATTTGGAATTCAGGAAGCGGCACCAAATCAGGTAAGTGATATTGCAAACAGGCTTTCTCAATATAGTTGTGTTGGTATAGGAAGAGAGGGTGTTGGAAAAGGGGAATCCTCTACTATTTTTTATAAGAAAGAGCGTTTAAAAATGCTTTTAAATAACACTTTTTGGCTTTCAGAAACACCCGGTGAAATTTCTTTGGGTTGGGATGCGGCATATAAAAGAGTCTGCACGTATGCTTTGTTTAAAGATCTAAAAACAAAGCAGCTTTTCTGGGTTTTCAATACGCATTTAGATCATGTTGGTGCACAGGCAAAAATAAATGGCATAAAACTTATTCTTGCTAAAATTAAAGAAGTGAATACTAAAAATTATTCGGTCATTTTTACTGGAGATTTAAATTCAGAGCCTGAATCAGAGGGCATTTTTCTTCTAAAGAAAGAAATGAAAGATACCAGAGCAATTTCAAAAATACTACCTTTTGGTCCTTCTGGAACTTTTAACGGTTTTAAGTATAATGAACCCGTAACACGATTGCTGGATTATATTTTTATATCTAAAGATGCTGGTTTTAAAGTAGAAAAATTTGCTGTTTTAAGTGATTCAAAAGATTTAAGATATCCATCCGACCATTTGCCTGTTTATGTAGAATTGAGTTATTAAAAGAATATATATAATAGAAAAGCAATTTTTTACAGGAGATGTTTTTGACTATGTATATGAAAACAAAAATAAGAGACTGAGTTAGATGTTTAACCAACTGCCTTAAACGCTATTTTTTTTCATATTCAAATGTGGTCTTTTTTTTAATTGACATCACATTTCCTTTTCGTCATTGAGTTCTATTTCCTCAGATTTCTTTGAGTAGTTTAAATCTTCCTCTAATTTTTTTTCATCTTTTTTGTTTTGCTTTACTAATTTAAAAATTAATACAAGAGCGAAAAAGATTACTACAGACAATATAAACCAGTTGATTTCCATAAGTATTTGTTTAATTTTGATTGGACAAGAACTTACTAAATAATTTTATATCATCCACCTATTATTTATTAATTTAGTGCAGTATCGTTGTCAAATTTTAATAAGTGCTGATTTTTAATTTAATTAATAAAAGAACTCAGAATAGAAGCCTTTATAAATTGACTGAAAAATATTTTAAATCTAAAAAAAATACTCAAACAAAGTTAAAATAAATTAGTGAAAAAATACATAATGTGAAGTTTATTAAGAAGTTAAATAAATAAAAATAAATCTCTTTATATTTTTTTGACTGACTGATTTTGGATTTTTTTTGTGTTAAAAAGGAAACTAAAAAAACAACTTTCGATATAAAAGAAGCAGAAAAGAGTGAAGTTGATTTAGCCAGAATTTTCTAAGGAAATAGTAGAGCATTTGAAGAAAAAGAGAGGAAATCTAAGACTAAAAAGATGAAAGAAAAGATGAAAGAAAAAAAAGCAATTAGCTAAGAAAAATGAAAAGGTAAAAGAGAAAAAAGCAGGTAGCTAATAAAGAAAGCAAAAGATAAAGTTAAAGCAAAAAAAATGTTACAAAGAAGGCAAAAAAACCGAAATCAAAAAAAGAATAAAAAAAAAGAAAATGCCCTTGTAATTGAAAGGGCATTTTCTTTAAACTAATTATTTACTATTGCTTAATAATGCTGATTGATTTTAGCATTTCCGTTTAAGCAAAAAAACAGATACCAGTTTTTAAATCACTGAGATTAAAAGTATTATTAGTACCAAAAATCTTTTAAGATAATGGAAGGAAAATGGCTTAGTTTATCAGACACTGATTGAAGTTTTTTAGGTAATGCCAAAAAACTAAATAAATTGAAACTATAAATTAAATCGGGGCTGGAGTAATCCTGCTCCGATTTTTTATATCAGATGATTTATCCCGGCACCACCTTTAATATCAGTGAAATTAATGATAGTTCAGTTTTTAAAAATACCTTGCCATCCATTCACACACCAGACTGAATTTTAAAAAGAATTCTAAATAAAAAAAGGAAACAGCGAGTAAACTCTGTTTCCTTTTATATTAGTTTTTATGCGAAATAATCTTGATCTATTTACCGCTTGAGGCAGTAATTTTTCCTAACTGAAGTCTGTAATCAGGTCTCTTTGGATTAGATATATCAACAAAAGTCTCTTTGTTATCTGTCTGGGAATAAACATTAAAAAAGATGCTGTTACCGTACCAGTTTTCTAAATCTGTATTGTCAGCCTTGTTTTCTGTAAAGATATTGCCGCTGCATTGATTAAAGAACATCTCTTCAAATTTGATTTTTTTCAGATTAACCTCATTGATTTCAGTTTTGCTGTCTATAAGCACTGCAGGATTAAAACCAGAAACTACGCTTCTTTTTAATTCCAAAGATGCATTTTCAGCAATATACACAGCTTCTTTAACTAAACCTGCCTGAATGTCTGCTGTAATATTTTCGCTGTCGTTTAGCATTGTCATGTTTGAAGCACTAACGAATGTGGCTTTTTTGGTGAAGTCAGTTTCGTTTTTCTTTTCATATGTTCTAACCTCCAGACATCTGGATCCATCTTTATTGCTCGATAAATAAGATGATCTCACCGCTAATGAATTAAATAATCGGCATTGGATTCCCTGTGTAAATTTAAAATCATCATTAATAGATTTGTAGGATACTAATTGAGCCGTGTTCACATCACCTCCATAAAAAGCAAATGAATCACCGCCCGAGTAACTTACCATGATATTCTCCAAAATGGTTTTATTGCCCACTCCTGCAATAGTCAATCCATTAAAAGAATCCATTCCTTTTACTTTTTTACCGGCAAATTCAATTCGTACATACTTTAATACTCCTGAATTTGAAGCTGGGTTGTTTCCTCCGTATATAGTAAGCGCCGGATCAAGATCCATGCTGTAAGAACCAGCATTGCCAAATTTATTTATTGGAGCATCACCAAGAATTACTACGCCTCCCCAATCACCTGCTTTTTTCATACTTTGGTTTGAGGTAAATACAATAGGGTCAGTTTCCTGTCCTGCTGCCATAATTTGAGCCCCTTTTGTGATTACAAGAGTACCTTTTGAAACAGCATCTCCAATAATTACTGTACCAGGCTCAATAGTGAGCACGGCATTATTAGTTACATATACATTTCCTTGAAGTATATATACATTTCTTTTCAGCAGTTTTGTATTTTCAGTAATATTTCCAGCTAAGATTTGATTTGCATCTTTGGACTCGACCTTTTGAGGCTTGAATTCTGTCCAGTTATCCAGCCAGTTGCTGTATCCTATAATTCCTTTTTCCTGTTGTGCACTTGCCCCGGCAGCTGTCAGCAGCAGGCAAATAATTAGAGTAATTTTTTTCATAGTTTGGGGCTATTAGGTATTATATGGTCTTTAGACATCCAGAAAACAAAGTATATAAATTAACAACATTTTTGGCAATCTTCGGCAAAAAATCTGAAAATTATATCCCTTTGAAAAATGATAGCGCAAATTGCTGCGGTGTCTATTACAAATATAGCTAAACAAGTTGGAGTCTGCGGGGATGTACTGATATTTAACATCAGAGAGAGAAAATTTAACAGTGAGGCTAATATTCCTTTCAACAGCAATTAAATACCAAACTTCGCAAGGCACGATAAACGGTTCTGTCGCATCTGGGAATAACTTTTATCTTTAGAATTTTAAACCCTTGAAAAAATGAATACGAAAGGACATTGTTATCCAAAATACATAATTCTTCAGGCAGTATATTTCAAATTAAGATTTACACTTAGTTACCGGGATGTTGAAGAAATAATGAAGATTAGAGGAGTGCTTGTGGATCATGCCACGATTCAGCGTTGGGTTTATAAGTTTACACCTTTGCTTTACTCAGAGATGAAGAATAGAAAAGGCAGAGTGGGGGCGAGCTGGAGATTGGATGAGACCTATATCAAAGTAAAAGGTATTTGGTGTTATTTATATCGGGTGTTGATAAATCAGGCAATACAGTAGACTTTCTTTTGACCAGAAAAAGACATAGAATGAGCGCTCAGTCTTTTCTAATTAAAGCAATTAGTAACAACTGCAGACCAAGAGTAATAAACATTGATAAAAGCGGTTCTAATACTGCAGCGATTAAAGTTTATAACAAGCTTTCATTTTCAAAGATTAAAATCTGGCAGTGTAAATATCTCAACAATATTGTAGAACAGGATCATCGTTTTATCAAATGGCGCATCCAAAACGGATTAGGTTTTAAAAGTTTCGAATCGGCCAAACGGACGTTAAGCGGAATTGAAGTTGTGCATATGCTGAGAAAGAATCAAATGGTTGGACCAGGGATAACTATGTTTAGATCATTCTGTAAATTGGCTGGCTAACTTTTAAATCATTTTAAAACTTATATTTGATTCTGACAGATGCGACAGAACTCTTTTCACTTGCAAAAATCAATATAAAATTCGTCTTTTGTTCTCACTTCACTACATTCTGACCGCCATAATAAGGTTCACGATCTATTAAATTATTTAATGGCAATCAAACGTTTTAAAATTGTATTTTTGTTTTGCTATAACCGATTTAGATTAAACAAAATATGCTTAAAAATCCATATGTATATATCATAGGCGCGGGAGCAGGCGGCTTGGCTGCGGCAAGGGTACTTGAAGATAATGGCTATTCGTCCACAGTGTTGGAAGCTGAGAAAAAAATTGGTGGACGGCTACAGACCGACATCGTCGAAGGATATGCCCTTGATCATGGTTTTCAGGTATTTTTGACCGCTTATCCCGCTGTAAACAAGTATGTTGATCTTGCTAGCCTGAATCTTGCCTATTTCCAGCCAGGGGCTGTGATTTTCAACGGCGGCAGACAATCTCTACTGGGAGACCCTTTACGGCAGCCGTCAATGCTGCTGAAAACCTTACTGTCGCCTGCTGCTTCCGTAAAGGATAAATTCCTGGTATACCGCCTTACAAGGTATCTTAAAGGAAAGACAATCAACGCAATATTCGAGGCCCCCGAAATTTCAACCCTTGAGTACCTTAAAGCGTATGGCTTCAGCCCTGTTATAATTGAGAATTTTTTCATGCCGTTCTTCACAGGCATCTATCTGGAAGACAAGCTATCCACTTCTTCAAGAATGTTCGAATTCATTTATAAGATGTTTAGCCAGGGGAAAGCAGCCCTACCGGCAAATGGCATACACGACGTTGCACAAGCGCTTGCCAGACCCTTGACAAGATCGGCAATCAGGACAAGCACAACGGTGGTTAAAATCGAACAGGATAACAGGCGTATACACCTCGAAAACGGTGAGGTTCTTGAGGCAGATTACATTATCCTTGCCACGAATTCGGACAAAGTGCTGTCCGGATACCACACTGAGGTGATCTTGTGGAAAAAATGCACAACGTTATACTTCAAGGCAGCGCATCCCGCAGATAACCACCAACTGATCGGGCTGATACCGGATCCTGACGCAATCATTAATACCCTCTCCTACGCCCAAAGGGTCTCTAATCAGAAGGATAACGAGGTGATGCTGTCGGTAACCATTGTAAAAGAACACGCTTTGGAAGATAAGGAACTAATTGAAAAAGTACAAGGGGAACTGCTGAAGCACTGCGGATTTACCAATCTTAGGTTTGTAAGGCTATATCATATCCCAAGGGCGTTACCCGATATAATAGATGTGTCGTACAGACCAAAGAATGTAACAGTCTCCGACGGGATTTTCCTTGCAGGTGATATGCTGGCCAACGGTTCCCTAAATGCTGCGCTACTATCCGGAGAGGACGCGGCGAATGCCCTGATAGAGCACCATAGGTCAGTCGTGGGTAAGCGGAGATAGCTATGGGGTGCCATATGTTAGAAAATAGTAAGTTTGTTTAATAATTTTCACAAGCAGATGGACAACATAAAGAACATTTTTACCATAAAAGATATTGAATACCTTATTGGTATAAAGGTCTATGCAATAAGTATTGGAAAAAAAGGTATTTGATTCTGTAGCCTATCCGTACCAGTGCGAATTTTAGGCTTTACGATACGGGGATCCTGCAAAAGATTTTAAAAATCTGCACCTTAAGCAACCACGCTTGCAAAATCAGCGATATTGTAAAAACAGCGTAAGTCCACATTCCTGAACTTGTTCGGTAAATCATGAGAGATAATACCGCAAGCGACCATGTTGTACGTGATTTCAAAATAGCAATGATGAAATTTTGATACACGCTTATTTCTTACTACCTACTACAGCCTTATAAAATACAGGAAGGAATACCACAACAGCGACCTAGCGGAACAGGTAATTGTGCAGCTCTGCAATTTTATCGGCAGCACTTAAGCGACCGCCATAATAAACGGTAGTGGTAGAGGAGGCGTCATCAGCAACACCCCGCGAGCAGACACAAAGGTGTTTTGCCTCAATAATCACAGCAATATCATCGGTCTCAAGTACAGAAGAAAGTTCAGCGCCGATCTGGTTGGTCAGGCGCTCCTGTACCTGAGGTCGCCTGCCAAAATACTGAACGATTCTATTGAGCTTGGATAAGCCTATGACCTTTCCTGAAGATATATAGGCTACATGTACCTTGCCCATAATAGGTACGAAATGATGTTCACAATATGAATATAAAGTAATATTCTTTTCGATGAGCATCTGGTTGTAGGAGTAGGTATTCAAAAAGAGTGTGCTTGCAGGCTTATTGGCAGGATCAAGCCCGGAGAATATCTCTTCGATATACATTTTTGCTACCCTTTGAGGTGTTCCCCGAAGGGAGTCGTCGCTCAGGTCAAGCCCTATTACTTCCATGATTTCTTTAAAAAGCACTGCAATCCTGCTCTTTTTTTCCTCATTGGAAACGGCAAAAGCATCTTCTCTAATCGGCGTAGCGACGTTAGAATTGATAAGACCCTGACCTGTTATCGCTGTATCATTAGAAAAGAACTCTGTTTCCTGGTGTATGTCTTTCATTATATTGTTTTATCACTATACTGCAAAGCTACAATTTTGTTTAACATAAATCATTTTTAATTAAACAAAATAGTAATGCTGTAGAAAGAACCAAACCTTTGTCGAAGTCGTGCAGTCTTGCAATATTTAGCAGTCCAAGCGAGTAAGCCTGCATTATTTGTTGACCAGAGGAAGAGAGGATGAGTGCCTAATCTTTTTAAATTAAAGCAATCAAAAATAATAGTAAGCCGAAAGCAATTAATATTGATAAAAGTGGTTGTAACACAGGACCTATAAAGGTTTATAATAAGCCTTATTTTTCGAAGATAAAGATTCGATAATGTAAATATTTAAACAATATTGTTGAACAGGATCATCGTTTTATTAAATGGAGAATACAAAACGTTATACGCTGCAATCTTTTGTGCCGAACCCAGGTAAAAAAGGATTTCCACTGCTATCCTACCGTCTGGACACAAAAATGTTTATATTTGAAAAAGCCAAATTTTGGAAGACAGACAATTTAAGGATTTAAAAGATCAGCGTTTATTAAGGA
>NZ_CAIJDP010000081.1 GCF_903819435.1 Flavobacterium salmonis | reverse complement strand
TTGCAACTTTAGTGGAATTATCGTTTTTAATTCCTATTTTCGTTTAGCCGAAAATACTCTGTTCCATAAGCTGCAAACAGCTAGAGGCGCAGGAACGTTAGCAGTTATAGCTTCCAAAGCGACAGAAAAAGAAAACAGAAAAGAATCTTAATTATAATCAATTATCCAAGTGGAAAAATATTATGCTTATTTAGCTATCTCTATTATAATTTTAAGCATTTATAGTTGGTATAATAGAAATGATTGGAAGAATTTTTCCGAAATGAATTCTTATGATAAACTGAATGTAATTAGAGTTCCATTTATTATGATGGCAATAATAGTTTCGTTAATAATAGTAATTTTAAAAAATCTTAATTGAAAAAGCGAAAACAAATACTATATTTAGTTGTTGTCTTGATTATCTTCATAATAATTGACAGAAATTTATGGATGAAAGACAGAGCTGAAAACCTATTTTTGTGGAAAAGTGGAACTGTGTTAGGAGATCCAATTAATTATAATCAAGACTTTGAAATTAATAGTAGTGAAATAACATTCAAGGAATATAAAAATGCCGAATTTTGGCCAAAAGTTGCAGAAAACAGAACTCACAAATTTTACTTTGTAGGTTGTTATTTTGGAAATCTTTATTTGTATGACAAAAGTACTGGCAGAATGTCAACGTACGAAGAGAACTAATGCTACAACTGCTAACACACGCTACAAGCAAGCTGGGCAATTGGTTTAATTTGAAAATAGTTTGTATTTGATACATTTGTTTTTAACCGAAAGAATACGCATCTTTAATCCCAGCCTGCGTGTAGCGCGGGAACGTTATAGGGCATTTTAAAAACTGAAATAGCGATGAAATTTGAATTCCTTGGACACGGACTTTTTGACGAACATGACACGACAGTAGGAAACTATCTGCACAAATCTTTTAAAGATAAAAATTTTGACACTTTTCAATGTTTTGTTGCCTTTACAACTTTGTCAGGACTTTCTGTTTTCATTGATGAACTTGAAAAAGTAAAAACTCGTTACAAAAAAATCGAATTTTATCTAGGTATTGACGACAAAGGGACTTCAAGAGAAGCATTACTCGAACTACTCAATAAAAACATCGAAACTTATATATACTATAACCCTACTAAACGAACAAGAGCAATTTATCACCCTAAACTTTATATGTTTCGGGGTGCTAAAGCGAATAGAGTAATTTTAGGTTCTTCCAACTTAACTCGCCCGGGGCTTTTTAATAACATCGAAGCGTCATTGGCTATGGATTTTGTTACAGGTAACTTTCAAGGTACAAAACTTTTGAAACAAATTGAAGACTATTTTGCCTCATTTTTTGGCAAAAACAATCAAAATCTCAGAAAACTTGACGCAGAATTAATAAAGTATTTAACCGACAGGGAATTAATTTTACCTGAAAAAAGAATTTACAAAGACGAAGAAGAAAAGGAAAAGACCAATGTCACAGACGACCAAGGTAATGACCTTTTTACAGCTATTGAAGCATCCTCAGTTGATTTAGAAGAACTTGACACAGTTGATAGCGAAACGGAAATTAAAGATTATCAGCCAAGATACATTGCTTTAACCGAACACTATTTTGCAATGTGGCCAGAAATATTTCAAAAATTCAAAGAATTTAAATCAAAATACAATACTGTTATTGTTCCTAGAGATTTTGAAAACCCAACTCTTTATGGTTGGTATGTAAAGCAAAAAGCTCTTTACAGAGAAGAAAGAATTCCAGAAGAACATTTAGAAAAATTAATTGAAGTAGATTTCTTTTTCGGCGATGGACATAAAATACGATTTGATAAAATTTGGGAAGGTTATTATGAAGACCTTAAACAATACTTTCAAGAAAACGGACATTCAGACATTCCAAGAAGAAAAGACAGGAACGACGCTTTATACAAAGTTTCAAATTTTGTTGCTATGCAACGACACTTTAAGAAAAAAGGTGACCAGCGAATGACTGAATACCGAATAAAAAAATTAGAAGAAATTAATTTTAGTTGGGAAGTTGGTCCTAGAAATGCAGGACTAACAATTAAACACGATGACCAATGGTTAGACAATTTAGCTAAATATTCAGAGTTCAAAAGAAAATACGATAGAGAGCCAAAACAAAAAAGAAACTCAGAAGAATACAAACTAGGAAAATGGCGAAATGACCAAGCAGTTTATAGAAAACAAGGTGTATTATCTCCCGACAGAATCGAACTTTTAGATGCAGAAGGAATTATTTGGGATTTAGATGAATACGATTTCAATATAAAGATTGAAAAACTTTTAAAATATAAAGAAGCTTTTGGGAATTTTAACGTGCCATTGAGTTATACCATTGACGGAATTTCTTTGGGACAATTTGTTTACACGCTTAAAAAACGCGGAACAAAACCTGAAAACAAAAAAAAGCTTGAAAAGATTGGAATGACCGATGTGATACTTCGTTCAGAAGCACAGGAAACAAGCAATAAGAGAAGTCATATTACAATAGATTGGCGACAAAACTTTGAACAACTCAAAAAACTTAAAGAAAACGGTATTAACATTAATGAAATTGACAAATACAATAAGGAGCATCCTAAAATTGGAAACTGGATATTCAATCAACAAAAGCGCTACAGAGACAGTAAACTAAGTGAAGAACAAGACAAACTTTTAGAAGAATTAGGATTAAGAATGTCAAAAGAAGACACAAAAGAAGCAAGATGGAATATCTTTTATGAATTGATTACAGAATATAAAGCCGTATATGGTGATTGTCGAGTAACCAAGACATTTGATAAAGAACTTCATACTTGGGTTGGGTTGCAAAGACGAGGCTTTAAACGAAACATATTGACACAAGAAAGAATTATCAAACTTAATGCCCTACAATTCGATTGGACAGTTGAAACAACGGCAAAAAAGAAAAACGCCCTATAACACACGCTACAAGCAATTTGGGTTTTAGGCTTAATTTGAAGTTGGTTTTGTATTTGGAAGATTTGGCAAATCCGAATAATGGGCTTAATTTAGTCCCAAACTGCTTGTAGCGCGGGGACGTTGTGCGTGATTGCTCCCAAATTGGAAAGCGGAAAACCGAAAACTAATTGAGAGCCGAAATTGGAAAACTAAATATTGGAAAGCGGAAAATTGGAATCTAAAAAGCAGAAACTTGAAAGCTAGATTTTGACGAACCGAAATTTGAAAATTTTGAATCTGAAAATCAGAACTTTAAAGCTGGATTTTAACAAACTAAAGCCGAAAAATTGGAACCTGGAAAATCGAAATCTGAAAGCAGAAAATAACATTGAAACCGCATAACCGAACTGTTGTCGATTTTCAGAACTTGCTCACTTTACGTGTCGCAACCTCGCACAACATACGTCTCTAGCTATTTGCAACTTTAGTGGAATTATCGTTTTTAATTCCTATTTTCGTTTAGCCGAAAATACTCTGTTTCATAAGCTGCAAACAGCTAGAGGCGCGGGGACGTTAGCCGTCAGTTTCGAGCAAAAGAAATCCTAAAGAAAAAATGTATGAAAGAGAAAGTGTATAAATATTCTGCAATTAGTCTAATAGTAATTAATTTCATTACTCTATATCTGTTTTATGACTATTTCACAGAAAATCCTGCAATGTTTCGTGGATTAGGAATATTAATGAATTTTTTTAGACTAATAATTTTTTCTGTTGGACTTGGGATTATTTTACTGGGAATTAGATTGTTTTTCCACTTAAGAAAAAAGACAAATCCAATAAAAACTCATTTTCTTTATATTTTTTCTGCAATACTTGGTGCAAATCTTTTTATTAATTGGTTGATTTGCATTTTTATGGAATTAATTAAACTTGACTCAATGCTTAATTTTGCTTTTTTTACATTGCTGGCAATTTCTATTTTTTCAATTATTGACATTTATAAACTGAACTTTATAAACAAAAATAAATGAAAAAAAATATTAAACTTATTACATTAATATTTGGTACCATAATCCTTTTATGTATTTGTTTATGTGGACAGTTTACGCATGAGAAATTTAACTCTAAAAAATGGAAAAATGCTGACCAAAATTTAGAAGAAAATTGGAGCATTCGCTGGGATATGATGAATAGTTTGAGAAATGAAAAAGAACTTATTGGAAAATCGTATGAAGAAATTATAACGATTTTAGGCAAACCAGACAATGAAAGTAAAACTGAATTATATTATAGTTTAGGTTACACAGGAAACGGAATAAATACAGGAAATTTAAAAATAGAAATAAACACAGAAAAAAAAGTAACAAATATAAAAGTTAGTGAAGGATAAAAAACCGAACGGCTAACAGCAGTTTGCAGAAATGGCGGGTTTTGGGCTTAATTTAAAGCTGGTTTTGTACTTGCAAAGTCAGTGTTTAACCGAAAGTTTAGGTTTCCTTAATCCGCCACTTCTGCAAGCTGCGAAACGTTATATGCTATTTAACCAACAATCATGAAAAATATTCTTCTTTTAACATTTTCTCTAATAACATTTTTTAATTTATATGGACAAGACATAATTCGTTTAAATAAAAAACCTAATTTTATTTTGAAAAGTTGGTATCCAGAATTTAAAGAATTTCCAACATTAAAAATAAATGAAAAAAAAATATTATTTACTTATTTAACTGATTATAAAACTTCCAAACTTTATAACAATGACATTGATCTAAAACCTAATAATGCTGAGGTTGAAATTATTGAAACTGAAAAACCAAATCAATATTTAGTAAATGTTCTAAAAGCAAATGATAATTATGTCGAATTCGAATTATGGCTTGAATTAGGAAACGAAACAATTCTCATAAAAGAAAAAAACATATGGAAAAATGCAATAAATATTTATCCGTATAAAGAAAATAGAATCATGATTCAAAAAATTAAACTTAATCTATCCAAATAAACAGCACATAACCGCCGTTTGGCAATATGGCGGGTTTAGGCTTAATTTAAAGTTGGTTTTGCACTTGTAAAATTAGTGTTTAACCGAAAGTTAAGGCTTCCTTAATCCGCCACATCGCCAAGCGGCCAAACGTTGGCGGTAATCCCCCATAGTCCGCGTGCCTTACCTCCCGAAGCTAACGGCCATTGCATAAAAAAAATCCATAAATTAGCTACACTCATTGCAAGGCCGATTTGTAAACTGTTGCATAATAGCACGAGTGTAATCCTGGTTGGGAAGTGTGTGATACCTCCAGTGGTGGTACAATTTTTTGTAACCCCGATTAGAATATTCTATTTATCCGAAAGAACTTCCTCTTTGAGTATTTTTTTAAATTTAAATGTTCAGAATCAGAATGAAAGAACAAAATCAAATTTCGATGGAGATTGTCAATCCTAAAGCTGCAGGAATAGACATCGGTAGCAGGAGTCATTTTGTAGCTGTTGGTCAAAAAGAAGAACACGTAAGAGAGTTTGGTGTTTATAATGACGACCTCAAAGTAATATCAAATTGGCTTAAAGAAAATGGCATCCAAACCGTAGCAATGGAAAGTACAGGCACTTATTGGCAAGCATTATATGCTGTTTTGCTCAGCGATGGTTTTCAAGTGATATTGTGCAATGGAAAATTTACCAAAAACATCAAAGGAAAGAAAACCGATGTACAAGACTGCCAATGGATACAAAAATTACATTCCATCGGTCTATTATCTGGAAGTTTTTTGCCGGATTTACAAACTGAACAACTCCGAACTTATTGCCGACACAGAGCTG
>NZ_CAIJDP010000080.1 GCF_903819435.1 Flavobacterium salmonis | reverse complement strand
GACATGGGACAACTATGTTTAAATCATTCTGTAAATTGGCGGGCTAACTTTTAAATTACTTAAATTCTTATATTTGATTCTGACAGATGCGACAGAACCAAGTTAAAAGTCATGCAATGAATTTATCATAGCACCATACAATAGAATTACCATGACACTATTCAATAGATTTATTAAGACATGATTCAATAGGTTTATCACGACATGATTCAATAGGTTTATCACAACATGATACAATAGATTTGTCACGACACAATATAATAGTTTTGATACTACAAGATATAATAGTTTTTGCACGACATTATTTACTAACTTTACAAAGTAATAATCAGCAATAAAATACATTAGTATTTAATAAGATATAAAATGGCAACACCACGTGAAAGATTTGTAGAAGCACTTAAATTCTTGCAGGAATTACAAGAAAAAGGGACTATTGGTATTCACACAAATGATATCCCTAATCGAAGATATAGGGAAATACTTTTAAAAAACGGATTTATAAAAGAAGTAACGAAAGGATGGTATATTGCTGCAAATCCCGATGAAAGAGATGGTGAAACTACTTCATGGTATAGCTCGTATTGGGAATTTACGGCAGCATATTTAGAACGTAAATATGGAAATAACTGGTGTTTATCTCCAGATCAGTCGCTACTAATTCATGCAGGCAATGAAGTAATACCAAAGCAATTACTAGTTCGTTCTCCACAAGGAAACAACCTTTCCACAGTTTTTCCCCATAAAACTTCTCTTTTTAATCTTCGTGGAGATCTGCCTCAGGCAGATCAGCTAATGACGTATAGAAACGGAATACGGATGTATACTCTTCAGGCCGCACTAATTTATAGTTCAGCAAGCACGTACGTCCGTAATGCTATTGATGCACGAACAGGATTATCTTTGATAAGAGATGCATCAGAACTATTGCCACTGCTTTTAGAGAAAGGTCATACAACCTTAGCTGGACGATTAGCGGGCGCTTTTAGAAATATTGGTCGTGAAAAGATTGCAGATCAAATTATTGATACTTTTAAACAGGCTGATTATGATATTCGTGAGGAAGATCCTTTTGAAAACAAGATTAATCTTAAACTCTCAGGACGTGAACGTTCACCATATGCAAATCGTATTCGTCTTATGTGGAGCCAAATGCGTGATATAGTTATTGCAAACTTTCCCGGTGCTCCTGGAATTCCGGAAAATCATGAGGGGTTTTTAAAAGATATAGACGATATATATGTTACCGATGCTTATCATTCGCTATCTATTGAGCGATATCGTGTAACGCCAGAATTGATAGCTAAAGTAAGTTCAGGCCAATGGGATGCTAAAGAAAATGAGGACGATCGCAAACAGCGTGATGCCATGGCGGCTAGGGGATACTATCAAGCTTTTCAATCTGTAAAAGAAAGTATAAAATTGATTCTTGAGGGAAAAAATGCTGGTTCACAGATTGACGCTGATCATGGAAAGTGGTACAGGGAGCTATTTGATCCAAGTGTGTCAGCAGGTATTTTGAAACCAGCGGATTTGGCTGGATATAGAAACCATTTAGTGTACATAGGAAATTCAAAACATACACCTTTAAATGTTGATGCTATGAGGGATGCAATGCCCGTTTTGTTTGAATTGCTTGAAGAAGAACCTGAAGCTTCTGTTCGCAGTGTACTGGGGCATTTTATATTTGTTTTTATTCATCCCTATATGGACGGAAATGGAAGAATGGCGCGTTTCTTAATGAACACTATGCTGGCATCTGGAGGATATCCCTGGACTGTGATTCCTGTAGAAAAAAGAGATGATTATATGAGAGCATTGGAAAGCGCCAGCACAGACCAGAATATTGAACCCTTTGCAATATTTGTTGGGCATTTGGTCAGAGAAGTAATGAGTGGGAAAGCTGTGGCAGGACTTCCTGCCTAAAGTGCAGTATAACTTTAATTTGTATATTACATTGAATCATTTATTGGTGTTCACGAGACGTGAACAACTAATATATTGGAAATCTAATTGTCGCTGAAGCACGAAAAAAAGTGGCTCATTCCCATTCGAAATGGCAATGATAACATCAGATGTAGTCATTTTAACTGGCGGGAATATCGTTGTTTTGGCGCGAATTTGGCGTGAATATAATTATTTTGGCGTGAGTTTTTGTAATCTCAAGTTACCAGACCATTTCAAGATTTTCTAAAATTTATGTGAAAAATAAACCAATTTTGTGTCGGTCTCAGTCCGATTCGAACCAATGTCCTGAACTGTTGGCTTTGCTCAATCTTATAGGGAATTTTATGCTGTGCCACGATTCTGCCCCAGATATCACAATGATGAATTATTTTTAAAATTTGTTTTATTTTATTGTATGTCAAATGATATTAAGTTCAAAAAATCACTGCTATGAATCTTTTGTTAAAAATTATTGTTTTTATTCTTTAATTGTTTAACAAACAGGTATTTGTACTTGTTTTGTTTTTAAATTTATTTCTTAAACTTGTAATGTATTTAAATGCGGATACCAATTCTCTCTGCCCTAAGAAATTGTAAAGACGGAAAAAAAGGTTCTGTCGCATCTGGGAATAACTTTTATCTTTAGAATTTTAAACCGATCAAAAAGATGAATACTAAAGGTCATTGTTATCCAAAATGCATAATTCTTCAGGCAGTATATTTCAAACTAAGATTTACACTTAGTTATCGGGATGTTGAAGAGATCATGAAAATGCGCGGAGTTCATGTTGATCATGCTACTATTCAACGCTGGGTCTATAAGTTTACACCTTTCATCGAGTTAGAAATGAAGAAGAGAAAAGGCAGAGTGGGGGCGAGTTGGAGATTGGATGAAACCTATATCAAAGTAAAAGGTATATGGTGTTATTTATATCGAGCGGTAGATAGATTAGGTAATACGGTTGACTTTCTTTTGAGCAGAAAAAGACAACGAATGAGCGCTCAGTCTTTTCTAATTAAAGCAATTACTAATAATTGCCGGCCAAGAGTAATAAACATTGATAAAAGCGGTTCTAATACTGCAGCAATCAAAGTCTATAACAAACGTTCATTCTCAAAGATTAAAATCCGGCAGTGTAAATATCTCAACAATATAGTCGAACAGGACCATCGATTTATAAAATGGAGAATACAAAACGGGTTAGGCTTTAAAAGCTTTGAATCAGCAAGACGAACATTGAGCGGAATTGAAGTTGTGCATATGCTGAGAAAGAATTAGATGATTGAACCAGGGATAACTATGTTTAAATCATTCTGTAAATTGGCGGCCTAACTTTTAAATTACTTAAAGTGTTATATTTGATTCTGACAGATGCGACAGAACCGTATGAAAATCTAGTTACAATTATTTTATTGGCGGAGAAAGAGGTACCGCTACCCATATATAGATCCCAGCAATTACTGGTGTTTTCAGTCCTTTGCAAATTTAGGTACACCTATAGGTACATTTTAAAATTTGTACTCTCAATAGTATAATACAAATATACGAAATTTAGAAATACAAGCTTTTTAAAGTGCTATTTTTTATAGCTTTTGACTGTATGCTTTTGGTCAAATATGTTGTTTTTAGATCAAGAAGGTTTTACGAAATTTTTATCCTTTTTCAGTCTACATCTTTTATTAGTATATCCAATTCTCTAAATAATGAAAGTACCCTACTATTTTAATTCATTTAGTTATAGAATAGTGTTTGCTATCTACTTTATTTATGAATTAGCCTATACATAATTATTTATTAAATAATTATATGTAAAAGCTGTAAGTATTACCTGTTGAAATCAAATGGGTATTTCTACTTATATAAAATTTGAAAAAAAATTATAGATTCGGGTTTCAATTCAAACACTCATAAATAACATAAATAGCCAACAGATGAAAAAGATAATAAGCATTTTAATTCTTCTTGTTTGTTTAATGACAAACGTCCAATTATTGTTGGCTCAAAATGATGCTTTAAAAATACTTCCTAATGGTAATGTTGGGGTTGGGATAACAAACCCAAAGGAAAAACTTCAGGTAGATGGAAATATTAAGTCTGAAGGTAGAATTGATGATAAAACAGGTAATGTGATGCCAGTGGGATCAATTTTGGCTTTTGCAGGTACAAAACCACCAGAAGGCTGGTTGCTATGTGATGGAAGTTCTTATTCAGCATCAGGAGATAAAAGCGAACTTTTTAAAGTAATAGGTACTCTCTATGGAGGAGCAAACGGACAATTTAATGTTCCTGATTTGAGACAAACCTTTGTTATGGGAGCAAATCCGTCAAATGGACAAGAGCAGGTTGGTAGAAAAGGTGATGCAGATAAGCATAACCATAGTATAAGTCCTCCTGAAAGGACATATACAACAAGTACAAATGGTGCACATGCCCATAAATTTAAGGCATCCTGGTACAAAAGATATTTTGCCAAAGGAGATTATTCAGGTATTGATACTAATGGTAATGATATACAGCAAGAAACTACTCAGTCGGAAGGCGATCATTATCATTTAGTTACAGTTTCTATACCAACTTTTACCAGTGGAGATAATACTGGCCAAAACCGCCCAAAATGGATGGCTATGAATTATATAATTAAATATTAATAAACCTTTTAAAACCAATAATTATGGCAGCAGCAATTCAAGAAATTAAAAATCTAACAGATTCAACTTTACTATCCGATGAGGATGTGAAAAAATTTGACAATCAAACAGGTTATTCAAACACAATTTCTGTAAGCGGAATTACTTCAAACTGGAAATCCTCTGATAATATTCAGGTTACGTGGAAGGATGATACTAAAGTAATTGCAAGGGCAGTTTGTGGAAGCATTAGTAATGATGGTGCTAAATATAAGATAAGTGGACTAATAGATGTTTCAAAATATAAGTTTGGCTTAAATGGACAGATAGAAATTGGTCCAAAAGATAAATCAGAACCTGCTGTGGAAGTTAGTGTAAGGATAAGTAACCTTCAATCTGTAAAAAATCCAAAAGGAGATTGGATTATTGATTTTAGTGATAAAGAAGATGGTGCGCCGGGTTCAAGCATTAAACTTAAAAATCTTGTAGATTGGATTCAGGATAAAGCTGGTGATACAGAAAAACCAAGCTATCCGGAAATTGGAGATGGAGAAAAGCCTGGAGAATTATCGATCATTTTTAAAGATTTTTATTTCAATACCACTCAAAATACATTTGATTTCAATGTACAGACTAAAGATGGAGATGAAATTAAATTTAGAAACTTTACCATTAAAAAGGCTGGTTTTAGGATAACCAATACTCCCTAGTTATTGAAACATAAGCTTTAGCGAAATAATAATTTAAGATTGCCTACCACTGTGTAGTAGTATTTAATATAAAGATTATTAGTTCGTTTATAACATATATACCATAATGTCAGACTTAAAGCCTTTCTTATTAGAAATTACCGGGCAGACAGAATTCCATTTAGGAAATCCGTCTGCTCCAATTTCTGTTGATATTGCTATAGGCTATAGAAACAGAATTACTGAAAAAACAGAAAAAGAGAGTCTTTTATATGCTTCCTTAGAATCTGACAAAAAAAATGGAATAACCATACAAGATATAATTAAGTGTTGTACAGAAAAAGAGGTGCTAATTCCTGAAATTTTAAATGCCGTTGCTTTTAAACGTTTTTCAGTAACTTATGGAACCGAAGGAATTAAGTCTTCTGAATTTAAAATTGAATTTGATTGTAAGATCAATATAAATGAAAAATATTTTAATGCTGCGATACAGATTGATTCTCAGGAAAATGATGGAATAAAATCTTTTTCTTTTGGAGGAGTTTTAAAGATTGATAAACACTATTTCTCACTTGAATTTTCTAAAGATAAAGACACATGGTATGTCTATGCCAATTATCAAAACAGAGGAGAAGTAACTATTGATCTTAGAGCGATAGCTGCAAAATTCTTTGGAGATGAAATATTATATAAAATACCTGACCTCTCGTTTACACTCAAAGAATTTAAGACTTTTTTACTTTATAAAAAGGAAAAAGATACATCAGGCTTATTCTTTGGAATGGGGGCAGGGATCAATTTAGATTTAAATGATCTTCCTTTAGCAGGTCCTGTTTTATCTCAGGATAACGCGTTTGCCTTTAAAGAGGTTTTGGCAATTTATTGCCAGGGATCCTTTGTAAAAGAAGAATTTAAAAGATTTACCGGTTTACCTCCCGTTGATATAAATGCGGGCTTTAATATTTCTACCCAATTAGCAATTAATGGAAATGAAGAATATTATGTTTTAAATAATGTAACCGAAGAAGAATATGAAACCCCGACGGATTTAAAGCAAGCTAATACTACTGCTGTAGCACCATTGGGAGACGGTGTATCTTCAAAAACAAAATGGAAAAAGTTAGATAAAAAAATTGGGCCGGTAACCATTCAGCGATTGGGTTTTGCATATCAGGACAGCAGGATTATTATTCTCATGGATGCTTCTATGGAAATGAAGGGAATGGGTCTGCAGTTAATGGGATTCGGTCTGAGTTTTAAACTTCAATGGCCACCTTCTGCGCCAGATTTCTATTTAGATGGACTGGGTCTTTCTTACAAAGTACCGCCAATAGAAATATCCGGAGCATTTTTACACTCAACGGCTATTTATGATGGAAAAACTATTGATGTTTATAATGGAGGGGCAATTATAAAAATAAGCCGTTTTAGTATTTCAGCTATAGGATCCTATGCTAAAGTAAATGATGAAGCATCTCTATTTATTTATGGTGTTTTTGACGGACCTATTGGTGGACCGGCATTCTTTTTTGTGACCGGAATTGCCGCCGGATTTGGTTATAACCGTAAAGTGAATGTACCATCTATTGATGAAGTAGCTCTATTTCCTCTTGTGGCTTTAGCCATGAAGCCGGAAAAAGATGATGGATTATTATCACTATTGGCTACTCTTGAAAAACCAATGAAAAATGGTAAAAAGCCAATAGAAATTTCTATAGGAGATTATTGGCTGGCTGTGGGTATTAAATTCACTTCTTTTAAGCTTATCGAATCGTTTGTTTTGTTAACAGTGAATTTTGGTACACAGCTTGAATTTGCTATTTTGGGTCTTTCGAGACTTAGCTGGCCGGAAAAATCTATGACTCCTGAACCAATAGTATATATTGAACTTGCTATTCTTGCACATTTTGGTCCGGGAAGTGATGTAATTTCTGTTGAAGCTGTTATTACTCCTAACTCTTATGTTCTTTCAAAAGATTGTAAATTATCGGGGGGATTTGCTTTTTATACATGGATAAAAGGACCATATGAAGGCGATTTTGTAATTACTCTTGGAGGTTATCACCCAAAATTTATAAAACCTGTTCATTATCCTACAGTACCACGATTGGCATTAAGCTGGAAAATAAGCAGTTTACTGTCAATTAAAGGAGAAATGTACTATGCACTTACCTCTTCGGCAATTATGGCGGGAGGAAAATGGGAAGTGCTTTTTAAGACATCTATCGTAAGAGTATCTATTATAATTTGGGCAGATATGCTAATTTTCTGGACTCCTTTTCAATATTACATTGATATGGGAATCACAGTTAAAATTGAAGCCGATATTAAAATTGCATTTATACGAATTCATTTCAGCTTTGAAATGGGAGCACAGTTACACATATGGGGACCTCCGTTTGCAGGAGAAGCCTATGTTGACTGGACGATCTTCTCATTTACTATTCCTTTTGGAGATACTTCCAGGAAAGAACCGAAAAAGCTCAAATGGGAAGAATTTTCAATCGGATTTATCCCGCAGAAGAAATCAGGAGAAAAAATACTTGAAACAGTAGCTATTTCAAATCCGGAGCCTACCAATATTACCATTAGTAATGGTTTGATAGAAGTAAAAAGTGAATCTAAATTTCCGGTGATAAATCCTTGCCAGCTGGCAATTACTATTGATTCATTTATTCCTGTATTACTATTAAAAATCAATAATCAAGAAGTTACAGGGGATACAGTAATGAAATCTGAAATAGGTAATACAACTTACGCTCAGAGAGAAAGAAACATTGGTATACGGCCATGTGGCTTTAAAAAAGGTACTGTATCCTTTGAAATGAATGTTGATGTTATACTGAATAACTCTAAAATGCCTATGCAAGTTTTCTGTATGGCAAAAGGAGTAGCAGAAGCTTTATGGAGTGGGGAGGAATCGAAAAGCAATAATTCGAATCCGGGTACATCAAAAGTTATAAAAAATGTGCTTAGCGGTTTGTTATTGCAGCCTCCGGCTTTACCAGAGGTATCACAAATAAGAACCTTTGATTTTTCTAAACTATTTGATGCTTTTGATGATGAATTTTTGTGGATATTTTCCTTAGCCAAATCAGGAGAGGCCTATCATGCTTTTGAAGTCTTAGGTTATTATGACGAGAAGAAAAAAGTTAAAGTTGCTGGCATTCTTGAAAAAACCTATGAAAAACCTAAGGTAATAGAACTGCGGGAAAAGATACATACACTTCTTAAAGAAGGCTTTGATGAAAGCTTTCCTGATATTGATGAAGCAGCAATTCGTAAAAATATGTCAAACGAAGAGGAGTATTTTAAAGGCATTCCGGTAATATGTGAAATAGGGAAAATACCACAATATAGTACAGACGTAAAATAAAGCATACAAAACTTAGAAAATGAGTGAAAATACTAAAATTGTTCAGTGTTTTTTACCTGCTATGGTTGCGGGTAAATATACTACTGAAGTAAATCAACATATAATAAAAGACAATGTTAGTATTCAGGACATAAAAAAGACATTTGACTTTGGTGTTGATGCTGCCCGTTTTACTCTTAACCCAAACGATATTTATTCAGTATACCCTCCTACAAATAAATCGGGTAATTATTCTGAATCATTACCCCACGTGGTTTTTACGCGAAGGACATTGCCATGGGAACGTACATTAGACGGACAGCTTCCTGTTTTTCAAAGGAGCACAACTCCTGAAGAGAAGCGTAATCCGCAAGATTTGCCACCGGTACCCTGGATGGCACTCCTTCTTTTTGAAGAAGAAGAGATGAATCATTTACAGATAAATAAAAACACCCTTGCAGCGGTTGTACAGCCTAATACAGAAGATGGAATTATCCGTCCTGAAATTTTTGATACAAAAGCGTCGACTAGGGATGTATTAAAATTAATGGAATGGGAAAAAGCAACCGATGGCTGCTTTACAATTGATCTGACAAAGGAACAATTTGAAACGAGTATTCCTTCTATGAAAAGCCTTTCATTATTAGCCCATGCAAAAGAAGTTAGTATTGAGAATAAGGATAAAGAAGGAATTACAGATATTAATGCTGATGGTAACGGAGTTTTTTCGGTTATTGTTGGTAACAGGTTACCGTCAAGTGGTAAACAAAATACAGCAATATTGGTTTCCCTTGAAGGGTATACGAACTATTTAAGAGATGCCAGTCCAAAAAAGAATATTCCCGCAGAGACTAAGATCAGGCTTGTAGTACTTGCCAGTTGGAACTTTATAGATTCGGGTAATGCAAGCTTTTTGCAATTAGCTAATAGCTTTGAAATAAAGAGTATAAACATACAGAGAGAAAACGAAGCAATTGAATTGCGTCCTTATTTTGTTTCAGGTTATGTACCGCTTGAACATTTAACCCGAACCGGAGCAAATACTATAGCTTGGTATCATGGACCATTTGTTCCAAAATTATTACCAGCTACTTCAAAGACGATCTCTTTTTCATCATCTGATGCTGCCTTACGATACGATGATGCGACTGGGCTTTTTGATGTTTCTTACGCTACAGCATGGCAATTGGGACGCATACTGGCTCTACAAAACCAGGAGTTTTCAAAAACAATGTTAAATTGGTGCATATCTCAAACTCAGATTGAAGCCGGTAAAACAAAAGAAGCGGTAATTAATGCTATTCTGGAAGATGAAAGTGATATTCATTTAAAAGATAAAGTAATACGTTATCTCGGAGAGCTGAATGCCATTAAGACAGTTGCTTTTTCAGAAAGAATATCAGATTTAGATCTTAAAATTCCAAAAGAAGTAAAAATCTTTTTAAACAATTTATATAAATTAAATGGGATTCCATTTTCTTACTTGTTGCCTCATGAATTTCTTCTTGAAAAAGAACATTCTAAAAAAAATGAAGCTTATACGGGTACACTTTCAGTGTTTTATGTTGATCCTAACTGGATTGAAGCGTTACTGGACGGTGCACTTAGTATTGGCAGAATGCACAACAATGATTCACTTCTTGAAATGGCTGTGAGTGGTAATTTTATTGACGGTTATACCACAGAATCTTTAATAATTGATGATAATAAAAATATAGACGGAAGAAAACTAAACACCACTGGTTTTTTATTTCGATCTGATCTTGTTTCCGGTTGGAGGGGATTAGAAATTACGGCTTTTGATGCCGATAATAAGGTACTTCCGGCATTGCGTTTTGAACGGATTGATACTGATATTTTTTTAGGTGTTTTTAATGGTATTATTACCAGTATTACAATAAAACAGCCTTATGAAGGTCTTCATTTTGGTATAAAAACCTCTAAAAGCGGTTATAACAAAAATTTAAAAAATGAAGACGGTACTAACCAGAAAATAATTGATGGTACTGCAGATGTAAACAAAGAATTAAACGAAGGTTTAATAAATAATGGTATCATAGATATAGCTGGTTTGGCTAATGTTATGCATCAAAAATTAATAGAAAAGAATTGGATGAATACTACAGGAAAAAGCAGTGGTAAGTACTTTACTTCAGCAGAATTTGCTTACCAAATGGCAGATAGTCCTGTAAAGAAAGACATTTTGATTAACATCCAAAATACAAAGAACCATGAGCAATAATTCTAAACTTTTTGTGCCAATGTATATGGAGGCTTTGGCTCTGGGTAGTGATAAAGATGATTGCTTGGATTTAAGTCCGCAATTTGGAAGATACAACCAAAGTATTTTAGGAAATGTATTTCAGCCGAATATAAATAAATCTGTAGAATTAAAAAGGGGTATACACTTACACTGGACATTACCAAAAGCTTTAAAACATTCTTTTATAGGTGAAAACGAAGAAGCTAAGTTTCCATATGCACCTAACCGATGGATGGTAGTTCGTATCAGGACAGATAAAGGAATAAAGAATATGGAATCCCGTTTATGGGTGATCAAAAGTGATGAAAAGAATAGTATCAGAAATAATGATCCTGTACCAAACTGGATAACAGTAAAAAATGATAAACTTGATTTAAGCAATTTAGGCAAAGCTATTGAATGGTCTTCTGTTTATGATGATAGTGTATCAGAGCCGATTTTGACGGGATTTGGAGCAGCTAATCCTTACTTTTCATCATTTTATCTTAGTAGCAAAAATGTTTTTGGCTTTCATGATGATATGAAAGATATCGATTCAGATTGTACCATTTCTTATATTGTAACAGGCTGGTATAATGATCTGTCTATTGATCCTATTGCACCTTTAGATTTTGAGACAGAGCCGGTAATAAAAGAATATACCGATAGAAAAAGAGAATCAGACTGGTTTAAAAAGATGTGGAAATGTGATGAAGATGAATATCCGGATTCTTGTTTATTACATTCTTCAATACATAGCATTCAATGGAATAATGAATTAAAAAGCGGAGTTCCTGATGGAGAAATACAGGTTTATGCAGGAAATACTGCAATAGAATCATTGAGTGCACAAATTATAAAAAGCAATAATGTTGAAAAATCGGGTATAGAGGAGCTGTTAAATGCGCTTCAATACCAATTTTTAGATGATAACAAGAACGAGCCCGGTTTAAAATCTATAAAAACAGAAATTCATAAAAGAGGGTTTTCTCCCAAAAACAGAGGTTCATATTGGGAAATAATCAGAGTTGAAGTAGAAGATGAACAATTAGAAAGTAAGCAGGATGAGAAGCCTCATTTTCCTGATAACAGTGCTATTTTAAAGGATCTGAATGATTTAAATGAAACGCAGATTGATAGTAACAAAATAAAACAGGAAATTTTAAACCTTCAGCAGGAATATTATTTTTTATGGTATAAGCAAGCTGCTAAAACAGTTAATGATTATGATGTTAGTGACTTTGATTACGGTACTTCCAGAAAAAATATTTTAGACCAGCTTGTTAGTAAAAAAGTAGAAATAGATTTACTAAATAAGGAAATAAAACAGCAGGTATCTAATATAAACCAATATAAAGAATTATCAGGCAAAAATCCTGAATTTAAACTTAAAGAAAAGTTAGAGGACCGTTTTTGGGAACCTAATGACCCCGTGCTTTTACTTTGCGGCTCTGGTATTGGTAATACAGAAAAACCTGCTTTCCAAACCTCTGACAAAGAAATTAATTGTAGGTTTGATAATCAGATATTAAGAAAGCTTTACTTAAATGTTCCATATAACGATGTAACTATTCCGGTTACTATTTTTAGTTCTAAAATCAACATCCCTAAAGTTGATGAATTAATGCATCCTAAAATACCTTTTGAAGGAATAAAGACATTGATCTATGAAACACTTTTACTGGATCATTCACTTTCTTTAGACATTGCACTTGAAGCATATAATGAAGCACAGTTAGGGGAAGGAAAAGATAAAACAAGTCCTGTAATTAAAGCTTTTAGTAAAATTGTAATTGAGAAGCAATTAAGCCCCAATTATGAAGGTAAAGAAAAAGCCTACGAAAGCTTCTCTTTAACTAAATGGCAACAGGCATGGACACCTTTATTTATGGTATGGGATGCCTCTTATACTTCTAACAATCCAGATGTAAAAGATCTGGATCTTATTGAAAATACTGATAAATGGAAGCTACAGGAAGATCTTTATTTTAAGAAGCAATCAACAAAAGATCATGGTGAAAGTATTTCAATTAATGGGATAAGTCCATTTTCTAATTCGGTTTTTGCTAATCTTAAGAGGATTATACCAGATTCTATTGTAAATAAATATGGAAACCTGAACCTGATTGCTCAGTCATTGAGTGGTTTGCACAAAATGTTATTAATGCAAAGATCAGATATTCAATTACCTCCTTTTAAATACGTAAATGATGAAAATTATCGTTTTGATACTGATTATATAATTGACCAGGACGAATTAAATATTATTGGTGAAAATGGTTATAGGTTAGGATGTAATCCCGGAAATATAAATGGGATTGATTCAAATATTTTTAATCCATTACGATCAGGTTTTGTTGAAATAAAAAACCTTTCTATAGTAGATGTTTTTGGACAGGTTAAAAAAGTAATAGTTGATAAAAGTATCAGTAATCCTAAAATAACATGTGCTGTTACCTTAAAAGGAGAGCAAGAAGATACAGGGACAATAATTCCTTTACCTCCCAGAATTATCCAGCCCTCACGATTACGGTTTAATTGGTTAAACATAAAGGATGAGGTTGTGTATCAGGATACCGGGAAATTGGATAATCCAGTTTTTGGATGGTTGGTTCCTAATTATCTAGACCATAGTATAATGGTTTATGATGGTGATGGTAATGAAGTTTTGATACTTCAAATAGGTTCAGACCTTACAAAAGACAAAGGACTTAAGCTTTTAAAAAAGCCTTTTCCGGGTAGGGATACATTTACTGATCTCACAGAAAATCTGCAATTAAAAAGACTGCTTGATACACTTGATAGCGGAAGTAAAGTATCAGGGATTATGGATCTTGCCTATAAAATAAGTTTAAATACATTAGGCAATAATGCAATACAAAATAATACATCGGCATTATTGTATGGTCAGCCACTAGCTTTGGTACGTTGTTCAATAGGGCTTGAATTATTAGGGCTTCCTTATTATAATCAGCGATGGGATAAATCAGGTAAAGAAGATATAGGCAATATAGAAACGGTTAAATTTCCGCTTACAATAGGAGATCATTCAATTGAAAAAGATGGTTTAATAGGTTATTTTACAGATTATGAGCCTGATTTATTCTGTACTACTGCAAATCCTCGCGAGTTTAATTTTAGTGATGAGCCTTTTTTTAAGAAAGATGAGGTATTAAAAATCACGCTGAATCAGGATCCTACAAAAGTAACCTTATTGATGAATCCTTCAATGGGTGTTCATTTATCAACCGGAATTTTACCTACAAAGTTTGTGGAATTATTTAATCATAATTCAGCCCGATTGTTATCCCAACTGAACATTAGTTTTATAGTAGCTCCTTTTATAGCCGAAAAAGTAGCACCAGATATACCTATACCAACAAGTATCAATGCAAATTGGAAATGGACACATAAATCGGATGTTATGACCTGGCAAAATAATGAAGACTTAGCAGAAGGAAAAAACAAGCAGATTTTGGGTTTTAGAAAGCAGCAGGTGTATGAAGGATGGTTGAGGTTAAGCAATTTAAAAACTAATGATTAACATATAAAAATCAAAAATATATGGGTTATGTAACAACAGGCAGTAGTAATTTGGTAACAAATGGCGATGTATTGGAACTGGATGTAATGATCTCACAGGACGAATTAAGAGCTATTTTACTTATGGGATTTTTTTCGATAGAAAATATCGAAACTTTAGCAGAAGGCGATGATTTGAAAAACCTTAACTGTGATTTATGGGCAAAAACTAATGATACAAATAAAACATTAACCTTTCCGGTAAAAATTTGCGAATTATCGTACGATAATAATAATCAGGGCAAAAGATCATATAATTTTCCAAGAAGTTATAATGATGAATATATCTATTTGATATTAAAGATTAGAGCGAAAAAATGTACAATTAGCAAACCCTCTACAGAATTAAAAATAAGATTTAAAGACAAAAACGATACAACTGAGCCTAAACCTCTTGTATTGATACCTTTTACTGCTATTGCACAACAGGCAAAACCGGAAATAAAATTATTTGAGTCAAATTATACTGTTTTACAACGTAATGAATCAATTACATTATCGTGGAATATTAAAGGTGAT
Organism: Flavobacterium salmonis; assembly: GCF_903819435.1. Classification (GTDB taxonomy): domain Bacteria; phylum Bacteroidota; class Bacteroidia; order Flavobacteriales; family Flavobacteriaceae; genus Flavobacterium; species Flavobacterium chungangense. The sequence continues at coordinate 4,971 of NZ_CAIJDP010000080.1, read as the reverse complement.
AGTTATATTTTGAGGGAAGGGTTACAAGAATTACAAAAAGGAGAGGCAACAAATTACGTAGGAAATTATATAATTAAAAGTATTTCAAATGGAGATCATTCTTATATATTGGAGGTGAAGATAGGAAATGTTTCTATTACAAAAGTAATAATGGTAAGAGCCTTAGGAGAATCAAAATTATATTCTAATGCAAATCCGACTGGAATTTATTCAATATACAAAATAGCTAATTTTTGTGTTAGTCAGGATTCCTCGTTTTTATTTAGTTTAATGTTAAAAACTGAAAATAAAAATACTTCTATCGATCATATAGGATATACGAATACTAATGAAGGTTTTTCAGATGATTGGCACAGAATTGAACTTTCTGATGAAGAAAAAAATAAATTAAGACCTTTTGTTACATCTCCTTTGCTGCATATGAGAAGTGCAGGAGAATTATATGGGCGTTTGTTTTTTATTGGTGGCAGCTACATACAACCGATGGAATGTAAAAACTCTATTGCTATTATAAATCTAGATGCTGAAGCGGGCTCCAGGGTAGTTATAAAAGATAAATTACCATGGCCTGCACGCACAGGACATTGCTGTGTAATCTTTCCCCATGGAGATCATGATAAAATTTGGCTAATGGGCGGTGTAGATGAATGGGGAAAAGCTTTAAATGATATATGGGTTTCAGGAGATGGTAAAGAATGGGATAATATTAACGAGAATGGAAGTGTAAATACAAATAAAAACACTCCTGTAAAAATGCAATGGGAGCCAAGATGTCTTGCCGGGACTACTATAGAATTGAATAATAATGGCGAAAAAAGAGAATTATGGATAGGTGGAGGCTTTTCAGAAGCAGGAGGGAGAGTAACTTCAGATATATGGAAATGGAATAAGAACAATTGGACACAAATTACACCATTGAAAATTAATAATAACTCCTATCTGTCTTCAGGCTTGTCATTTTTAGGTAAGGATACTATTGATAGTACAGGCATTTTTTTATTAGGTGGATATGAGGAAAATGAAAACAAGAAAAAATATTTTTATAGAGTAACGCTAAGCAATGGTAAATATGGAAGCAGTCAATTAGATACATCATCCGGAGTTGAAAGTTTTGCTACAACAAAAGATTCCAAAATTGTAACAGCTTTTTTTAAAGGATGCTTATGGTATATGGTTTTTACCAATGAGGGTGATCTTGGAATCACTTATTCTAACTTGTTTTATTGGGTACCGGTTGTAACCAGCCAAACTTTAATTTTAATCTAATTTTTAAATTCAAATCATTGATTATGAGTAAGTTGTATTGTATATATCTGGCCTTTTTTTTGTTTATATTAATAAAACCTATAGATGGGTTTTCGCAATCAAAGTATACTGTTTTGTTGCCTGAACTTGATAAGGCTGTCCCGTCTGGAAATACTAACGATTTGCGTATAAGCGCTGATGAAAAAGGGAATGAGACCAATAAATCCTTTTTTAAATTTGATTTTAAAAATTTACCTCTTAATGCCAAAATAGAATCACTAGGTTTAAAATTATACAATAAGCCTAATGATAGAATGTCTGATTTTTCAATTCAAACAATAACAGTTTTAAAAGGTAGTAATGAATGGACAGGAAATGAAACAAGCTTAGCTGATCCAAAATTAAATTGGGCAGAAATAAAAAACAATGCTGATGGGCCTATAGGTATGGCTCAGTTAAAAAAGAGCTTAACATCTATAACTATGAAGCTTAGAATACCGGATTCACCTAAACCAGTTTCGGAATTTTTGTCGGACGGAATTTTATCATTAGCTGCACGTTCGCCTGAAAAAGGACAGGATACAAACTTTTTCTCGTCTATGACTTCAGAAATTACAATGAATTTTTCAAAGAAGCCTAAATTACTGGTAACTTACGAAGTAGATCCTTATCCTTTCAGAGAAGATTGGTCGCAACCTTTTGTAAACTTACAACATACCAGTTTATTAAACTGGAAAACAAATACGTTTGTGGTTGCTGCACAACTTAGAAAGTTGCAAAATTCAGGAAATGAATCTTTTCAGGAAATAGGTCCTACAGGAGCTTTGGTTATCTATAAAAACCAACCTGTTGTTTTTACTCAGGCTGTTTCGGCAATAAAAGGAGTTTTCCTTGTAAAGCAACTAGATTCAAAAGGAAATGTTTTGTGGAGCAAAGAGGTTGATGATGTAGCTAAGTCCTGGCCTCTAATTGACGAACAGGGTAGGTTATACTATATTTCAAGATCCGGAAAATTAAATGTACTGGATTTAAATAATTCGGGTAATATTTTATTAAGCAAATCTCTATCGGATATTACTAATAAGCAAATAACGACATTAAATAATAATGCAGTAATAGGTTATGATAATACACTTTATCTGCCTTCTGATAACGGTATTACTGCTCTTTCTGCTTATCCACAACTTAAGGTAAGATGGAAATATGAACAAAAAGTAGGAGAAGTAAATGGGCCTGTTTCATTAAGTCCAGATGAAAGTAAAGCTTTTTTTATCAATATAGATACAAGGAACAAAAAGAGCCGCCTGATTGTATTGGATAATCTGGATGGAAGTGTAATTTCTACATCAGACTATGTTATGAATGGATATCAGAATGATATTAACTTTTATATTCCATCACCAGTAGTTCAAAATAATTCGAAAGTTTTTGTGCTTAATGGATTCGATAATAGCAGTAAACTTTTTGTTTTTGATATTGATGATAAAGGCATAATTATAAAAACACAATTCCTGTATTCCGGTAATACCATTAATACAGGAATATCTCAACCTGTTATAGATGCAGAATCAAACGTTTTTTTTGTTTTTAATAATAAATTTTCAAAATATAATGCCTTGGACAATAAAGCTGATGTTTTTGATAAATCTGCTTATTTAGACAATGCATCAATATTGATCTCTGATGCTTCATCTAATATTTATGCAACAGATCCTTATAGCGCAACTAAAAAAATTATGGGATTTAAAAATGACATGAATAACCCCAATTCATTTTCTGTAGATTTTGATGCTGCTATTGGTAATACTAAGAAAAACTTAACACTAGCTCCTGATGGAACTCTGTATACTGTTACTGCAACTAACCTAATAGCAGTAACGGCAAGTAAAGTTGCAGAAAATGACGTAATTATTGGTCAGACTAATTTAAGTACTAATACTGTATATCGTGCTTCTAATTCTATTAGTGTTGAAGGAATTAACGTATTACCTTCAGTTAATACTGTTCTTAATTCAGTAGGGAGTATTTCTTTTAAACCAGGATTTACAGTTGCTAAAGGAGCTCAGGTAACTTGTAAAACAGGCTATTAATTCACATTTTTATTTAATTAAATCTTTATAAAATGAAAAAAAGATATAGAATATTGGGAATCATCTTATTTATAATTACAAATAAATTACAGGCACAAACTACAGATGCAATGAAAATTTTACCTAATGGTAATGTAGGTATTGGTACGTCTACACCTACACAGGCTAAACTGGTTGTTATTGGGCAACAAGGTTATGAGGGGAATAGTGTTTTTTTTTATGGACAAAACTATTCTAAATTCATTACAGGGAATTTAAAGAATTCAATATATGCTTCTGATGGGGTTACTTCACAACAATTTAATGTTATGTCTGATGAGCGGATTAAGAAAATTATAGGAATAAGTGACAAAGAAAATGATCTTGAAACCCTTTCAAAGATTGAAATAACTAATTATCGGATGATCGATTCTATAGGAAAAGGCAATCAGGTTTATAAAAAAGTAATTGCACAGCAAGTGGAAAAAGTTTATCCAATGGCTGTAAGTAATAATCTGGCTGAAATTATTCCGAATATTTACCAATTAAGTACTATACACAAAGGTTGGATACATACAAATACAAAAGATCTTGTTATTGGAGATAAAATAAAACTTGTTTTTAGTGAAGAAGAAGTAGTGCTCAGTGTTTTAGAAATTGATGGAAATAATATTAAGGTGGACTGTACAAAAGAAGGAAGTGTATTTGTTTATGGTAAAGAAGTCAATAATTTCCATTCGGTGGATTATGAGGCTATTGCTATGCTTAATGTAAGTGCTACACAAGCTTTGCTGAAACGTATTGAAGTACTTGAAACAAAAAATTCAACATTGTCTAAAACCGTAAGCGAATTAAAAAAAGAACAACAAAAGGCTGACGATCGCTTGCGTGCTATTGAACATTTAGTAATGCCGGGTATAGTTGAAAATAATTACGAAAGTAATAATATAAAAACTATAGATATGGGAAACAATATGATTTCAGATTTTAGTCAGGTTCCTATGGGAACAGTGGTAGCATTTATACTAAATGATTCTTTAATGCCTAACGGTTGGCTTAAATGTGATGGTAGAGAAATACCTGGAAAGTATGCGGCACTTATAAATGCTTTAGGAAGTAATACAACTCCTAATTTGGCAGGAAGAACATTTGTCGGTAGTGGTACATCTAATGATAGCACTCAGTCTGACGGCACAATCCCAAATTTTGGAGGAAATAACAATTGGGCACTAGGAAAAACAGGAGGAGAGTTTAGACATAGGCTAAGTATTAATGAAATGCCGGAACATACTCATACAATAAATAGAGGCGATTTTGGATTGCATTACAGAAGCTTTGATGGTAGCGGTGGTAGTGATTTTCCTTTTAAGACAAAAGCGGATACATCACAGAATTTAAATGGAACGGATAGTAGCGGAGGCAACGGTTTTCATAATACAATGCAACCTTACTACGTAATTAATTATATAATTTATGCCGGTCATGAATAAATATATTTCATGATTTAATAGAAATTATGAAATTAGGTACTATTTTATCACTATAATAGTACCTAATTGGTTCTGTCGCATCTAGCTACGTTTTAACTTTGCCTTTTTTAACTTGTTAACTCATGAATACGAAAGGTCATTGCTGTCCGAAATCTATTATATTGCAG
>NZ_CAIJDP010000079.1 GCF_903819435.1 Flavobacterium salmonis | reverse complement strand
CTATTGAATCTGCTTTTCTCAAGCATATTAGGGATATACCCATATTGCTTCATAAATTGAATTGCAGAACAATGATTACCATAAAAACTTGTCGAGGAAACTATGGCTGTTATTATTATTTCACTGTCACTTACTTGTCTTCTAATATCGTCTTTGTGCTCAATTCCTTGTAAAATATCATCGATTAAACAAAAAATTGAAATAATTTTGTCTTTTGTAAGCATCATATCTGTGAGTCTTTAGTTGTCGTAAACCAAATTTCTCACTTTTGATGCTTACTTTTTATATTTTATAACTAGCAACTTGAATTACTTAATAAAGTAATAATATGTTATGTGGTGAATAAAGTATAAAAATGTTTTTTAACAAATTATAATAGTAGATTTTACAACCCAATTATGTCATTGGTATATTTAATTTATAGTTTTTTCAATTTAGTAATTACCTCAGATGGAACTTTCAAAACAGTTCCGTGGCGTGTCCCCTTAGGAAAACTAACCTCGTCAGAAATGTCTTCCCAGCCTTTAGAAGTTTGTTTTACGGCGCCATATTTCTTTTGGGTGTATTTATCAAAATAAACAATCCACGAATTATCTATTTTAATCGCCGTTGGACCCTCAGCCCAATAATTTCCAGTAATTGGGTCGCTTGCTTTTGTGTATGGTCCTTCCAGTTTTTTGCTGGTCGCTACTTTTAAATTCTTCTGAACCGGGACTTTTGTTTCGTCTTTTAAATACATCGTAAATCCATCTTCAGTCTTTACAATTGAAGCGTCTATGACATTAAAGCCAGGTTCATAAAGCAATTTTGTTTTAGAAAACTTTTTAAAATCTTTGGTTGTGGTATAATAAATCCTGTGATTGTATCCTTTCTCTTCTTCCGATTTGGTTTCTAAAAACTTTCCGTCGATTGTAGAAGCCCAGTAAATCATATAGGTTTTGGATTTTTCATCATATGTAATTTCCGGAGCCCAGGTATTTCTTGTTTTTTCTTCATGTGCCATAACCGGAATAAATTCCTGTTTTGACCAGTGGATTAAATCTTTTGAAGAAGCATAACCAATGCCTTTATCTGTCCAGCTTACTGTCCAAACCATGTGATATAATCCGTCACCACCTTTAATTACACAAGGATCTCTCATAAGTTTGTCTTTTCCAACTTCAGGAGTTAAAAAAGATGTGTCATTTTTTAAAGTATTCCATTTATAACCGTCTTCGCTGTAAGCCAAATGTAGCCCGTCTTCGCCATTGCCTTTAAAATATGTAAATACATAACCATCAGATTTTAAAGTATAATCGTTAACAGCCAGCCATTTTTTGCAGGTTTCAGGCCAGAAGGCGTTGGTGCCTTTTACACCAAGACCAAAACCATGACCTCCGTTTTCGTATAAATGCATTTCTGCCGGAACTTTTTCTTTTTTTAAGGCTAAATAGTAATTAATACTATTTTCTACAGGAACAGCTTTATCATCAGTAGCATGCACTAAAAATGTTTTTGGTGTTGAAGCTTTTATCTGTTTTTCATTCGAATATTTATCAACTATTTCGCCCTGAGCATTTTTGCCTAACAAATTATCTTTTGAACCTTGGTGTGTAATATCTTCCTGCATGGATATTACAGGATAAATCAGAATTGAAAAATTAGGTTTTGCACTTGTTGTGTCACTAGGTGTATAGACTTTATCGTCATAATGAGTCGCTAAAGTTGATGCAAGATGTCCTCCGGCAGAAAATCCCATAAAACCAATTTTGTTAGGATCTAATTTCCATTTTGCAGCATTTCTTCTAACCAGACGGACTGCTTCCTGAGCATCCTGCAAAGGTGCAACAGTTTTGTTTTTCATGATTAAATCGCTGGGCAATCGGTACTTTAAAACAAAAGCATTTATTCCTAAACTGTTAAACCATTCGGCAACTTTATAGCCTTCTTTGTCAATAGCCAGCATTCCATAAGCACCTCCGGGACATATTATAACAGAAGTTCCTTTTGATTTTTCCTGATCTGCAAAATAAGCTGTAAGAGTAGGTGCTGTAACTTTGCGGACATCCACAGCAATACCATCCTTAGTAGTAACTATTTTCTCGATATATTCTTTAGAAATAATTTCATCAGGGACTTTATCCCATAATGGAATTTCCTTTTTTTGAGAAAAAGCAGTAAGGCTTATTCCTAAAGAAACAAAAAATAATAGTGCTTTTTTCATTATTTCATTTTATAAATTTCTGATCCGGCCAATAAAAAGCAGCCTAATCCGTAATCTTCAAAATCCGGAATTTTATCATAAGATAAGGGCTGACCATCTTTAGGTTCTTTTCCTGTAGATTGTAAAAAACCTAAAAATCCATTTTCATGTAAACTTTCTTTTATTATTCCATTCCAGGCTTTTTCAACCACTGGAAGATACGTTTCTTTTTTCAAAATTCCACTGTTTATACCGTATGCCATTCCGTAAACGAATAAAGCGGTTCCTGATGTTTCTTTTTCGCCAAAATTTGTTGGGTCATGTAAACTTACATTCCAGAACCCGTCAGGTCTTTGTATAGGTACTAAAGCCGCTGCCATTGCTTTTAAATCCTTTACGTACTGATCTCTGTGAGGTGTATTTTGAGGAATTATTGTCAGGACTTTTGCTAATGCGCCAATTACCCATCCATTTCCGCGGCTCCAGTAGCAGTCTTCTCCGTTTGGTTCTTTGTAAGGAGGATCAAAATCGGCATCACGCCACCATAGACCATCTTTTGGGTTAAAAAGACCGTTATCACCATGTTTGTTTCTTGAATACATATACATTTGATACATCTTTTCGAAATAGCGATTGTCTTTTTCCAAAACTCCCAATTTTGCAAAAACCGGCATTCCCATCTGAATAGCATCAATCCAAGACCAGTCGTCTAATTGAGGCGTATTTAGCAGCATATTGATATTTGCTTTGGTGTTTTTTAGCTTTTTAGCATCCGGTTCTAAATTATACAAATCAATATAGGTTTGGGCAGCACAATAATTGTCTGCATTTCGGGTTACGTTTCCGCTATTAAAACCCCATTTGTGAAATTCTGACCATTCATAAGCGTAGTTGTAATAGGCTTCTTTTGGAAAGATTTCATGCAAAGCCATTAATCCTTCATAATATACTCCACGCGTCCATATATTACTTGGACGTTCTTTATTAGTTATTATTGTTTTACCTGTTTCCGGCCATTTTTGCATGAAATAATCATTGGCTAAAATCATTTGTTTCAGTACCAGTTTTTTATCAAATGGCTGTTGTGCGTTTGTGGTATTCGTATATAAAAAGCATATAGCGAAAACTAAAAGTAACTTTTTCATTTTTGTTATTATTGAGAAATTAATTTTGTTGTTTTAAAGGTGTAATTGTAACAGGACCTAATAACCCGGATGGCATTGGACTCCATTTTGTTGCATCAAATTTTTTATAGTCTTTGTCAACCATATTGATTTCATAGAAAATCTTCCATTCTTCGCCTTTTAATTCTTTGTCACGAATTCGGTTTGCAGAAAGATTTGTTACCTGAATTTTTAAAGTGTTTTTTCCGGGTTTTAATTTTCCAATGTTCAGTTTATAAGGAACAGACCATGCAGTACCAATAAATTGATCATTTAGCCAGACTTTTGCGCTTTCGCGAACATCTCCCAGATTTAAATTCCATGATTCTGTTTTAGCATTCGGATTCTCAAATTCAAGTCTGTAAGTTGCCGATCCGGAAAAAGCTTCAGCTTCAGGACCTAATTTTGTCCATGATTCCAGATTTGAAACTGTCGCAGCTGGAGGTAATTTCGGTCCGCCTTTGTCAAAATTGATTTTCCAGTTTCCTTTTAGTGCAATTGCATCAGCAGTTGGTTCATAGTAATTCCATTTTTTTTGAGAAGCAGTATTTTCTGTCTTCAAAAAATAAGATTGGCCAGGTTCAATTTTGATTTTAACCAAAGTTGTGTTGCCGGATTTTTTTACGACTGCATTACCGAATTCTCTGTTTAAAGGATCGAAAATGATAATTTCTTTATTGCCTATTTGCAACGGAATGAAATCATCAATTGTTTTTGGAGTATGATTTACAAGATAATATATTTTTTCACCATCTACATCTCTTCTAATAAATTTCAAACCTGTATTGACAAGTGTCTCAGGATATATTTGAGCATTTTCCAATGTTTCAACAATATTAGAAACCGGTTTTGCTGCTTCTTTATTTTCGGCTATAACAGCCAGAAGTTTTACTTCCTGTTTTTTGTAATCATTAAAACCCGGAACAGATTCAGGTAATCCTTCAAAAATAATTTTACCACCGGCTTTTTGTAATTCAATTAGTTTTTGCAAAGTAACAAGAGGCATTTTTTTACATGCAGGAATAATTAACGATTTAAAAGTACCGCCCGGAAGACTGATTTTTCCATCTACAACTTTTGCTTCGGCAATGAAATTATCAGAGATAAAATCGACTCCGTAGCCTTTTTTCATTAGCTCTTTTGTTGTGTTGTAAAAAGATGTTTCATGCAGCCATTCAGACAAAGAGTGTATTTTGAATTGAAAAAACAAAGTTCCATTGTGATATTTGTCCCAGGTATCAAAAATAGGCCAGTAAAGTAAAATTTCATTATCTGATTTTCCCTGTTGTAACATTGACTGACAGTTTGCTATATAGGAGAAGAGGGACGGAGCATCTTCCCAGATATTATTATTTGCATTGAAATTCACAGAAGCATAAAATTTCCATCCCGGCCAGACCGCTCTGTCCGGTGAATAAGTGGATCCATGAAGAAAAATATGATTGACACCATTTAGCATTAAATCTTCAGCCTCCGGTTTGCATTGAGACAAAGCCGTTTTAAAATGTTCTCTTAGCCATGTAAAAGTTTCTGATGAAACGAGATTTTTTCCTGAAATATGTGCTGCCGATGAAGAGAATTTAAGCATTACAGGATCAGCATCACCCTCACGTATGTCTTGTTTTTCACGTCTAAAGCCCGGAATATCAAAAGGCATAGAGCCAAAAGTTTCACATTCAGGAATGTCAGCAGAAGCATATAAGTCAATTAAATTTCCGGGAGATCCGTGTGCCTGAAGTTTGGTTTTGAAATTTTTTGAATTGGCCCATTGTGTCCATGGCTTATCAAATTTATTCAATAATAAGTCGGCTATGGTCTGTCTGTAATCACTTCTTATTCGGTTAGAAATTTCATCATCTTTTTCGCTTAATAATAGTGATAATTGCTTTTTAAGGTCATATCCTCTTCGATTTTGGAATTCCTCAAAAAAGTTTGGAGTAAAGTCGGTTCCGTATACTTCATAGCTATCATTAAAAATAGCCCTGATTTTTCCTTCACGTCCTTTTAAAGCATTGTTGAATGGAACTACATATGCATTCAACGCTTCTTCTGAATAATGATCTAAAGTATATCCATTTCCTCCCGGAGCTGCTCTTTTTACCTTTTGTGCGGTCTTACCGCTAAAAACAGCATAAATGGTATAATCTGTTTTTTTTGCTTTCCATTTTAGTTTATTTGGTTCTAATGTGTTGACTAAGCTTACAGAAGATCCTTCGATACCTTTATCATTTAGTTTTGAATTTTTATTTTTTAATTGATCGGTTAGATTTACATAACTTCCATCACTGCCGTAGGCTAAAACATATAACAGTTCTGCGGGAGTCTTTTCCTTAGTGTCTTCCAGTTTTATAGAACGATCTATTGTTTCATTCTTTTTTAGCTGATATTTTTCTACAATCAGTTTTGTGGCTGCATGGGGCAGGGTAATGTGAGAACCGCCGTAAGGCCATCCGGTGCCTAAAACCATATCAACCTGCATTTTTAGACTGTCTGCTACATGAATAGTATAATCCAGCATTTCCATCCATTTTGGAGACAAATAATCAATAAAATTATTTTCTTCACCTTTTACACCATATATAGGAGTAATTTCTACCCCGCCAATTCCGGCTTTATAAAAATCAACTAGACTCTTTTTTAAGTTTGGCTTATCCACGGCGCTTCCCATCCACCACCAACGAGCCCAAGGCTGATTTATATTACTGGAGTCCGGCCATATAGATTTGTTTTGTGAATAAGTATGGAGGCTTATGAATATCGTAAAAAATAAAAAAAGTTGTGTTTTGATAAGTTTCATTATTAGGGTTGTATTCAATTGTTGATAGTAATTTATTTGAAGCTGGCAATGAAAGCAAAAAAATCATGAAAAGTAAATGTATATGTGATTTGCGAAATTCCTATCCTGTTCCGTCCTGTTGTTTATTATTGATAATAAATTAGTAAATAAGAGACAAACTATATTTTTCTTGATTTGATATGTTTTTGTGTAAAAAAGTATGAATATTTAAAAAATAATTTATTTAAATTTTAGATTTTTTATTGCGAAATAGCTGCTGTGTTTGGTCTTGCTAATCAGTAAGTTGTCCTTTTTTGTTAATTAAAAATTAAAGATAAAGTATAATATACTGAATTCTAACAGGATACTACAGGATGCTGTGGGTGTCCCTTCTAAATAAATTTGAATAAACTAATTATTAACGAAATTTAACTTTTTATGAAAAAGAAAATTAATCATCTGCTGATTGTCGCCATGTTTGCATTATTGCATGCATCTGGTTATTCGCAGAGCAAAGAGGTTACGGGGGCAGTTACTGATCCGGCTAAACTCTCTATACCGGGAGTGAACGTATTAGTAAAAGGGACGAATAGAGGAACGAGTACAGATTTTGATGGAAGATATAAAATAGCAGTCTCTCCAGGGGAAACTTTAGTTTTTTCTTTTGTAGGATTTGTGTCGAAAGAATTAAAAGTGGGTACTTCCAATAATTATGATATTTCTTTAGATAATGAAAGTTCTAATTTAAATGAAGTTGTAGTAATTGGTTATGGTACACAAAAGAAAAAATTAACTTCGGGTGCTATATCAGGAATAAAAACAGAAAATTTTACAGATAGACCTATTTCAAGAGTTGATCAGGGGATGATTGGTCAGATTGCAGGGGTTCGTGTAAAACAAACTACGGGTTTACCTGGACAGCCTTTTAGTATTGAAATTCGTGGAGCTGGATCTATCACTGCAGGAAACGAGCCTTTGTACGTAGTAGATGGTTTTCCAATTTCTACTGAAGGAACAAATGTTAATGGAGGTTTTTCTAATGGAAGCCCTTTAGATAATATGAATCCAAATGATATTGCGTCTATAGAGGTACTGAAAGACGCAGCAGCAGCCTCTATTTATGGTTCAAGGGCTGCTAATGGTGTCGTTTTGATTACTACCAAAAAAGGAAAAAAAGGAAAAGCAAAATTCACTTTTAATACCTATGGCGGTATAAATAAAGAAGCTAACAGGGTGGATATGTTATCTGCTGAAGGCTGGATTAAGAGAGCTAAAACAATGATTGATACCCAATGGGTAGGTTCTGGTATTGCGGGAGCTTCAGCTAGTCAGACTAATGCAGAGCGAATCGCTGCTTACAATTCTGTAAATCCAACAGCTCCTCTTAATACAACTAATAATAGATATTATACTTATTTGTATGACGAAAGATGGGATATGCCAGGACATCCTGGATTAGATTATATTGACTGGCAGGATAAAGTTTTTCGTACCGGAGAGTTTAGCAATTATCAATTATCTGCATCGGGAGCAACAGATGTAGTTAATTATTATGTTTCTGCAAATTATCAAAAAAATACAGGATATATCGTAGGTACAGATTATACTTTATTTTCTGCAAGAGCAAATATTGATGTTAAGTTATCAGACAGTTTTAAAATGGGAATTAATTTAGCTCCTTCTTATTCTGAAAAAAATGATCCTGGAGTTGAAGGAAAAGATAATACATTATTCAAAGCATTAGTAGCAACTCCTGTTTTTGAAAGTGCCCCAAATGCTGCAGGTGAAAAATATACGACCCGATATGCTTGGGGAAGCAGTACGACCAATATGCTTAATGCTTTAGCTAAAACTGGTAAAAATTCGATGTACAGAAATATTGTTTCTACTTATGCTGATTATAAATTTGCAAATGCCTTTACATTAAAAAGTACAATTAATTTTGATAATTCAGATAATGTATTCGAAAGTTACACACCGAATGATGTTCAGGCGAGTATCAGAGGAGCATATAATACCTATAGAAGATTAAATATTGTAAATGAGAATACTTTAAATTATAATAAATCTGTTGGAAATCATAGTTTTAATGTTCTTTTAGGGGAGTCCTTCAGTTCTTATAAAATTACCAGATCGAGTCTTGCTTCAGGTGGTCTTTACAGTAGTTCAACAATTGAAACACTTCCAACAGGATCGCTTGGTTCTACTAATGCAGAAAAAAATACTTTACTGTCTTATTTCAGTAGATTTCAATATGATTATAAAGAAAAATATATGCTTTCTGCCAGTGTTAGAAGTGATGGTTCTTCTAAATTTGGAAGCGAGAAAAGATGGGGGACATTTTATTCTCTATCATTGGCATGGAGAGTTAAACAGGAGTCATTTTTGCAAAATGTGGATTGGCTTAATGAATTAAAATTAAGAGCAAGTACAGGAACTAATGGTAGTAATAATATTGGTAGTTATTCTTCTTTTTCTACATTAGGTCAATTTAATTATTCTGTTGGAGGTGCTGTAGGAATTGGGCAAGGTGTAAATTCTATAGGGAATCCTTCATTGCATTGGGAGGAATCTAAAAGTGTCGATTTCGGATTGGATTTATCAATTCTAAAAAACAGAATTTCTGCAACATTCGATGTTTACAGAAAAACAAATAGTGATTTATTACTAAGACTTCCGGTTCCTGCTGCATCAGGATTTACAAGTTATCTTACTAATGTGGGAGCAGTACAAAATCAAGGTTGGGAGTTTGAATTAAATACAGTAAACTTTAAGACTGATAATTTTGAGTGGAGAACATCGGCCAATATAAGCCATAACGAAAATAAAGTGATTGCATTGGGACCGGATCAGACTAAAATTGAAATTAGTAATTCTTTTGACGGAGGAACTCCTTTTATTAAATTAGAAGTTGGTAAACCAATGTATACTATTTTTGGTTTGCAGCAAAATGGTGTCATAACTCAGGCAGATCTTGATGCAGCAGCAGCTGAAACGGCAGCTGACCCTTCTATTCCTCTTCCTACTACTATAGGTGGTAATAAATGGGTTTTGGGTGATCCAAGGTATATAGATCAAAATGGGGATAAAAAAATCAACTCAGAAGATCGTGTTGATTTAGGAAATCCAACGCCAAAATACACTTGGGGAATTACCAATAGTTTTAAATATAAGGATTTAGATTTGAGCGTATTGGTGCAAGGACAAAATGGAGGTACAGTTTATGGATTAACGGGAAGAGCAATTGATCGTACCGGAATGGGATCTGTTGAAAATGCATTAAATGTAGATCCGGCAGTGAGAGGAAATTGGAAAACTTCTTTCGGATATCAGGCAAATTCTGACTGGCTGTATAAGTCAGATTATGTTAGTATCAGAAGTATTTCTATTGGATATAATTTAAGAGAAGCTGTTAAAAATATAAAAAGAATTGATAATATGAGGCTTTATGTGACTGGTGAAAACTGGTTCTACTGGAACAAATACAAAGTAGGATTTAATCCTGAAGCTGTAAATACCTCTGGAAGTTCAAATAATGATTTTGCTGTTCCTGTAGATTATGGAGGGGCACCTTTAGCAAAATCAATCGTTTTAGGTCTTAACATTAATTTTAATTAAAATGAAAAAATATATTTGTTTATTAGCAGCTAATTTACTTTTGTTAGGAACAGTTTCCTGTACGGAAGAACTTACGCAGGTTCCTTTATCACAGGGGACAGAGCAGAATTTTTATGCTACCCCTGGAGATTTCATTCAGGCAAGAAATGCAGTTTATTCAGTTGCATTTCATGGAACAGGTACAACTGCTTATGGTTATGCAAATAGAGTGTTGAATTTGAGTGAAACCAGATCAGATAATTTGCTGGCATTGACGACGGCTTCTAGAGATTGGGAAGGAATTAATAGTTTTTACACTTCAATCAGTTCTAATGCCTATGTAAAAGAAGCATATGTAAGTAATTACAATGCAATTTACAAAGCAAACCAATTATTAGAAAAAATTACCGAAAAAGGAGATGCAATTTTTACAAACCCTGCAGATAAAGCCTCAATGGCTGCTGAAGCACGTTTTTTAAGAGCATTTTGTTATTTTGATTTAATCAGATGGTTTGGAAGGGTTCCGTTAATCGATAGAACGATGACAGCTCAGGAAGCTTCTAAAATTGGAAGAACCCCGGTTGTGGATATTTACAATTTGATTATTTCAGATTTACAATTAGCAATTCCAGATCTTACGACTTCAACTACTGATGCTGCCTATGTTGGTCGTGTTACTAAATATGGTGCAAAAGCATTATTAGGTTTAGTATATATGACTCGTTCTAGTCCAAATTACGGTATCGATGGGGCTATGCTTGGTCTAAATGAATGGGATAAGGCATATCAACAACTAAATGATATTAAAACGAGCGGTTCGTTTGTGTTTGGTACAGATTATGCAGCTATATTTAAAACTGAAGGAACTGCTAATAAAGAAAATGTATTGACTATTCCATATACACAAAGTTTAGCAAGTTCTATAGGAGGAAACTTCATGGTTGAAGTTGGTTATGAGCCTTATTTTGCTTCAGTAGGAATTGGGACAGCGCAAGGTTCTCTGGAAGGCAGGCCAATTTCAACAGGCTTTTTAAATATGTTTGCTGCAAACGACAATAGAAAAACTGTTGGTATTGCCACAAGTTACACTGTTGCTTCTGGAACTTATAAAGGAAGCTATACATTTCCTGTATACAAAAAATATATTGATCCTGCTAGATACGGAACCGGCGGGCGTGAAGACTGGGGTGTAGATTTTATGGTAATTCGTTATACAGATGTATTGATGCTGATGGCTGAATGTACACTTCATGGAGGAGGCGGAACGCAGGCTGATGTTGATGCAATTGTAAATCAGGTGCGAACAAGAGCAGGTGTGCCAGCAAATGCGTTAAATATTACTTTGGATCAATTATTTGATGAAAGACGAAAAGAATTCTTTTCTGAAGGTACAAGATGGTTTGATTTAATCAGATCAGGTAATGCATTAACTATCATGAATGCCTGGAAAGCAGCCGAAGATACGGGTAATAAAATCAGAACAATTGATAAGAATGGATTGTTATATCCAATACCATTATCTGAAATGTTAGCGGTTCCAGGATTGTATGATCAAAACCCTGGCTACGATTAATAAAAATAAATTTGCCCCAATTTTTTAGTTTATTTTGAAGAAGACCGCCTCGCTTTGAGGCGGTTTTTTTTGTTTTTATTTGTAAGATATATGAAAAATAGTCTAAATTCATTGTGTTATCGATTACATTTTTCATGATAATTTTTTTGCTTTTTGCAATTTATACAAGGAATACTGTAATAAGCATGTATGTTTATGAGTATTTTTGTTTTAATTTCATATAATATTAACGTATTTTTTTTAGTATCAAAAAAAATAATACATTTGTGTAATCGATTGCATAATTGCATCTTTTTTCTTAGTAATTTTATTTAATAGTTTATTTATGATTAATAATTATTTGTAGGAATACTGTTTGTGTTCATGCTAAGAATGTAAAAATCACCTATAAAAATGAATTGTAATAATAAAATAGATAAGAGTAGTGTAATGATGTAAAAAATTAAATAACTAACTAAATAATTAACCAAATTGAAATTTATGAAAAACAAATTAAGTCTCCTGCTGACTATAGCGATGATGGCATTGCTCGGTGCCTCAGCTTATGCGCAGAGTAAAGTAATTAAAGGGGTAGTTAAGGATGCCTCGGGTCTACCAGTACCAGGCGTTAACGTACTAATTAAAGGAGGGCAGAAAGGGGTAAGTACGGATCTTGATGGAAGTTACTCAATTAATGCAGCTCCTGGAAATGTTTTGGTTTACAGTTTTATAGGGTTTAAAAAACAGGAAATTACTGTTGGAAATGCAAATGTTTATGATGTTTTGCTTAAGGAAGAAGATAATTCGCTTGAAGAAGTAGTTGTTGTAGGTTATGGCGTAAAGAAGAAAAAAGATTTGACAGGATCAATTGTAAGTGTTGGCGCTGAAGAAATTGGTTCCAGACCAGTTGTAAACGCAGTGCAGGCTATGCAGGGTAAAGCAGCAGGGGTAGATGTGGCTTCAAATGAACGGCCGGGGACAGTTGGTGCTATTACTATCCGTGGTGCCCGTTCTATTTCGGCTTCCAATGCACCGCTTTATGTGGTAGATGGTATTCCTTTAAATACAAAACTTGTAACTGATGCTACTACAGGAAAAATTAGTGTAGATCAAAATACTGGAGGGATTGATTTTTTGAATCCAACTGACATCGAAACAATTGATGTATTAAAAGATGCTTCAGCAACAGCTATTTATGGATCTCGAGGTGCTAATGGGGTAGTTATCATAACAACAAAAAAGGGTAAAAACGGTAAGTTTACCTTAAATTATGATACTTCCATAATGACAGAAACTATTCATGAAAATGCCCCAATGATGAGTGCAGGAGAATATATCGAATTCCGTCGCTGGGGAAGATATTATTCTAATCCAACAGCTTTTCCAAAGGGTGATGCTCCCACTATTGCTAATGATGAATTAATTTTCTTAAAATCAGCAGATCCATCTGCCTGGGCAAATATTGCAAAGGGATGGAGTAAAGATAGTGGAGGTAATGATGTATGGGATGGTTCTAAGGTTGCCACTACTGATTGGGCAAAATTTGTAACCCGTACCGGAATCACCCAGCAGCACACCTTAAGTGTTAGTGGTGGTAGTGAAAAAATGAAAGCTTATGGCTCTTTTGGATACCTGAATAATACAGGAACATTATTTGGGCAGAGTTATGTTCGATATAATGGTACTGCTAATGTTGATATTACACCAACAAAATGGTTTTCGATGGGAGTAGGTATTAATACAAGCTATGGTATAAACGAATATGGACAATCAAATACAGGACGAACAGCGGTTACAAGTTCTACCGGAATTTATGCTACAGCTCGCACAAATCTTCCATACGCAGTTCCTTATGACAGTAATGGAAACAGAATTGATAATCCCGGAGGAGATTCTACTATCAGAACTCCTGTCAATGAATACAAATTATCTCAGGATCAACGTGTAACATTGCGTGCTTTTGGAAGTTTATATGCACAAATCGATTTAGGAGCAATTTCTTCAAAACTTGATGGTTTAAAATACCGTCTTAATTTTGGTCCGGATTTGACATCTTTTCGTGATGGAATATTTCTAGATGGAAAATCAGCTATTCGTTCAGGAACAAGTTTTGCTTCTTTAACTAATGAATCTTCTATTTCATACACGCTTGACAACTTATTTTTGTACAACAAAACTTTAGGAAATCATAGTTTTGGCGGAACTTTTTTACTAAGTCAGACAAGATATCATAATGAAACAAGTTCGATGTCTGCCAATGATATAAAAAATCCAAAAAACAAATGGAATTCCTTAACTCCTGCTAATGTAACACTTGCCGGGTATTCTTCAGGTTTAATAGAGTCAGGCTTGTTTTCTTATATGGGTAGAGTAAATTATAGTTATGCTGATAAATATTTGATCACTGTATCAGGTCGTAGTGATTCAGCTTCTCAATTGGCAGAAGGGCATAAAGAGGCATTTTTTCCGAGTGCTTCCGGAGCATGGGTTCTGAGCAAAGAAAAATTTCTTGAAAATATATCCTGGATTGATCAGTTAAAACTAAGAGTTGGTTATGGTGTTACTGGGAATGCAGCAGTTCCTGCTTATGCCACTACACCTCCATTGACAGGAATTGTTTATCCAAATGGCTCAGGAGTTGTAAATAATACGTCATTAGGTAATTTATCTTTGGGATGGGAAGAAACTGCTCAGTTTAACTATGGTCTTGATTTCTCTATGTTTAACAATAGAATATCAGGTGCTCTGGATTATTATACAAGTAAAACAACCAGTTTACTGCTAAAAAGATCTCTTCCAACACCAAATGGAATTAAAGATTCTTATCAAAATATAGGTGAAACTGAAGGAAACGGAGTTGAACTTACTTTAAATTCGGTAAACATAGCAACTAAAGATTTTGAATGGACTACCAGTTTTAGTGGTTCATACCAACAAAATCGTATTATGTCGCTGCAAAATGGAAAATTTAACGATATAAATAACAACTTGTTTATTGGAAACTCTCAAAACGTAATTTACGGTTTTGAATCAAACGGAATCTGGAAACCTGAAGATGCTGCCGAAATGGCAAAATTTAATGCTGCTGCAGGTTCTAATGTATTTTCATTTGGTAATGCAAGGCCTGTAGATCAAAATGGAGATTACAAAATTGACGCCAACAATGATCGTGTTATTATTGGTTCTAAAGATCCAAAATATATAGTTGGACTAACGAATACTTTTACATACAAAAATGTTGAATTATCCTTTTTTGTTTATGGCCGAATGGGATATCTTTATGATACAGGAGGAGAAAATGAAGGAGCAAAAGGAAGTCAGAGACAAATTGATTATTATACAGATAATAATACAAATGCAGAATATCAAAAACCAATTTATTCTGCGGGTACCGGGGATTCTTATTTTCCAATATTGGGATATAGAGATGGCTCATTCTTAAAAATAAGAAACATTTCTGTAGGATATCATTTTGATAAAGAACTAGTACAAAAACTGGGACTTTCTAAATTGAGATTATATTGTCAGGCAAGCAATCCGGGTATGATCTTCTCTAAAGTTAAATGGACTGATTTGGATACACAGACAACAGCTTCAAACAGAGGTATGACGTTAGGGCTAAATGTAGGATTCTAAATTAAATTAAAAAAAAAGATTATTATGAAAAATTATAAAAAACTATATATCAACTTAATGCTTGTTACCGCATTGACTTTAGTAAGTTCTTGTAGTAAAGATTTTCTTGATGAAGAGTTGACAACAGCTTACGATCAGGAATATTATAAAACGGAACCTGGAATACAGGCATTAGCTGTTGGTACTTATTATCAGGTTTTTGCTGCAGAATTTCAAGGCGAAGTTCCCCTTACGGCAACAGAGTCGGGTACAGATGAGTTTCATGCGGGTGGAGATCCTTCAAACTGGACATGGAATTCTTATTCTTCTGGTTTTAAGGCTTTTGTTACAGTTTCTAATGCTAATACAGTGGCGGCAAATACGAATTGGGATAATTTGTATATTGGAATTGGAAATGCTAATCAATTAATTGAAGCTGCTACAAATATTGTTTCAACAAATGATGCTATAAAGAAAACCGCGCTGGGTGAAGGATACTTTTTGAGAGCTTTCAATTATTTAAAATTGGTAAGTCAATATGGTGCTGTTCCTTTGGAATTAAAAGCTGTTACCAGTTCTACTGTTAAATTAGAGTTTACAAGGGCGACTCCACAAGAAGTTTTAGGACAGGTTATTTCAGATTTTACACAAGCCTACACTTTGTTAAGTAATGCTGGAGCTCCTGCAAAAATTACTAAAGATGCTGCTGCGCATTATTTAGCAAAAGCTTATTTAGCTCGTGCCAGTGAAATTAATGACAGTTGGAACTCTGCTACAAAAACGACAGATTTACAGCAAGTAGTTACTTTATCAGACGAAGTAATTTCTCATCACCCACTAGCACAAAACTATGATAACCTATGGAATTATACTATTGCTGATGGTGCAAATGAAAAACTGGGAGAATTAATTTTATCTGCTCAATTTAACGCCAGTACATTAACAACAGGAGGTAATCAACAGCACTTGTATTTTCTTTCTACTTATGATCAGTTACCACAAATGAAACGTAATCTTGCAGGGGGAAGACCATTTAGTAGATTGGCACCGACTTATTTTGTATATGATGTTTTTGATCATGTAAATGATTCCCGTTTCTGGAAAAGTTTTCAAACAAAAAGTATTGTAAACAATGCATCAGGTGCTGTTTATAAAAATGGCGATTTAGGTATTATGTATATCGTTAATAGCCAATCTGATACCCGTTTTGCCAAAACTAAAAACACAGGTACTATTATTTATCCAAAAACAGGAAAAACAATTCCAAGTGCATATGTAGCATATGCAGCAGATCACATTGGTTTGATGGCTGATGTAAGATTTCCATCGCTAAGTAAACATATGGATGGAAACAGAATAGATTTGAGCAATATTAAAGGATCACGGGATATCATATTGGCACGTTCTGCAGAAACTTATTTAATGGCTGCCGAAGCAAAAGTACGTTTGGCTAAACAAGGGGGTGCAACCTTCGCAGATGCATTACCATATATTAATATAGTTCGTACTCGTGCTGCTTATAAGTCGGGTGAGAATCGAGCTGCTTATGTAGATGGTTCCGCTGCATGGACAGTTACCGGTCAGGCTGGAATTCCAATTTCTTATATTCCTGAAAATTCATATTATGAATCTAATAATATTGCTGTTTCAACAGCCTCCACAAGTTTAACGATTTCAAGTATAAGTTCTCTGCCTTTAGAGGATGAAACTGTAATTTCAAAACTGGGATATGGAAGTGATTATGATAGAATGTTATGTTTAATATTGAATGAGCGTACCAGAGAATTGTGTGGAGAATTTCATCGTTGGCAGGATTTAAGCAGAACTAAAACTTTAGTTGCAAGGGCAAAAGCTTATAACATTGAAGCAGCTTCAAATATTCAGGATTTCCATAATTTACGCCCAATTCCTCAAACATTCCTTGATGGAATATATGCAAATGGAAAACCTTTAACAGCGGCAGAAAAAGATGCAATGCAGAATCCTGGTTATTAGTACCTCTGTTTATAATTTTTATTTTTCTAAACCGTCTCAATTTTCGAGACGGTTTTTTTATTCCTTAAGCAGGTTACAACAGGATTGTTTTTAGTAATTTGATGAATAAATTTGAATATTATATTTTCAAAATACTTTATAGTTTAAATTGTAATAAATAAAAATTAAGTGGTTTTAATTTTATAGGGCAGTAACGTAGTTATTGCCTTTTTTTGTTTAATCTGCAAGTTAAAACAGGGAAGCACAGGATAGCTATATTATTTAAGTCATTTATTTTTAAGTGCTAAATATTAAATTTTCATTCTATGATTTATATAAAAAAACTGTCTTTATTTTTAACCTTTTTAAGTGCTTCATTTTCTATAACTGCTCAGGTTAAACTACCAGCTTTGGTTAGTGACAATATGGTCTTACAGCAAAATGCAAAAGTGAACTTATGGGGATGGGCATCTCCAAACGAAAAAATAAATATTCAGTTAGGATGGCAAAACAGTTCAATAGAAACTATTGCAAATTCAACAGGAAACTGGAAAGTAACAGTAGAGACTCCTCAGGGAAGCGAAAAAGAATATTCCATAATTATCAACGCTTCAAACAAAATTACGCTTAATAATATTCTTATTGGAGAGGTCTGGATTTGCTCAGGACAGTCAAATATGTATTTTCCTGTAGGAAAGGAAGAAGGTACCTGGAAAACCGGTGTCAAAAACTATGAAGAGGAAATCGTAAAATCGAATTATCCAAATATCAGATTGTTTACGGTTTTGACAAATGCATCTGCTAAGCCGCTTGATGATGTTACCGGAAGATGGGAATCATGCTCTCCTGAGACAATAAAAACGTTTTCAGCAGTTGCTTATTTTTACGGAAGAGAGTTGTATCAGAAATTAAAAATTCCGATTGGTCTTATTTCAACTTCATGGGGAGGTACAAAAGCAGAAGCCTGGACTTCTCAGAATGTTCTGGAAGAAAATCCGGATTTTTTAACCATTCTGGAAGAAGATGCTAAAAATGAAAAAGGATATCAGGAGAAACTGGAAATGTATTACCTGAATTTAAGAAACGAAAAGCAGGCTAACAATAATGCTTCAAAAACAGAACTTAAAAAGCCTAAAAAAGAAGCAAATAAAACTTCGTATGTATTGTATAATGCCATGTTGCATCCTTTAATTAATTACACAATGAAAGGTGTCATCTGGTATCAGGGAGAAAGCAATTCAGGCAAGGCAAAATTATACCAAACTTTATTTCCTGCTATGGTAAAAAGCTGGAGAGACGACTGGAAACAGGGAGATTTCCCTTTTTATTATGTACAGATTACGCCCCATAAAGGGCAGACTCCAGAGATTAGAGAAGCGCAATTATTGTCATTACAAAAAATATCCAATAGCGGAATGGCCGTTACGACTGATGTTGGGGACACAAACAACATTCACCCAATAGACAAACAAACTGTCGGTCACAGGTTGGCACTAATAGCTTTGGCAAAAACATACAACGAAGATAAATTGGTATATTCAGGACCCATTTATAATCACATGAAAATCAAAAAAGATAAAATCCAGTTATTTTTTGATTATGCTGATTCGGGATTCAAAAAAACAACTGGAGATTTAAAAGAATTTGAAATTGCCGGAGATGATAAAACCTATTATCCGGCTGTTGCTAAGATAGACGGTAAGACGATTATAGTTTCTTCAGAAAAAGTAAAAAATCCAAAAGCAGTTCGTTTTGCATGGAAAGCAGTGCCTGATCCAAATTTATTTAATGCCGAAAATTTACCGGCATCCCCTTTTCGTACTGATAACTGGTAATCAAATTGTATAAAAAGAGTTTAGTTTAGTTAGTTTATAATGTTCCCTTTTCATTTCTGAGTTTAAGAAATGCACAGGTATTTTTTATGAATTAAACCGAATTTTTGTGGATTTGATGGGAAATTAAGAGTTTTAAAATTGAATTTTAATTTTTATAACAAAATACATATGTAATTATTTATCTAGTGGTTATTGTGTTCAATTCTTTGATTTCTAGTTTATTAATATTTTTTTAAACTTTTTTAAAGTGTAAAAATCTAATTTTCAAAAAAATAGCAGGGTAGGGCAGGACAGTATTAAATATTTATCCTAATAATTTTAATAGTACTAACCTTTTAACCAACTATTTATGAAAAAACAAGTACTTTTTGAATTTATACCAATTCACTTTCAAAAGCAATTCCTTAAAATTATTTTAATTACATTTTTTAGCTTTTTGAATGTAAATAATTCGTTTGCACAAAACTGGAATATTTTGGGAAATGAATCTCAGGTTTCCGCTGTAGCATCGTCCTATACATCTATTGCTGTTTTAAACGACGTTCCTTATGTAGTGTTCCGAGAAGGAAGCGGACCTGTTGTCAAAGTTAAAAAAAGAAACACTGCCACAGGAAATTGGGAACAAGTAGGTAACGATATTGGAGCGAATCTTAATTTTTCCAGAATAATACTGGACAAAACAAACCGCTTTTATGTTACTTACGTGGATGCCGCAAATGGTAATAAACTGGCGGTGAAAATTTACAATACAGCTACAGACGCATGGGAACCATTAAATAACGAAACTAACAACCTCTATGTTTCGACTGGTTCTGTTACTAATTCTGTTTCACAATATGGCTCAACACCTCGGTGCTCATTGACTTTCGATTCTGATAACAATCCATATATCGCCTTTGGTGATAATGGGACATTGACTCCTTATGTTAAAAAGTTTGATGGTACTTCCTGGGTTACAGTTGGTAGTGGTTCGGTAAATACTGCTTCAATAGCAATTGGAGTAAGTTTAGTAGTGGATGAGGCTGATGTACCTTGGCTGGTATACTGTAATTTAACTACCATAAGTGCCACTACAGGTAGCATGACATTGTATAAGTTTACAAATGGAACCTGGACTGCTTCTGCAGCTTCATCAGTTACTGCGGGAGTACGTCATACCAGTATGGTACTTAACTCTGCCAATAATCTGGCAATTGCTTATTTTAATACGGCCAGTACCAATAAAGCAACGGTAATTGAATATAATAAAGCTGCAAATACTTGGGGTCCAAATACTATTATTGGTTCCAGAGATTCCCCAAATATAAGTTTGATTAAGGATGTTTCTGGTAATCTTTACTGTTCTTTCATAGACAACGTGAGCAGTACACCTACCTATTCTGCTCGTGTGTTTAAACAAACTGCGGGCGCAACTGTCTGGACAGAAATGAAAGATCCGACAGTAATTAGAGGAATTGATGAACCGGCTGGGAATTTAACAATTGTTGCCGGAAGTTTGTATCCTTTTGTTGTTTATACAAAAGCAAATACAGGAGGTATTGTAACTCCTATTGTTAGAACCTATGTTCCGGCTCCTCCACCGGCAACACTTACCACAAATACGGTTACAAATTTGACAGCAACTACAGCAGAAACAGGAGGGGATATTACCTCAGATGGAGGAACTGCAGTTACAGAAAGAGGAATCGTTTACAGTACAAGCAGTAATCCAACCGTAGCTAATACTAAAATTATAGCAGCTACCGGTGGCACAGGCAATTTTTCAGTAACTATTCCCGGCCTTACACCGGCAGCTTTGTATTATGTTAGAGCCTATGCAATAAATGGAGGTACTACCTATGGAGAAAATATTAGGTTCAATACGCTGGCTCTACCTGATGCAGTAGTGAATACGCCAAAACAGGTAGAATTTTTGAACCGTGGTGTAGTTGCCTTGCGTAAATCGACGAATGAAGTTTTTATTAGCTGGAGATTGCTGGCTAATGATCCTGCAAATATTACTTTTAATGTTTACAGGGATAATGTAAAAATCAATTCTGCTCCTATTACAACTTCGACAAACTATATCGATAATATTGCAGCAAATGGTTCTTATACCATAAAAGCAGTTATTGGTGGAACTGAAGGTGCTGCATCGGCTCCTGTTTCGGTATGGGGGAATAACCAGTTGTCGATTCCATTGCAAATTCCGCCGGGAGGTACAATTCCGGATGGAACAGCATATACCTATACTGCAAATGATGCAAGCGTCGGTGATGTCGATGGAGACGGTGAATATGAAATTTTCTTAAAATGGGATCCTACATTATTGAATCATAACGGAGGAGGTTTTTCGGGAGAACAAATTTTCGATTGCTATAAAATGAACGGTACTTTGCTTTGGCGTATCAACTTAGGTAAAAATGTAAATGCAGGTCCGCACTTCAATCAATTTATGGTGTATGATTTTGATGGAGACGGAAAAGCTGAAATAATTTTAAAAACAGCTGACGGAACTATTGATGGAACAGGAACAGTGATTGGTAATGCTACGGTCGATCATCGAAATTCAGGAGGATGGGTACAGGCAGGACCTGAATTCCTGACTGTTTTCAATGGTTTGACAGGAGCTGCCATGTCTACAGTTGCTTATCAGCCGGCGAGGGCAAATACTGCAGACTGGGGTGACACTTACGGAAATCGTCAGGATCGTTTTGTTTCTGCGGTAGCTTACTTAGATGGCGCCCGTCCGAGTTTGATTGTAGGCCGTGGCTATTATGATAAATTAATGCGTGCTGCTTATGACTGGCGCGATGGACAATTGACGCTTCGTTGGATTTTCGATAGTAAAGACGCGAGTGATCCTGCCAATAATGCATTTTCAACTCAGGGAAATCACCAAATGACTATTGGTGATGTGGATGGTGACGGAAAAGACGAAATCATAAACGGTTCAAGTGCTATTAATGATGATGGAAAACGTCTTTGGACTTATGGGCAGGGACATGGAGATGCACTTCACATGTCGGATATGGATCCGGATCGTCCCGGCCAGGAAATCTGGCAGTGTCTGGAATCCGAAAGTCAATATAGCCCATACGGAATCAGGCTTAATGATGCTAAAACCGGTGAAATGATTTTTGGAGCTGTTACCACAGGAGATGTTGGCCGTGCTTTGGCGGCAGATATTGATTCAAACCACAGAGGTTATGAAATGTGGAGTTCTTCCGGTTATTTGTATAATGTTCAGGATGGACAAATTGGAACCAGCAAACCAACAAACGGAAGCCAGGCTGTGAATGGTGCTGTTTGGTGGGATGGTGATTTAGGACGTGAATTGCTTGATGGTACAATTATGGACAAATGGAATCCGGCAACACAATCGCTAAACCGCTTGTTTACGATTTATCAGGCAGCTCCCGTTTCTTCCAATAATGATTCTAAAAAAAATCCAGCTCTTACAGGCGATATTTTAGGTGACTGGAGAGAGGAAATTATACTACGTCGTACTGACAATACTGCCCTCATTCTTTTTACAACCAATATCATTTCTGATTACCGAATTCCTACTTTAATGCACGATCCTCAATACCGTACAGCAATTGCATGGCAAAATTCAGCTTACAATCAGCCTCCTCATCCAAGTTATTTTTTAGGATATGATATGGCTCCGGTTCCTGCATCGAATATTGTTATAAAAGACATTTCGAATTTAGGGGTTAAAAAAACAGATGCTTCCGTAACAGCAGAAGTAATGGTATATCCAAATCCTTCTTCGGGACAATTTAATATCCGATTTAGTGGTTATAAATCATCTAAAGCAACCGTTGTAATTTCAGATATTACCGGACAGGTTTTAGTGAAAAAAGATATTGAACTTACCGGAAAGGATCAAAATGGAGTATTTAGCATTCCTAACCATAATCATGGAGTTTATCTTCTAAAAGTAATTAGTGAAGAAGGAACTAAAACACTTAAAATTCTGATTGAAAAATAATAACATAATTATCTATAATAGAAAGGTTTACATTTTTGTAAATCTTCCTATTATGCTTTAAAAAGTACAGTATAGCACAGGACAGTATTCGAATAATAAATAAATATATTTGAAATTAAACCTATTATGTTTTCATGAAATTAACCTTCATAACCTTCAAAAAAATATTTTTTTTATACTTTTTATTTTGTCTTTCCGCTTTTGCTCAGCAAGCAAAAAATGAAACTGCAGATAAGCCTTTATATCGAGACCCTGTTTTTGACGGAGCAGCAGATCCGACTATTATCTGGAGTAAAAAAGATAAAAAATGGCTGATGTTTTACACCAATCGAAGAGCAAATATTGGTGGAAATGGGGTGAGCTGGGTACATGGAACTCCCATTGGCATTGCCGAATCAAATGATGGGGCACATTGGAAATATAAAACCAATTGTAATATTGGTTATACGATTAAAGATGTCACCTACTGGGCTCCGGAAGTCATCAAGCATAAAAATAAATATCATATGTACCTGACAATTGTTCCGGGTATTTTTGAAGATTGGAAACATCCTCGATATATTGTGCACCTGAACAATAAAAATTTAATCGACTGGAAATTTGAATCACAATTAAAACTGGCTTCAGAGCGTTGCATTGATGCTTCTGTTTTTCAATTGCCTGATGGAAACTGGCGTATGTATTACAACAATGAAAATGATGGCAAATCCATTTATTATGCCGACAGCAAAGATTTGTACCATTGGACAGACAGCGGAAAAAAAGTAGTAAAAGACAGGGGAGAAGGCCCGAAAATTTTTAGCTGGAAAGGGAAAAACTGGATGATTACAGATCCATGGAAAGGTTTGGCTGTTTTCTCTTCGGATGATTTTATAAACTGGAAAAGACAGGAAAAAAACATTCTTCAAATTCCGGGAACAGGAGAAGATGACAAAGTAATTGGCGGACATGCTGATGTTATTGTAAGCGATGACAAAGCCTATGTTTTTTATTTCACACATCCCGGAAGAACTCCTGAAAATAAAGGAATAGACAATTTTGAAACCAGAAGAAGCACAATACAGGTTGCAGAATTAGAATACATAAATGGTGAAATTATCTGTAATCGTGACAAGGTGGTTCAAATTAATTTAAAACATTAATTAAGACATTTTGCTTTTGATTTTTTATAGGAAATTAAAATGAATAGAAGAAAATTTATAATCGGAAATTCTCTTGCTCTCATAGGGCTGTGTCTGCCATTTCCACTCAGAAGCAATAGTTTTCATATTGATCCGAAACTTTCTGATTTCGAAAAAAGACTTAAACCGGTAGGCTGTGCACTTGAATTTGAAGACTACTATGTGTGGTGTAACAGCCCTATTGAAGGGCCTGATGGTAAAATTCATGTCTTTTTTTCGCGTTGGAAAAAATCTAAATCAATGAGCGGCTGGATTAACGGCTCTGAAATTGCTCATGCCACAGCAGATTCTCCAGAAGGTCCTTACACGTATGTGAGTACTGTCTTTGCTCCCCGTGGTGAAGGCTTTTGGGATGCAACGACCTGTCATAATCCGAGTATTCATTTTGTGGATGGAAAATATGCGTTGTTTTTTATGGGGAATTCTAATGGCAAAATGAATACCAAACGAATTGGACTAGCTACTTCAGATTCTCTTTACGGACCATGGAAAAGACCTGATGAACCTTTTTTGCTTCCGGGAAGTGAAGGTTCCTGGGATGATCTTTTGACTACAAATCCTTCTTTTTTAAAACATCCAAATGGTGAATACTGGCTGTATTATAAATCATTGGATACAGAAAATTATGTGCATCCAAAATTTCCAATTAAAGGAAATAGAAAATACGGATTAGCAGTTGCTAAATCTCTTGAAGGACCTTATAGAAAATATGAAGGCAATCCTGTTGTTGATTTTTCAAAATTAGGAGATAACAAACAATGTGAAGATGCTTTTGTATGGTATGAAGATAAAAAGTTTAAAATGCTGGCAAGGGATTTGGGTGTTTTTGGACAGGACAAAGGACTTTACATGGATTCGGATGATGGAATTCACTGGTCTGATCCTTCAATATCCTATCAGCCACTCAATAAATATATCAATCAGCCTCAGGCTCCAAAACATCTCAACCGATATGGCCGTGCAGAACGCCCTCAGTTATTATTCCAAAACGGAAAAGCGACTTATTTGTTTACTGCCTCACAAGGCGGGAAATTTGAAACGGCTTCATCGTTTATCTTCAAAATAATGTAAATATCTTTAGAAAATTACTCTTAAAAAATTAAAAACTTATGGTAAGAAATGCTTTTAAAATGAAATTAAAACCGGGATTTGAAGCTGAATACAAAAAGCGACATGATGAGATCTGGCCTGAATTAGCAAGTCTCCTTTCAGAAACCGGTATACAGGATTACAGTATTTTTCTGGATGAAGAAACATTAATACTTTTTGCGGTTCAAAAAATAAGTGCTGATTTCGATTTTGATTTATTGCCAAACCATCCGATTGTAAAAAAATGGTGGGTTTATATGGGTGATATTATGGAGACCAATCCTGATAATTCTCCAGTTGCTATTGGTCTGAAGGAGGTTTTTCATTTAGATTAATATTCTTCCGATTATTCAAAAAAACAGCTTTGAATCCGATTAAAAATTAAATAACATACTTATGAAACTTCATACAAAGAATACATTTTTTTTAGCGATAATGTTTTGCACGTTGTTTCAATGCCGGTCACAAGATACCAGAACTTTTAAAGTTTTTCAGTTTCCGGCGAACAAAATCCCAACGATTGACGGAAAAGTAGATGACTGGAAAATGGTTCCTGAAAGTTATACTGTTGGAATGGATCAGTTATGGGAAGACAGCGGAAAACATGCCAAAGCAAATCCTAAAAATTTAGACGTAAGTGTTAAGGTTGCCTGGGTAAAAGGATTGAATCGTCTGTATTTTTTGTATGAAGCGTATGATGATTACTGGGATTTTTCGTTGTCGGGTCTTCACAATGATACTTTTGAAGTCATTGTTGATGCAGATCAGTCCGGCGGACCGTTTATAGACAGGTTTCATCCTAATCCGGCATTGACAAATACAATGGAAGCCTATTTTTCTTTTCATGGTGTGCATGCTCAGAATTATCATATTTTCACTCCTGCCGAAGGAAAAGACTGGACATTGGTTTGGGGTAGCCAACCGTGGATTAAGGAACTTCCGTATGCTAATGCTGCTTCTAATTATAATTTTAAAGCAGGAGAATCAGGAAAACTGATATTAGAATTCTGGATTACTCCTTTTGATTATGCAGGAAACGATCCGTCCAGAGCAGTAGAATCCATATTGGAAGAAAATAAAAGCATCGGTCTCTGCTGGGCAATTATCGATTATGATGATGTGAATAAGGAAACAAATAATGGTTTTTGGAATCTTTCAAAAGAACATAAAATGTATGGAAATGCTTCTTACAGCCTTCCTTTTAAATTAATGCCCTTGGAAAAACAATTTATAAAAGAAATCAGTGCCAAATGGACTTTCAAAGTCATTGATAAAAACAAAAGAACGGTAGCATTTGTCGATCAGTCTGTAGGCGAAATTGAATCATACAAATGGGATTTTGGAGACGGAAGTTTTTCGACAGAAAAAAATCCGATACATGAATATAAGGATGCCGGAAAATATGTTGTAGTTTTAGACATTTCAGGACCAAAAGGAAAATCGAGATTGTCAAAAATCTGGGATGTTGCCGTTAAATAAATAGTAAATAAAAAATAAGAATAATGAAATCGAAACTCTGTCTTTCAATAGCTTTATCGGCTATGGTTTTTATAAGCTGCAAAGCGCAAAAATCACAATCGACTAAAATTGTTTTAACCAATAATTCTGATTTGGCGCTGCCACAAAAGGCAATTTCAATAAAAAGAAGTACGCTTAAAGCAAAGGGAATCGAAAAATCTTTTCCAATAATACTGCAAAATTTAGATACGATTCCGGCCCAGGTAAACGATCTGGATGGTGACGGAAAATGGGATGAATTATTCTTTGTGGCTGATTTTTCTGCTAAAGAAAAGAAAACAGTTGAACTTAAATGGTCCAATACGGATCCTAAGTATGCAGTAAAAACCAGTGCACGTTTCGGAAAAAGAGAAGCAGAAAATTTACCTGTACAGCCTGCAACTGAAGAAGTTTTGTTAGCGAATCAGGTGTACAAGAAACTTGGATTTCAAAAATACCAAACTGATGGCCCAACCTGGGAAAATGATAAAGTAGGTTTCAGACATTATCTGGACGGAAGAAATTGTAAAGATGTTTTTGGTAAAACAACTCCCGGTATCACACCTGAAAATGTAGGTATCAGCAGCAAAGGCGCCTTAGAAGACAATTATCATCAGATGCACGAATGGGGAAGGGATATTT
This sequence comes from Flavobacterium salmonis, assembly GCF_903819435.1. Classification (GTDB taxonomy): domain Bacteria; phylum Bacteroidota; class Bacteroidia; order Flavobacteriales; family Flavobacteriaceae; genus Flavobacterium; species Flavobacterium chungangense. The sequence continues at coordinate 366,505 of NZ_CAIJDP010000079.1, read as the reverse complement.
TTCCTGTGGGAACTTCTGCCGGATTAGGCGGATATGGATTAATCGTTGGAGATGAAATCAACAGACTTGGTATTCTAATCAATGATACGATAAATAACGTTGAAAAAACGACTTTCAAAATTGTAAGCGAAGGTCCTGTAAATTCGGTTTTGAGTTATAAATATCAAAATTGGAAGGCTTCAGGAAATAACTATCAGGTGCAGGAAACGGCTTCAATCTGGCCTGGAATGTACGGATACAAAAATAGCGTTTCTTTAAATGGACTGAAAGGTAATGAAACATTGGCTATTGCGTTTTCAAATATCAATAATCAGAATCCGTTACAGGTAATTGATTCCGGAGATTACGTTTGTTTTATTCTGCACGATAAACTGACTTATGAACGTCAATGGATTTTGGGAATTGCTGTAATTATTCCAAAAGATGCTTACAAAGGCTATATCGAAGCTCCAAAAACAGGTAAACTGACCAATTCCTATTTGATAAAAGTAAGTACAAAAAATAATCAGCCAATTAGTTATTATCCTGTTGCAGGCTGGGAACTAAGTGCTGATACAAACTTCAAAGATTCCGCTTATTTCAGTAATTATGTAACGGCTCTTGCTAAACAGCTTTCGGCTAAAATAAAGATTGAAGTAAGCAAATAATAAAATTTCACTAACTAAAAAATATCTAACCATGAACTATAAATCAACCAAAATTATCGCCTTATTTGTTTTGGGTGTCAGTAATTTTGCAAACGCCCAAACCAATGATGCCACAACACCTTTGCATCTAATGCAGCCTGATTATCCAACACCGTATGTAATTCCGCAAAAAGAAAATATAAAATCTGTATTGGACAGAGTCTATAATTTTTTAGATAAAAATTCGGCTTCAAAAATTATAAATGCAGCAACAAAGACTGAAATTACCGACTATAAAAAAAACAAAGAAGATGTTATTTTCGAACCAGGAGCTTTTAGATTAACGAGTTACGAATGGGGCGTTACTTATGCCGGAATGTTATTGGCTTCTAAAGCGACAGGTGAAAAATATTTTGCAGATTATTCGAATAAAAGAATAAAATTAATCGCTGATGTTGCTGAAAATATTCAGGAAAAAAATATCAAGGATAAAGATATGCTGAAAACGCTTCATCCCGAAGCACTGGATTTTGCCGGAGCGCTTTGTGCAGCCTTTATTAAAGCCAAAAAAGATGGCTTAAAAGCCAATATCGATCCTTTGGTTAATAATTACATCGATTTTATAAGTAAGGAGCAGTTTCGATTAAATGACGGAACTTTAGCACGAAACAGGCCTCAGGACAATACGCTTTGGCTGGATGATATGTTTATGAGTGTGCCTGCTTTAGCTCAAATGGGGGCTTACACAGGTGACACAAAATATTTTGATGATGCTGTAAAACAAGTTAACCAATTTTCTAAAAGAATGTTCAACGAGCAAAAAGGAATCTACATGCACGGCTGGGTTGAGTCGATGGAAGTACATCCTCAATTTCATTGGGCAAGGGCAAATGGCTGGGCTATAATGACTATGGTTGAATTACTGGAGGTTTTACCTAAAAATCATCCGGGATATCTTCATGTTCTGGCGCAACTGCAAAAGCACATCGCAGGATTAGTACAATACCAGCACGGAACCGGTTTTTGGCATCAACTGCTGGATAGAAATGATTCGTATTTAGAAACTTCGGCAACAGCCATTTACACCTATTCAATTGCCCGAGCGATTAATCGTGGGTATGTGGATAAAATGACGTATGGTCCTGCAGTTTTATTGGGTTGGAATGCAGTTGCTTCAAAAGTAAATGAAAAAGGTCAAGTGGAAGGAACCTGCGTAGGTACGGGGATGGGCTTTGATCCTGCGTTTTATTACTATCGTCCGATAAATGTTTTTGCCGCTCATGGTTATGGCCCAGTTTTATTGGCTGGAGCCGAAGTAATTTTGTTGTTAAAAGACAATCAGTTTCAGATAAATGACAGTGCAATACAATTAAAAGTTGAAGGTAAAAACAATTTACACAAATAATATGAAGAGCCATTTAAGTGTCATTTTTTTATTGGCAACTATGACTTCTTTCAGTCAGATTGGTACCCGTTTTCCATCAGAAAAAAAGATAATAAAAGATCCGGTCACAGGTCAGGAATTGATTTTTTTGACAACCAAACAGGCAGGAGATTCTAAAACCTATCCAACGCATCCGCAATGGACATCAGATGGAGAATGGCTGATTTTCAGAACCAAAAGAGCCAGTGGAGAAGCAGTAGCGGTCAACGAAAAATCAGGCATAATGGTTCAGGTTACCGAAGGAGGGTATACCGGAACTTTATGCATGGCTCAAAAAAGCATGAAACTGTATTTTATGCGAAAAGGAGAAGGAGATAAAATGCAGATTGTAGAGGTAAATCTGGAAGCTGTTTTTAAAGACAGTCAGGCAGGAAAAATGAAACCGGTTTCAGCTTACGAACGTATTTGCGGTATAACAAATCCCGAAATGGGCGCTTCAGGCGATATGGCTTTAGATGCAGATGAAGAAAGAGTTTATTTTAGAATCGGAAAAGAAGAAGCGGCGAGACACTTAGATCCGAATGTAAAAATAGAGAAAAGTATCGGTCCGAGGAATATGGGTGCAGGTCCGGGCGGAATAGGAAGCCTGAATTTAAAATCGGGTGAATTTAAACAGGTTGTTTCAGTACCATTTCAGGTTGGACATATTCAGTCGAATATCTGGAATCCGGGTGAATTGGTTTTTTGCTGGGAAACAGGAGGGAAGTCACCTCAAAGAACCTGGACCGTTATGGCAGACGGAACGGGTTTACGCCCTTTGTATCCCGAATCTGATTTTGAATGGGTAACGCACGAGGCAGTGATTTCTAAAGATGAAGTAGCAATAGCCATAATGGGACATCGAAAAATTGATATCCAAAAAGATGCTCCGGTAGAAGTAGCTGAAAACGGTGAGATTAAAACTCTGGTTAATCCCGGACAGGAAAGCAATTGGGGAAATACTGGAACCCGTGAAAAACCTACAGGTCTTGCCATTGTAAATTTAAGAACCCGCGAAATGATTATTGCCGGACAAACCAAAAACGGCAGCGGATTATGGCATGTACATGGTTCTGCTGACGGAAGATGGGCAGTAGGAGATGATTTCTCCAGAAGTGTATACTTAATTGACCGAAAAACAAACGAAATGATGCTCCTGACAACTGGACATAAGCAAACAGCAGCTGATCATGTTCACCCCACTTTTAATAGGGATGGAACGAAAATCCAGATTCAGTCGGCTATGCTTTCAGAGGATAATCGCACGATGAATATCTGTATTGTAAATGTTCCGAAAGAATGGCTTAAAAGAAAAGTTAAATAACCAAAAGCTTTTTTTCGATTAGAAAAACTCTATAATATCTCAATATCAAAAAAGCGTTTATAAAAATAGTTTTTATAAACGCTTTTATTTGTTTATAAACGATTTAAATATAAGTATTGAAAGTTTAAATTTAAATAATTTATTTGATTCATTACAAAACTATTTAACTTTATTCTGATTGGAATTAGGCTTTAATTCATCTGGGCTGTCTTTGGTAAACGTTTTAAATTGTTCTTTTGACGGACTCACGAAAATATCGTTTAAGACATCAAAGCTCAATTCTTCTTTTGGATTAAAAGCATCAGAATTCATGTATTGCTGTAAGGAAATGAACAATTGTTTTGCAGCAGGTTTATTTTCTAAATCCGGACCTAAATCGGCACTGCTCACGATAATTTTCCCTTTCCCCACTTTAGCCTCTAGTATTAATGCCAGTCTGCGGTTCATAAACCAAGTATCAATAGGCTGTACCAACGGACGGAAATCTGCCGGAAAATCTTCAAGATTCATCACCTGCGAGCGGTTTTGAATTTCCCACCATTGCAGATCGCTATGGAAACTCGTTGGAAAACTGGCAAAAGCAGCACTTTTATCCTGAATAAACATTCCTGTGACGTGTGGAGGACGCATTTTGAACCAGGAAGTATTCCAGAAAACCGGAAGAAAATGCATTTCTACTTCTTTCCCTTTTACAACCTTGCCGGATGCATTCAAAAAGACTTTTCCACCATTCTGCAAAACCTCTTTGGCTTTGTCATCCATAACAGTTGTGTAATAAACAGAGGAAGTAATTTCCGGATTTTTATCAGGATATACCCAAAAATCCCAATCGTTTATAAAAGCCGTATTATTTACTTTTACTTCTAAATTTAATTTGGATGCAATCTTAATTTCGTTCAATGGAAAAGTCAGGTTTCCAACTAAAATACCATTTCCGTTTTCAAAAGTTTTAGGGGTAAAATTTCCTTCAGAAAGAGCAATTCCTTTCTCATTTTTGATAGTCCAGCTGATTACCGAATTTTGTAAAGGAGTTTTTCCTGAGTGAAAAAGTGCTATTTCGGCCTTAAAAGTTTCAGTATTGGTATAGACAAATTTTGGAATTTTCAGCAACGGAACCGTTTCGTTACAAAATCGTTTATATTCCTGAGAAGTTACATATCCTTTTTCCTGAAAAAAAGCATCCAAAACACCCACTAAAGCGGTTCCCTGACCCGGAAAGTCCTGTAGCCCTAACGCCTGAAATCCTGCATATCCTGGTGTTCTCAGCATTTTTTCAATCTCGTTTTTATAACACAGTACCTGCAGTTTTCCGGAGGCATTCAAAAAGTCTTTTGCCTGATCGGCCATGTTGTGATCTGCAAGATCCTGACGGAACATTTCGAAATTTTTAGCCCTGTAAACCCCTTTGTATTTAGATATTTCTTCAAAATTTGGGAAAACACAATACTGACCGATTTCATGCGCAACAAATGGCACTTTAAAAGGAGCAATTCCAGTACTGAAATCTGTTTCTGTTTCGGGCAATTTATTCCAGTTCAAACCTCGTACACCACCACGGGACTGGTATTCGGCATTTGGAACCACAGGCCAGCTTCCGCCAACAGACATTCCGGTATAAACTCTTCTGCTGTCTTTGGCTTTCCAAAAATCCACAAAGGCATTGAGATACTCTACCTGTTTTCCTGCAGGCTCATTTCCGGCTGATAACATTGTAAATGAAGCATAATTGCCATATGCTTTTGCCATTCGCATGGTCTCATCATACAAGAATTGGTCAATCGGCTGACCTAATCCTATTTTTGGACCGTGATTCGGCCAGCTTGGTCCTTCGGGCTGCAAATAGATTCCGGCCTTGTCAGCTGCAATAAAAGCTGCTTCGGGAGGGCACCACGAATGAAAACGAACATGATTTAAACCATAGGATTTGATTGTTTTGAAAATTTTGTCCCATACTTCAACCGTAGTTGCAGGATAACCTGTTAATGGAAATTCGCAATTATGTACCGTTCCCCGGAGGAATACCGGAACATCATTAATCAAAAACTGATTTCCTTTTATTTTAAATTCCCGCATCCCAAACTGAATCTTTTTCTCAGATTGTATTCCTTTAGCATTAAGTTTTACGGTCAGATGATACAAAGCCGGGTCAAATTCGCCCCAGGTCAGCATGCTTTTTTTAAATGGAAGTTCTATTTCAATGATTTCGCTTTCAGTATACGAAATAGTTACCGGATTAGTAATTTCTTTAGTTTGGTCAGATTTTGGACTGTTAAAGCTTTTCGCTGATAAGGATAATTTTCCATTAAACACATTTGAAGTACTATTCTGAATCGTAATTTTTACAATAGCTTTTCTGTTTTTTACATCCGGATATATCTGAACATCATCAATATAAACAGGCGAAAATGATTCTAAAGCTATTTTACCAATGATACCATTCCAGTTTCCCTGTGTGTGGTCCGTAATACTGTGGGAATCGGGTCCCACGTTTATTTTAGTGATCCGATTATCAATGCGAATAGAAATGCGCTGTTTCCCTGGTGAAAGAAATGCACTTAAATCGTAAACATGTGGTGCTACTAATGAGTTTTTTAAGCCAACTTCTTTATCATTTATCCATACTCTGGTTTCGATATGAGCTCTTTCTAAATGAAGAAGGATCCGTTTGCCTTTCCAGTTGGAAGGAACATTTACATCTTTCTGGTACCAGGCAGCACCAACATAATGTTTTGCAGGGGTGAGCCAAAACGGGATATGTATGTTGCCCGGCTGACGGTATTTTTCTAATCGTGGAATAAAATAGAATGAACTGTCATAGATCGAACCTGTCCATTTTGTTTTTAGGGTGATATCATCCCCTTTCAGAAATTCAGCCATTGACCCGGGAAGTTTTATAACATCTGCGAGATTTTTGTTATACCACTTTTGAGTTATTCCTTCATCGTTTCGGTCAATTTCAAAATGCCAGTTGCCTTCGAGATTGATTTCATCATTTTTAAAACTGCTTAAAGTAAATAAAACAGTCAGTAACAGACAGATGTAGCCGCATTTTTGTGTCATAATCTTAGTTTAGTATAAAGTAAAAATAACCGGTCAGGCAAGAATTGTCATCCTGTAGCATCCTGTCTTTTATTTAACAGTTATAACCGATAGTACAGGATACAAAAAAAATAAGAATAGAATAAATTTGATTAATTAAGAATTGGAATCGTAAAAATGAACGGAAATAATTATTTTATTTTTAAATATTTAAGAAAAGTTACATGGTGTATTATACTTATGATGTGCGTTTCTGCTTCTCATGGGCAACAGTCAGGAAAAATGAATGCGATTTATTCCGGAACGCCATGGTTTGACCAAAACGGAAATGTTGTAAGTGCCCATGGTGCCAATATTATTAAAGAGAAAGATACTTTTTATCTCTTTGGCGAAGCTCACACGGATATCAGTAATGCATTTACAGGATTCAATTGTTACTCATCCAAAGATTTGTATAACTGGAAATTTGAAAGCATTGCACTTCCGCTGCAAAAATCGGGTAAATTGGGTCCTAATCGTGTTGGTGAAAGACCAAAAGTAATGAAGTGCCCTAAAACGGGAGAATTTGTTATGTTCATGCACGCCGACACCCTGACATATAAAGATCAGTTTGTGGGGTATGCTGTATCCAAAAATATTAAAGGGCCTTATCAGTTTAAAGGTCCGGTTTTGTATCAGGGGAAACCCATTAAAAAATGGGACATGGGAACTTTTCAGGATACTGATGGTTCCGGTTATATCCTGGTTCACGGAGGTGAAATTTATAAACTGAGTGATGATTTTAAATCGGTTACAGAAAAAATAAACGAAAATATTACATCCGGATTTGAATCTCCGACTATGCTTAAAAAAGACGGTCTTTATTATTTTATAGGTTCGCATTTAACAAGCTGGGAGAAAAACGACAACTATTATTACACTTCAAATTCGCTTAAAGGCTCCTGGCAATCTCAGGGTTTAATCGCTCCGGAAGGAACACTCACATGGAATTCACAATCGACTTTTGTATTGCCAATCCAGGGGACAAAAGATACAACCTTTATGTTTATGGGCGACCGATGGTCTTTTTCTAAACAAGCGTCATCAGCAACATATGTATGGCAGCCGCTTGTAATTTCGGGAACTTTGCTTTCGATTCCTGAGTATCAGGATGCATGGAAGATTAATACAATTACCGGACTTCAATCTGAGGCAGATAATAATGACGAGATCATAAAAAACACTAATCCGAAAATTCAATATAAAGGTAACTGGAAACAAAAAGAATCTGAAAGCAAATCAGATGAAAAAGATGCTTCTGTTCTAATCAAATTCACGGGAGAGCAAATTGCTTTGTATAGTGTAGTTAATCCTGAAAATGGTTATGCAAAAGTGGTTTTAACCAATGAAAAAGGCAAGGTAATTGTATCGGCACTTGTTGATATGTACAGCAAATTTTCGACATTGACACAAGTTTTTAGGTCTCCGGTGCTAAAAAAAGACAATTATCATTTAACTGTTTCTGTTACCGGAGAAAGACCAAACTGGTCAGATAAAAGAAAATCAAATTACGGAAGCACAGGGTATTATATTTCTATCAGTCAAATTAAAATAACACCTCATAAAATTTAAAAACCAAAAAAAACGCAATGAAAAGATTACTGACACTAGCAATCTGCATTTTGGGAATTGCCCAGCCTGCATTTTCTCAAAATTATAAAAACGATACTTTTCCGGATGGAAGCACTATTACACCATGGTTTAAGGATTATACTAAACTTCAATTGAAGGATTTAGGAAAACAATATGCCATTACAGATTTTGGAGTTACGAAAGACAGTACCAAAATTCAGACCGTTGCGATTCAAAAAGTTATTGATAAAGCGGCGAAAAGTGGTGGTGGAGTAATTGTGATTCCAAAGGGTGTTTTCCTGAGTGGTGCCTTATTTTTTAAGCCTAAAACAAGTTTATATGTTGCTGAAGGTGGAACTCTAAAAGGTTCAGATGATATTGCCAACTATCCGATTATGCCATCCAGAATGGAAGGTCAGAACCTGGATTATTTTCCGGCTTTGGTAAATGCATACGGTGTTGATAATTTTTCTATTTCAGGAAAAGGAACCATCAACGGAAACGGTTATAAATATTATGAAGCTTTTTGGGCAAGACGAAAAATCAATCCAAAATGTACCAATCTTGAAGTGTCAAGACCAAGACTGGTTTTTGTTTGGAACTCTAATAATGTGCAATTTCAGGATGTTAAACTGATAAATTCAGGTTTCTGGACGAATCACTTTTATAAATGTAATAATGTAAAACTATTAGATTTATACATCTTCTCTCCGCATTTAGAAGTTAAGGCTCCAAGTACAGATGCAATCGATGTTGATATCTGTACGAATGTGTTAGTGAAAGGATGTTATTTGTCTGTAAATGATGATGCAATTGCATTAAAAGGCGGTAAAGGACCTTATGCAGATCAGGATAAAAATAATGGACCAAATGCTAATATCATCATCGAAGATTGCCGATTTGGTTTCTGTCATTCGGCATTAACAAACGGAAGTGAATCTATTCACAACAGAAATGTAATTATGCGTAATTGCCAAATCGATGGTGCCACGAGAATGCTTTGGTTAAAAATGAGACCGGATACACCTCAAAGATACGAGTACATTAGAGTAGAAGACATTAAAGGACAGGCAAAAAACTGCCTTGTTGTATTGGCATGGAAACAATTTTTTGATTTAAAAGGCCGTCCTGATGTTCCGTTATCTTATGGCGATCATGTGACTTTAAAAAATATCGAAATGAAGTCGGATACTTTTTTCAATGTAGAAAAAGACCCGAATGTTCGTTTATCTAATTTTACTTTCGAAAACCTGAATATTGAAGCAACAAAAACAGCTGTAGATAAAAGTATTGTAGACGGAATTACCTTAAAGAATGTGCTTTTAAACAAGCAGTTGGTGGAGTAATTTTTTCTAATAATTTAAAGATGCAGAAGTTCAAAGTTGTAACGTAATTAGTTGTAAACTTTGAACTTTTGTTTTTAGGTAAACAAACTTAAATATGAACAAAAATATACTTGCAAGGTTGCTGTTGTTGCTTATTTTTTTGAGTAACAACATTTACAGTCAGGATAAAAACGCAGTTAATTTTTCAATTTCAGATTCCAATCAGTTAACTACAATTTATATCGATAAAAATACAGACGAATTAGTTATTTGGGCTGTAAACGAATTGGCTGATGATGTAAAAGAGATAACCGGAAAAAGACCCGAAATTGTTCCAACCCAAACTATTTCTAAAGAAGGAATTTATATCGGAGAGGCCTCATCAGATCTTTTTAAATCAAAATCCAAAGATTTGTCTGGTCAGTGGGAGAAATTTTCCATTAAAAAAGAGAAGGACAATCTTTTGGTAGTTGGAAGCGATATAAGAGGAACAGTTTATGCCATTTTTGAAATTACAGAGCGTCTGGGAATTTCTCCATGGAAATGGTGGGCAGATGTTCATCCGATAAAAAAAGAAAAACTAACATTGCAGCTTCCACAAAAAGGCATCATTTCATCGCCATCGGTACAATACAGAGGAATCTTCTTAAATGATGAAGACTGGGGATTAGAGCCCTGGGCAGAAAAAACATTCGAACCGGAAGTTGGAAACATCGGACCCAAAACTTACGAAAAGATATTTCAGTTATTACTGCGTTTAAAAGCCAACACCATCTGGCCGGCTATGCATCCTTCTACAAAAGGTTTTTTTACCCTTCCGGGGAATAAGGAAATAGCCCAAAAATATCATATGGTTATTGGTTCTTCACACGCTGAACCAATGCTTCGGAATAATGTTGACGAATGGAAACCTAAAATTCATGGAGATTATAATTATTTTACCAATAAATCCAACGTTGACAAATATTGGCAGGATCGTTTAGATGAATTAAAATCGGCTCAGAACGAAACCATTATGACATTGGGCATGCGTGGCGTTCATGACAGTAAAATGGAAGGGGCGAAAGATTTAAAAGAATCCATCGATATGGTGGAAAAAATCATTTTGAATCAGCGTGAGATGCTTTCAAATACTTTTAAAAAACCGTTAAAAGAAATTCCTCAGGCTTTTGTACCGTACAAAGAAGTGTTGGAATTATACGATAACGGACTTAAAGTTCCCGATGATATAACTTTGGTCTGGCCAGATGATAATTACGGGTATATTCGCCGTCTCAGTAATGAAGAAGAGCAAAAAAGAGCAGGAGGAAGCGGTGTTTATTACCATATTAGTTATTGGGGAAGGCCACATGACTATCTTTGGCTCAGTACAACACAACCGGGTTTGATTTGGTACGAAATGACTAAAGCTTATGAAAACGGTGCTAAAAAAATGTGGATCGTAAATGTTGGAGATATAAAACCTGCCGAATATGATACAGAACTTTTTCTGGATTTAGCGTGGGATATTAATAGTATAAAATCGGATGGAATCAATCAGTACCTGAAACACTGGATTACCAGAGAACTCTCTTCCCAAATTGCAGAATACTTAAATCCTGTATTTGAAGAATATTACCGATTGGCATTTCTCAGAAAGCCGGAATATATGGGATGGAGCCAGACTGAACCTACTACGCAAATAAAACTATCCGATTTTACTGAAGAAGAATGTCAGAAAAGAATAAAAGCTTACAATAATTTGGTTAAAGAAGTAGATGTTTGGAACTCTGCCGTTTCAGTAGATACTGGCCAACTTGTTCCTGATGAAAGACTAGATGCTTATTTTCAATTGGTAACTTATCCGATTAAATCAGCTGCTTATATGAACCATAAATTTTTATACTGGAATCTGGCTTGCAGGGCATCAGATATAAATGAGAAAAAAAAATACGAAACACTATCTAATGAATCATACAACAAAATAAAAGAACTGACTGATTTTTATAATGAGAAACTGAGCAGTGGCAAATGGAATCACATGATGTCGATGCGCCCTAGAAATCTGCCGGTTTTCGATTCTATTAAAAAAGCCGAATTTTCAAAAGAAGCATCAGTTAAAGAAACTTCAAAAGCGATAAAATTCATAAGTGCAAATCAGTTTATTTCTAAAAAAGAATCTAAAGAATACCAATGGAAAACCATTAACTGTTTAGGGTATAGTAATAATGCTATTACTTTATTTCCATTAAAACAAAAGTATTTTAAAACTGAAAAACCGTCAGTTTCTTATGATTTTGAAATTGAAAATGTGGGTAATTATGAAATAGAAATTCACTTGTTGCCTACGCATGCCAATAACTTTGATCATCAAATCGAAGTACAGATAGACGGAAATAAAACGCAGTCCTTTTCGATCAATACAAAAGACAGGGATAAAACCTGGAAAGAAAATGTATTGCGCAATAGTGCCATTGTAAAACTGCCTGTTTCAAATGCAAATAAAGGAAAACATACGATTGCAATTAACGTGAATCAAACAGGAATTGTATTGGACTATATCACAGTAAATACTAAAATCTAAGATGAATCAAATTTTAAAATGATAAAAAATATGAATACAAAAAATCAATTGTTAGTACTGTTATCGTTTTGTTTTTCAATTTTATATAGTCAGGAAAATGAAATGAGTTCATCAGAAAAACCGAATATCATTTTGATAATAGCTGATGATGCCGGATGGAATGATGTCGGGTACCACGGTTCGATAATCAAAACGCCAAATATTGATTTTTTAGCTAGAAACGGGGTAGAAATGGATCGGTTTTATGTCAATCCAACCTGTTCTCCTTCAAGGGCGAGTTTGTTTACGGGAAAACCGGCGAGTCGTATGGGAATCGTAGCTCCGATTAGCGATAAAAGTCAGTTGAAACTCCCGGATTCAATTCCAACATTGCCAAAGCTATTGTATAAAAATAACTATCAGACAGCACTTATAGGTAAATGGCATCTTGGGTTGCAGCCGAGCAGTGGACCAAAAGCGTATGGATTTGATTATTCATATGGTTTCCTACACGGACAATTAGATCAGTATACGCATTTGTATAAAAATGGCGATAAAAGCTGGTATCGAAATGGTGAATTTATTGAAGAGGAAGGGCATGTTACAGACTTGCTTACCAATGAAGCTGTCAAATGGATTTCGGAAATAAGAGATCCAAAGAAAAGTTTCTTTTTAGAAGTAGCTTATAGTGCACCGCATTTTCCTTTACAGGAAGAACAGAAATGGAAAGATCCTTATATGAATTCCATAAAAGACAGTTCGCGCAGGGATTATGCGGCGGCTATGAGTCACCTCGACAATAGTGTTGGAATATTGCTTGAGAAGCTTAAACAGCAAAAACTGGATAAAAACACGCTGGTTATTTTTATGAGCGATAACGGTGCTATGCAGGATTGGGACTCTAAAAACGAATATAATGGAAATCATCCATCAAATACTGTTCTCGGAGATAATACACCGCTCAGGGACTGGAAAACATCAAATTATGAAGGGGCAATACGAGTTCCCTGTATATTTTATTGGAAAGATCATTTGAAGAAATATAAGAATGAAAATTATATTTCGGTAATAGATTTATTACCAACTATTTTGTCATTAGCAGGAGATCATAATCTTCCAAAAAGTATTGAAGGGAAAAATGCCTGGACGGCAGTTTTAGAAAATAAATCAATTTCTGATCAGGAAATTTATGTTAGAGGTCATTTACAGGAATCCTTAATTAAAAAGCCATGGAAAATAATCCGGACCAGGCACGTGAATACTTCTGCAGATTTCGAGCTTTATAATATTGAAAAAGATCCTCAGGAAAAGAATAACCTTATTTCAGAAAATAAATCGGTAGCCGAAGAAATGAAAATAGCACTTGAAAATCAGTTTAAAAAGGATGCTAAAAAAGTGAATTATGACAAATTAAAATAAATCCATTATCAGAGGATTCATAATTTATTTTTTAAGTTAGTAGTTGTTTTTCGAAAAATATTATTTAATGAAGAAATTAACTCAGACCTGCACAGTGTCTATGACAAAAGTTATGACGACAGAAACTTTCATATACTAACCAAAATTTTTTATGAAAAAACTTTTTATTATTCTCTTATTTCTTTTAGCTGTAAATTGTTTTTCTCAATCAGACAAAGACTTCAAATATATTGCTAACGACAATGATGGAGCAAAAATATACATTACATCGCAGGAAAAAGATGGTGAATGTTTAAGGTTTTGGATAAGTCATATAATTCCGGTACGACCAGTTAAAAACATTCAATTAAAGGAGATATTTTTTGGTGGGAATCGTGAATTGATGTTAGTTGAATTGAATTGTACAGCTAGAACCTATAATCTGATTAAAGTAATCTCATATGATCTTAATGGTAAAGTCGAAAAATCAGATGATGTAAAAATAAAACATGAAAAAATCTATCCAGGGTCTTTTATGGATATTATTGCAACAGAAGTTTGTAAATTATAAAATTGAATATCTGATAGCTTTAAATCATCGCTAACCTAATGAATGGTATATGTGCTTCTGTAGACAAAAAGCCAAATTTAAATGACAAAGACATGAGATTTGGGGCTGCCAAACGTTATTGTAAATAAAATTTTGAAAATATTATTTTTATAAACTATTGATAATTAGTGGTAATGTGAATGGTTTTATTAAATATTAACAGTAACAGGAAAAATAGGGATAATTTTAACACTAAACTTACGTTAACTATAAAGCAAACTTTTATTTTTGCGACCTAATTTAATACATAATTATCATGAAAGATTTATTAGTAAAAATCAACGCCGAACTTGAAACATTCAAAACAGAATCTGAATCATTATCTGAAAAAGGTGTTAAAGCAGCAGGAGCAAGAGCACGTAAATCATCTTTAGAGATTGAAAAACTTTTAAAAGAGTTCAGAAAAGTTTCTATCGAAGAATCAAAAAAATAATACTAAAAACCTCGTTTAATTTAAACGAGGTTTTTTTTATGCATTAAAAGTGAAAAGTGAAAAACTGCAAATTCCCCGTTCACGTAATTTATATTCTTAAATTTCATAAAACATTTTACATCTAACATTTTACAGATTCCATACAACTTACTTCGGAATTTCAATATACTCCCTCAGTCCGCAGTCTTTTATTTTTTTAAGACTTTCAGCTACTGTAAGTGCATTAAAAGCAGCCCCTCCAGCTCCTGTGTGCGTATGATCTTTCGGAAAAAACGGTTTTACTTTTTCTTTGCCTAGAGCTTCGTATTTTTGGGCTACAATTTCGTTCAGGTCAATATAAAATGCTTTTTCTCTTTCGGCAGCAATTTTCGACCAGTTTCCATAAGTATCGGTTCTGCGTTCTACTTTGTCGTTTGGCCATTCGTTTCTTGGCGTCTGACTTAAAACAATCGGAATAGCGCCTTTTTCTTTGCTTTCCCTTATGAACTTTTGCATGTACCAGCCAAAAGTATGAACGGTTTCTGTTATGCTGTCACGAACGACAATCTGAGTTTCATCTCCATTACCTTTTAATGAACCTCTAAATTTTTCTTTATCAACCGCTCCGGCATCATTATGACCAAACTGAATCATTACAAAATCACCTGGTTTCAATTGATTCTTAACTTCATCCCACAAACCTTCTTTGGTATAAGTACGTGTACTTCTTCCTCCTCTGGCTTTATTGACCACTTCAATTCTGGTGGTATCGCAATATTTTGGAAATGCAACTCCCCAGCCGACAGCATTGGGATTATCGCCATTGTTTGCCATCGTTGAATCGCCAATTAGAAAGACTTTTTTCTTCGCCGGAAGTACAATTTTCGGATCTTTTAAAATATATTTTTTTAGGGAGTTTTTGCTTGCTTTCAGTTCATTGACAATTAATGAAGCCGCCAATACAGCTCCTTTTGCAGAGGGATGTGTATGGTCTTTTTTATAGAAATAAGTTCCGGTTACTTTTTGTTCGCCTAACTTTTCCATTTCAACAGCCATTTTTTCATTCAGATTGATAAAAGTTACTTTTTCCTTTTCTGAAATTTGTTTAGCCCATAATCCGTATGATTTGTCGTTGCGTGGTACTTTTCCTTCCTTCCAGTCATTTCGTGGAATAGGGGAACAAATAATCGGAATAGCGCCTTTTGATTTTGCTTCCTGAACTACTTTCTGAATGTACCAGCCGTAAGTATGAACTGTTTCATGCTTTTTAGTAATCATGTTGTCGATTTCCTGGGTTTCTGATCCAATTCCTTTGATGGTTCCCCTTGCCCGGAGTGTGTCATTTAGTGGACCGTCATCGTTATGTCCAAACTGAATCAGCACGTAATCACCTTTTTTAAGTTTATTCAAAACCGCTGTCCACAAACCTTTATCCTGAAAAGTCCTGCTGCTGGTACCGCCCAAAGCATGATTTTCAATATTGACTTTTGTATTATCCAAAAACTGTCCAATATAATCTCCCCAGCCCCAAAGCCCGCCGGATCCGTCACCTCTTCCGTTTTTTACGGTAGAGTCTCCCACGGTGTAAACTGTCGGTTTATTGTTTTGTTTTGGCGTAAAATTGAAAAATAATAAACCTAAAAACAGTATTGCAGTTATTTTAATCGATTTCATAATTAATTGTGAATTGTAAATTGTGAATTGTGTAATTCTGTCCAGTTTGTCATTCTGAGGAACGAAGAATCTTCGTAAGTAACTCTACAAAGATTGAAAATCGTTATGGCTAATTGTCGCGGGGATTCTTCGTTCCTCAGAATGACAAAACTATGAACATAAATTATAGCTAAGAGCAAAACCTGAAACCTGAAACAAAACAAAACCTGAAACAAATTTTTTAATTTCTAAAATCAAACCATAAATTCATTTTGATTCCGTCATCACCACTTTTAATTCTGATATTGGTCGCCTGACTTTCTGGTCCCTGATGTTCTAAAGGTTTAAAATCTCTCATAGCCGGAATTTCATACATAAATGAAATATCTCCTTCCGGGAATGTTGGCTGTGGATAACTTCCGGAAAAAGCATTTTTAGGCAAATCTGGTGTGAATAATCTCAAAAATAAATTATCAGATTCACTGAAAACTTTAAATGATGATGCACCCGCTTTTAAGTTTGCACCCAATAAATTAGCATGATAACCTTTAAACTCAGGATAAACCAGATTTTCAAAACTTTCGCCCGTTATAGTTGTGTTATAATCTTTCTCCCAGATACCGTAAGTAGTTCCTTTGATTCTGTTTTTCCAGACATGGTAAGGACCTCTTCCAAACCACTTCATTCCGGTAACTTCTTTTTCCGGAAAACTAAAAGTAATTCCGAATGCGCTGATTTTATCTTCAAAAAAAGCACCGTCAAAACCTTCACCGCCTGAAGCATTTTTCAGTGCAATCAATTCCATTTTGAATCTTCCATCAGGTTTCATGATCCATTTAACAGAAGACAAACCTCCGGTGTAATTTACGGTACAAACGGCTTTATCACCTTCCTGTGAAACCTGAATGTCTTTTAATTTGGCTTTCATTCCAATCGGTCGAGGGCCATTTGTTAATTGAATAGTTGAAGTTCCGTTTTTAACAGAAGAAATTTCTCCTGTCAAAGCATCAAAAGTTACCGTTACATCGCTTCCTTTTAAAGTGATTTCGTTACCTGTTTTTACACCAGAAGCTTTTGCTTTTGTATTTTGAACTGCTAAGAATTTTTCAGCATAATATTTTGCTTTATGAATTGGCCATGTCCATGTGTAAATTTCGTTATTGAACTGATCATGAGCCGTAATAGATAAAATGTCTCCTTCAGCAAAATTAGACGGAACAGCGAATTTAATTTTACGTGTTTCGCCCGGATCTATACTCGGAATCTCAATTTTACCGGAGCTGATTGCTGCCGAAGTTCCATTCGTGTAAAGAACGTTATTGTCAGATTTTAGGACTTTAAATTCCATTTTGCAGGAATTCAGATTACTGAAAAGATAGTCGTTTATAATTAAGAAAGCACCATCAAAATCTGCGGTAACCTGTTTTGGCTGAAACTGAATCGGAGCCCAGACTTCTTTTACGGTATAGTAACTTCCTTCTTTTTCACGGTGCGGTCCTAAAATTCCATCTGCAGCCAAAGAACCTTTTGAATCGAATTTTGCATCTCCGGTCCAGTCAGAACGAAATACGGCTTCATCCAGCATTGCCCACATGAAACCTCCTGCAAACAAAGGGCTTTGTTTATAACGTGTCCAGAAATCTTCAAGGGCAGCTCCGTGACCATTATCGTAAGTTCCGTGCATAAATTCGGTTGGGAAAAATACATTTTCGCCATTGTTAAAACGATGCATTCCGGTTAAATAAGTCGGATAATGGTGCGTGTCCCAGCCGTTAAAATCAGCCCAAGGGTGAATGACGATTCTTTTTTGCGGGTCATTATCTTCAAAAACTTTATCAACGTTGTAATTCCAGCCACCTTCGTTACCATTATCCCAGATAATTACAGAGGGGTGATTCACATCGCGAACGACCATTTCGGTTACTAATTTAGTTCCGGTTTCGGTATCATAAGAGTTTTGCCAGCCAGCTAATTCATTCAGGACAAAAAGGCCTAATGAATCACAAACGTCAAGAAAGTGCTCATCAGGAGGATAATGTCCGCGAACAGCATTCATGTTCATGTCTTTTAATAATTTCACATCCAGATCACTGATTCTCTTGCTGGTGCTTCTTCCTCCTTCAGGCCAGAACGAATGACGGTTGATACCTTTCATCACGATTTTGGTACCATTGACATAAATTCCATCTTGTTTTTTGAATTCTAAAGTTCTGAAACCAATTCGTTTGTCGTATTTATGAATTATGGCTCCGTTTTGTTTTAAAACCAGTTCCAGATCATATAAATTTGGACTTTCCGGATTCCACGGTTTGATGTTTTTCCATTGAGCAGCGATTGATGCCGCAGTACTTTTTGCTTTTACAGGAAAAGTAAAAGTTTCGAATTTTTCTCCGTTTAAACCTTTCAATGTAGCTTCTAAAAAAGCATTTTTAGAAATGTTTTTAAGATTTAAATCTACAGTAATCGAGCCGTCCATTTTTGGATTTACTGCAATATGTTGAATATGTGTTTTAGGAGAAACTTCAAGCCATACCGGACGATAAATTCCTCCAAAAAGCCACCAGTCTGCTCTTCTTTCGGCTGCATTTACTGATTTATTGGCAGAATGTTTCCAGACATGAATTTCTAAAGTGTTTTTAGAACCGAATTTTAATAAGGAGGTAATATCATATTTAAATTCATAAAAACCACCCTGATGAATTGCTCCGGCCAGTTTTCCGTTGATTTTCACTTCGGTATCGGTCATGGCTCCGCCAAACGCAATTAAAATTTCTTTGTCTTTATAATCAGCAGGGACATCAAATTCAAATTTATATAAACCTTCTTCCTTGCTTGGTTCTTTTTGGTTCAGTTCTTTGTACCATCTTCCATACGTGTATTCGCCAAAACCTTCTAATTCCCATTGGGATGGAACATTTATTTTAGACCATTTTTGACTATTATTGCCTCCGGTGCAAAAGAAATCCCATTGTACAGGATGTTCAAAATCTTTTCCGGATAGGTAAACTTTATCGGTTTGCTGTGCTGTGCTATTTTGATAAGAAAATAAAGCTAAGGCAGCAATTGTAAGGTCTTGGATTGCGTTTTTTAGTAACATAAATAGGTGTTTCTATAATGGTTTAGTTCCCATCTGGTTTAGTAATTTCAAATCGGTCACTCAAAGGAAGTGTCCAGTTCGAAATATAATTTGGTTTCTTTGGATTGTAATTTGGAACTTCTTTTTGAATTTGCTTTTTTAGTGGAATATCAAGTTCACGGATTCCCTTCAAAACACAAAGCGCAATTTCATTTGCTCCAAAACTATTAAAATGCGTATTGTCTTCCAAAACTTTTAGCTGTCCCGGAAAAGTATTCGCAGGATATTGTACAAAAGCTTTTCGGGAAGGTTCATCGCCCCAGGTTTCATATAATTCTGTTGTCATTTTGGTAACATCAATAAGGGCAATATTGTTTTTTTGAGCAACAGCTCGCATCGCAGCAGGAAAATCTCCATGTGTTTCCTTTAAAGTTCCATTTTCATTAAAAGCACGTCTTTGTGTTGGTGTTACTAAAACCGGGATAGCTCCTTTGTCTTTGGCAGACTTAACAAACTCGGCTAGAAGAGTAGAATAAGAACCCCAGGCACCATTTCCTTCACCTTTTATTTTTTCGTCATTATGCCCGAATTCCACAAATAAATAATCTCCTTTTTTGATTAGTGAAAGAATCTTTTTTAAACGATTTCCTCCTTTAAAAGAACTCAGTGCCGAACCCGAAACTGCATAATTGGCAACCACAACTGTATTGTCAAAATAATTGGTTATAAACTGTCCCCACGAAGCCCATGGTTCTACATCCTGATCCGTAACGGTTGAATCTCCGGCAAGATAAACTACAGTTAAATTGTCTTTTGGCGTAATTTTTATACTTTGAATTGCAACTTCTCCTAAAAACTCTAATGTAAGTTTATCGTCCCAGTTAAAAATATCTTTTTCCCTGTCTTTTAATGAAACATTCTGTGTGTCATCAATTTTTGGAGTTCTGACATTTACATTAAAAATTTGGGTTACCGGTTTACCTTTTTTAATTGAAAGCTGATCCAGCATCAATCTTCGTGATTCGGCTTTTATGGTAACATTGGTCTGTTTTTCAGAACTTCCCATAAAGACTTCAATCTGGTAATTTCCTTCTGGAAGTTTTACCGAAAAGTAAGTTGGTTTAACCGCAGAAAATGTATTAGAATTGATTGTAGCATTCGAAGCAGAATTCATATCAAAACCATAGCCTGTTTCGGTATTGTATGCCAAGGTAGTGTTTATAATAATCCCATTGTTTTTCAAGGCATTTCCAAAATAAAACAATTTACCTTCAGAATTTTTCTGTGGTAGTATCTTATCTGAAGAGTTATTGTTCAGAGCAAACAGATTCAACTGTAAAACAAAACAAAAAATAGCACCCAAAGAAGTTTTAATGTTTATCAAAGTTTTTCTATTTAAATTATTGTATTTTCAAAACTAACGGTTCCATTATTATATAGTATCCTGTACTATGATGTTAAAAAAATGAAAGAATATAAATTATGATATTGAAAAAAATCAGGTAGGTACAGGATGCAATACCATAAAAAAACGAAGAAATTGCGTTTAAATTATCAAAATCATTAGGTATTTGATAATGATTATGTGCCTTTGAATTATTAAATTTTATGAAAATCAAAAACAATACCATTCACACACTCATTGGCTTACTACTGCTATGTCCTGCTCTAATTATTGGACAGGAAAAAACTCAGCGTAAAATGCATTATGTTCCCGAGGGAAATAGTTTTGTTTTGAAAAATGGTACCCGAAAATTCAACAGGGCACTTTATGGTTCTAATACAGGTTTTAGGGTTGAGACAGGAGATTTGCCTGAATTTGCCATGTACATGCCGGGAATGGGAGGAAACTTTAAACTGGGCTTGGTCAATGACAAAGAAAGCAAGTGGATTACAGAAGCTTCAAAAATTGATACAAAATATGTATTGGGTACGATGCAATACGAAATTCAGGACCCTATTTTAGATAACGGAAAACTGATTGTAAAAGTTGTTGCACTTAAAGAAAAAGAAGGTTTTATTGTAAAAGTATCAGGCGAAAATGTATCCAAAAAAGTAAATTTGGTCTGGGCTTATGGAGGAGCAACCGGTAAAAAGTTTAGTCGTGACGGTGATATTGGTGCCGATCCTGAATCGGTGTTTTATTTACAGCCTGAATATTGTACGAATAATAAATACACCCTAAAAAAACAGTCTTTTTTACTGGAATATGGTTCTGAAAGTAACAAAGAGAAAACGGGTAACAATAAAAAACTCACAGGTTATTTTCCGGGTTCTGATGTAAAATTAGCCAATCCAAAACGGCAAAAAACGCCTTTGGAATTATACAGTTCAAGTCCTGAAAATCTAACGCTTGTTACAGGAAAAAGTGCCATTTCAAAAAGCGAATTATACTGGCTGTTTGCAACTGAGGACTTAAAATCAGATGTTTCTCAAAAAGGATTATCGCAATTGTATGATAAATCGGTTCAGGAAACGCTTCTTTTGGCGAATAGAGTAAAGGTTACAACGCCGGATCCTTACATTAATATATTAGGTTCAGCACTTTCCATCGCAGCAGACGGGATTTGGGAAAGCCCGGCTTACCTTCACGGTGCTATCGCATGGCGTATGTATCTGAACGCGTGGCGTGGTGCTTATACGGCTGATCCTTTGGGCTGGCATGACCGTGCGAAAGCGCATTTTACAAGTTACAGCAATTCACAGGTTACCACTCCTGAAAACGGTCCCATTGTTTGGGATACGGTTCGCAATTTTGCACGCCAGAAAGAAGTCTTAGGAACCTCAATGTTCAGTAGTGGCTACATCAGCCGAAACCCAAATAAAAATACACTAGCACATCATTATGACATGAACCTGGTTTTTTTCGATCAGATGCTGAGGCATTTTAAATGGACGGGAGATACTTCGTTTATGAAAGAAATGTGGCCAACGATCCAAAGACATTTAAACTGGGAAAAAAGAAACTTTGATCCGGATAATGACGGACTTTATGATGCCTATGCGACAATTTGGGCGAGCGATGCTTTACAGTACAGCGGTGGCGGTGTAATACATTCTTCGGCTTATAATTTTTATGCAAATAAAACGGTGGCTGAAGTAGCCAAAAAGATTCAGCAGAATGAAAATCCTTTTGTTAAAGAAGCTGATAAAATACTAAAAGCTTCAAAAGACCAGCTTTGGATTCCGAAAAAAGGCATTTTTGCAGAATATAAAGATGTTCTTGGAAACAGATTATTGCATGATGTTCCCGGTGTCTGGAGCATTTATCACACTATCGATTCCGAATTATCGAATCCGTTTGAGAGTTATCAGATGCTGCTTTATGTGGACAAGCAGATTCCGCATATCCCGATTTCAGCGGAAGGACTTGATAAAACGGATCTTTACACGATAAGCACCACCAATTGGCAACCTTATACGTGGTCTATCAATAATGTGGCGCTGGCAGAACAATTACATACGTCGCTGGCTTTCTGGCAGGGAGGACATTCAGAAAAAGCATTTAAAATGTGGGAAAGTGTGCTGATCGAAAGTATGTATCTTGGCGCTTCTCCGGGTGGTTTTGAACAGCTTTTGTATCAGGATGCCATAAGAGGCGAATTGTACCGCGATTTTGCTGACCCGATTGGAATGGCGTCGAGAACTTTGGTAGAAGGACTTTTCGGTATTCAGCCTGATGCTTTGGCGGAGGTTTTAACGATTCAGCCTGGATTTCCTTCAAAATGGAATCACGCAGCTTTGGATATCCCGGATATTTCAATTGATTTTAAAAGAGAAAACAAAACAGACTCCTATTTCATAAAAAATCAGTTTACAGCAAAAATGAATCTGAAACTGGTTGTAAATGCACCTTTTGACGGAATTAAGGATATAACAGTTAATGGAAAATCAGTTAGCTGGAAAAATATTCCGGAAAGTATAGGTACTCCAAAAATTGATGTGGAAGTGCCGTATGAAACTGATTATGATGTAAAAATTAACTGGAAAGGTGATGTTTTAGAAGATATAAAACCTGTTGCTTCATTAACTGCAGGAGAATCTTTTAGCATAACAACCACTAAGGCAGAAATAGTTTCAGTTTATGACCCGCAGTCTATTTTGAATAAAATTTCGAAAACAAATAAATCGTATGAGGCAATTGCATACGGAAACCAGTCTAAAACATTTTTCGTTCAGTTAAAACAAGGAGATGTAACATGGTGGCAGCCAGTTGAAGTTGATTTGAAATCTAAAATTGAATCAGAAATTATTCAGTTAAAAAATAATAATGTAGAGATTACCCTAAAGAATAATTCGGAGAACAAAATTGAAGGAAATATAGTTTTTGATGCTTCGGAAAAAGGAAATCAGCAAAAGATTGTTTTAGATGCCAATCAAAAAGAAACCGTTGTAATTCCGTTTCAGAAATTAGTTCCGGGAACTAATAATTTTTCGATTCATACAAATTCAAATTCCATAAAAGAAATCACTTTTACGAACTGGGATATTCCCGTTAATGCTGCAACAAAAACAGAAACAGTTTCGCTTTCTTCTTTTTTTAATTCGAAAGTAACAGATGTTTTCAATCAAAAATATTTATCTCCAAGACCACAAACCGTGACTTTACAACTTCCAACAAACGGAATAGGGAATTGGTGTTACCCGAATGTATCGGTAAATATTGACGATTCAGGATTGCGCGGAAAAGCTAAATCAAACGGAGAAATTTCAACTCCATATGGTTTTTCTTTTAAAACTCCTTCTGATGGAAATCAGAAAAACATCATTTTTACATCGCAGTGGGATAATTTTCCAAAAAGCGTTAGTATTCCTTTAAGCGGAAAAGCATCGCACATTTATTTTATGGTTGCCGGAACTACTAATCCAATGCAAAGCCGAATCGTTAATGGTGAAATCGAGGTTAATTATACAGATGGAACTTCGGAAATTTTACAATTGAAAAATCCGGAAAACTGGTGGCCAATCGAGCAGGATTATTTTGTGGATGGATTAGCGTTTACAACCGATGCACCAAAACCACCAAGGGTATATTTGAAATCGGGAGAAATTTCAAGAACATTTAAGGATTTTAAAAGTATAAAAGGATATTCAAATTTTGGAATTGATGGCGGAGCTGCAACCATTTTGGATTTGCCTTTGAATAAGAATAAAACATTAAAAAACATGACAGTCAAAACTATCGCAAATGATGTGGTAATTGGTTTGATGAGTGCTACTTTAATTAGATAATATTTTTAAATTAGAAAATATGTCAATTAGATAATTAGATAATTTTTAAAACTTAAACGATCAAAAAATAAATTAAATATCAGATGAAAAAATATCAATTAATTATTGCATTTGTGTTTTCTATTTCCCTGTCGGCCCAGCAAAAAATAGACAGGAAAGCATTGGTAACAAGGCATAATTTTCAAATTACCGCAATAGATACTTTAGCTTCCTTGACAGTTGGAAACGGTACTTTTGCTTTTACTGTTGATGCTACTGGTCTGCAAAGTTTTCCTGAAAAATACCAAAACGGAATTCCGTTGGGAACACAATCTGAATGGGGTTGGGACAGTTATAAAAATACGGAGAATTATAAGTTTTCTGAGACTCTAAAAGACGTAGATCAGTATGGTCGTAAGATTTCGTATTCAACACAAATTAAAGAACCTGCACGAAAAAAAGAAGCAGTCGAATGGTTTCGTCAAAACCCGCATTTATTGCAATTGGGAAATATAGGTTTTGAAATCACCAAAAAAGATGGCAGTTTGGTAAAGCCGGAAGATATTGAAGCGATTAATCAAAAGCTGAATTTATGGACAGGAATAATTGAGAGCTATTTTGAGGTCGAAGGCACTTCTGTGAAAGTGATAACGGCTTGCGATCAGACAAAAGATGCTTTAGGCTTTAAAGTAGAATCAGATTTAATTCAACAAGGGCGTTTGAAAATTCGTGTCCGAATCCCTTTTCCAACAGGACTATGGGGTGATATGGGTACGAAATGGGAAGAAAAACAGGATGTAAGTATTTCAGCCGTAGCTATTGCGGGGACTGATATGGGGAAAAAATGGAGCGGAAAACAAGATTATAAAAGCAATCTGAAAATCAAAAATAAATCAGAAGCTACAATTACACACGTAATGGACAGTATTTCGTATGATATTAATTTGAAATGGAAAGGCACTGCATCGATTAAAGAAAAAGCGAAACATTATTTTGTTGTAGAGCCTTCAAAAAGCAATACAATCGAATTGAGTTGTTCGTTCGTTCAAACAGATAAAAACAAATCTGTAATTCCTTCTTTTGAAGCGATTGAAAAAAGCAGTATTGCTGGTTGGGAATCCTTTTGGAAAAGCGGTGCAGCAGTAGATTTTTCAGGAAGTACAGACAAACGTGCACATGAATTGGAACGACGTGTAATTCTTTCGCAATACCTGACCAAATTACAATGTACCGGAAAAGTTCCGCCACAGGAAACGGGGTTAACTTATAACAGCTGGTACGGAAAGCCGCATTTAGAAATGCATTGGTGGCACGGAGTACATTTTGCACTTTGGGACAGACCTGAATTACTGGAAAACAGCCTTCCGTGGTATCAAAAAATTTTCACAAAGGCTAAAGACATTGCCAAAAGACAAGGTTTTGAAGGGGCAAGATGGCAGAAAATGACAGATTATGATGGTAATGAAAGCCCGTCGTCTGTAGGGGCATTCCTGATTTGGCAACAGCCGCATTTTATTACCTACGCCGATTTGATCTATCAGGCGAAACCAACAGCAGCAACTTTGAATTTATATAGCGAACGTGTTTTTGCAACGGCAGATTTTATGGCTTCATTTGCCAATTACGACAGTAAAAACAATCGTTACGTTTTAGGGCCGGGCGTAATTCCTGCGCAGGAAAGATTCAAAGCCATCGAAACTTTTAATCCTACGTATGAATTAGCATACTGGAACTGGGCTTTGAAAACGGCTATCAGCTGGAAGAAAAAATTAAATCAAAGAGTGCCTGAAAAATGGGAAGATGTTTTGAAAAAACTATCGCCATTGCCAATTGCGAAAGATGTTTATCTGGCAACAGAAAGCGCTACTGATTCGTATACCAATCCGGAGTTTAAAACCGATCATCCGTCAGTATTAGGAACTTTCGGGATGCTTCCTGAAACGTCTCTTTTAGATAAAAAAATCATGAAAAATACTTTCGATTTGGTTTGGGATACCTGGTCATGGGACAAAACCTGGGGATGGGATTTCCCAATGACAGCAATGTCTGCAGCCCGTTTGCAAATGCCTGAAAAAGCAGTTGACGCTCTTTTTATGAATGTAGTAACCAATACGTATTTAATAAACGGACATAATTACCAATCGCCAAGACTAACGTTGTATCTTCCGGGTAACGGAGGATTACTAACGGCTGTTGCGATGATGTGCGCCGGCTGGGAGGGAAATACAATAGAAAATCCTGGTTTTCCAAAAGATGGGACATGGAAGGTTAAGAGTGAAGGGTTTAAGAAGATGTTTTAGTTTTTTTGAAGACGCTAAGTTGCTAAGATTCTGAGAAGCTAAGTTTTTTTAATCTCGCAAAGTAGCTAAGACGCAAAGAAAATGTAAAATCAAAACTTTGCGATTCTGCGACTTTGCGAGATTATTTTTTTTACAAATAAACCTTATCTGCTAAAATCAGTCTAAGTATGCATAAAACTTTATCTACCAAAACCAATTTATGAAAAATAAAATTTTAGTAACATTATTCCTTTTGTCGGGTTCCATTTTATTGGCCCAAAGACAAATGGAAAGTTTAGATCGTGGCGTTATTGCCATTAAAAACAAAGGACAGTTTTTTATTAGCTGGCGTGTTTTAGGAACTGATGCAGATGATCTGGCTTTTAATTTATATCGAAAAAGCGGAGTTCAAAAAGCTATAAAACTAAATGAAGAGCCTATTACCGGAGCCACGAATTTTGTTGATTCCAAAGCAAACCCTAAGGAAGAAAATACCTGGTTTGTAAAAACGGTTTTAAAAGGAAAAGAAACAGAAGCCAAAGGAAGTTTTACGATTCCGGCTTCAAGTTCGGACAAGGATTATTTGTCAATTGCTATAAAACCGGTTGAGGGTTATATTCCGAATGATCTTTCTACAGGGGATTTAGACGGAGACGGAAGATATGATTTGGTAGTGCATATGACCGGCAGAGGACATGACAATTCGCATACAGGTATTACGGATCCTCCTATTTTTCAGGCGTATACTTTAGACGGAAAATTTTTATGGCAGATTACCTTAGGCAAAAATATTCGCGAAGGGGCACATTATACACAGTTTATGGTCTATGATCTCGACGGAGACGGAATTGCAGAACTGGTTTGCAAAACAGCAGATGGCACAACTGATAGTCAAGGGAATGTAGTAGGAGATACTTCAAAAGACTGGGTAGAGCGAGACCCAAAATCACCGATTTACGGGAAAATTTTAAAAGGTACTGAATATCTTTCCGTTTTTGATGGAAAAACCGGAAAGCTGGTTACAACAACAGATTATATTCCGGAGCGTGGTGATTTGGCAGGCTGGGGCGGACATGGAGGTAGCGGAGGAAATGACACCAAAGGAAACAGAATTGACCGTTTTACCGCTTGTATTGCTTACCTGGATGGCATTCATCCAAGCGTGGTAATGTGCCGTGGATACTACGGCAGAACAGTTTTAGCAGCTTTTGATTTTAAAAATAAAAAACTGGTGCCAAGATGGTTTTTTGACAGTAAAGATGCTGACAATCCGTATTCCGGAATGGGGAATCACGGACTTACAGTTGCAGATGTAGATAACGACGGAAAAGATGAAATCATTTACGGATCGATGTGTGTAGATGATAATGGCAAAGGATTGTATACGACAGGTTTCAGGCACGGAGATGCGCTGCATGTTTCAGATTTAGATTTGGATTTTCCTGGCTTAGAAGCATTTGGAATACATGAGATTGAAAATAAAACTACCGGTCCGGGTGTAGCTGTGTTTTCAGCAGCAGACGGGAAAGTTCTATTTACGGATTCTCCCAATGAAGACGTTGGGAGAGGAGTAGCTGATAATATCGATCCAGCCCGAAAAGGCGCACAATGCTGGTGGTCCGGTTCTAAGTTTTTATATGATATGAAAGGAAATAAAATAGGGGATGCACCAAAATCAATTAACTTTTTGATTTACTGGGATGGAGATACTTCAAGAGAAATTCTGAATTCAAATTATATTGATAAATATAGAAAAGGAAGGTTGTTCACAGCAACGGGAGCTGTATCGAATAATGGTACAAAATCAACACCGGCGCTTTCTGCGGATATTTTTGGCGACTGGAGAGAAGAACTGATTTTAAGAAGCGCAGACAATACCGAATTACGAATCTATTCCACCATAATTCCAACTGATGTAAGGCAATATACTTTAATGCATGATCCGCAGTATCGTTTGAGTATTGCCTGGCAAAATGTAGGATACAACCAGCCGCCTCATACCGGTTTTTATTTTGGAAGCGGCATGCAGAAGGCTCCAAAACCTAATATTGTTTTGATGCCTTTGAAGTAAAATAGCAAAATAATCTGGATTAAAAAATGTATTGTTTTTGTACTAAAGATAAAAGTACCAAACAATATCTGTCAGTAACAGTTTTAGGATAATAAAAAAAGGGTCAGCTTTTAAATAAAGCTTAACCCTTTTTTAAATTATACATTTCTTAGAATAATTTTCTTCTTCCTAATAGTATTTTCTTTTTAAAAGTCTCGAATGAATCTTTTCCCCGGATATCAATTCGTTGTACTTCATAAATGGCTTTCATCGGAAATACATTAATTCTGTTCCCTATTCTAAGTCCATATTTAATTCCGTATTTTTTTAGTAATTCGAAAAACTGCTCTTGTTTAGGTCCTTTTTTTCTATAATACCCTCCAAAAGTATACGCTAAGGCAGGAAAAACATTTAAATTTTCTTTTGCGATTATTTCCTGACAAAGTTGTAAATCCTTTTCTATGTCTTCCAGTGATAAATGAGCATAATTATCATGCTTAAAAGTATGATAACCTAACTCAATATGAGAGCCAATTGCTAACAACTGTTCTTTGTTCATCAATTGCATATTATCACTTATAAATTTTCCATTCCAATCTACTTTCTGCCCAATCCTTCCAAGCACCATAAAACAGACTGCTTTAAAATCATACTCTTTTAGTAGAGGATATAGTTCTGTATAATTGTCTAAAAAACCATCATCAAAAGTAAGTACAATTGCTTTTTTGGGTAATTTTTGCTTATTATTTTTTAAAGCATCAACCTCTGAAAGCCATAATGTTTGATAATTATTTTTTTTAAGATACTCAAATTGTTCAATTATTTTATCTTTTTTAATTGTAATCTGATCTTCAAAACCATTTGTTGAAATAGAATGATATTCTAAAATTCTTAATTTATTTTTAGAAGGGTAAAATAATTTAAACTGGATATTTATTACGATTAAAAACAATAGTAATAAGACAATTAAAACAGAAACAATATAAATCATACTTTTTTAAATTACGAGATTAGTAGCTACTTCATTAATTACACTTAATATTTCAGTACCAATAATTAAGCGTGTAGAGGTACTCATCAAAAAATCAAATCCTTTTTGAACAAATTTATCTCTCATTATAGTATTATCAATAAGTGTTTCTACTTTGTTTGCAAAATCAATAGAATTTCCAGCTTCTGCAAGTAAACCGGTTTCATTATTTATCAAAACTGTTGGTATTCCACCTGCATTTGCTGCTACAACCGGAACTTTGCACGCATAACTTTCCAGAATTACTCCTCCGGTTGCTTCATTTTTAGATGTAAATAAAAACAAATCGAAATCCGGAAGACATTTATATACATCATTTCTAAAACCTGTAAAAATAATTTCATTTTCCAGTCCCTTTGAACGGACATAGTCTTTTATTTCATTCTGCAAAGATCCTTCACCAATCAAAACATATTTTGCCTTTACACCTCTATTATATAATTCTTCAACAGTATTTACCCAGGTAAAATGGTCTTTTACTTTACAAAAAGCAGAAACATTACCAATTATTTTATAATCTAAAGGAATATTAAATTCCTGATGAAGGAAACCATTTTTAGAGCTGAATATAAATTTATCAGTATCCACAACACTGCCTATAACAGTTAACTTTGTATGATCTTTTATAGATAGTTTCAGTATATCTGATACAGGATCTGATATACAAACAATTTTTTTTATTGACTTGTAATTGTATTTATATTTTCTGAAGAAATTTGTCCCCACATTTTTTATCAGGGTTCTAAACAAAACCATTGGTGTTTTTAATCCAAAAACCATTGCGGCCAATACAGCAATAGTATGTGCTTTACTATTATGAAGAAATGAAATATCCGGTTGAAATTTATTGGCCTCATTTTTAAATTTCTTAGCAAGACCAAGGCTGTACTCAGATTTAAAATCGACTCCTAAAACCTTTAAGTTTTTTTTTATGGCAACCTTAAATATCTCAGAATCTTTGGGACAAATAATCATTTGGTCTTTTACAAAATTATTATCTCTCAAAGACTCAAAAATGTCTATTATCATTTGCTCGTGTCCTCTCCAGCCAAGCGAAGAAGTAAAGTGTAGTATGCGCATAATTTTGAGAGGTCTTTTCCTTCTGCGAAAGTAATAGTTTTTTGAATTGTAAACTCTTTCATACCAAAAAAGTTATCTTAAGAATTACTTAAAATAAGATTACCCTGATTATACACTGAAAGCTTCAAAATTTCTTAACTTAAAACCGTTTGAAAATAGGGGATTTTTTATATCAGGTTTTGCAAAAAAGCGAGCTAATAGGTTTAGTTCGCTTTTTTATAAATCCTGACATTGCAAATATTACGATATTTGATTTAGAGAAAGGTTCAGGCAGATTCTAGCCTTTTGCTGGTGATACGTTTTTTAATAAATTATATAAATTACAGACTCTAATATCGATCCGATAAGAAAAGGTGTCCAATGCTTGTGGTCTGGTTCTCTGTTTTTATATGATATGAAAGGTAATAAAATAGGGGATGAGCCAAAGTCAATTAACTTACTTACGTTTGAGTGTTACATGGTAAAATATAGTGTACAATCAGCCGCCTCATAAAGGTTTTTATTTAGGAGTGGTAAGCAACTGGTTCCAAAACCTAATATTGTTTTAGTTGCTAAGAAGTAAAGTTTATATCAAAATAAAAAAGTCCGTTTCAAATTCATGAAACGGACTTTTAGATTTGTGATTTATTGGGGCAAAAAACAAACTTTGTTTTACTATTGAAAACTATTTGATTACTATTTTCGTGGTTGAAGTCTGATGGTTTTTACTCAGTTTTAAAATATATAAGCCAGTTTTTAAATTTAAATGAAGTGAATTGTTATTCGTTTTACCGGCAGCTTGTTTTTTACCTAATACATCAAACACTTCGTATTGTATATTTTCATTATCAGCATTATTGATAAAGAAATTTCCATCAGAAGGGTTTGGATATACCGCCACAACTTCTAACTTATCCTGATCTTTTACAGAAAGGGTAGGAGGAGTGTAGGTGAAAAGTTCCTGTCCGTCATTTCCGGTAGCTGCAAAAAACAGTTTATTTCCTACTTTCGTTAAACTGCTAACTCCTGTTGGATTAATGCTTCCTGAAACCAGAGAACTAACTAAAATTGTACCTGCTGAAGTATCATCAGTTTGCCATAATTCTCTAAAAGTATCTCCATCACTATCGGCCGCAAAATATATTTTTCCGTTTAATTCTACGTAGTCAGTAGATACCGTAGCTAATACAGCATTAAAATCGTATAATTTTGTTAAAAGATTATTTTCGTATTTGTAGAAATGATAATTAGTTCCGTTAACCGATGCAAAGAAGTAAACAACACCGTTTATCGATTGGATTTGAGTGGGATTTGAGTTACCTGCTCCAGGATTTATTTCTGTAACTTGAGAAGTTCCCTCAGGAGTCCCATCCGTTTTCCATAATTCTACTCCACTTGTTGTTGTCGTAGATCTAAAATATGTAATGTTGTCACTCGAATTTCCAAAATTTGAAGGTGATAAAACATTATTTCCAAGATTGTCTTTTACAGCTTTAGTTCCTCCTTCAGTTCCGTCTGTTTTCTATAATGAAGCCCCTGTTGTACCGTCATTTCCCTGAAAATAAATAGTATTCCCATTTTTAATATAACTTGTTCCTGAAACACCACTAGCTGTTAACGGATTAATATTTTTAATTATTTTAGTATTGGCTTTAGTACCATCAGATGTGTATAATTCTCTGCCTTGATCAACGGTTTGTGCTAAAACAGCAGTGCCGTTTAGGTTTTCTATCCAAACTATAGTATTGAGTGTGCCGGTGTAATCAACGACATTACTAACATTCGTTCCATCTGTTGTCCATAGTTCGTTTCCACCATCGTTATCTTTATTGCTAGGATCAATACCACTTGCAGTAAAAAGCATTGTCGTTGGATTAATTATAGTGAAGTTTTGCGGATTTCCATTGGCTGTACCAGGATTTATATCTTTAACCATTACTGTGCCTAATTCTGTTCCATCAGTTTTCCAAAGTTCTGAACCATTTAGTGTTGTACCAGTTGTAGCCGTAAAATAAATTTGATTATTAAAAGCTATAAAATTGGATGGATTTGAATTTGAAGTAGTACTTACAACAGGATTGATATTTTTGACCATTAGTGTTCCATTTGAAGTACCATCAGATTTCCATAATTCTACACCATCTGTACCATTATTTGCTCTAAAATATAATATTCCATTGTAATCAAAGAAAGTGGAAGGACTTCATGAATTTGCGACAGAATTAGCACTTCCGGGATTTATGTCTTTCACCTGACTAATTTGCCCAAACGACAGGGCGGATATTAATAATAAAAAAAGGTATTTGTTTTTCATATTTGAGTGGTATCAAATTAATGTACGTATAAAGAGTTGAATTTTTTTAATGAAATTATAAAGAGGTTATGATTTTACTTTTTTGATGTTAAGCGCAATTATTGCGGGTATTGAGACAATAAGCGGAAAGACAATAACAAGAAAAATCAAAACATAAGGTTGTTTAAATTTATGTCGGTCTTTTATAATATAGAATATTGCAAGAGGAGTTAGGATCAGATATAATAAAACGCAAAGTTGATATAGAAATAAACCTGTTTCAAATGGGGCAATTAATTCATTCATAATAGTTTCGATATTAAATTTTACTAAAATTATTTAGGAAGATCCGGAGCCATAATTCTTCTCGTTGGCGTACTTAAAGTTTCGATAAAGGCCAATAAGTCACTCATTTCTTCTTTGCTTAAGCTTAACTTTTTAAGCATTGGATCTACCTTTGGGATTAAAGAATCACGTGGCGTTCCCAGGTATTTTTTCTGAACAGGAGAAGGGTTGCCTAAATTGTAAAGTTCTACAACATCCAATAAAGTTGGAAAATGCCCATGATGCATCCATGGTCTGGTATTCACCACTTCACGAAGCGTAGGCGTTCTGAATTTTCCAATATCTTTTACATCTTTGGTCACATTGTAACGGCCGAAATCTTCATTTTTGGTTCCGAATAAAACCTGTCCGTCATTATGAAACTGGTTGTCACTGAAATAAGGAGTATTGTGACAGTTGATACATTGTGCTTTGGTTCTGAACAAATGCAGTCCTTTTACCTGTTGATCGGTGTAAGCCTCTGATTTTCCGCTAACGAAATGATCGAATTTACTTTTTGGACTGTTAATCGATCTTTCGAATGTGGCAATCGCATACTGAATTCGCTCAAGAGTCACTTTTTTATCTCCAAAAGCAGCTTCAAAAAGAGGATTGTAGCCTTTTATTTTTCCGATTTTACTTACTGCAATCGTAAGTTTTTCGTTCATTTCTAAAGGATCACCTACAGGAAATTGTGCCTGATCTTCTAAACTCTTAGCACGACCATCCCAAAATAAAGAAGTTGCATAAGCCGAATTTAAAATAGTCATCGAATTTCGTTTTCCGGTCTGGCGGTCATGACCAAAAGAACGGGTCAGGTTATCGGTCCATCCTAATTCCGGATTATGGCAGGAAGCACAGGCAATTTGTCCGCTGTTGGATAATCTTGGATCAAAAAATAATACTTTGCCCAGACTTTCTTTTTCTTTAGAATACGGATTGTAAGCAGGATAAGGAACATCAGGAAGTACCCCGATATCCTGAAATTTAGATTTGTCGATGCTTTCATGTAATTCTGCAGCAGGCCATTTTGAAGAGTCACCACTGGAATATAGCTTTCGTAATTCCTGAATATCGGTGTATTCAGGTTCTTCAATGCTTTTGTATGCTGTTAGGCTTAATAGCAATAAGACCGGTATTATTAATTTTTTTTCCTTCATAATTATAATTCAACTGCTTTTAAACAAGATTCACTTAAGGGTGGTAAAGTCGGAAATCCGGTTTTGTTGTAAATTCGATATTGGGAAGATACTGTTCCTCCAAATAGTTTATCATTTTTAAGCTGCAATTCGAATGAAATTTCATAAAATCCATTTGGCATTTGTTTGTAAGTTCCTTCTCCGGAAATAAAAATATTATGACTATTTCCGTTTTTGCCGGCAACCGTAATAAATTTAGGAATTACTAAGACACTGCCGCTCGTTTTGCTGTTTCTGTTATCTGGAAAAAATTCCAGAGCTGATGTAATATTAAATCCGGGAGAGTTTACAGCATCAGTAGACTCATTCGTAAACCAGTCTTTTAGCCCAAAGGAATTGGTTGTAGAGTTTCCGGTTACTACATTAAATCCAATTTTAAAAGCATCATGATAGACATCATCTGAAGGATCTGCAGTGTTCTGTCCGATGTATTGAATAGCGTCAGGATTGTCTTTTGTAACCACAATCGGAAATGTAAAAGCATTAAAATTGACCCAGGCGCATGTTCCGTTTCTGTCAAACCAATGTGCCCCATAAGTGCGGTAAAAAGTATCAGATAAATTATAAAAATTAGCTGCCGGGTTGGCCTGAACATCTCTTGGGGTTTTTATAGGTTTGGTAATCTGCAAAATAGTGTTGCCTTTGGTTGCGTATTCTTCAGTATTGTTAAGTATAATAAAGGATTGATAGCGAATGTCATCGTTTTGTAAATCTTCTAAAAGAGTTAAATGATAATTTATAGAGCTTCTATTATCTCCAAAATCATCGTGCGTTAAGGAATAGTCAAATCCATTTACGAAACTAAATATTTCCAAATTTTCAATTTCTGAAGGAACAAAGCCATTGGGGAAATTAACTTTGAAATCGATTGTTTCACCAATTTCTCCTTTAATAAAAAACTCATTTACGGGGAAAGTGTATACCGTATTTATTTCTCCTAAGTTAATAGTAAAAATAGCATTGAGAGCTTCAGTATTTAAGTTTCCAATATGAACTAATGGATCCGATACATCTTCTAATTTGAAAGTAATAGTCTGTTTATTCTGCCATCTTTTATCGAAAGAAATAAAAATAGTATCGGTTAGTTTATTACCTTCAAAAACTAATTCGTTTGCATGCTCAATTTTAAAGCTATCTGCTTCTCCCGAAATTAGGGTGCTAAAATCAACAGTTACCGGAGATTTTAAAGTTGTCGAAGTTAAAGTAACCGGAACTTTTAAGGTTTTAACTGATTTGTTTTCATAAGTATTTACCGGAACACGCCCTGTATTGACTTCTGGGTATTCTAAAGGAACACCAGCTGATGAAGTAATAAAGTTAAAACGCACAAAAGGATCAACACTTCTTGAATCTAAGTTGTAATCATCTTTTGAACAAGAATAAAGGGCTACAAAAACACTCAGGATACCTATAGTTTTAATAAGATTCATTTTGTTTTAAATTTGCGTTAAGGTTAATATTATTGCGTGGTATTGGTAAAATAAATTTGGGTGATGGGTAGGTAAGTCCGCAACTAAGGGCAATGCAGCCGTCATTTCTGGAAATATTTTTATGATTTCTGGCTATGTCAAAAAATAAATGTCCTTCAAAGCAAAGTTCTTTTCTTCGTTCTAAAAAGATGGCTTCTTCTAAATCTTCCGAATCTGCAAGTAAATCTGCGTTTGCTCTTTCCCTAAGAACATTAATGTCAGTTTTCGTCTGATCTGGGTTATTTAACTTTAATGCAGCTTCGGCACGAATTAAGTATTGCTCACTTAGTCTGAAGGCAACATAAGCTGCATTGTCTTGAAATTTTTTAGTGAAATAATAATTCACACTTACCAGTTGATTGTTTATTAATGTTTGAATTGGCCTTTCTAAAAACAGTTGTTTTCGAATATCCGAAGCTGAGTACAAATTCAATAAATCCTGTGAAGCAACATAATTATTAAAAACAGTTGGAGAAGTATAGCCAAAATAAGCAAACATAGAGCCTCCGACAGTTCCGGTAGTAGCATCTCTGGAGATTGAAAACTCCAGTAAAATTTCTGAAACAGGAGTATCAGTTTTTTCCCATTGCGCAATATAATCAGCTGAACTCATTAACGATACACCTGAATTTGTTATGACATCATTTGCAGTTGCATATGCATTTTGCCAGTCATTTTTTGCTAGATACACTCTCGATAATAAAGCTTTTGCACTATTTATATTGAAATAAGAATAAGCAGGTCCTGATGAAAGTTGAATGTTTGAATATAAATTTAAGGCTGTTGTAATATCCTCAACAATTAAGGTATAGGTTCTGGCAGCAGTTTCTCTGGCTGGGTATTTTAACCCTTTTGTTATGGACTCCGTATTGTAGATGATTCCTAAATGCGAGGCGTCATTGGTATAACTATAGTTTTGGCTATATATTTCAATCAACAAAAAGTGTGAATATGCTCTTATGGTTAAAGCTTCAGCTTTGATTTGATTTTTTTCACTTTCAGTAGCGTCTTTTAAAGCATCCGTAAATTCTAGAATCAAATTAGACTGGTTGATGATATCGTAACTATCACTGTAAAAACTAACGAAATTAGACTGATTAGCGTTGTCATTAAAAGAATATACATTTTGAATATTAGTCGGGGTAACGATTTCACCCTTGCCAGAAGATCTTGTAGTAGGGTAAGGGGTAAATTTTAAATTTCCGCCCTGAACATCAGCATAAACTGCAAAACGCTCACCTCTGACATTAGCTTCCAGCTCTCTGTAAGTTCCGTTAAGAGCTTGTAAAATACCAGCTTTTGTGCTGAGTTGTTCGTTAATAGAAATTTGTGTACCTGGTTCTTGTTCTAAAAAATCGCTGCAGCTTTGCAATAAAAAAAGTACTGCTAAAAGCATCGTAAATTTAAATCGGTATATGTTTTTTAAATCATTCATCTTCTTAAAATCTAGTGTTAATTCCTAAAGAAATTGTTCTGGCTTGTGGATAATTGTAGCTTAATTCGCGGATACCATTCATACCAGAAGGACTTTTTTCTTTGTACCAATACAATGCATTTGTAATATCTCCAAAAATGGTCAGACTATCCAAAAAGGTTTTTTTAACAGGAACATTATAGCTAAGTGTTATGTTATTGATTTTAATGAAAGTCGCATCATAAACATACTTACTCATGTTAGCTATTAAAGTATTATTACTCGGAGCAGGCTGAGTAACAATATCTCCCGGATTCCTCCAATAGTCATAAGCATTAACAGACATATTTCGGTTAGAAGTCGTGTTGGTTTTTGAAATAATCTGATCGGCTATTAATTTATCTCCGCCCCATTGAAAAGAGCCATTAAATGAAAAAGTAATTTGATTAAATGTGATAGAATTACTAAAACCACCAAAAGCATCTGCTCTTGTATCGCCAATAGGTTGCCAGTCAGCTTCTGTAAACAAACTGTCGTAAGTTGCAGCATCATAAACTTTACCATCTTTTCTAATCAAATCACGTCCAGTCGCCGGATCAACACCAATCCAGTTTACGCCCCAAATAGTGGTTGTACTGTAACCTACTTTTTGAGCAAGAGCCAGATTAGATACAGAATAAGCACTTCCTAAACCTATTAAATTGGTTACTTCGTTTTGAACAGTAGAGATATTAAAGGAACTTACCCATTTAAAGTTGTCTTTTTTAAACCAGTTTATTCTGGTCGTAAATTCAAAACCCTTATTGTACATACTTGAAGCATTGAGCTGCATCGTACCATATCCTAATTCTGTCGGAATGTTACGGCCGGTAATCATATCCTCCTTGTTATCGTAATAGTATTCGAAAGTAAGTTCAATTCGTTTAAAAATATTAAAATCAATTCCGGCATTGAATTTCAGGTTTTTTTCCCAGCTTAATTTTCCGTTTGGAGAGGCACCCGGAGTAACATCTGCTGAACCATTATATCCGTTTTGTGTAATGTTATAAAGTCCTTTAGATCGGTAAGAACCAATTCTGGAATTACCTGTCGAACCATAACTTGCTTTTAGCTTTAATAAATCGATCCATGAATTTGATTTCAGGAAGTTTTCGTTACTGATAACCCATGCCAATCCACCACTACTATTTAAAGCTACATCCGAATCATCACCAAAAACAGAACTCTGATCACGTCGGATATTGAATAACGCATAATATTTCTTTTTGTAATTATAGTTAAGCTGAGCAAATGCAGAAACTCTGGAGGCATTGCTTATTTCACTTCCAACAGTTTGTCTTCCATTTGTTTCATCTATTAAAGTATCCGGATCATCATCCTGAATAGCATCATGAATATTCTGAATTTTAGAATAATTCACAAATCCAGAAGCTGAAGAATAGTTGAAATCTCCATTTTCATCAGCAAGTTCAAAGCCTAAAACTCCGTCAATTTTATGGTTTTCATTGATTTCCTTTTCAAATAGCATTTGCCCTTGCCAATTCCATTTTTGGGTATGTCTCTGGTTTAAAAGTCTTCTCCCCCAGTTATTATATGATACTCCGTCTAAAGTAAATGTTCCGTTGTTTCTTCCGCTTTCATTATCTCCTGAATACCATCTGTCCTGGGTTTTATCAGTATAATCTATTCCGAATAAAGTATTGAATCTGATATTTTTACTCAATTTATATCCAATGTTTAAGCTACCAAGAAGTCCAAAACTTTCGGTTTCATTTTTGTTTTGTTCAATAGCTGCTAATGGATTCCCTCCGGTATTTCCCCCTGAAACCCCAAGCATCGAATAAGTTCCGTCTTCATTATAAGGAGACAGCGTAGGGATATAAGCAAAATCATAAAAAGTATTAGGTTCGTCTTTTTTAATTAAACTTGGGTTTAAAGACAAATTGACATTCCATTTTGAAGATTGAAACCCTAAATTGATTCCACCATTCAATTGTTTGGTCGTATTGCCTAATTGTGGCTCGTCAATATTTAGATAAGTAAGATTGTTTCGGTAGGAGAATTTAGAAGTTGCTCCGGAAACGCTAAAATTGTATTTGTTGTAAATTCCGGTTTGGTTTAATAAATCAAACCAATCTGTATTGATACCATTATAAGGTACAGCAACGTAGCCGGGTGTTGTATTTTTTAAGTATGTATTTCGAAGTTCTGTGTATTGTTCTCCGTTCAAATATTTAATTTGATTGATTGCCGATGAAACTCCTAATTGATTTGAAAAAGTAAATTTAGTGTTTCCTTGTTGCCCTTTTTTGGTGGTAATTAAAATTACACCATTCGCACCATCAGCTCCATAAATACCTACAGCAGCAGCATCTTTTAATACAGTCCAGCTTTCGATATTATCCGAAGAAATTTTCGCTAACGGATTTGACAATCCTTCCGAAAACCTTCCGCCATCAAAGTATTCATTGTCAATGCCAGACTGCTCACTCATAATGACACCGTCTACAATAATTAAGGGTTGTGTTGAAGTGTTTAAAATTGAACTATTTAAGGATTTTATGGTCCCTTCTCCACGAATATTAATTTTTACAGGTCCGCCAACGCCAGAAGTATTTTCAACTAAAACACCAGCCATTTGCCCTTCAAGCATTTTATCAATACTTTCTGAGGCTTGATGCACAGGGATATCTTTTGCCGTTATAGTTGAAATACTCCCTACAATTTCCTCTTTTAGCTTTTTTGTCCCATAAGAAGATGTAATAATAACTGGATTTAGTTCATCTATAGCTTCTTCCATGTAAAAAGTAAAATTATTTTTATGTCCAACTTCTTGATTTTGAGTTATCATTCCCAGAAGCACAACCTGAAGTACAACATTATTAATGTCTTTTTCTCTTAACTGGTAGATAAATCGTCCGTCAAAATCGGTTATGGCGCCTCTCCCGGTTCCTTTTACCATTACAGTAGCTCCTGATAGCGGCGAGCTATCTTTAGCACTTAGTACAATTCCTTTGATTGTTCTTTCTGTTTCGTCTGAACTATCTGCAGAGGCAGGAGCAGAGCTAGTTAATAAAACCTGTTTTTTCTGGATGTAAAATGAAATATTTCTGCCTTTGAATAGTTTTGTCAAAACAGTTTCCAAGGAGGCATTATTCACATTGATACTGGCTTTTTGATCTGTATCAATTTTTTTTGCATTGTAAATAATCCTGAAATCTGTTTGGCCTTCAATAGATTTGATAATCAGACTTATAGGTTCGTTGTTAAAATGTAACGTAATCGGCTTTTTTTGCGAAAAACCTTTAAAACAGGATAAAAAAATGGCTAAGAAAAATATAATTTTTCTTGAATAAATTTTTGTAAACGTCATATTTTTAATAAGTTATGGAAGGTTGTTAATGGTAATGGTATTTTGGTTAATTGTGTAATCAAACGGGGTGTCACGTTTTAGGAGTTCTAAAATGTTTTCGACGCTCGATTCACTAATTTTAATTGTCCCGGTAAAATTCTGTTTGGCCAAATCCGAATTTTTATTGATAATTTCAACATCATAGGTTCGCTGAATTATTTTCGCAATAGTTGAGAACGGGGTATCATGAAAAGTAAGCTCGCCTTTTGTCCATGTAGAATAAAAAGCAGAATCGACAGACTTTGTTGTGATTTTCTTCGTACTGTTTTGCCATGTAGCCATTTGGTTTGGTTTCAGCAATACAGAATTCGATGGATTTTGAGTTTCATACATCTGAATACTTCCTTCAACCAAAACACTATTAACAGAAGGATTTTCAGGATAAGCACTCACATTAAATTTAGTACCCAAAACCTCAATATCTACCTGATTTGAGTTTACTATAAAAGGATGTTCTTTGTCTTTAGTTACTTCAAAAAAAGCTTCTCCAGTTAAATAAACAGTTCTTTTTCCGTTAATTCCAAACTGTTCAGGATAGCGTAAAGTGGTTCCGGAGTTCAGGTTTACAATAGTTCCGTCTGAAAGTGTAAGTTTAAATGTTTTGCCATAAGGAACTTTAAGTAAGTTGTATATAACTTCGTCATCTTTTGTTTTTCCAAAGTAAACAATTTGACCGGGAAGTTTTTTTGCAATCAGTTCGCCTTTATCATTAACTAAGTTGCTGTGATTGTTTTTTGTGATATATTCTGTCTGACCATTGCCAAGTTCAAGTACAATTTCTTTTGAATTTTTTGCTCTTTGGTTGAAATTGAAGGCTATTTTCACTAAACCAAGTAATACAATAAAGACGGCAGCATATTGAAAATATTTACGAGTCTTATTTTTTGGTTTAATTTTAATTACCGGAGCAGTATCGGCAGAAATATCTTTTGTTAAAGCTGTAAGTACCCAGGTCTTCTTTATAATGATGAACTGCTTCTTATTTTCTTCAGAAGCTTCAATCCATTCAAAAAGAGTTTGAACTTCCTGCTCTGAGGCTTCCTTTGATAAGTACTTATAAATGATTTCTGATGTCATACTTTGAGTTTTAAACTTCTCGTTATTATTAGTACACTTCAGAAATCAAAAACCCTATGTTTAATTTTTAATTATTACAAATAAGAATAAAAATCAGGAATAAATAATCAGATAATTTTGTTTTTAAAATCTTCAAAGCCTTTGTCATATGGGCTTCAACAGCTTTTAAAGTTACCTGCATTTCTTCTGCGATTTCTGCGTTTTTTTTATTTTCAAAACGTTTTTTGATAAAAACTTCACGCGTTTTGGGAGGTAAATCGTTTATCGATTCGTTAATAATGCGTTCTAATTCGGTCAATTCTAAAGTATCAAACTGAATCGAATTTAAGACTTCGATGTCGAGTTCTCTTTCTTTGTGATTTAATAAGTCGTTTTTGAATTTATCTTTGACCTTATTATGCCTGATGAAGTTCAGGCATTTTGATTTGGCGTAAGTATATAAAAAGGATTGTATTCCGTTTATGGAATCAATGTTTTCCCTGTTTTCCCATAAATTAATGAAAGCTTCTTGTGCCAGATTTTCTGCTTCATCAGCATCATAAACAAATTGAACACAGAAAGAAGCAATCCTGCTAAAATAGTTATGATAAAAATAGGTAAACGCAGCTTCTTCTCCTTTTTTAAAAGATTCAAAAGTTTCGGATTCAAAGCGGGTATTAATATTCATCTATTTTATATAACTCTGGTTAAGGATTGGTTATCCCTTGGTGGTATTAGGCCAGAAGCTGGTGACAAAGATAAAATATTATTTATAATAATTCTAAATAAAAGAAATAAGTTTGAAGAATTAACATTTAAAGATTGTTTTGTAATGAATACAAATCTGAAAAAACGGTATAGTCTTACAATTAATTATATAGAGTTTCTATCTATAAAATTAAATGGGACTTTTATTTCTCCTTTTTCTTTGTTTAATATCATTCTTGCAGCAATTTCACCCATTTCATTAAAATCAGTAGACATAACTGTTATGCCCAATAAATCTTTTAACGGGGTGTCGTTGTAGGATATAATACCGATGTCACTTCCTAATACGTATTCTTCGTCCCTGATTTGTTTGACTAAATTAACCAGGTCTGATTCTTCTATAGTGATAAATAAGTCTCCTTTTTTAAGGATCATATCATCATAAACTTCACTTAAGATTTCAAAATTAATCTCGTGTTCTACACAAAATTTCCTGAAACCATGCAAAATTCTCCTTGGATAAGGATAAACGGCTTTTTCCGGATATATTAAAATCAGCCTTTTGTATTTGTTTATTTTAGTAAGTCCTTCTTTTAAGGCATTGTAAATATCATTTTCAAAATCCTGATATATTTTGATGACCTCGCTTCCTAATCCAATTTTTATGTTATCCATAATTACCAGCTTTTCCTGAGGTATTCTCTGGATCGCTTTTGCCACTTCATCGGTAAAACTTAAATGTTTTAATTCGTCTGTTTTAAAGTGTGTCGTAATAACATAATAATCGTATGCACCTTCAAATTTATCCAGCAGATTTAAAAATAAGGTTTCATCGCAATGGTATATATGTAAGTCAACATGTGCATTTGCTCCTAATGTATTAATAAAAGAGCTGTAGGTTTTCATTTTATACGCACTCAGTTTATTAAACAGGAACAAAATATTGACTTTAGATTCTAATTTCGTTCGGGTAATATAGTATCCTTTTCCTCTTATAGAAGAGATAATTTTACGCTCTTTTAAAATATTATAAGCTTTCTCAACAGTATCCCTTGACATGTAAAACTCTTCACTGAAGTTGTTTATGGAAGGAATCTTTTGATTTATTTTCAGGTTACCATTAGCAATATTTTGCAGAATTGAATCTACAATTTGCTTGTATTTTGGAACCCTTGAATCTTCATCTATCTTAATTAATTTAATCATGGTTGGTATAGTAAAGTCTCTCTCAAATGTATTGAGATGGTATTGTAAATTACATTATGTGTAATAATTTTCTTTAAAAAGCATTAAAAGATATTAATTACGCAGGCGTTTGCTAAAATATGAATTTTAAATTTAAAAAATCACAATAATTCGATTCTTATTGCAATAATTTATGATTTAAAATAAATATAAATTAAGGAAAGGACAGTACAGGATAGTTTTCTTTTTTACATTCTCTTATTTTACCAAACCAATAACTATCAACTTAAACCACAAAAAAAAATAAATGGAATCATTACTCGGAATTATTTTTCACTCCATTGGAGGATTTTCGTCAGGCAGTTTTTATATGCCTTTTAAAAAAGTTAAAGATTGGGCTTGGGAAAGCTACTGGCTAATAGGAGGTTTTTTCTCCTGGTTAATTGTTCCGCCAATCGCTGCTTACTTAACAATTCCGAATTTTACCGATATCATTGCTAATGCGGCTCCAAACATAAAAGTATTAGCTTACACTATGGGATTGATCTGGGGTATAGGAGGATTGACTTA
This sequence comes from Flavobacterium salmonis, assembly GCF_903819435.1. Taxonomy (GTDB): domain Bacteria; phylum Bacteroidota; class Bacteroidia; order Flavobacteriales; family Flavobacteriaceae; genus Flavobacterium; species Flavobacterium chungangense. The sequence continues at coordinate 322,207 of NZ_CAIJDP010000079.1, read as the reverse complement.
CGGATTAGGTGTTCGCTATTTAGGAATGTCATTAGGTAACTCAATCACCTTAGGATTTTGTTCTGCTTTCGGTGCTTTGATTCCGCCAATTTACTACAATTTCAGCCCAACAGAAGGTAAGGAATCAATTAGTGACATGTTTGCAAACACAGGAGGGCAAATGGTTTTGTGTGGAGTGCTTATATGTATTATAGGTATTGCTATTTTAGGAAAGGCTGGGATGCTGAAAGAAAAAGATTTTGCAACCGGACATGAAGATAAAGACAAGGATTTTAGTTTAGTAAAAGGTTTAATTATTGCCATAGTTTCAGGTATCTTAAGTTCATTCTTTAATTTCGGTATTGAAGCAGGAAAACCAATGGCAGATGTGGCTAATGAGGCGTGGAAAACATTGAATCCAAATCAGGGCGAATTTTTATTTCAAAATAATGTTACCTATATAGTTATCCTTTGGGGTGGATTAACAACTAACTTTTTATGGTGTATCTATCTTAATTTTAAAAATAAAACTTTTAGTAATTATACAGATACTAAAACACCGATTTCAAAAAATGTACTTTTTTCAGCTATTGCAGGTACTATGTGGTTCCTTCAGTTTTTCTTCTACGGAATGGGAGAAAGTAAGTTAGGAAACGGAGCAAGTTCATGGATTTTACATATGTCAACTATTATACTTACTGCCAACTTCTGGGGATTCTACCTTAAAGAATGGACAGGTGTAACTAAAAAAACGTTCAACACATTTTTGTTGGGCATCGGACTCATCATGTTATCAATTGTTGTAGTCGGAATTGGGAACTCTTTATAATAATCAATTAATATATTAAAATGTCAAATATAAACACAAACAATATGACTTTTCAGCATGTAAGCTATCTTTGGGACGATGCTAAAGCTGCAGCATTAGCAGGAGATGAAGTAGCTCTTTTTATCTATCGCTCTAATTTATTAGGAGCAGATTTAAGACTTACTAATTATGGAGGAGGAAATACTTCAGTTAAAATTACAGATAAAGACCCATTGACAGGCGCAAGCTCTGAGGTAATGTGGATTAAAGGTTCTGGTGGGGACATTGGAACATTGACAAAATCAGGTTGTGCTGCTCTTTATTTAGACAGATTGCGCAATCTTGAAAATGTGTACAGAGGAATTGAGTTTGAAGATGAAATGGTTGAATTGTTTAACCACTGTATTTTTGATTTAGCTTCAAAAGCTCCTTCTATTGATACACCTTTACACGGTTTCTTACCATTTAAACATATTGATCACCTCCACCCTGATGCTGCTATTGCAATTGCTGCAGCAAAAGACGGAGCAAAAATCACAGAAGAATTATTCGACGGAGAAATCGGTTGGGTAGGATGGCAGCGTCCAGGTTTCGACTTAGGGCTTCAATTGAGAAGCTGTCTGGAAGAAGCGGAGAAAAAAGGAAAAAAATTACGCGGAATCATGTTAGGTTCTCACGGTTTGTTTACTTGGGGAGATACTGCTTACGAAAGTTATATCAACACATTGGAAGTTATTGAAAAATGTGCTGACTATTTAGAAAGTAATTATGGAAAAAAACGTCCTGTTTTTGGAGGTAAAAAAATAGACAGCCTTCCGGAAGCGGATCGTAAATTAAAAGCAGCAAAAGTAGCTCCAATTTTAAGAGGTTTCTGTTCTTCAGAACGTCAGATGATTGGTCATTATACTGATGATGCAAGAGTTTTAGAATTTATTAATTCTAATGACTTGTCAAAATTAGCTCCATTGGGAACTTCTTGCCCGGATCACTTTTTACGTACGAAGATCAGTCCTTTGGTTTTAGAATTAGATCCAAACGAAGATTTATCAGATGTAAATGCAATTAAAGCAAAATTAACTCCTGCTTTTGAGGCTTACAGAGCGATGTACAAAGAGTATTACAATGCTTGTAAAAAATCTAATTCGCCTGCAATGCGTGACCCGAACCCAGTTGTAATTTTATATCCTGGAGTAGGTATGTTTACGTTTGCCAAAGATAAAACAATGGCTCGTTTGGCATCTGAATATTATGTAAATGCAGTAAATGTAATGAAAGGAGCAGAAGCTGTTTCTGAATATACTTCATTGCCACATCAGGAAGCTTTTGATATCGAATACTGGTTATTGGAAGAAGCTAAATTACAGCGTATGCCAAAACCAAAAGCACTTTCAGGAAGAGTAGCTTTAGTTACTGGTTCTGCCGGTGGAATTGGTAAAGCTATCGCAAAAAGATTTGCTGAAGAAGGAGCTTGCGTAGTGATCAATGATATTAATGAAGAGCGTTTAGAAGGTGCAAAAGCAGAATTTATAAAATCATTTGGTAAAGATGCTGTTTCAAGTACCCTATTAAACGTTACAGATGAAGTAAGTACTGAAAAAGCATTAGATGCTGCTTGTTTAGCATTTGGTGGTGCTGATATTATCATAAACAATGCTGGTATCAGTATTTCAAAATCAATTGCTGAGCATACACTTGAAGAGTGGGACAGATTATATGACATTTTGGTTAAAGGACAATTTATTGTTTCAAAAGCCGGAATTGAAGTAATGCGCAAACAAGGTTTTGGTGGAGATATCGTAAACATCGTTTCTAAAAATGCGGTTGTAGCGGGTCCTAATAATCCTGGATACGGTTCTGCAAAAGCGGCTCAGGCACATTTAACACGTTTGATGGCTGCTGAATTAGGTGCTGATAAAATCCGTGTAAACACAGTTAATCCTGATGCTGTAATCTCAGATTCTAATATCTGGTCTGGCGGATGGGCTGAAGGTCGTGCAAAAGCATATGGAATTACCGTTGAGGAATTGCCTGCTTATTATGCGAAGCGTACCTTATTAAATGAAATTATATTGCCTGATGATATTGCAAACGCATGTTTTGCATTCGTAGGAGGCTTGTTGAACAAATCAACAGGTAATGCCCTGAATGTAGACGGTGGAGTAACAATGGGCTTTTACAGATAAGTTGTTTAGTTTTTTTTAAGTTTATTTAACAAAGTGGTTTTTGTTTTCTAACGTTCGATTTCGGTCGGACGTTAGATTTTTTATGACAATTGTATTTTATAAATAAATTTCCTAAACACATTAAAAACAAACAAAAAAATACAAAAAAGTAACGTATAACAAGGGTTTGGTTTATAGAAATAGCCTTATATTGTAAACCCTATTTAAAAATAAATAAGTATGTTAATTCAATCAAACACTATCGCATCTCATAATGATGGTTTATTAAAAAAACATCAGAACAAATTGGTTTTTACAGCTTCAGAAATTGCAGAAAGTGAAGCTATCATTCAAAAATTAATCGATTTTCAAATCGCAATCCCATCCTGGGCTTTAGGAACAGGAGGAACAAGATTTGGACGTTTTGCAGGTGGAGGAGAGCCTCGTTCATTAGAAGAAAAAATTGAAGATGTAGGTTTGCTTCATAAATTAAACAATGCTTCAGGAGCTATTTCTTTACATATTCCATGGGATATTCCAACAGATTATAATGCGATCAAAACGCTTGCCGGACAACACGGATTGAAGTTTGATGCCATGAACTCAAACACTTTTCAGGATCAGGCAAATGCGGAACATACTTATAAATACGGTTCTTTACAAAATGTAAATAAAGCAGTTCGTAAACAGGCGATTGCTCATAATATTGAAGTGATTAAGCACGGAATAGAATTAGGATCTGACTCTCTTACGGTTTGGTTGGCAGATGGTTCTAACTTCCCGGGACAATTAAACTTCCGTAAGGCATACCAAAATACATTAGAAAGTTTGGAAGAAATCTACGATGCATTGCCTTCAAACTGGAAATTGTTTTTAGAATACAAATGTGCTGAACCAAACTTTTACTCTACAACGGTTGCTGATTGGGGACAGTCTTATTCATACGTTCAGAAATTAGGAGATAAAGCAAAAACGCTTGTTGATTTAGGTCACCATTTGCCAAACGCAAATATTGAGCAGATTGTTTCGATCTTGCTTATGGATAATAAATTAGGAGGTTTCCACTTTAATGATTCAAAATACGGTGATGACGATTTAACTGCAGGAGCTTTAAAGCCTTACCAGTTATTCTTGATCTTCAACGAATTGGTTGAAGGTATGGATGCTCGCGGAATGAATCATGCTAAAGATTTAGGATGGATGATTGATGCTTCACACAACGTAAAGGATCCTTTGGAAGACTTGTTGCAGTCTGTTGAAGCGATTATGATTGCTTATGCTCAGGCGCTTTCAGTTGACAGAAAAGCACTAGAAATCGCTCAGGAAGAAAATGATGTGGTAAAAGCACAGGAAATTCTTCAAAATGCTTTCCGTACAGATGTTCGCGCATTGGTTGCAGAGGCACGTTTGCGTTCAGGAGCGGCGTTAAATCCGGTTGAATTGTACAGAAGTCTTTACGTTAGAGGAAATCTAATTGGCGAAAGAGGATTGAAAACCGTAGCTACAGGATTGTAATAATTATAAGTTATGAATTATGAGTTATAAGCTAAAAAGACTCAGCTAAACTCATAATTCTGTAATTCAAAATTTATAATTTATAATTTATAATTCACAATTTACAATTAAAGAAATGAATGTAGTTGCAATTTTTGATATTGGTAAAACCAACAAAAAGGTATTTTTATTTGATGAAAATTATAAAATCGTTTGGGAAAAATCAGTAAATCTGGACGAAACCGTTGATGAAGACGGTTTCCCCTGCGAAAATATTGATGTACTAAAAAAGTGGATTCTCGAGCGATTATCAGAAATAAAAGACCTGAACAACTATGTTCTGAAAGCTATTAATTTTAGCACTTACGGAGCTAGTTTTGTTTATATTGATGAAGAAGGCAATTCATTGACTCCTTTATACAATTATTTGAAAGACTATCCTGAAGAACTGAAAAATGACTTTTATAAAAAATACAAAGGAGAAGAAGTTTTTGCAGTAAAAACAGCTTCTCCTGTTTTAGGAAGCCTGAATTCCGGAATGCAGATTTACAGATTAAAAGAAGAAAGTCCTGAATTATTTGAAAAAGTTAAATATTGCCTGCATTTACCGCAATACCTAAGTTTTCTTTTAACGGATGAAGCTTATACCGATATTACAAGTATTGGGTGCCATACGAATCTTTGGAATTTTAAAAAGATGAAGTACCACAAATGGCTTAAAAATGAAGGTATAAAAGAAAAACTGGCACCGATTCATCCCGGAAGAGATGTTATTAAAAAAGAAAATGATTTGGCTGTAGGTATTGGGTTGCACGATAGTTCATCGGCAATTATTCCTTATACCATAAACTTTACAGAGCCTTTTGTTTTATTGTCAACCGGAACCTGGAGTATTTCCCTGAATCCTTTTAACAATAAGCCTTTAACGTTTGAAGAACTTAAAAACGACTGCTTATGTTATATGCAGTATACCGAAAAACCAGTAAAGGCGGCTCGTTTGTTTTCAGGTAACGAACATGAAGTACAGGCAAAAAGACTGGCGGAACATTTTAAAGTACCGTTTGATACTTTTAAAGAAGTATATTTTGATAAAAAAATAGTATCGAATTTAAGAGCCGTAAATTTTCAAATTGTATACCCAAAAAAGTACGATTTTGATATTCTTAAGGAATGTCCTTTTCAAAAAAGAGATCTCTCTACTTTTAAAACTTACGAAATTGGGTATCATCAATTAATGCTGGATCTCGTTGAACAACAGGTTTTTTCAACTAATTTAGTGATTCATAATAGTCCTGTAAAGAAAATCTTTGTGGACGGAGGTTTTAGTAAGAATTCAATTTTCATGAATTTACTGGCAGAAGCTTTTCCGGATGTAGAAGTTTATGCAGCTTCAATGGCGCAGGCAAGTGCCTTAGGAGCAGCACTGGCAATCCATCAAAATTGGAATCCTAAGCCTATCCAGAACGATTTGATTGATTTGAAGTTTTACAAACATTAAATAATAAGTCAAAGATTAAAGATTTATTTCACGCAGATCTTGCAGATTTAAGCAGATTTAATTTTAGATAATTAATTATATAAAAATAATCTGCTTAAATCTTTTTAAAATCTGCGTGAAAAAACATTTAACACATAGAAAATAGATTGTATGTGTTTTAAAAATAATTATCCAGAATATGAAAATTGGACTTTTTATACCGTGTTACGTCGACCAATTTTATCCTAAAGTAGGAATTGCAACCTACGAATTATTAATGAAATTGGGATGCGATGTTCGTTTTCCGATGAAACAGACTTGTTGCGGACAGCCAATGGCAAACAGTGGTTATGCACATTTAACCAAAGGCTGTGATGCTAACTTTATAGCTAATTTTTCAGAATTTGATTATATCGTTTGTCCTTCAGGAAGTTGTGTTTTACATGTTAAGGATCACTTGCATGATGAAAAACAGGAAGAACTGGCAGCAGAAATGCGCAAAAAAGTTTTTGAATTAACAGAATTTATTACGGATGTACTTAAAGTAGATCATATCGAAGGTAATTTTCCGCACAAAGTAGGAATGCATCAAAGCTGTCACGGACAACGCGGACTTAAGCTTTCGCAGATGACCGAATTGAATGCACCGTTTTTCTCTAAACCGGGGCAATTATTAAGCAAAATAAAGGGTCTGGAATTAGTGTCTTTAAGCAGAAAAGACGAATGCTGTGGTTTTGGAGGTACATTTTGTGTAACGGAAGAAGCAGTTTCAGTAAAAATGGGTCAGGACCGAATCAAAGATCATGAAAAACATGATGTTGATTATATTACGGGTGGTGACATGTCTTGTCTGATGCATTTGGAAGGAATTCTGAAAAGACAAAAAAGCCATATAAAAACCATTCATATTGCTGAAATATTAAATACGTCAACTATTTAATTACTGAATTTTAAGTTGTAAAAAAGACCACTTTAAAATGAAAAAATTAACGCTCTGTTTTGCATTAGTACTTTCGCTTATTTTTTTATCGTTTAAAAAAGATACGTCTTTAGTAACTTTAAAAGAAGTAGTGGTAAAAGCGCCTTTTGAAATGCCGGCTATAAAAATTCCGGATTTTAGTAAATGCAAAGAATTTTCAATTGTTGATTTTGGAGCTATTCAGGGAAATAAAGACAAAACTTCTGAAGCAATAAATAAGGCTATTGCTAAAGCAAACAAAGTTGGTGGAGGAATTATCGTTATACCGGAAGGTGAATGGCTGACAAAGAAATTTCATTTTAAAAGCAATGTGAATCTTCATTTAAAGAAAGGTGCAGTTTTACTTTTTTCAGAAGATACAAACGATTATTTACCAGCTGTCCGTTCTACATGGGAAGGATATGAATGTTATAATTATTCTCCGTTGATTTATGCTTATCAGTGTAAAAACATTGCGATTACAGGCGAAGGCGAACTGAAAGCTAAAATGGATGTTTGGAAACAATGGTTTACCCGACCAAAGTCACACATGGAAAGCCTGAAAAAATTATACAATCTGGCTTCTTACAACAAACCGATGAAAGAGCGCCAAATGGCAAATGACACTGCACGTTTTCGCCCACAGTTTATTCAGTTTAACCGTTGTGAAAATATTTTGATGGATGGTGTTACGATTACAAACAGCCCTTTCTGGACGATTCATCCTTTTTTATCGAAACATGTTGTGCTTAGAAATCTGAAAGTTTATGCACACGGACACAATAATGACGGAGTTGATCCTGAAATGAGTCAAAACGTATTAATTGAAAATTGTGTTTTTGATCAGGGAGATGATGCCATTGCAATAAAATCAGGTTGTGGGAAAAACGCATGGGTATTAAATACACCTTCAAAAAACATTGTAATTCGTAATTGTATCGTAAAAAACGGTCATCAGTTAGTAGCCATCGGAAGCGAATTATCCGGTGGAATTGAAAATATTTTTATTGATAATTGTACAGTAGTGGATGGCGCAAAATTGAATCACCTTCTTTTTATCAAAACAAATGAACGCAGAGGAGGATTTGTAAACAATATTTACATGAGTAATGTTGTTTCTGGCAAAATTGATGCAGGAATTCTGGGTATAGATACAGATGTTTTGTACCAATGGAGAACTTTGGTTCCCACAATTGAACGCAGACTTACGCCAATAAAAAATGTATATCTGGAGAATGTAAAAGCTACAAATGTGAAATTTATTTCGAAAATTTCGGGACAGAAAGAACTTCCGGTAGAGAATATATTTCTGAAAAATGTTGTTGCTGATGTTGTTCAGGAAAACCAAAACATCCATGAAAATGTTTTGAATTTTGTAAATAAAAATTGATTCTAAATTGATCTCTATGGATTTATTTTAAACTAATAAAAAATGTCTTCAGAAAAAACAATACCACATAGCGAAGCCTCAAAACGTTTTAACAAAGATGTAGAACGAGTTAATTGGCATGATGAAACACTTTGGTTTGTTCGTGAAAAACGAGATAGATCTGCGCATCAAATTCCGGATTGGGAATTGCTCAGGGAAACAGCGTCACAGATTAAAAATAATGTACTCTCGAATATTCATGATTATTTAGTTGAATTTGAGACAAACGCTCAAAAAAACGGAATAATCGTTCATTGGGCAGCCGACGCAAAAGAGCATAATGAAATTGTACATTCTATAATGGCAAAAAATAATGTTAAGCAAATGGTGAAATCCAAATCCATGCTTACTGAAGAATGCCATCTGAATGATTATCTGGCCGAAAAAGGAATTGAAGTCATCGATTCTGATTTAGGAGAATTTATTGTTCAGCTTCGTAAGGAACCACCAAGTCATATCGTTTTACCTGCTATTCACCTTAAAAAAGAAGATGTAAGTGAAACTTTTCATGAACATTTGGGTACGGAAAAAGGAAATTTTAATCCTCAATATTTAACTGAATCAGCACGTCAGACTTTAAGAGATACTTTCTTAACACGTAAAGTTGCTTTAACCGGAGTCAATTTTGCTGTTGCAGAAACCGGTGAATTTGTGGTGTGTACGAATGAAGGAAATGCAGACATGGGCGCACATTTAGCTGATGTTCACATTGCCTGTATGGGATTCGAAAAACTGATTCCGCAGCGTAAACATTTAGGTGTTTTTCTTAGATTATTGGCCAGAAGCGCTACGGGACAGCCGATTACTACATTTTCAAGTCATTTTAAAAAACCTAGAAAAGGTCAGGAGATGCATATTGTGATTGTTGACAACGGCAGAAGCACACAATTAGGAAGAGAAGATTTTAGAAATTCATTAAAATGTATCCGTTGTGGCGCTTGTATGAATACTTGTCCGGTTTACAGAAGAAGTGGTGGACATAGTTATCACAATGCAGTTGCAGGACCAATTGGTTCTATTTTGGCACCAAATTTAGATATGAGCAAAAATGCGGATCTGCCTTTTGCCAGCACACTTTGTGGTTCTTGTACCAATGTTTGTCCTGTAAAGATAGACATTCACGATCAGTTGTATAAATGGCGTCAGGTTTTGGTTAAGGAAGGGTATACCCCTACTGCAAAAACGATTGCAATGAAAACGATGGCAACCGTTTTGGCAAATCCTACTGTATTCAATATTGCTGGAAAATCCGGAAGGTTTGTAATGAAAAATATTCCCGGAATGGTGAACAATAAAATGAACAAATGGTATGACCAGCGTGAAATGCCGGACGTCCCTGAAGAATCATTTAGAGAATGGTACAAGAAAAATTCACGTGAATCTAAAGCTAAGGATAATGAGTAGTAAGGCTGAAATTTTAAATAAAATAAAACAAAACCAACCGGGAATCATTACAGATTTACCGAACTTGGATGTTATAAGTTCCGAAAACCCTAATGTTTTGGAAACGTATAAAACGGTTTTAAAAAACATTGGTGGAGAAAGTGTTGAAGTAGCTAATTACAATGAAATTTTGGATTTTATCAGAAACAATTATGCGCTTGACAGAAGAATTATTACGACTATCCCTGAACTTTCTGAAGTTGCATCATTGGACTGGAAAAATGATGATCCGCATACGCTACAGGATGTTGAATTAGCTATTGTAAAAGGTCATTTTGGTGTTGCCGAAAATAGCGCAATATGGGTTACGGATGATATTTTAGGCCAGCGAGTTGCTCCTTTTATTGCTCAATATTTGGCAATCATTGTAAAAAAAAATGACATATTAGCAACGATGCGCCAGGCTTACGAAAAAATTGGAAATCTAGAGTATGGTTTTGCCACTTTTATTGCAGGACCTTCAAAAACAGCCGATATCGAACAATCTTTAGTCTTGGGCGCACACGGCGCAAGAGGATTAATTGTATTTTTGCTGGATTAAAAAAACTAAAAGACAAAAAAATTGAAAACAGATTTTGAATTAAACGGAAAAGTAATAATTGTTACCGGTGCAACTGGAATATTAGGTGAAGCTTTTATCAACGGAATTGCTGCTGCAGGCGGAATCGTAGGTGTTTTAGGAAGAAACGAAAAAGTAGCTAATGAAAGAGCTGATTTAATTATAAAAAACGGTGGAGAAGCAATCGCTTTAATTGCAGATGTAACTATTGAAAGTGATCTGATAAAAGCACGTGATTTGGTTCTTTCAAAATACGGAAAAATTGACGGTTTGGTAAATGCTGCCGGAGGAAATATGCCGGATGCTGTAATTCAGTCAGATCAGGATATTTTTAAATTAAATATGGATGCTTTGCAAAAAGTGATGACCCTGAATTTATTCGGAACACTTTTGCCAACACAAATTTTTGGTGAGGTTATCAAAAATAACGAGAGCATTGGAAGCATCGTAAATATTTCATCTGTTGCTACAGAACAGGCCATAACAAAAGTGTTAGGATACAGTCTGGCAAAATCTGCAATAGATTCTTATACTAAATGGTTTTCTGTTGAACTGGCAAAAAGATATGGCGATAAAATCAGAATGAACTCTATTGTTCCGGGATTTTTCCTAACAGAACAAAACCGTACATTATTGACTAATCCTGATGGAAGTCTAACTGAAAGAGGAAATTTAATCATTGCAAATACACCTTATAAACGTTTTGGAAATCCTGACGAATTAATTGGAGCTTTGGTTTGGTTACTAAGCGATGCATCAAAATTTGCAACAGGCTCAAAAGTGACAATAGATGGTGGTTTTACCATCTTTAGTGGTGTATAATTTTAAGAAAAGAAAAGTATGAACAGAATGATACAAACCTGGAGATGGTTCGGACCAAATGACCCGGTAAGTTTACAGCATATAAAACAAACCGGTGCTACCGGAATTGTAACAGCCCTGCACCAAATTCCTCACGGAGATGTTTGGACAGTTGATGAAATCAATAAAAGAAAGGCTGAAGTTGAAGCATACGGCCTGACATGGGATGTTGTAGAAAGTATTACCGTTCACGAAAGTATTAAAACAAGAAGTGGAAATTTTCAGGAATATATAGACAAATACAAACAAAGCATCCGTAACGTGGCAGCTTGTGGCATTAAAATTATTACCTATAATTTCATGCCGGTTAATGACTGGACAAGAACACAGCTGGATTACGTAATGCCTGATGGTTCTGAAGCTTTGTATTTTAACTGGGTAGATCTGGCTATTTTTGATATTTATATATTAAAGAGAGAAAATGCAGAAAATAGTTTTCCTGAAAATATTGTAACCAAAGCTAAGGAACGTTTTGCAACGATTACAGAGCAACGATTACAAGAAATAGCAGATACGGTAATGTTCGGGATTCCTGGCGAAAAAAAGATTACGGTTGAATGGATGCGTAATGCTCTGAAAGCTTATGACAATATTGACAGAGATGCATTAAGAAGCAATTTGAGTTATTTTCTAAACGAAATTTGTCCTGTTGCTGATGAGTGCGGAGTACAATTGGCCATTCATCCTGATGATCCTCCATTTGATATTTTAGGTTTGCCTCGTATTGTTAACTCAATGGAAGACTATGATTTTATTCTTTCAAATGCTCCTTATAAATCAAACGGAATTTGTTTTTGCACTGGTTCTTTAGGAGCTAAGGAAACGAATGACTTACCGGAAATGGTGAAAAAGCTAGATGATAAAATTTATTTTATTCACCTGAGAAATGTTCGTAGTGATGAAGAAGGAAATTTCTTTGAAGCCGATCATTTAGACGGAAATACAGATATGTATGCTGTAATGAAAGAATTATTGCTGATTCATAAAAAGCATAATGTTTCAATTCCGTTCCGTCCTGACCACGGACATCAAATGCTGGATGATCTAGGAAAAGTAAACAATCCGGGTTATTCTGCGATTGGAAGATTAAGAGGTTTAGCCGAATTGAGAGGGCTTGAAGAAGGGATTATTCGATCGCTGTAAATTTTATTTCGCAAGTATTTGATTATGTTAGTTATCGAAAATAATTTATAAATGGTTGATTAAAAAGCCAATATGATAAGAACGAATTATTTATTACTGTCAGTATTTCTACTATTTTTAATTCAAAGTTGCGGGCCTGGAATTCAGGATTTTGAAAAACCATTGACAGATAATTATACTCTCAATAGAGCTTCCTCTGAAGATATATGTATTTCTCCTAAAGAAGGTTGGAGTGACGATGAAGAAATAATTCCTTTGAAGGTGGTTAAATTGAATGTTTTTGAAAATTATATTATTGCTCAACGTCTTGAATCGGAAGATGAAAAACCTTATGACAACATTTATGATAATAAAACTTCTGCTAAAGACCGATATGATTATTGGATAATTGATTCTGATAAAAAGCAAATTTTAAAAAAATTAAGCTACTCGCAATTCCTAATGAAATTAGATTCATTGAAAATTCCACGGAATATAAAATTAATAGATGTTTATGAATATTAAAATTGCTGGTAACATCGTAGTCCAGAAAAATATTGACTGAAATATTATAAATTTCAAAGAAGTATAAGTCATATGAGTGCATTTAAAGAGTAGGAAAATCTCTGGTTTAGATGAATTCATATGACTTTTTTGTATTTAATACATTAAAAAATTTAGGAACATGAAAGTTAAAAAATCACATACTGCTATAATATCGTTTTTGATGTTGGCTTCAATTTTTAGTACAAGTATTATCAGTAATGTTAATGCACAGAGTGGTAATATCAAAAATGATATTTTCTGGAACACAAAAGACGGACAGCCATTAAATAGTCAGGGAGGTGGTATTTTTAAATTTGCAGATCCTAAAACAGGTATTCAAAAATATTACTGGTACGGTGTTCAGTATGAAGAAGCGAATATTTATAGAAATGCTCCACATATTACTTTACCCAATGCTACTTTTAAATCGGTTACCTGTTATAGTTCGGTTGATTTAGTGAATTGGACTTTTGAAGGAGATGTTGTTACTAAAGAAGAAGCAAATAAGGCAGGCAAAACCTGGGTTGGCCGTTTAGGAGTCGCTTATATGAAAGAGCTGAATAAATATGCCATGTTTGTTCAGCATGGAAGCGAGGTATTGATTACACTTTCTGATTCTCCAACAGGACAATTTACCTGGCATCAAAAAATAAATATGGAGAAAATGATCGGAACCAGTAATACTGGTGATCAAACCGTATTTACTGATGAAGATACCGGAAAGTCCTATTTAATTTATTCTTACGGTAAAGGACGAAACAAAATATATGTTTCTGAAATTGGAGTAAAAGAAGGAAAAGTAAATCTTTTGGACTGTACGCAGATTTTTAAAGGGGAAAGTCGTGAAGGAAATTGCATGTTCAAATACCAAAACAAATACTATATGTATGCTTCCAATATTTATGGATGGGATGCTTCATTTGCATATTATTTAGTTGCCAATGATATAAGAGGACCCTATCTGCCGGTCAATGATATGTTGGTAACAAATGGTTCGTCAGAAGATTTTGCCCATATTTCACAAACTGGTTTTTTCTTTTCTTTAAAAGGAAGCAAACAGGAAACAATTGTGTATTGTGGAGACCGATGGGCAGATTTTGCAGGCAATGGCTTAGGATATAATCAATGGTGTCCGATGTCTTTTGATGGAAAAACACCTTATTTTAATTCACTTAACTCCTGGGATATTAATACTAAAACAGGTGAGTGGAAGGTTGCTAAAGATAATGATTACGTTAAAAATGGCAGTTTTGAAGCTGATCGCAGGCATATTCCAAGTCCTGTTAAACCCGTGCAAATAGAATTAACAGGATGGACTAATGAGGTTATTGAGGGAAATAAAATTGGACTGGATACAATAACTTCTCCGGTAATCAATTATTTTAATACTGAAAATGACAGAAAAATTGTCATAGGCGAAAAAAGCTTAAACATTAGCGATAAGATTAATTTTAAAAGAAAAACGTTTCAAACCATTACTTCTTCAACGTATGTGAAATTAGAAGACGGATCGTACACACTTACTGCCAAAGTGAAGAATACAAAAGGTTTTACAAACTTAGAAATGTATGCTTTAAGTAATGGTAAAAGACTAACATACAATCTAAAGGAAGAAAATGCTTCATGGAAAACTATAATCATAAAAAACATACCTGTTAAAGCCGGAAAAGTGGAGATTGGTTTTCTGGCTGATGGTACTGCAAATGCTTCTTGTCAGGTTGATGATGTTTCATTGGTTAGGAAATAATCTTCGTTTCCAACGGATTTTAATCCGTAGAAAGATGCGCAATATTGTCTTTCGACGTAAGGAGAAATCACATTAGTAATTCGATAACAGTGCGTTGCTCTCCTTCAGTGATTTCTCCTCCGTCGAAATGAGAAACTGTATCAATAACATTCTTATGAAAACGATTGCCCTAGCCCCGATAGCAGTGAAAACCCTTTTGTGGCGTGGTTCGCCACAAAAGATTGTAACGGATAGCGGGATTAGCTTCTTAAAAATTATCAAAGTTTAATCATTAAAATTCATTAAACTTTGATAAAATACTATTGATTCCGGTAGTCCAAAAAGGGTATATTTATAAACTTTATACAATTATCAAATTAACCGGAATTATTTATGAAATCTATTGGTATTAATCGATTTTTTCTCTTTTTAGTATTTTCCATATCTTTTTGTATTTCAGCACAAAAACAAACTGAAAGAGATTTGATTTTAATTGATAAAGACTGGCGTTTTTCGTTTGGTCATTTATATGATACCCAGAAAGATTTTAATCATGCAACAGGCTATTTTTCCTATTTAACTAAAACCGGATTTGGTGACGGACCTGCAGCGCAAAATTTTGATGACCGTGCGTGGCGAAAATTAGATCTTCCACATGATTGGGCGGTGGAGCAGGCTTTTAGTGAAAAAGGCAGTTTCAGCCACGGATTTAAAACAGCCGGAAAAGGTTTTCCTGAAAAAAGTATTGGCTGGTACCGAAAAAAAATCAATATTCCGGAAACAGATAAAGGAAAAATTATTTCGCTGAAATTCGACGGTGTTTTTAGAAATTCAAAAGTGTTTTTTAACGGATATTATCTCGGAACTGAAGAAAGCGGCTATAATGGATTTGAATACGATATTACTGCTTATGTAAATTACGGCGGAGAAAATACGATTGTTGTGCGTGTTGATGCTTCTATGGAAGAAGGCTGGTTTTATGAAGGTGCCGGAATTTACAGGCATGTATATCTGAAGAAAACAAATCCAATTCATGTAATTGCAAATGGGACTTATGTAACCTCCGAAATAAAAGAAAACAATGCTGAAGTTACCGCTGAAGTCTCTGTTGAAAATAAAGGGAATTATAAAGGTCAAATTGAAATTCTCCAAAGTATTTTAGATGCTGAAGGAAAACAAATTGCAAACATTTCCCAAAATGTTATTGCTCCGGATTTTTATAAAACGTCCAATTACAGTTCGAAATTACAAGTCAATAATCCATTATCATGGGATATCGAAAATCCGAATTTATATCGCTTGATAACTGAAATTAAGCAGGAGGGCAAATTAATTGACCGTTATGAAACTTCTTTCGGAATCCGCACAATTCGGTTTGATGCTGAGAAAGGATTCTTCCTTAACGGAAAACCGGTAAAATTAAAAGGAACGAACAATCATCAGGATCATGCCGGAATTGGAACAGCTTTGCCGGATGAGTTGCAGTATTTCCGAATCAAAAAGCTGAAAGAAATGGGTTCTAATGCCTATCGTTGCTCGCATCATCCGCCTACACCAGAATTGGTTGATGCCTGTGACAAACTCGGAATGCTGGTTATTGATGAAACCCGTTTGATGGGAATTAACGATTATCACCTCAATGATTTAAAACGAATGATAGAGCGTGACCGAAATCATCCAAGTATTTTTTGCTGGTCGGTTGGAAATGAAGAGTGGAATATTGAAGGTGGTATCGCTGGCGAACGTATTACAAATGTCATGCAGGGATTTACAAAAAGTATTGACACTACAAGACCTGTTACGGTTGGTATCAGCAGTGGTTTCAAAAGCGGAATATCGTCAGTGGTTGAAATTATGGGCTATAATTATTTGGGTAACGGAGATATAGATGCGCATCGAAATCAATTCAAAGAACAGCCTGGAATGGGTACAGAGGAAGGCTCTACGTTTGCAACGCGCGGTATATATTTTGATGATGAAGCCAAACATTATAAAAGTGCTTACGACAAAAAACCACGTCCGACATTTTACAGTATTGAAGAAGGATGGAAGTTTTATGCTGAGAGACCTTATTTAGCCGGAATGTTTATCTGGACAGGTTTTGATTATCGTGGAGAACCTACACCTTATGGCTGGCCGTCGGTTACCTCTTATTTTGGAATGATGGATGTTTGCGCTTTCCCGAAAGACAATGTGTTTTATCTGAAATCATGGTGGGGGAAAGAACTGGTTTTACATATTATGCCACACTGGAACTGGAGTGGAATGGAAGGAAAGGAAATAGATGTCTGGGTACATTCAAACTGTGATGAAGTAGAACTTTTTATGAACAAAAAGAGTCTTGGTAAAAAGAAAATGGAGCAAAATAGCCATTTAGAATGGAAAGTGAAATATGCATCCGGAACTCTTGAAGCAATTGGATATAAAAACGGCAAAAAAGTACTTTCGGAAGTTCAAAAAACTACAGAAACACCTCAAAATATAAAGCTTTCTGCTGATAAAGAAAATCAGCCTAATGGAAATGTAGTAGTTGTGACGGTTGAAACTACAGACAAAAAGGGATTGCATGTACCAACAGCGAATCATGAAATTACATTTTTAGTAAAAGGAGGAAAGATTCTAGGTGTTGGAAACGGTAATCCGACTTCTTTAGAAAGAGATCAATTCATTGACGCAGTTGAACTTGTTCCGATTACGAATTTTGAAGAAAAAAAATTACCCTCAACAAATGCTTCAAAATCAATATCGTCTGATGATAACAGCTGGAAAGAAGCCTTTAAAGACCGTGATTATAAAAATCAGGCTCCGGCTTATGTGTATCGCGGTAAATTTGAATTAAGAAACGATCAAAAATCAAATACTGTGAATTTCTTTTATAAAAAAATAGGCACAGATGCAGTTGTTTTTGTAAACGGAAATAAAATTGCTGCCAGTGCAGAAGATGATCAAAAGTATGTTTTGAATAGCAATGTTTTAATGCAGGGAATAAATACCATTCAGATTATTGCACCGCCTTTACAAAAAATAAAAGACTGGGATGTTATGAATGCAGACCCTGGAATTATTCAGGTGATTACAACGGCTGAGGCATGGAAAAGAAAACTCTTTAACGGATATGCTCAAATTATCATCCAAAAAGACGAAAATGCTGCTGAAGTAGTTTTATCGGCTGCTGCCAATGGATTAAATACAGGAACTTTAGTTATGAAAAAATAATTTCAGGTTTCAAGTTTTGCGTTTACTAAACGTGAAACTTGAAACCTGAAAAAAAAACTTAATTTACCCTTTGAATTGTATAAGATGACTGGCTCTTATCTCCGGATAATAATTTACCTAATTTAGAGCTAATAACATAAACATTGCCGTCAGAAGCCAAAGCAGCGGTGGTTGGGAATTCATCTTTTCCAATGTTGGTTTCGCTTATTTTAGATGCACTAGACCAATTGTCTGTGCTGCTAAAAGTATACGTTTTGCCTAATCCTAAACCATTTTCTACAATAACTAAATTGTTGTTTTTGTCTAATTCTATTCCGTCAGGAGCGTTAAATGCTATTCCTGTTACTTCTGTAATGTTTTTAGGATCAGTAAGCGATATTTTTAGCAATTGAGAAGTATCTGTTTTAACTGCCAGTAAATAGCCGTCGAGGTGAAAAACAATTCCGTTTAAACCGAATTCATTTGGCTTTGGCTGAAATAAAGTGTTTTCTCTAAATACGGAAGCATTGTAATTAGTATCAAGTTTATAAATAATCGGGGAGAAAGAATCGGTAATATAAATGTTTCCGTTGCTATCAACCGCAATATCATTCGGGCAGGAATCTGCATTTGGGGTAAAAATCTTTAGATCAACTTCTTTTATTAATTCACCTGAGGTAATATTAAAAATACTGGCAGTCGCTATAGTTCCTGCGCTTCCTGTGATACTTTTTTGCGAAATTCCCAAATCTGCATTGGCTACTATCAGTCGGTTCCGAATTTCGTCAGTGTACACACCTGTTGGTAAAACAAGTTTACTGCTTGTAGCAAAAACAGATACTTCGCCTTTTGGATTCATTGCATAAACGGCTCCTTTTTGTAGGGAACTCAATAAAAATTTTTGGTTTTTGGAATCATAATCAATTCCTTCAGGATAAAGACCTGAATTTGTAACGGTATATTTGCTTTTAAGGGAAACGGAAGTTTCTCCGGATTTTTTCTCGCTGTCGCAAGCCATAAAAAGAAGCGAAAATGCTGAAATCAAAATGGTAGTTTTCATTTTTATTAATTTAAAATTATTTGTCGGTATTGACTATGCAAATCTGGGACAGAATAAGAAAAATAAAAATGAACTGGTTTAGGAAATAAAGTTGAACCAGTTTAACTTTTTGAAATTTTGCGATTGCGTATTTTACTTAAATACTCGGTACTGAAACCTAAATAAGAAGCTAATGCATATTGAGGAACGCGTTGAGCAATTGCGGAATATTTGCTCATAAATTCATCATAACGTTCTTCGGCAGTTTTGGTTAAATTCGATAAAAGTCTTTTTTGATGAAAAGCTAAAGAGCGCTGCGTAATAATGCGTTCAAATTTTTCAAGTTTCGGAATCTCTTTTAAAAATTTTTGCTCGTCTTCGTATTCAATCTGAATGAGAACTGAATCTTCGAGCGCTTCTACAAACAATGTGGCAGGTTCCTGATAAATCAAACTGCTGTAATCGGAAATCCACCAGTCTTCGATTGCAAATGAAAGTGTATGTTCTTTTCCATCATTATCGACCAGATAACCTCTGAATGCTCCTTTAACCACATAACTTTTATGTCTGCATACAAAACCGGGCTGTACAATAAATTGTCTTTTTTTGACTTTAGTTATCTTTAAAAAGGTAGCCAGATGCTTTTTTTCGTCATCAGTTAAATCAATGTATCTGGAAACATAATCTATTACAGGCTGTAAATCTTTCATATAGCAAAGATAAAATTTTTGTTTCAGGTTTCAGGTTTCAAGTTTAACCGCAAAGTTTACAAGAAAAAAAAATTGTGGCTTCGAGAGCATGCTTTTGCTCTGGTTAAAAAAACTTAGCATAGTTATTAACCCTTTGCGTACTTTGAAAGTAAGTCTATAAACTGAAACCTGAAACTAACTTTTTTTTGTTTGATTTTCATAACTTTGCAAAATGAATAATGAAACACAAACTCAGAATTGCGATTTTACTTCAGATTTAAAGTTGAAGGGCTTTAAAGTGTATCAAATAAATGGAGATTTAAGTAAAATTCCGGTTTACAGTCGCAGAGATTTTTATAAAATTTGTATTAACACCAGTAAAAGTATTATACAATATGCTGACCGCGGAATAGAAACTGACGGTACAATTCTGTTTTTTGGTAATCCGATTATACCTTATTCCTGGGAAATAGTTTCTGGTGAACATGAAGGCTATGCTTGTGTTTTTACGGAAGAATTTTTGAGAGCAAAAGATCGTTCAGATACACTTCATGAATCACCTTTGTTTAAAATAGGGGGGACTCCAATTTTTTCTTTATGTGTTGAACAAAAGAACTTTATAGATTCTTTATTTCAGAAAATGATAAAAGAATATGAAACAGATTATGTTTTTAAAGACGATTTGATGCGTAGTTATATTAATCTGATTATCCATGAATCAATGAAGATGCAGCCTTCAGAAAATTTTTTCAGACATAAAAATGCTTCATCAAGAATTACCTCTTTATTTTTAGAACTTTTGGAAAGACAATTTCCGGTTGAAACAAAAGATCAGCCTCTTGCCTTGAAAACACCGCAGGATTACGCTCAAAGCCTTTCGGTACATGTGAACCATCTTAATCGCTCGGTAAAAGAGATTACCGGAAAATCGACCACAGCACATATTACAGAAAGAATTATAGGAGAAGCAAAAGCATTGCTTCAGCATACAGACTGGAGTATTGCCGATATTGGGTATTCTCTCGGATTTGAATATCCAAGCTATTTCAATAATTACTTTAAAAGACTTACAGGTACGATTCCGAAATCCCTGCGAGTATAAATTGTTTCAATTTCATAATTTTTTGTTTGAATATTGTTATTTTCAAAAAGTATTGTTGACCTAATTTTGCTTTGAAATTATAGTATTGATCATTGATCAGTTTTTTACAGACTAAATAATACTTCATAAAGCGATTTCTGGCTTTCTTAAATTTAGTTCTCTGATTCTGAAACTTATGATTGATGTATAGTAGTTTCAAGTAAAGTTAATCTCAAAAAAATAACTAAATTTATGTCAACAAATTATTCAGCTGTTATCGAAGAAGGAAAAGTTCCTGGTGCTTATATGACGGGCGAGGTTTCCTATAAGAAACAAAGCAGTGATATTCATCCTGAAAATACTGTTATTAAGGAAGTTACTTTTGAACCTTGCGCAAGAAGTAACTGGCATAGCAATGCAACTTTGCACATGCTTATTGCAAAAGACGGAACTGGATATTATCAGGAAAGAGGAAGTGCAGTTCGTATGCTTACTAAAAATGAAGTCGTTACAATTCTGCCGGAAGTTGAACATTGGTATGGAGCTACTCCGTTTGACAAGTTCTCTTATGTTGCCATTATTACAGAAATTGATAAAGGCCACGGAACATGGTTAGAAAAAGTAACCGATGGAGAATATTATCTTCTAAGCAGTCACTAATTTTTTTGAATCGCTAAGGTTCCAAGTTTCTTGAATCTGAAATCTAAAACAAACCAAAAAACAAAAAATATTATGGAAACAAAAAATATAAAAGCCTTTGGTACAGAAGCTGCTGAAGCACCATTGAAAACATTAGACATCAAACGTCGTATTGTACAGGCACACGATGTAGAAATTGAAATTTTGTATTGCGGTATTTGCCATTCTGATTTACATTCAGCCAGAAATGAATGGCACGGAACAATTTATCCAATAGTTCCGGGACATGAAATTGTGGGAAGAATTATCAAAGTTGGTGACCATGTTAAGAATTTTAAGGTAGGTCAATTAGCCGGAGTAGGGTGTATGGTTGACTCCTGTAGAGAATGTGAACATTGTAAAAGTGATTTGGAGCAATTCTGTGATGAAGGAAGTATTTTGACTTTTAACTCTCCGGACGCTCATTTAGGAGGACAAACTTTTGGTGGTTATTCAGAAAGTATTGTTGTGGATGAAAATTATGTATTACACATTTCAGATAAGCTTGATCTTGCCGGAGTTGCTCCGTTGCTTTGTGCCGGAATAACAACGTATTCTCCTTTAAAACACTGGAAAGTGGGGCCTGGACAAAAAGTGGGCATTGTAGGTATTGGCGGTTTAGGTCATATGGGAATCAAATTAGCTAAAGCTATGGGGGCTCATGTGGTAGTTTTTACAACTTCATTATCTAAAACCCAAGATGCTAAACGTTTGGGTGCTGATGAAGTAGTTTTATCTACCGATACAGAACAGATGTCACAACATGCTCGAAGTCTAAATTTTATTTTAGACTGTGTATCGGCAGAACATAGTATTGATGCTTATCTGAATTTATTAAAAGTAGATGGAAATTTGGTTTTAGTCGGCGCACCAATGGAACCGCTCCCAGTAACATCATTCAGCCTTATATTAGGAAGAAGAAGTTTTGCCGGCTCAATGATTGGCGGAATTGCAGAAACTCAGGAGATGCTCGACTTTTGTGCAGAACATAATATTATTGCCGATATTGAATTAATTGGGGTAAACGATGTTAATGACGCCTATGAAAGATTATTAAAAGGAGATATTAAATATCGTTTTGTAATTGATATGGCTTCTTTGAAAAACTAATACAAAACATTTTTAATATCAAAAAACTGCTTTTTGTTTAAAGAGCAGTTTTTTTGTTTTATTGAATTATAATTCGTCACTATTTTCAATCTTTTTGATTTCTACTTTTTCTTTTTTAATTGTCTGTCTTAACAAAGCAAAAAGACTCATGTAGATATTGGCAACAAAAACCAGCGAAAATCCGGCAATTAGATAGCCTCTTGCATCGTCAATTAAAAGTTTAAAATTGCAAATACAGATAAAAAAAATAGTGATATAATGGCTGAAGCAATATTCGCATGTAAAAAGATAAAAAAATTTCCGAATTAAAATTTTCTTATTGTTTTTAGAACAGTTAACACACCATTCTCTGGGTTCGCGGAATATTTCTTCCTGAGTTACAGTCCAGCTTATGCAGGCAATGGGAATCGCAAGTATAAATAACCAGAAGATTTGAGTTTCTGTTTCCATTCATTCTTAAATTTACGGCATAAAAATAAGGATGAATTTTTATGATTGTTTTATATAATTTAGTTCCTAAATTATATAATTGTCTGATTTGTTTCTAAAAAATCTCTAAACCATATTCCTGATTGTTTAATGGTTCTCTTTTGAGTTTTAAAATCTATATGCACTAAGCCAAACCTTGCATTGTAACCTTCAGCCCATTCAAAGTTGTCAGTAAGGCTCCAGACAAAATAACCATCGACTTTACAACCTTCTTTTTTAGCTTTAAGTAACTGCTCTAAATGATCTTGTATATAATGAGTTCGTTTAATATCATATACTTTTCCGTTTGTAACTGTATCAGGAAATGCAGCTCCGTTTTCGGTAATTATAATTTTTTTAATTCCTTTATACGAATTAAATTTTTGAAGAATATAATATAGGGCAGGAGGATAAATTTCCCATCCCATTTCAGTAGATATGACATTTCTTTTTTCTGCACTTACCAATTCGGCACCAATATATGGAGTAAGCAATGATGATTTAACTATTTCCCTGGTGTAACACTGCAGCCCTATGAAATCAAAGTCAAAAGCTAAATTTTGTAAATCATCACCCTGAATATAATTATTAAGTTTTTTAAGTACCGGAAGATCACTCTGTGGATATCCAAGCCCCAAAATTGGCTCTATAAAAGTTCTGTTTAATAGCGTGTCGACACGTTTAGCAGCCTGAACATCTGTAGGTTTATCTGAGAAGGGTTCGATATGAGTACAGGAAAAAGTAGTGCCAATATTGGCATCAGGAATATATTGCCTTAGTTTTTTGGCACCGGAAGCTGTTGCCAGCGTTACGTGATGAATTGCTTTTAAATAATTGGTAATGCCTTTTTTGCCTGGAGCATGAATGCCAAGAAAATATCCTGCGCCCGTAAAAACCGAAGGTTCGTTTATAACCATCCAGTTTTTTACGCGATTACCAAAATGCTGGGCACATACTTCTGTATAATCCGAAAACCATGAGGTACATTCTCTGTTTGTCCATCCTCCTTTTACTTCCAGGGCATGTGGTAAATCCCAATGATAAAGAGTGACCCAGGGTTCAATTTCGCATTCAAGTAAAAAATCAATTACTTTGTTGTAATAATCTATACCTGATTGGTTTACAGGATAAACGCCAGTAGGCATAATTCGTGACCAGCTAATAGAAAATCTAAAATTAGGAATGTTTAATTCACGGACTAAACTAATATCATCCTTATAGCAATTATAAAAATCACATGCATTTATAGCATGATGCCCGTTTTTTATTTTACCCTTTTGACTGGTAAAAACATCCCATATAGAAGGGCCTTTTCCATCACTTTCATGAGCTCCTTCTATTTGAAAAGCGGCGGTAGAAACACCCCAAAGAAAATCCTGACCAAATTGGTCTTTATTTAAAAATGACTTCTCTAATTTATTCATTCAGATGTACTTTCCTTTATTTTGAAAATTAATGAATGAATGATGAATGCATAGCTCTGAGAAAAAGCCATTCTTTGAATGAAACCAGAAAT
Source organism: Flavobacterium salmonis (assembly GCF_903819435.1). Lineage (GTDB taxonomy): Bacteria > Bacteroidota > Bacteroidia > Flavobacteriales > Flavobacteriaceae > Flavobacterium > Flavobacterium chungangense. Next base: position 297,867 of record NZ_CAIJDP010000079.1, on the reverse strand, counting down.
TTTAAGCTAAAGAATTTCATAACGATTTGTTTTATTCAAAATAAGTAAATAAATATAAATTTACAGTAACCTAAATGTTATCAAATAGTTAACTATTGTGGTTGTTGTTTAAATGATTATCTCTTGTCTAAATAAAAATTTATTTAAATCAATAATTCTTGAAAATAATTTTGCTTCCTAAGTTTTCAGTGATATTACCAATATTTAACTTTAATTAACAATAAATAATTTTTGACAAAACTTCATTAGTTTATATTTGTAAGGCAAAAAATATTAAATTTTGAAAATCTATGAAAATTCACACTTTTAAAATATATATTTTTCTCTTAATCTTTTCAGCTACTACCTATAGCCAAAATGTAAAGCTAATTAATATCAACCAGTTGAACGAACGTATAAAGACTGGAAAAGACAGTACGTATGTAGTGAATTTTTGGGCTACCTGGTGTGCTCCGTGCATCAAAGAGTTGCCTCATTTTGAAAAACTTGGAGCAGAATATAAATCTGACAAATTGGTTGTATTACTGATTAGTGTTGATTTTAAATCCAAACTGAGTTCTGCCGTTGAGCCTTTTGTCAAAAGGAAAAACCTTCAGAATGAAGTTTTTTTACTGAATGAAAGCAGTCCGCAGGAATATATAGACCGTATTGATCCATCCTGGTCTGGCAGTATTCCGGCAACTATTTTTATTAAAGGAAATAAACGAAAATTTGTCGAAAGCGAATTTAACTATGAACAATTATTAACTGAATATAAAAAAATACAATATCAATAATTAATTAACTATAAAACATCAAAATTTATTATGAAAAAAATAATCATTTTAATAGTACTTGCATTTTCTGCCTTTCTTTCTCAGGCACAAACTACAACCCTTAAAGCGGGGGATGCTGCACCTGATTTCAAATTGAAAAACATTGATAATAAAGAAGTTTCATTTGCAACTTTTCCAAAAGCAAAAGGATTCATTGTAGTTTTTACTTGTAATACATGTCCGTATGCAGTGGCGTATGAGCAAAGAATTATCGATTTAGACAATAAATTCAGACCTCAGGGATATCCGGTAATTGCAATTAACCCAAATGATCCGGAAGCACAGCCAGATGATGCTTTTAATAAAATGCAGGAATTAGCTAAAAATAAAAAGTATCCTTTCCCTTATTTATTTGATGCAGGACAAAAAGTAACGGATCAATATGGAGCAAAGCGTACACCACATATTTTTATTGTCTCAAAATCTGCTAAAGGAAATGTGGTAGAATATGTTGGCGCAATTGACAATGATCCGGAAGGAACTAAAACAGAAAAAATAAAATATGCTGAAGATGTTATTGAATCATTAAAAAACAATCAAAAACCAGCCATTACTCAGACAAAAGAAATTGGCTGTACAGTTAAAAGAAAAGTAAAAGCTTAATTTATTGGTTTTCATTTATACAAAAAAACGCTTCACATATCTGAAGCGTTTTTGCTTTTTACAAAGTTTTCAACTTTTTCATGAAGACGGGAAAGACTTCATTTATTTCATCAAAAAGAGGATTCTTCCGGTGTTTCAATTTTATTTCCCCAAATAATTTTAAACCCAATGCAAATTGAGTTGCTTCAGATTCATTATCAAATAAGTTTTTAGCTTTTATTTTTTCAATAATGCTAAAAATCTCATCGTGATTTTCAAATTCAATTCCAAGTTCTTTTGCAGGCATTGTTTCTCCATTTGCATATTCCTTAAGACTTAATGTCAAATGATATTTATTGCTTCTTTTTTCCATGTGGTATTTATTATATTATTTAAGCCATTTTTCAACAATAGTTTTAAATGCCTCTTTGTATTGCTCGCCAACCGTAATTTCAGTTTTTCCAATAAAAATGGAATTCTTGCTGATGGCATTTATTTTGTCAAGAGGGACAATATAAGAACGATGAATTCTCATAAATTTTGCGGATGGTAATTTTTCTTCTAAGGCTTTCAATGATATAAGTGAAAGCACGGTTTTTTGAGAATCGACAAGATGTACCTTTACATAATCTTTTAAACTTTCGATATATAAAACATCTTTTAGAGAAATCCGAACCCATTGATATTCTACTTTTAAGAAAAAAAACTCATCATCTGCTGCTGTAATTGGCTGGTAATGATTAGAAGATTCTTCAGTTATTTGCAGTACTTTATTTGCAGCACGTAAAAACTCTTCATAGCTAAAAGGTTTTAAAAGATAATCGACTGCATTAACTTTATACCCTTCAATTGCATAGTGATTGTAAGCGGTTGTAAAAATAATTTTCGGAGTCAATCCAGGCTGTTCCTGCAGGAGTCTGGCCAATTCCATTCCGGTTAAATTAGGCATATTGATGTCCAGAAAAACAAGATCAGGCTGCTTGTCCTTAATTATAGTCATGGCTTCAACTGCATTATCACAGCTGGCGCTCAATTCTAAAAAGGGAGTCTGCTCAATAAAGGTTTGAACTAATTTTAATGCTAATGGTTCATCATCTACTGCGATACATTTTAATGCTATCATTATTCTAAAGTTATTTGCAGTTTTACTTTGTACTTTCCGTTTTTCGCAATGCCTGATGTTAAGGTATGTTTATGCGGGTAAATTAAATGAAGTCTGCGTTTCGTATTCGTTAGTCCAATACCGCCTTCATCTGTAGTAGAAGTTTTTTCGAAATAGGTATTTTCTACTTCAAATTCAAGATTGTTCCCATTCTGCTTAAACGAAATATGAATTTCACTTTTATCAGTAGCATGAATACCATGCTTAAAAGCATTTTCTACTAAAGGTAATAATAACATCGGAACAATTGGATAATCGTGTATTTTTTCAGGGATATCAGTTGTAATAGTCAGTTTGCTGTTGGTACGAAGTTTCATCAAAGCGATAAAGTCTCTCATAAATTCAGCTTCTTTCAGCAATGTTGTTGTTTCTTCTGTGCTGTAAAGCAAATATCGCATCATTCGGCTTAAGGTGTGAAGCGCATTTCTGGAATCTTCAACATCTGTATAAGTAAGTGAATAAATACTATTTAGCGAATTAAAGAAAAAGTGTGGATTGATCTGCGCCTTGAGCATTGCTAATTCTGCTACTGTTTTATCCTGTTCCAGTTTTTGTTTGTGCTGTGCTGCTTTCTGCCAATATTGAAGCATCGACCAGCTTGTACTGATTCCTAAAACCAATAGTGTCAGCATAAGTACATAATTGTCAAAATAAGGATTTCTATATTTTTTAAATCCTAAGACCTCACTGACTTTAGTGTGAAGATCTGTTTCCGAAGTATAAAAATAAGCGATTAGCTGCATCACAAAAACAGCAAGAAAAACCCAAACTAAAAACGGAGATGTATTATCTTTTATAATGGTTTTTGGAACTATAATTTTGGCATTGGAATAAAAAATAATAATTAATAAAACTAAGATAATCATCTGCCAAAGCCAAAATACAGATGGAAGTAACACGTTCCATGTTATAGGGATATAAAACAACATGATAAATCCCAATAACACCCAGCTTAGAATGTGTAATCCGGTAAATAAATAAGGTCTGAATAAGTTTGTGGACATTATAATTTATGTTTTAATTGACAATATTACACTTTATTTGAATAAAATTTTAAACCAATCGCCAAAGAGAGTTTTACACTCCATAAAAACAATGTTAGAGCCGATGAGTTTGTAAATTAAACACTTGTTTAGTTTTTTTTAAAAACCATCGGTTCTAAAGTTATCTCTATCGATCATCTTCGACTCTACGTCTATCAGATGTTTTTCGTGTATCGTATTTTATTTCTTTTGCACCTTTATAAATAGATAATTACAAATTTGTAAGTTATGAATAAGCAATCCTTTTTAAGCATTTTCGCAGCGTCTGTGATCATCGCTTCGTGTGGTAATAAAAGTGATCAGGCTCCTATGGGCGGACCCGGATCACAAGTTAAAGAGTATAAAACGCTGACTTTACAGCCCCAATCAGCAACCTTGTATAACGATTTTCCTGCGAGTATTCAGGGACAGCAAAATATAGAAATTCGCCCAAGGGTTGAAGGTTATATCGATAAAATTTTTGTAGACGAAGGAGTTGTAGTAAAAACGGGACAGCCTTTGTTTAAAATAAGTGCTCCGGAATATGAGCAGCAGGTTCGTACAGCTACGGCAAGCATTAAAAGTGCTCAGGCAGATTTAAGCGCGGCAAAACTGGCCATTAATAAAGTGAAACCCTTAGTTGAAAAAGGAATCATTAGTAAATACGATTTAGAGTCGGCACAATATAGTTATGAATCTGCTTTAGCAACGCTGGCACAAGCAAATGCAGCTTTGGTTAATGCCAAAACTAATTTGGGATATACAACCGTAACAAGCCCTGTTGACGGCGTTGTGGGGTCGATACCATTTCGTTTAGGAAGCTTGGTAAGCTCTAATAATGCAGATCCTTTAACGACGGTTTCAAGTATTGGAAATGTTTATGCCTATTTTGCAATGAACGAAAAAGTACTTTTAAACTTCACAAAAAGTTCAGGTTCACTGGCTCAAAAAATTAAGCAATTACCTCAGGTTTCCTTATTACTTTTAGATGGATCAACTTACACTGAAAAAGGGCGCATTGAAACCGTAAACGGATTAATTAATACAGAGACAGGCTCCGTAAACATTAGAGCTCGCTTTCCAAATCCGAAAGGGATGATCAGAAGCGGAAGCAGTACCACTGTTCGAATTCCAAATGAAGTAAAAGATGTTTTGATCGTACCGCAAAGTGCCACATTTGAACTACAGGACAAGATTTTTGTAGTTACCGTTGGAAAAGATGGAAAAACAAAAAATGTAAATATAACAGTGTCTGAAAATACAGCGGGTAATTACTATGTGGTGACAAGTGGCTTAAAGGCAGGCTATCAAATCGTATTAGAAGGAGTAGCTTCATTAAAAGACGGAAGCGAAATAAAAACTAAAAATCAGAATCCAGAAACGGTTTACGCTGACTTAAAATAAGAAAAGATGTTTAAAATTTTTATACAAAGACCTGTTCTTTCGACAGTAATATCTGTTATTATTGTCATCTTGGGGCTAATAGGACTGTCAGCATTGCCAATTGCGCAGTATCCTGATATTGCTCCGCCAACAGTAAACGTTTCGGCAAGTTATACCGGAGCAAATGCTGATGTGGTATTGAAAAGTATTGTAATTCCGCTTGAAGAGCAGATTAACGGTGTAGAGAACATGACCTACATGACTTCGACTGCAACAAATGATGGAAGTGCTTCTATCAAAATATTTTTTAAAGTGGGTACAAATCCTGATTTAGCGGCGGTAAACGTGCAGAACAGGGTTTCCAGAGCAACGAGTTTATTGCCTTCAGAGGTAACTCAGGCGGGTGTAACGGTTACAAAGAGTCAGAGTAGTAATTTATTGATTTTCTCTTTATACAGCGAAAATAAAGCGTATGATCAGACTTTTCTTCAAAATTACGCCAAAATCAACCTTGTTCCGCAAATTCAGCGTGTTGTTGGAGTTGGAGATGTGTCCGTTTTTGGATCAAAGGATTATTCAATGAGAATCTGGCTAAAACCGGATATCATGCAGCAATATAAATTGATTCCGAGTGATATTTCGGCTGCTTTGGCAGAACAGAATATCGAAGCTGCTCCAGGTAAATTTGGTGAAAACGGAAATCAGGCTTTTCAATATGTAATTAAATATAAAGGACGTTTAACGAATGCTGAGGAATTTGGTGATATAGTAATAAAATCGGTTGGTAACGGACAAATACTGCGATTGAAAGATGTAGCGAAAGTAGAGTTGGGATCTCTGAGTTATGCTTCTACAATTAAGACAAACGGTGTAGAATCAGCAGCAATGTCAATTAGTCAGACTCCCGGATCCAATGCCCGTGATGTAATCAATAACTCTAAAAAACTGATTGAAGAAGCAGCAAAGAATTTTCCGAAAGGAATAAAATATACACTGCTTGTTGATGTTAACGAAAATTTGGATGCTTCGATTGAGAAAGTAATTCACACTTTGATAGAAGCTTTTATTTTGGTTTTCATTGTAGTATTTATTTTCCTTCAGGATTTTAGATCAACATTAATTCCGGCAATTGCGGTTCCGGTGGCGATTATAGGAACATTTTTCTTCCTGAATTTATTTGGATTTACAATTAACTTATTAACGCTTTTTGCGATGGTACTGGCTATTGGTATTGTCGTCGATGATGCCATTGTTGTCGTCGAGGCGGTACATGCCAAACTTGATCACGGTTATAAATCATCTAAAAAAGCGACTATTGATGCGATGGATGAAATTTCCGGAGCGATCATTTCTATTACGCTTGTAATGGCCGCCGTATTTATTCCGGTAACGTTTATTACAGGATCAACAGGAGTTTTTTACAAGCAATTTGGTATTACATTAGCTGTTGCGATTATTCTTTCGGCTGTAAACGGTTTGACTTTAAGTCCGGCTTTATGTGCTTTGCTTTTAAAACCGCATGCTGACGATCATAAACATAAAAGTTTTATGCAACGATTTTATACCTCGTTTAACGTTGCATTTGATAATGTAACCAACAGGTACAAACGTTCGGTAAGTTTTCTTTCTGTCAAAAAATGGATTGTTTTGGTTTCTATTTTTATAGCAGGAGCAGCCTTATTTTATATGATGAAAACTACGCCATCTGCTTTTGTTCCTGCAGAAGATCAGGGTACTGTTTTTGCGAATATTAGTTTACCGCCATCGGCTTCTATGGAACGTTCTGATATTATAGCCAAGCAAGTAGATAGTATTGCGAATACTATTCCGGGAGTTAAAAATACGCTTCGTATTGTGGGACAAAACTTTACTGCAGGAGCCGGAAGTGCGTACAGTATGGTTATTGTAAAATTAGAAACGTGGGACAAACGTGACTTAAGTGTTGATGAAGTTATTGGTCAGCTTTTTGCCAAAACAAGCGGAATTCGTGAAGCTAATATTTTCTTTATTTCTCCGCCAACCATCCAGGGGTTTGGACAAAGTGGAGGATTCGAATTTCAGCTTCAGGATAAAGGAGGACACTCGACAGCAGAATTCTTTAAAGTGAATACTGATTTTCTTGAAAAATTAGCAAAACGTCCTGAAATACAATATGCGACAACTCCATTTAATCCAGGTTTTCCTCAATATATGATGGATATTAATCTGGCTAAAGCCAAAGATGCAGGTGTAACAGTCAATTCGATTTTATCAACGATGCAAGGGTATTATGGAGGTTTGTATGCTTCTAACTTTAATAAATTCGGAAAACAATACCGTGTCATGATTCAGGCTTCTCCTGAATTCAGAACCAATACCGAGGGGTTGAACAAAATCTTCGTGAGAAACAGTGCAGGAAACATGGCTCCGATTACGGAATTTGTAACGATGACTAGAGTTTTTGGACCGGAATCGATTTCAAGATTTAACTTGTTTACTTCAATTTCGATTACAGGAGCGCCAAATCCGGGATATAGTTCCGGAGATGCTATTAAGGCGATTCAGGAAGTGGCGGCAGAAAATCTTCCTGCGGGATACGGATACGAATTCTCTGGTTTAACGCGTGAAGAATTAGCATCAGGAAGTGAAACGATTTTCATTTTTATCTTGTGTTTGGTCTTTGTTTATTTCTTATTGAGTGCACAATACGAGAGTTATATTCTGCCTTTTGCAGTATTATTCTCCATTCCGTTCGGATTGGCCGGAGCGTATTTGTTTTCGATTATTTTCAAATTAAATAGTAATATTTACCTGCAGATTTCCTTAATCATGCTGATTGGATTACTGGCGAAGAACGGAATTTTGATTGTTGAATTTGCATTGGAGAGACGACGAAAAGGATTACCTATTGTAGAGGCAGCAATTGCAGGAGCTGTAGCACGTTTAAGACCAATTCTAATGACCTCGTTCGCCTTTATTTTAGGACTTGTTCCGTTGATGTTTGCTTCAGGAGCGGGAGCAGTAGGAAACAAATCAATCGGAACTGGTGCAGTAGGAGGAATGTTAATCGGAACCGTTTTAGGAGTATTTGTTATTCCTGTTTTGTTTATTATCTTCCAGACTTTACAAGAAAAAGTAAGCGGTCCAGCAAAAGATGGTTATGATGATGGAGATGAAGAGGATGAAATTCAGTTAATAGAAGTTCACAAAGAGTAAAATTTAATTAAAACAGAGATGACTAACAGTTCAAATAAATATATTTTACTAGTGCTGACAGCCGTACTTTTGAGTGCATGTTCAGTTACCAAAAAGTACGAACGCCCCACAACTTTAAAAACAGATCAATTGTATCGTGATCAGGTTTCAGCCGATTCTACTACGATTGCCAATATGCCGTGGCAGAGTGTTTTTAAAGATGAAAAACTAAACGCATTGATTCAAAAAGGATTAGATAATAATCTTAATTTGAAAAATGCTATTGAGAATATTATTCAGGCACAAGCTTCGTTGCGTCAAAGTAAATTGGCTTACTATCCAACGTTAAGTCTGGATGCAAGTGCCACACATAGTAAACAATCTGAAGCTTCTTTAAATTTTGGGGGCGCTTCGATCAACACATTAACAACGACTTATAAACTAGGCTTAAGCACTTCTTGGGAAGCGGATATTTGGGGAAAATTGAGCAGCTCTAAAAGAGCAGCTTTTGCTTCGTATTTAGCTACAGATGCTGCAAAGCAGGCAGTGCAGACACAGTTGATTTCAGATATTACAAATAACTATTTTTTGTTATTAGCGTATGACAAACAATTGAAAATCACACGGGAAACTTTAGAAAGCCGCGTTAAAAATGTGGAAACAATTAAAGCTTTAAAAGAAGGCGCAATTGTTACAGGAGCAGCAGTGGTACAGAGCGAAGCCAACCAACATGCAGCAGAAGTTTTGATTCCGGATTTGAAACAAAGCATACGTGAAACTGAAAATGCCATTAATATTTTATTAGGTCAAGCACCTGGGCCAATAGAAAGAGGGGAGTTAGGAACACAGATTATTCCTGAAAATATTGCAATTGGGTTACCTTCTCAATTATTGCAGAATCGTCCGGATGTTCGTCAGGCAGAATTTAATTTTAGAGTTGCATTTGAATCTACAAACCTGGCAAGAACCAATTTCTATCCAAGTTTGACCCTTACAGCAAGCGGTGGATTTTCTAATTTAGAATTGAAAGACTTTTTTACCAATTCGATTTTTTATTCGATAGTGGGAGGTCTGACCCAGCCTATATTTAATCAAGGGCTTAATAAAATGAGATTAACAACAGCGCAATCAGAGCAATTGCAGGCTTATAATAATTTTCAGCAGAGTCTCTTGACAGCAGGTCAGGAAGTTTCGAATGCGTTATACGCTTATCAAATGGCGGTTGAAAAACAAGATTCGAGAGAAAAACAAATTGCAGCCTTAGAAAAAGCAGTCGATTTTACACAACAGCTTTTAGAATATAGTTCGGCTACGAATTACACAGATGTATTGACATCAGAACAGAATTTATTGGATGCTCAATTGAGCGGCATCAATGATAATTTACAAAAATTACAGGCAGTTGTTGATTTGTATCGTGCTCTAGGTGGTGGTTGGAAATAGAATTTTCATCATCATCGTTAAATTAAAATTGTTAAAACGAAGAGCGCCTCATTAATTGAGGCGTTTTTTTTATTAGCAAACCTGAGTTTTAGTTTTCTTTATCGAAGTTACAAATTGTATAGATAAACATATTCTTATGAAAATGATTTCCTTAGCCCAAATAGAAGTAAAAATGCTTTTGTACCGGGTTCGGTATACAAGATTACTTCACTGTATATCTATTTTAAATTCTGTGTTCATTGAAGTTCGTTAAAACGGACAGGGGATTTATCCTTAAAAGAAGTTAGTTAATTATATCGGCTGAAAAGCAGTATTCGTCGATTGGTTCCATGTTTCTGTATAATGCATGTCATAAACCAATATATTGGCACTACTTTCGCCTTAGTTAAATCAAATTAATATTTAACAACAAAAAAGATGAAAAAATCAGTACTTAACTTAGTGCTTTTTATGAGTGTATTTTTTGCTCATGCACAGGTTTCAATTAATGTAAATATTGGAACACCTCCCAGCTGGGGACCAGAAGGAAACGATGACAGCAGATATTATTATTTACCGGATATCGATACTTATTATGATGTTTCCCAAAGTCAGTATATTTATGTTAATAACGGACAATGGATTCGCGAAAGAAGACTTCCTGTAAAATACAGACAATATGATTTGTATAGTGGTTATAAAGTAGTGTTGAATGATTATAAAGGAAATTCTCCTTATACCTATCATAAAAAACACAGAGCCAATTACCCAAAAGGATATCACGGTAAACCTCAAAAAAATAGAGGAAATAAACCTGTCAAAAACGATAAACAGTATAATAGAGAGAAGTCACACAAAGGGAATCCTAAAAACGATAATTCAAATAAATCTAAAGGAAATTCTAACATGGGTCAGGATCATAAGCATAATGGTCACCACTAATTGATTTAAAAATATAACAATGAAAAACGCCTCAAATTACTGAGGCGTTTTTTGATTTTAGAAAATTTATTTGTTAAGTTGAAAAAGTCAATCCTTTAGCTTTAAAGTTGCTAAAGAGAACCTGACGCGCACTGCTTATCGTTTCTTCAGTACGATAAATACTGCACCAGAATTTTACCAATACTTTATATTTTCCATCAGAAATGGCGCTGTAATAAATTTGAGGCGTTTTTTCCATGTTAATCAAAGCTAAACTTTTTAGAGCGTCCATTACTATTACATTAATGTGATCCGGAGTAGTATCACCACTAATTTCTATTGAAATTTCAACCAGTTTAAAATTGTCTGTATATGTCCAGTTAGTGATATTTTGAGATAATAAATTTCCATTCGGAATAATGATTTCAGCACCGTTTGGAGCATTGATTTTTGTAGTTCGCAATCCCATAGATTTTACCCGGCCAGACTCAGAACTTATTTCAATAACATCTCCCACCTGAATTGGTTTGTCAAATATTAAAATTATACCCGATACAAAATTATTCACCACGCTTTGAAGACCAAGTCCAACACCTACGCCTAAGGCACCTAATAGAATACTTAATTTATCCAAAGGCATTCCGGACGCGGCTACGGCCAATAAATAACCGCCAATTAATACAAGCAGTCTGGTAATCAGTAATTTTGAATGCTGTCTTTTATTGACATTTTCTTCGTTTTCATCCTCAATTTCACCAAAAAAGTAAGCTACATATTTTTGAAGCAAATGAGCAATCCAGATAATAATAAAAAACAAAACTATGTTTCCTAAAGTAAAAGTAATGCTTCCGATAGTATTGGGATGGCTTAATAAGTTTCCTAAAGAGGAACGAAGCGATTCCCAAATATTTAAATTGGAGGCAATAACCACAAGCCACATATAGCTGATTACAATAATAAATGGCCTTTTTAGCGTATCAGACAAACTTTCATGATCGAAAATCTTTTCGAAACCACGTTTAATTCGGGTCGTATAGATCTGTAAAATAATGATTTCTAAAATGATTTTCAAAAGCACGCTCAATGCCACAATCTGCGTAAGCGAAATAAAAGCAGTTAAGCTCAGCATATTGGAAAGCGATACTCGTCCAAAAAGATTATAAAGTATAGACAAACCATTTAATCCGATAAAAATAATACTGGCCCATTTAAAAAAACCTTTGATATATAATTGGTCTTTAAGGGTTTTGATTTGCACCAAACCATAGCGAATTCCTAAAATATTAATGATAATAAAAGCACATCGCTGTAATAAACCAACCTCTATAAAAAGATCAAGGAAACAAAGTGTGAAGAATAATCCCAAAAGGAATAGCCAATTTTTCATGGAAATTTTTGACCAATTATTTTTAAAAAGTACAGTCAAAAATCCAAGTAATAAGAGATGAAGTAATTCTAAAAATAGCGCAGGAGCATACAAATTGCTGACAACGGCAATATTGAGCCCAATGACTCCAACAGGCACTATTACACCTCTGTTTAAATATTTAAAATTAAAAGAAGAAAGGTTTTCGTTATATCCGTTCGCATTGAGGTATTTTAAATTACGGGAAATATACCACGCCAAAAGCCCCATAAAAAATAACAGCGTAATTAATCCTCCGGTTCGATAGCTCAAATAATAACCAGCAACGTTTTCTTCAATTACTATTTTGGCTCCTATATTTTGTTTTATCGCTTTTTTAGGAATAGATTCATTGATGCTCCACAAGAAAGGATATTCTTTATGCAGCATGCTGATTCCTGACTTTTCAAGATTGTTTTCGACTGTAATCAAAGCATTTGAAACTGCAATTTTTCGCTGTACTGTTAGTCTTTTCTTCGTGTTTAAAATCCCTTGATTTTTAGTCATCAGACTGTCTGTAGCGAGGTATCTTTTTTTAAGATTCGCAAATTCTTTTTTAAACTGTTTTCGTCGAATAGTATCTTTTAAAAGCCCGGTTAGTGTTTTGTCTTTTCGGAGTTCGATAAATCGGCTTTTAATTTTTTCAAGATTCTGGTTACGCAAATTAATAGCTGCATTCTGTTGATCCAATTGCAGCTGTAATTCTTGTAGAACCGTATGATACATTTGCTGGTTACGTACATTTGTATTAGCGCCCTTTAAGCTTGCCAGAATAAGGTCAAGTTTGCCTTGTGTTCTTTTAATTTCGCGAAACAAATGATGAGATGCACTGTCAAAATCGGCATCGTTATAAGCTGATTCCATTACCTCACCGGCTTTTTCAATAGCCATTAAATAATCGCTGTCTGTAGTAGTTTCTTCAAATAATTTTGAACGGTTTTCTTTTTTTGGAGATGACGTTTGCGAACTCACATTTACGTTATAAAATAAGATAATCAATGTCGCGAGAAGATGAAGAAAATTTCTTTTTTGGAACATAATTTTAAATATAGATTTGGATTTTCAAATGTAATTTTTTTAAAATAGTTTAGTTGTATTTACAGATAAATTATTATAAAAACTTAACTGAAATTAAGTTTCAATTTGCTCATAGGCATGTTTTAATTCAATGAGTCTCACCTGACTGATATTGATGAGATAGATATTTTATAAAATTTAAAAGACAACATATAAACCGATCTGTTTTGTGTAGTCTAAATTTGAAAGTGAAATAATTAAAAAACAGATAAAATATGATACATATAATTGATACTGCAGACAATATAGTGGATTTTAGAGCGCTTGCAGAAGTAACAAAGGAAGATTTTCAGGCAGCTGTTGTTCCTGCCATAGATAATTTGGTAAAAAGAATCAATGAAATTAATTTTTTATTGGTATTAGATACTGATATTGGAAACTTTACGGCAGGAGCATGGCTGCAGGATGCGTTAATTGGATTGAAACATTTAGGAAAATGGAACCGAGCTGCTATTGTTACGGATACTGAAGAAATTATTTCATTTACTAATGGATTTAGCTATGTCGTTCCGGGAGAATTTCGTGGTTTTAAAAAAGAAGAATTTAATAAAGCACTGAATTGGGTCGAAGGAAACATTTAAATTATTTTTTGGCATTATAGTTTTACATGTTTTTTGTACTATTGTTGTGATACGACTAAATCTTATCCGTTGATTTTTATTATATGATAACAGACAAAAATGAATTCAGCAATTTGATGACTAAAATTTACAGGCATGGTGCAACAGGGGCGCTCCTTGACGAATATGAAAAGGCAATTACTGAATTACAACAACTAATTTCTGATATTTCTGATATTGAATTAATTAAAATTATTGATGATAATACAAACGATTCGAATTGTAAATCCATACAAACAATCTTAGCACATGTTGTGTGTTCCGGATTTTGTTATGCAATGGATATTAGACAGTTTTTAGGAGAAAAAGTAGAGTATCCTGATGATTTGCTTCGTTTTACAATAAAGGAATATAACATTGATTTAAATCGTTTCTTAGCCTTCACAATCGAGACTTTTAGAACTATTCAGGATAATCAACTTGAGGAATTTGACAATAATAAAAAAATAGCTACTCCCTGGGGACAAGTTTATGATATTGAACAAATGACAGAGCATGCAATTGTACATGTTTTACGACATAGACGACAAATTGAAAAATTCAAAATTATATTGAAGAAATCATTATAATGAGCTTTTATGTAAAGGAAATCTATTTTTTTTTTGGATTTTAAGTCCTTCGCCTGCGTTCAGGATGATAATTGAATGTGATTTATATTGATTAATAAAACAAAAAACATTCTCAATTTCTTGAGTGAATTTTCGAAAACCAGAGTACCAGAGTACAAGTAAAAGATAAGCAATTGCCATTATGCAGATTGTTCAATTTATCTGTTTCCAATTCCTTAAATTTATCAATTAGTAAATAATAACTAAAAAACTCCAGTAAAATTTTTTTCTTTAAACACAAATAGTATATTTTTTATGCAACCGATTGTTTTTATTTTTTTGTTTGCGATAATGTATTTTTTAAGGTAAAATTTAATCAAATATATTATTTAAGCATTAATTCAATTCAAAATGTTTTTAAAAAGAATAAATTAGTAAAAGATGATTTCATTGCGATTAATTTTCCTTGTATTTATTATTTCCTCTTCTGCAATAGCTCAAAAGGATTATAAATTATGGCTGCAATATGATCAGATAACAAACGCTACACTTGCTTCAGAATAAAAATAAGTTACAGGGAATTGTTTCTTTGGAAAACTCTGAAACGGCTAAGATTTCAACAAAAGAATTAGAAACAGGAATTTTTAACATGCTGGAAAAAACCGGATGTTCTTTCAGAAATTAAAGGAGAAAACAAAATAATTATAGGCTCAAAAGCAGCATTAAATTCTGAAATACAAAGGTTAAAAAGCTCTGATTTTGATAAAATAAACGAAGAAGGATTTGTCATCAAAACCATTTTATTGAAAAACAAGAAACACATTCTAATTACCGGTAAAAAAGAGGTTTGGGTTTTGTATAGTGTTTATAATTTTTTGAGGTTGATTCAGACCAATAAATCAATTCAGGATTTAAATATTGCTGATTCTCCAAAAACGAATATTAGAATTTTAAATCATTGGGATAATTTAGACAGCGCGGTTATGCAGGTTTTTCTTTATGGAACTGGCAAAAATTACCTGATTTTATTGATCAGCGTTATATTTATTATGCCCGTGCAAATGCTTCTGTTGGTATTAACGGAACCGTTTTGACTAATGTAAATGCAAATGCCTTAATCTTAACGCCTCAATATTTAGAGAAAGTTCAAGCTTTGGCAAATGTATTCAGACCCTACGGAATAAAGGTATATTTAACAGCCCGTTTTTCAGCTCCAATTGAAATTGGAGGATTGAAAACAGCAGACTCTTCTACGGGTGCAACCGGGCCTGTTACTATTGAAAAAACAGATGCAGAAAAAACACAACTGATTGATGCAGCCATGACTGACTGGATTTCAAAAATGATGACGCATTTTAAAAATGATGTTCATGCCTGGGATTTAGTAAACGAACCAGTAAAAGAAGATGGAAGTTTACGTGATGGTGTTGTTACTGATATGGCAAATGATGAATTTTACTGGGGAAAATATCTAGGGAAAGATTATGCGGTAAAAGCGTTTAAATTAGCACGTCAATATGGTAATTCTACAGATAAATTATTTATAAACGACTATAATTTAGAATCCAGACTGGACAAATGTGATGGATTAATTAACTACGTTAAATATATTGAAAATCAAGGAGCTACTGTTGATGTAATAGGAACACAAATGCATATTTCTTTAACAACTGATAAAGCCAAAATTGATCAGATGTTTCAAAAATTAGCGGCTTCAGGAAAATTAATAAAAATCTCTGAGCTGGATATTCGCTTAGGAACAAAGAGTCCTACAGCTGTACAATTAGCAGATCAGGCAGCCATGTACCAGTATGTTATTGATTCCTATAAAAAATACATTCCAGCTGCTCAACAATATGGAATAACCATTTGGGGAGTATCTGATAACGAAAAGAACATGAATATTGGTTACCAAATGAATCTCCAAACGTATGGGATACCAGCTATATACGTAAACATGCCTATAAAGGAGTAGCAGATGGTCTTGCCGGCAAAGATGTGAGTAAAGACTTTTCAGGAGAACTTCAGAAATAAAGTCTTTTTATTGTAATTTAATCCATAATATAAATCTGCAAAACGGATTTGTATCATGGATTACTTATTTGTTTTTGATACGTCAAACACTATTTAAATGATAAATTAATTTTTAAAAAATTTATAATGATTGGATTTTCTAAAATAATAGTACCCACATTATTGTTAACTGTTTTCCAGTTCGGATTTTCTCAGGAAAAAATTCCCCATCTTCAAAAAAAAGGCAATAGGACTCAATTAATTGTCGATAATAAACCATTTATTATAAGAGGTGGTGAATTAGGGAATTCTTCTGCTACAAGCATGGAGAGCATGGAACCTATCTGGCCTAAACTTGCTGATATGAATCTGAATACCGTATTGACTCCGGTTTATTGGGAACTCATAGAACCTAAGGAAGGCAAATTTGATTTTTCTTTGGTGGACGACCTGATTCTTAAAGCAAGGAAAGAAAATCTGAAATTGGTATTTCTTTGGTTCGGATCATGGAAAAACAGTATGTCGAGCCATGCTCCGGCATGGGTCAAATTAAACCAGAAGAAATATCCAAGAGTTAAGGATGATAAAGGTAAAAGTCATGAGATTTTAACGCCGTTCAGCGAAAATAATTTAGAAGCCGATTTAAAAGCTTTTCAAAAATTAATGAGTCATATTAAAGATTTTGATCAAAAAGAACAAACGGTCATAATGGTTCAGGTTGAAAATGAAATCGGAATGCTGCCTACAGCAAGGGATTATTGTGTATGGGCAAACGAAGCTTTTAATAAGCCAGTTCCTGATGAATTGTTGAAATACATGCAGAAAAACAAAGAAAAACTGGTTCCTGAGTTCCTGGAAATCTGGAAAAAGAACGGTTTTAAAACTTCAGGAAACTGGGAGCAGATATTTGGAAAAGGTCTTCACACAGACGAAATTTTCATGGCCTGGTATTTTGCAAAATTCACTAATAAAATCGCTAAAGCCGGAAAATATGCGTATGCATTGCCTTTATTTGTAAATGCTGCTTTAAATGCTCCAGAGAAAAAACCTGGAGAATATCCAAGTGCAGGCCCATTACCACATTTGATGGATATCTGGAAAGCTGCAGGAACTTCAATTGATTTACTTTCACCGGATTTTTATAATCCTTTGTTTAAACACTGGAATGATTTGTTTACCCGTCAGGGAGATCCACTTTTTATTCCGGAGCATCGCTTTGACGAAAGCACTCCATTTAAAGGATTATATGCTATTGGCCATTATGAAGCAATTGGTTTTTCGCCTTTCTCAATCGAATCTGTTGCTGATGCTAAAAAAGAACCGCTTGGTAACATTTATAATCTGGTTAAACAATTGACTCCTGTCATTGAAGCGAATAAAGGACAAGGAAAAATTGATGGTGTTTTATTAGATAAAGAAAATCAATTACAGATAATTAAACTGGGTAATTTCGAGTTTACATTTAAACATGATTATACCTTAAACTGGTCTGATGGAGCAAAAGCAGAAGTCTGGCCTATGTCAAGTGCAATCATTATTGAAATCGCTACGGATGAATTTTACATTGCCGGATCAGGCGTAGTGGTAACTTTTAAAGCTTTAAAAAACACAGCTCTTAACGCCGGGATTTTAAAAACAGATCAGGGGAAATTTGAAAATGATTTATGGAGGACTGTAAGACACTTTAATGGTGATCAGACTCATCAGGGAAGACATCTTAGAATTTCGGTGGGCGATTATGAAATTCAAAAGATAAAATTATATATGTATGAATAAGTGTTCTAACAGTTTACAGAAAACAAATTTTAGGATATCATGATTCAATTTAATTTCAAACAGATTTAAGCAGATTAAATTTGATTTTTAGAAATAAATCTTTCAAAATCTGCTTGTTTTTTTTTAAATCTGTGTAAAAAAAATAGATATAATTTTCTAGGGAAAGTAGGTTTTAGAGTAACATCTTTCCTGATTATTTAATGTTTGACGAAAGTAAAAGCAAAAAGAAAAATGAAAAAAATAATACGACTCACAATACTATTTCTAAGTTTTGCAGCTAATTCGCAAATAAAATTGCCTCGATTAATTAGTGACGGCATGATTTTACAGCGGGATGCCAAAGTGAAAATTTGGGGCTGGGCTGCTGCAAATGAAAAAATAGAATTAAACTTTAATAGTAAAATTTACAAAACCATTACGGCTGAAGACGGAACATGGATGATTATTTTACCTCCGCAAAAAGCTGGTGGACCATACGAAATGACTTTTTCATCGAGTAATTACCATAACATTAAAAAATATCCTTCTGGCGAATGGATTTCAGTGACTCCGGTTAATATCTTGTAATTTTCGGCTGTTGGATATTTTTTTGCCCGTGAAATTTATGAAAAGTATAAAATTCCAATCGGATTGATTAATGCTGCTTTGGGAGGTTCTCCGGCCGAATCCTGGATCAATTAAGAAGGAATTAAAAAATTTCCGGAGTATTATCAGGAATATCAAAGATTTAAAGACAAAAACCTGATATACCAAATTGAATCAAATGATAAAAAGAGTAATAACGAATGGTATCAATTACTGAATAAAACAGATGAAGGTTTAAAGAATAAATGGTCAAATCCTGAATTGAATGATTCAGACTGGAACACGATGCATGTTCCCGGTTATTGGGCAGACAATGGTTTAGCAAATATAAATGGTGCTGTGTGGTTTAGAAAAGAATTTAAAATCCAGAAAGTTAAAGAGAATTCGGCTAAACTTATTTTAGGAAGAATAGTCGATGCCGATTCTGTTTTTGTAAATGTTCATTTTGTGGGAACAACTTCGTATCTGTATCCACCCAGAAAATATTCTTTTAATTCAAATATTTTAAAAGAAGGGAAAAATGAAATTGCTATTCGTATCATAAATAATTCAGGCAAGGGAGGTTTTGTCATGGATAAACAATATCAATTAGTGAATGGGAATGATTCTCTAAACCTAAGCTGCATATGGAAGTACAAATTAG
Organism: Flavobacterium salmonis; assembly: GCF_903819435.1. Taxonomy (GTDB): domain Bacteria; phylum Bacteroidota; class Bacteroidia; order Flavobacteriales; family Flavobacteriaceae; genus Flavobacterium; species Flavobacterium chungangense. Next base: position 278,719 of record NZ_CAIJDP010000079.1, on the reverse strand, counting down.
GAACAAAAATGCTTCCTTTACCGTCACAGACTTTTATCAGATGGAAACCGGTTGGGCTCTACAATGCGATGTATTGCTCCTTTTAAAAATTATGCAATCAAAGGCGTTCTCTGGTATCAGGGAGAATCAAGCACAAAAAAGCCGGTAGAATATTCAGCATTAATGGAAACCTTGATTACAAATTGGAGGGCAGAATGGAAACATAAATTTCACTTTTATATATGTTCAGCTTGCAAATTATATGGAGCCTAAATCTGAACCAGTTGAAAGCAATTGGGCAGAATTAAGACAGCAGCAAAAAAAAACGTTGTCTGTTCCCAATACAGCTATGGCGGTGACAATAGATTTAGGAGAGTGGAATGACATTCATCCCTTAAACAAATACGATGTAGGCAAAAGGCTTGCTTTACAAGCAATAAAAATGGTTTATGGTGAAAAAAAATTAGTTTTATCAGGACCACTTTTTAAATCCATGAAGCGGGAACAAAACAAATTGGTACTAAGTTTTTCAGATATTGGAACTGGTTTGATAGCAAAAAAGAATGCAATTTTAAAGGGGTTTTCCATCGCCGGTGGCGATGGCAAATTTGTGTGGGCAAATGCCGAAATCATAAACGATAAGATTATGGTTTGGAGTGATTCAATTCCAATCCCTTTAAAAGTCAGATATGCCAGGGCTGACAACCCCTCAGAGGCTAATTTATACAATAAACAAAATTTACCTGCATCGCCTTTTGAAAGCAAGATTTAACTGTTGATCTGTAATTTATTTATCGTAACTAATTTATATTAATATCTAACTTTTATTATTTACTAAAAAGCATTGTTTATTTTTTAGTGAGAAAATAAGTCTAAAAAAGTTGTACCAGCAGTTTGTATAAATTTGATATTATTACGAGTAGAGTTGTAAAAACGTTTCCTCAGTTTTACTTCAGTACCATCAAATAGAATTCCAAAATAGTAAACTGAAAAAGCTGTATTGAATGTAATTTCAATACAGCTTTTTCAGTTTTGAATTAATCAGCCTATAGTATAAAAAAAAAGAAATTATAAAAGACTACTAAAAAAGGTAATAAATAAGCTATTTGATCTTTTGTCAGTCAATTTGGCAATTCTATATTCTTTAATGCTGATAATTTTACAGTAGTTAAGAATGAGTTTAATCATAAAATATAGAAAACATGGAATTTATTAACGATCAAAAGACATTGGAATCTATTGTTAAAAAAGCATGGGAAGATCCTGTTTTTAAGAGTAATTTACTAACCAGTCCGCTATCAGCATTAGAAAGTTTTTTAGAGCGGCCGATTCATTTAGCAGAAGGAAAAACAATTACTGTTACTGACCAGTCAAGTACATCTACGCTATTTATTAATATTCCTTCCAATCCTAATTTGGTTGAAGTTGTAGATAATATGGAACTATCAGAAGAACAATTAGACATTATTTCCGGTGGAGGTGACGGACAGACGCCTCCAATCATTATAAAATGATTATTAGACGGAATGAATTTTAACCGGTGATATAAAAAACGTATGTGTACATTGAACATATACGTTTTTAATTTAATAGTACTGATATGAAAAATTTGCACACCTGCTTATTGTTTTTTCTTTTTCTCACTTTCGGTGCCGGAATAAAATTACACGGGCAAACAAATGTATCAAACAAGCAACGTTTTGATAATAAGAAAACTGCAGACAGTTTATTAAATAGTGGAACAAAGTATCAGGATGCCGGAAAATTTCCGGTGGCAATGATTTTATTTGAAAAAAGTTTAAAAATATACCAAAGTTCCAAAGATCAAAAAGGAGTTGGAAATGTACTCAACAAAATTGCAACAACATATTATTATCAGGGAAATTATGCAAAAGCCCTTGCTTATTATACGAACAGTAAGGAAATTTGTGAAAAGATTGATTTCAAAAAAGGAGTCTCATCAGCATTAAATAATATTGGCGCTGTTCATTATTACTTAGGGAATTACCCAAAAGCACTGGAGTTTTACAATCAGGCAATAAAAATTCAAAAAAAAATTGGCGATAAAAAAATCATTGCTGCGACTACCCAAAATATTGGCGGAATATACATTGATATAAAGGATTATTCTAATGCTATGATTTATTCTCAAAAAGCCAATACCATTTACAAAGAGTTAAAAGATTCAGTAGGAATTTCCCATAATTTAAATGCGGCAGGTAAAATCTACATGATGCAAAAGCAGTATTCTAAAGCTTATAATCATTTGAGTCAGGCTTTAGCGATAGCAGGTAAAATAGGAGATGAACAAAAAAAAATAGAAGCACTCTACAATTTAGGTGAACTATTTAATAATCAGGGAGATTATACAAAATCTTTATCATATTATAATCGCTGTTTAAAATCATCCCAAAAAATTAATAGTTTACAATATACAGGTATATCAGAGGTGGCTATTGGCAGTATATTGACTCAATTAGGAAAGAATACTACAGCTATAAAGAAATGTAAAAAAGGACTCGGAATTGCAGAAAATTTAGGCGCCATATCTTTAAAAAAAGAAGCTTGTAAGTGTCTTTATGAAGCTTTTAAATCTTCGGGAAACACTACAGAAGCTCTTAATTTTTATGAAAAATCAAATGCATATCATGACAGCTTACAGTCTGAAGAAACCTCCAATAAGATTTTAAACATGGAATTTCAAAAGGCACTCTTAATGGATAGTATTGCCTATGTCAATAAAGAGCATAAAATAGAACTTAAACATAAAGAAGAAGTTCAGAAAAAAGAAACCCAAAGAAACATCATTATAATTTCTTTGGGTTTCATATTATTGATTGTCATTGCTTTATGGAATCGGTTAAACTATGTTAGAAAATCCAGAGAAGCCTTAAAAATAGAAAAAGACCGTTCAGAAAAGCTGTTGTTAAATATTCTGCCTGAAGAAATCGCAGAAGAATTAAAAGAAAAAGGCTTTGTAAATGCCCGAGATTTTAATTTGGTTTCAATCCTTTTCACTGATTTTAAATCTTTCACTCAAACTGCTGAAAAAATGTCACCTAAAGATCTTGTAGAAGAAATTAATGTTTGTTTCAAGGCATTTGATTTAATCTCTGATAAGCATAAGATCGAAAAAATTAAAACTATTGGGGATTCCTACATGGCAGCAGGCGGAATACCAAATCCAAATGAAGATTCACTAAAAGACATTGTATTGGCAGGATTAGAAATGCAGGAGTTTATGATTGAAAGAAAAATTCAAAATTCAATCACAAATAAGCCTGCTTTTGAAATGCGTCTTGGTATACACGCTGGTCCTATTGTTGCCGGAATAGTAGGAGTTAAAAAATTCCAATATGATGTATGGGGCGATACAGTAAATACTGCCAGCAGGGTAGAAAGTAATGGAATGGCAGGTAAAGTCAATATAAGTGAATCTCTTTATAATCTGATAAAACACGAAGAGTGCTTTTTGTTTCAGTACCGTGGTAATATTTATGCTAAAGGAAAAGGGGAAATCAATATGTATTTTGTCGAAAAGAATGTTTTTTTTGTCGATAAAAAGAATGTTTTTATCGACAAAATACATGTTTAAGTATTTTTTGTCAGTTTATTTGGCATTTTTATAATATAATGTAATTCTAATTTTACATTGTACAAAAGGAAATAAATCATGGAACAGAAAAAAGAAGAAGAGGTTTTGAGATTAATAATATCTAAAGCATGGGAAGATATTAATTTTAGAAAAAGCCTTGTTTCAGATCCAATAAAAGCAATTGAAGATTTGACAGGTGCGAAGATTGTTTTACCAGAAGGGAAGACGCTGGTAATAAATGATCAGACTGATAAATCTAAGGTTTATGTCAATATTCCAAGTGAACCTAGTATTGAAGACATTGAACTTACAGAAGATCAATTAGAAATAATTGCCGGCGGAGGACAGACAGTTTGGCCGGATCTGGTTAATAGTTTATTTCCCGCATTAAAGAATTACATCGTTGTATAATAACCTTAGAAGACTTTAAATTAAGTTTTATAGGCATAATTATAAAATAATATTTTTTTTAACCCATATTTTACTATTAATAACTCAAAAAAAACATTATCATGGAAATTACTAAAGAACAAAAAATCTACGCAGAAATTGTGCAAAAAGCATGGGAAGATGCTGAATTTAAAAAAGAATTAGTAGCAAATCCGGTAGCTGCAATTGAAAAATTTACAGGAAAAAAATTGAATTTGCCGGAAGGAAAAACATTTGTTGTAAGAGATCAAACAGACGAATCGGCTGTATATATCAATATTCCTGCAAAATCAAGTTTAGATAATGTTGAATTAAGCGATAAACAACTGGAAGCTGTTTCAGGAGGTGTAATATTTCCTATAATTCCTATTGATATCGTTCTTCCGATTATCAAATGGCTGGTTTAAATAAATTTAAATATTAATATTAAAAATACAAATCATGGAAATTACACAAGAACAGAAATTGTATGCAGATATTGTGCAAAAAGCATGGGAAGATACTGAATTCAAAAAAGAATTAGTAGCAAATCCAGTTGCTGCAATCGAAAAACTTACAGGAAAAAAATTGAATTTGCCATCTGGTAAAACATTTGTTGTAAGAGATCAAACTGACGAATCGGCTGTATATATCAATATTCCTGCAGCACCAAAAAAATCTCAGGATACACAATTAAGTGATGAACAATTAGAAGCTGTTGCGGGAGGTATTATAGGACCAGGAGGTTGTATTCTTTTGCCACCGGGACCATGGAATCCAACTTTTCCTAAAGACATTGTTCTTTACTAAAATTATTAACTCAAAACCTTAAAATCATGGAAATTACACAAGAACAAAAATTGTATGCAGAAATGGTACAAAAAGCATGGGAAAATGCTGAATTTAAAAAAGAATTAGTAGCAAATCCAGTTGCTACAATTGAAAAATTTATTGGAAAAAAATTGAATTTACCAGAAGGAAAAACATTAGTGGTAAGAGATCAAACAGATGAATCTGCAGTTTATATTAACATTCCGCCTGCAGTAAAACAATCTGCAGATGCACAATTAAGTGAAGAGCAGTTAGAAGCTGTAGCCGGAGGTGTTGGAAGTATTGCAATTTGGCCTCCAATTACAACACTGCCATGGTTACCGAGTCCAACTTTTCCAATAGATGTTATCAAATATTAATTCATACTAACTATTAAAATTATAAAAATGAAATATACTAAAGAACAACAGGAAAAAGGTGCTGAGTTGATAAAAACTCTAGTCGAAAAAGCTTGGGCAAATGCGGCTTTTAAAGATCAGTTGGTTAAAAATCCTGAAGCAACTATTCAAGAATTTACTAATAAAAGTTTTTCATTGCTGGATAACAAAAAAATCGTTGTTGAAGATCAAACCAATGAATCTGTTATCTATTTTAATATTCCGGCAGAACCTAATTTTGATGAATTAGAACTGACTGATGAACAGTTAGAACTAGTTGCAGGTGGAATTACACCAGCATTTTATGTAGGAGTTACAGTTGGAGTTGCAATATGGGCCGCAACACATCAATAATAATTTGAAAATATAAAGACATGAAAATCACATTAGAACAACAGAAAAAAGGAGCAGAGCTGATGAAAGCTCTAGTAGAAAAAGCTTGGGAAAGTGCAGCTTTTAAAGATCAATTACTAAATAATCCAGAACAGGCATTGCAACAATTAACAGGTAAAAATATTCCTGTTCCGGAAAATGTTAAAATAATAGCTGAAGACCAATCAAATGAGAATATTATTTATTTCAATATTCCGGCAGAACCTAATTTTGATGAATTAGAGCTAACTGAAGAACAATTAGAATTAATTGCAGGCGGTATGACCCCGGCATTATATTTTGGTGGTGTGGCAGTAGGTATTGGTATCTCCTGGGCGGTATCTCATCTTTAAGACAATAAAAACCTCTTGATTACCAATAAAAATCAAGGGGTTTTATATTAAAAATCATAATAATGAAATTGCAATTTAAATATAATTCAAATTAAAAATATGGACACTACGTTTTATCGAACTTCAGGAACTATTTGCGCAATTATTTTAGGAATAGCAGCTTATAGACAATTTGATTTTGAGCACTTAAAGTTTCAAAATTTAGGTATTGGAATTGTATATATAATTGGTTTTATAATTTCACTTTTTATTGTTTTTAAAAGCACACAAAAAGTAGAATAAAATTCAAAAACAGCAATTTACAGCTTCATTTTAAAGTTTATAATTACATGTGAATATGTTGCATAATGCTAATAAAACAATTAGAAATTTTTATAGATTTTAAAACGAATAATTTGAAATGAATACGGAAGCAACATATTTTATAAAAGAAAATTTTAAAACTATTCCTTTTGTTGATATAATTATGCCCTATACGTATAGTTTTATTAGCAATTCTAATATAGAATTGTTCATACTAAAAGATAAGTTGCATACTAAACTATTAGAAGAATTAAGTGTTATTGCAGAGCTATCATTACAATTCGAATTAGATAATTTTATTAAAAATGGCAATGATGATTATAATTTGTTTGTTGACAAAATGTCAATGTCAATAATGAATGATTTTCCCGTTTTGGATAACTTACTTAAGATTAAGACAGAAAATTTTTCAAAACATATTAATAACATTTTTTCTCGTTTTTATAAAGATCGTGAAATAATAGAATTTACATTCAATCTCAACGATATACGAATTGTAGATATTGATGTAAGTCTTGGAGATGGTCATAAAGGCGAAGGTACCTCTATGGTTTATTTATCTAATGAAAAAAAACTAATATATAAGCCCAGAAATATAAATATTGTCAGTTCGTATAATTCATTTATTGATTGGATTAATGATAAATTAGAAACAGATTTAAAAACATTTCAAATACTGGATTGCGGAGATTATGGGTGGCTTGAATTTGTAAATAATGATGAAGCAAATTCTAAAGAAGATTTACAAGAATATTATTTTAAAGCAGGTATGCTTCTGGCTGTTGCTTTTCTCTTGGGCAGCAAGGATTGTCATCGTGAAAATATTATTGCTTCAGGCAAAAATCCTGTTATGATAGATCATGAAACTATTATTCAGCCTTTTTTGGCCAGTCAGTCTGTAGAACGATCCTGGGATGAGCAACAAAAAATCCCTCTTTTTTCTGTATTAGAAAGTGTACTAATAGTAAATAGTAATACTAAAGTTCCTATAGATTGTACAGGTTATGGCGTAAGAGGAAATTTGCACCTAACAGATTTTGGGAAAAAAATTGTCAATCCAAATACTATAAATTCTAAAAGAGTAACCCGTTTTGTAACTCGCGAATTGGTCGGAAAAAATATACCAGTGTACAATGAAAATCGAGTTTTTGTAAATGATTATGCTAAAAATTTTGTTGATGGATTTTCTTTGACTTATGATTTGTTTACCAATTCTAAAGAAGAATTGAAATCCTTAGTCTCACCAATTAATTCTTTTAAGAATCAGGAAGTCAGGTATGTATGGAGGCCAACTTTTGTCTATTTTAATATATTAAGATATATGAGATCACCGGCACTTATGTCTAGTCATAAGAACTATAATTCAAAATTAAAAGAATTATTATCTAAAGCATATTTTGCAGAAAGTATGAAAAGTTACAAATTTATTATGGACTATGAAATTCAGCAAATGCTTAACGGAGATATTCCTATTTTTAGTTTAAGCAGTTTAGATGACTATTTGGAGGGGAATGAATCATTTAAAATATTTGAATATAATTGTATTGATAACATTAATAAAAGAATAGATATCCTTTCTCCTGATCATAAAAAAGATCAGTTAGAATTTATCCATCGATGGGTTACTATTTAATACCAAAATAGTTTGGTATAGCCATAGAACGTTATTTTTAAATTAGTTTATTATTAGTAGCATAAACTATGGCTTCTGAAATATTGGTTACTTCTAATTTTTCAAATAGTTTTCTTCTGTGAAATTTTACGGTATCAGGTGAAACAAATATTTCATTTGCAATTTCATTTATATTAAATGCCCTGGTAGAAAGTTGTAAAATTTCTTTTTCTCTTTTGGATAAAGATATTTTTTCAGAATCTTCCCATAAGCCCTGATTAAGATTATAATTATAGACCTTATTCTCTCCGTCTTTATAGATTTTAATATTGCCAGCTTTACGTTCTGATGATAGCGTAATAATACATATTGCTTTCCATATTTTTCCGGTATCAGTTAAAAAAACAGGAGTGAGTTTTTGGTTTATCAAAATCAATTTTCCTTCTTTATTTTTCAAATGAAAATCATATGTGATGGTATGGTGAGTTCTTTCTTCTACGGGCAGCTTTTCATAAAAATCAAACCCTGCAGAATTAATTTTTAACAATAACTCTAAATCCACTTCAGGTACATGATTAAAATAAAACACATATCCCATTTCCAACACTTCTTCAGCAGTATTTCCACATAGAAATAGCGGATTTTCTGAAACAAATTCAAAACCTTGTTTTAAGTAATCAATAACATATATACTTGTGCATGTAGCCCTTGAAAACGCTTTTATGGGCTCTAAATATTCCATTTTTTTCGATTTTTCCTCATCTGTTAAGCCATGGATCGCATTTCTGGAATAAAAAAATGAATTTAAATCAGCTGCATTCATCATATTTTAGTTTTAACTCAAATTTAATTATTTTTTTTTATGTATGAAAATAATTACATAAATATGGTAGTTATTTAGTAAATAAAAAATATACAGGACATTTATATAGAAATAATTTACATTTTTAACTGATTATCAATTGATTAAATAAGTATAGCCGCAAAATATTGCAATCTATATTTAATCTCATAAAATCAAAAAATTAGCGAAAGAGATTTAGTTTCTCAAAAGAGTTAACTGTCTATTTATTATTTATAAAGATTACTAAAAACAGCATCAGATCGATTTAACAATACTTCTTTTTGCTTTGAATTAATTAAAAACCAAACTACCTAAAAGTGTAGTTTGTTGATTTTCAATAAAATACTACTAATTAGGGTAGCAAAATAACAATGTAGGAAAATTAGCTTTGTAATGAATCTAAAAGCTATGAATATTACTTAAAATTATCTGAAACAATTAGAATTAGATCAGGTAACGGAATTAGCAAATTTTAAAATTTCAGTCATATTGCCAAAGTTTAATTAGAAAGGAAATTGTAACTGGCATATGCTTCAAAAGGGAATAAATATTTTTCACAAGATTAATAATGTTTGCTAACCCCAAATATGCAAACAAAAAATGTTGTCTTTGCTGAGTGTGTCAACCAATTATTAAGAATTATGAATTTCGTTTGAAAAACAGAGGTTACAGGAACTTCTGTTAATTATATAATTTTTCCAAAATAGATCAGTTACGACGAATTAAAAGATTTTTTTATTTTAAAAATAAGTGCTTTGGTAACCTTCTCAATATAAATATCAGCCAATATTTTGAAAATACGAATATAACTATCAGGCATAATATTAAAATATCCTTTTCTGAATGATAAAAACAGATTAAAATTAACAAAAAGACTTGTCAGAGCCAGGTTTTTAAAATTGTTGACTAACAAATTAATTTCCATTAAAATGACAAATCAAATTACAAAAGGTACTACAATAGATTGGTCCTCTCCAGATATTTTAAATCAGATTATTCAAAACATCAAGAATCCATTAGCTAACATTATTACGGCAAGTAAACCGGATAGTATTGATAGTAAAGCTCAAAATGAGATTATATTTTCAAGCAGCACTCAAATAAATGATCTTATTGAAGAAATTTTAAAAGAAATCAAATCAAAATCTGTAAGCCTTACTATTCAGGGACGTCCTGATATTTTTGGCATTTATGAAACTAATAAAAATGTTCAGAGTTTATGTCTGAACAAAATAAACCCTCAAAAAGTCACAAGATTAGATCAGGACTGGTTAATAAATCTAGAAAAGGAAATTTATAGTTCAATTAATCAAAATGATATGAATTTATATGAACTATCATATAAAATGGCGGTTAGCGAAAGACAATTGCATAGAAAAATAGCCCATTTAGTTCATTTAACACCTAATAAATATATAAGAATACTACGACTGCACAAAGCAAAACATATTATTGATAATTATATTCAAAACTCCATTTCGCAAGTCGCTTATTCAGTCGGTTACAATGATGTGCATTATTTTTCTAAGTTATTTTCAAGTCAATATGATATTTCGCCTAAGGAACTAATCAATTCTTTAAGATGAAAATATAAAATAGCAATCAGCATAAATAAATTAAAAAGTCGAAAATGATATTAACAGAAGAACAAAAAAAAGGTCAGGATGTATTTCTTAGAATTATAACTGAAGCATGGGAGAATGATGAATTTAAAAAATCATTGCTTACTAATCCTGAAGAAACATTAGAAAAGTTTTTTGGAAGAAGTCTGCCAACAGGAAAAAAAATTAAGGTAACAGACCAGTCTAATCCGGAGTATATCTACATAAATATCCCTGTAAAACCAGAGCCTAAAGATGTAGAACTGGATGAAAAAAAATTGGATACTGTTAATGGTGGTGCTTCAAATGGAACAAGCGTGTCTGATCATGAAAGCTTGTACGATTCTTTGCGCAACATGTATAAGTAAATCATTAATGTCAGATATATCAGACTTTTTGTCTTAAACAGCAGTATGAATTCAAATAAATTAGTATAACCTTAAATAATACATTATGAAAAGAGCACTTTTTTTCTTAGGCCAGTTAGATAGCAGAGATGTAGAATGGATGATTCAGAATGGTCAAAAAATTGAATTAGGAATTGGTGAAAAATTGATACAGAAAGGTAATTTTATTGACAATCTATACATCATACTTTCCGGTCAATTGTCGGTATGTGCAGAAAATGGCGATAAAGAAGATATTGCAACATTAGGATCCGGAGAAGTTGTAGGCGAAATGTCATTTTTAGAAACAAGGCCTCCATCGGTTTCTGTAATTGCTACAAAAATAGCAACAGTATACAAGATTTCCAAACAGGCTATAGAAGTAAGGCTTTCTACAAATCCTGATTTTAAAGCCAATTTTTATTATGCGCTGGCATTATTTCTTTCTAACAGGTTAAGAAAAACGACAGATCAGTTAGGATATGGTACTCCGGAAGAAGAAGATTTAATAGATACTAAAATACTGGATCATGTGGCACAGGCCGGATCTCGTTTTGGGCAAATTTTAAATAGGTTTTCACAGGCATAATGATATATAAATCATAAAGATCAAATTTATATGAGAGCTTACTATTTCTTTTTTATATTATTGATTGTTGCTGCTAATAACCTCTATAGTCAGTCTAAAATTAAATGCGATTTGATTGAAATTTCCAGTATCGCATTCAATAAAAATCCAAATATTAAAAGCACTTATTATGCTATACAAACTGCAGAAGCAGGCGTTCAGGTACAAGCAGGTACATTTGATTATAATTTAAATTCGGCACTTACATACCAAACCGGCAGATATAATCTGTATGATGCTGATCCCAGAAACGAATTTATTGATCGTTCATTAAAATCCAATTCTGTAGATTTTTTTGCCAGTATTCAAAAAAGATTCCGAACATCACAAATTGCAGAAGTGGGGATAAAATATCTTTACAACGACAGCAATTTTCCGTATAATTCGTTTAATGAATTTGTAGGACCTTTTTATGGCAGGCACACAGGAGTGATTAATTTTTCATTAACCCAGCCACTTTTAAAGGGGCGGGGAAAAAGAATCGCTACAATGGGAGAAAGGATTTCCAGCCTTTATATCGATAAAAATAAGCATGATTACGAGTTTACAAATTCATATGAAATTTTACAAATAGGTATTGCTTATTGGAGTTACTATACGGCATATAAAAGCTTAGATGTTTACCTGCAAAATGAAACACGGGTACGAAATGTGTTGGAAATGACAAATGAACTGGTTAAAGCCGATAAAAAACCTCAGGGAGATCTTGCCCAAATTAATGCAGATTTAACCAATCAGGAAAGATTAACGGTTGTTGCCAGACAAAATTTATACAATACAAGACTAAATCTGGGTAGAGCTATTGGTTTATCTGATGAAGAAAGTCAGCAATTAGATGTTCCTGTGAATGATTTTCCGGCAGTTGGAGAGAGTGGTTATACAGAAAACATCAATAAAGAACCTTTTCTGAAAGCCGCCATAAATAACAGAGGAGATTTAAAAGCGGTTAAAAAAGTGACGGAGGCTGTAGAACTTCAGTATCAATTGGCTCAAAACAATTTGAAACCACAGCTGGATTTGACCGGTTTCGTTTATTATGGAAGTACCAGTAACGGAAACGGAATGGATAAAACCCTGACTTCTTTTGTAAATAATCAGGGACAGGATGTTGGAGGAGGGGCAAAATTAACTTTTTTATTTCCACTAAATAACAATGCAGCAAAAGGAAACTATTCGATCAGTAAAATTGCAGTAAAAGATCAGGAAATAATAAGTAATAACACACAAAGAAACATAGAATTAAATATCAATATTGCATTCAATAATTTAAGAAACAGCGCTTTAATTGTTGACAAAGCAAAAGAATCAATGGCGTTCTATCAGCAAGCTTTTAATAATGAACAGGAGAAATTTCAAATTGGTCTTACAACTCTTTTCAATTTGATGCAGTTTCAGGAAAGATTTACCTATTCAGAATTGGAATATCTGAATGCAGAGCAACAGTTTTCAAATGCAATTATAAGTCTCAGACACGAAACAGGGACACTTGTTTCTAAAGAAAAACTGGATTTTGGTATCCTTAAAAATACATTTTATACGGTTCCTACTATAGAAAATTAATAAAAAGAGAAATCATGTCAGCAAGTTTTTTCAGAAAATCGGCGTTAGAAAAGCTTTCTACTCCCGAAAAATTAGATCAGTTAATAAAAGTCACCGGGCCAAAAGCATGGATAGCCCTTACAACAGTTGCACTTGCATTATTTACCGCAGTAGTCTGGTCATTTGCGGGTACGGTAAAAACAAAATTAGATGCTGTTGGAGTGGTTTTAGGAGGTGAAGTTCATGAGGTTGTAGCCACTTCGCAAGGGCAATTGGTAGAATTGAAAGTAGGCATTGGTAATAAGGTAAAAAAAGGAGATATCATCGCAACCATAAAACAGCCTGACCTGTCCCAACAAATACAAGATGCAAAAGCAGTTGTTTCAGACAGAAAATTCGAGATGGGGAAATTATCATCGTACGGAAACCAGGGAACTCAACTGCAAAGCGAAATGATCAAACAGACTCGTGTCAGTATACAGGGTGAGATTGAATCAGAGAAAAAGAAATTATCGTTTTTAAACAATCAGCTGGAATCAGAGAATGTTCTTCTTAATAAAGGTTTGATAACAAAATCTGAAGTTGCCAATACAAAACAGCAAATTGAAGCTTCAAAAAATACGATTGAAAGACTGAAGGGCCAAAAAGTAGAAACATCAAACCAGCAGCATAATTTAGGTTTTGATATGCAGCAGAAAATTACGCTGCAAAATCAAAGAATAGCCGAAGCCGAAAGAAATTTACAGTTCCTCACAGAACGCTATGATATTCAGCGAAATATAAAAAGTCCTTATGATGGAGAAGTTGTAGAGGTTTTAACCGATGCGGGAGTTGTCGTAGGTGCAGGGACTCCATTATTTAAGCTTAAAAACCTCCATAAAACTGCAGAATCCAAATTAAAAGGAGTGCTTTATATCCCTTCTCAGGATGGAAAAAAAATTAAAAAGGGAATGGAAGCTTTAGTTGTTCCTTCTACCGTCCAGCCACAGGAATATGGCTTTATAAAAGGAAAAGTGACTTATGTTTCTGATTTTCCGGTAACACAACAGGGTATGCTAACCTCTGTTAAAAATGACCAGCTTGCAAAAGGTCTTTTAGCCGCCGGACCGCTATTTGAAGTTCATGTAGATTTTGAGAATGACCCCGATTCATATAGTGGTTTTAAATGGACTTCGGCAAAAGGGCCGGATGTTTTTATAAAAGAAGGCACCTCCTGCATGGGTAAAGTTACAATAAAAGAAGAACCTCCTGTAACTATTGTTGTTCCGGCATTCAAGAAATTTTTTGATCTATATTAATACATACAAATGGCAACCAGTACAACTTTTGTTATAGAAAAACAAGCCAGGCCCGTTAAGGTTCCAACTGTTTTACAGATGGAAAGTGTAGAATGTGGTGCTGCGGCTCTGAGTATCATTTTAGGCCATTTTGGAAAGTTTGTTCCTCTTGAAAAATTAAGAATAGCATGTGGAGTTTCCAGAGATGGTCTAAAAGCTACAAATATCATAAAAGCCGCCAAAGAGTTTGGACTTGAAGCAAAAGGATATGCAAAGTCTATAGAAAAGCTGATGCAGATTAAAACACCTGCGATTATTTTCTGGAATTTCAATCACTTTTTGGTTCTTGAAGGATTTACAAAAAACAGAGTTTATTTGAGTGATCCTGCACAAGGAAGATATTATGTAAGCCATCAGGAATTTGATGATTGTTATACAGGAGTTGTCTTAACTTTTGAAACCAATACAGCTTTTGAAAAAGGAAATGAGAAACGCGGTTTAATTTCGTCATTATTGTCCAGAGTGGCCAACTCTAAATTAAGTATTTCTTATATCATTTTAGCCAGTCTGTTTTTGGTGATTCCGGGGTTGATAATTCCTTCTTTTCTTAAAGTATTTATAGATAAATATTTGATAAACAGTTTTTCAGGATTTGTAATGCCATTGCTTTTGATCATGTCAGCAATCTTAATTATTAATTCGGTTTTGGTTTATCTCCAGCAATATTTTCTACTCAAATTAGAAACAAAACTGGCATTAGTTACATCCAGTAAATTTCTTTGGCATGTTTTTCACTTACCAATAGCATTTTTTACACAGCGCTACAGCGGAGAAGTAGGCAACAGGGTTTCTCTGAATGACAAAGTAGCCAAATTACTAAGTGGAGATCTGGCAAATGCAGCCTTAAATGTTATCGCAGTATTATTTTATGCGACCCTAATGTTTTCTTATAATGTTACCCTGACGTTAATTGGGATTTTTATGGCCGGATTAAATATTTTAATTCTTAGATATGTTTCCACAGCCAGAAAAGACGGAAGCCGCAGGCTTAGCAATGAAACGGGAAAGTTATTAGGCACAACAACTTCCGGAATTAGTATGATAGAAACCTTAAAAGCATCCGGACGAGAAAATGATTTTTTCACAAACTGGATAGGATATCTGGCAAAAGTAATGAATGCACAACAGGAATTAGGATGGCTAACGATTAGACTGAATGTTATGCCCAGTTTAATCACTTCATTAACAAACTCTCTGATTCTAGGAATAGGTGCATTGCAAATTATGAATGGCGAAATGACTTTGGGAGCTTTAGTTGCTTTTACTTATTTAATGTCAAATTTTATTAATCCTGTTAATCAGTTGGTTAGTGTAGGGACGTTGCTTCATGAGACTGAGAGCGATATGAACAAAATTGATGATGTTCTGAACTACGAGATTGATAATCAGTTTAGGGAAAAAGAGCAAAATGAAAATATCAAACAAGCTAATAATGAACAAAAAAGCAAATTAATTGGATATTTTGAAATGAAAAATGTCACATTTGGATACAACACCACTATGCCGGCATTGATTGAAAATTTCAATTTAAAGCTAAGACCAGGAAGCAGAGTCGCATTAGTAGGAGGTTCTGGAAGCGGCAAATCTACAGTAGCAAAGATTGCTTCCGGGCTTTATGATCCATGGGAAGGAGAAATATTACTGGATGCAAAAAATCGTGTAGATATTCCAAGACACATCATTACAAGTTCATTAGCAGTAGTAGATCAGGATGTAATTGTTTTTAACGGTACCATCAGAGAGAATATTTCTTTTTGGGACACCATGATTCCTGAAAAACACATTATAAATTCTGCCCGTGATGCAGTCATTCATGATGTTATTGCAGCCAGAAATGACGGATATGAAAGTAATGTAATGGAAGGTGGAACCAATTTTAGCGGAGGACAGCGTCAGCGTATTGAAATTGCAAGAGCTCTTGCCGTTAATCCGACTATTTTGGTAATGGATGAAGCTACAAGCGCTTTAGATCCTACAACAGAGAAAACAGTAATGGATAATATTAAAAAAAGAGGGTGTACCTGTCTGATTGTTGCCCACAGATTGAGTACCATAATGGATTGTGATGAAATAATTGTTATGGAATTCGGAAAAATCGTGGAGCGGGGCTCTCATCAGGAATTATTAAAATTGAATGGTGTTTATTCTCATTTGATCGAAACAAAATAAATTTAGTGATTATGTCAGTGAAAGAGAAAATACATATCAAGGTCGATAAGCCATTGATTCTTAATAATACAGACTGTTTCTGGATGATTATTTCGGGAGAAGTAAACGTGTTTCATACTAAAATTGATGAACAGGGAGAATACTTATGTGCCTTAAAATACCTTTATTCAGCAAAACAAGGGGAATTATTATTTAGTTTATTGCCTCATGAATGCGACAATAATATAAGACTGATTGTTTTTTCAAATGAAGCAAAATTATTAGCTATTCCAAAAAATGAACTTTTGAATGTGGATCGTTTCTTTTTAAAAAACATGATTAACAAATGGATTTTAAAAACTTCATCTGAATTAAGCTTCAACACCACACCAAGGGTTTACACAGCGCTTAATGATTTTGAAAATTTAAATTTAAAAGAAAATAATATTGCATATCCTTCTAATGGAATAAATTGGATAAGATTACTTAAAGGAAATATTTCAGTTTTTTCAGATGAAATTAATATATCCTCATCTAATAACGAACTTGTTTATCCCATACCAGTATCTAATAAATTATGGATAAAATCGGTATCTGATAACACAGAAATAAAAATATTAAGTACCAGTGAAGTTATTGAAGAAGAAATTAATTTTTTAATTTCTTTAGAAAAAATGCAATCCTATTTTTATAATCAGCTTAATAAAGATATAGAAAAGAACAGTAAATTAGAAAATACACACTTTATTGAGAAACTTACGAATGAGGAAGAAGAATTAGAGACTACGCTGGAAAAAATAAAATCTATAGTTACAGGCAATAAAAAAAATACTTCAATAGCATTCAATAAGATAAACAAACAGAGTGTATTTTTTTCGACATGTCAATTAATTGGGGGTTATAGCGGATTTAAACTTGAGGAACCAAAACATATTGAAACATTTCAAAATACGGCAAATAATCTGTTATATGCAATTGCAAAAAGCTCTAAAATAAGAGTACGCAAAATTATCTTAAGAGATGTATGGTGGAAAGAAGAAAACGGACATTTATTGGCTTTTTTAAAACCAAATAATACACCTGTTGCCCTAATACAAAAAAAATCAGATTCTTATTTGATCAAAAATTTAGAAACGGGTACAGAGTCTGTTGTAAATCAAAAAATCGCTGAGTCCTTAGAGCCAATTGCATATATGTTTTTTTCTGGATTCAATGTTAAAATGGATTCAATAAAAAAAGTATTACGCTTTGCGATGAACGGAGTCTTAAGAGATGCCAAATTATTAATTTTAGCCTCATTTGCCGGCAGTTTAATTGGTTTGTTGATTCCAATTCTATCGGGTATAATTTTTGACGATGTTATTCCAACAGCCGACAGATCAATCCATTTTGAAGTATTTAGCATTATGATCATTATTGGCTTAGTTTCGGCTGGTCTTCAGCTTGTTCAGGGCGTATTGCAAATGCGGGTTGAATCTAAATCCAGCATTAATTTGCAGGCCGGTGTTATGGACTACATTTTAAGATTGCCAGTAACTTTTTATAAAAAATATACAGCTGGAGATCTCACTAACAGAGTACTTAGTATTAATTCTATCAGGCAAATATTATCGAGTACATTGATGACAGCGGTTTTGAGTGGTGCATTTTCGTTCGTTAATCTTATACTTTTGTTTTATTACGATTCGGGTTTAGCCTGGGTAGGAGTATTTTTGGCTTTAGTCGCCGTTGTATTTATGATAGCAATGGGCTGTTTAAAGCTAAAATACGACAGAGAAGTTTCAAAATACCAGGGAGAAATTCAGGGTTTTCTTTTTGAGTTTTTATCCGGAATTAGCAAAATTAGAATTACAGGTGGTGAAAGAAGGGTTTTCGCACTTTGGGCGAACAAGTTTTCTAAACTAAAAACATTAGGATTCAGTTCCGGAAGTTATCAAAATTTTGTCGAAGTTTTTAATAGTTCTTATCCGCTTTTTACAAGTATTTTCTTTTTTTCGTTTATATATCATACCGTTCTAAATTCTGATAAAACAACAAGTATGCTAACCGTAGGGGCATTTATGGCTTTTATTACTGCATTCAATAAATTTTTAAGTGATAGTCTGAGGTTAAGTATGGCTTTTATAACTTCACTCAATGTTATTCCGCTTTATGAAAGGGTAAAACCAATTTTAGAAGAAGAAACCGAATCTGTTGAACAAAGTATTGATCCGGGAGAATTAGCCGGTGAAATTGAAATGAATTCGGTTTCATTTAGATATAACGAGAATCAGCCTTTGATTTTAAAAAATATTACTTTCAAAATTAAGCCAGGAGAAATGGTTGCCTTTGTAGGTGCTTCCGGCTCAGGAAAATCAACTATTATGAGGCTTCTTCTCGGATTTGAACATCCGGAAATGGGCTCTTTATTTTATGATGGAAATACTTTTGACACTATGAATAAAGAATTGGTAAGAAGACAAATAGGAGTAGTATTACAAAACGGGGCACTGATGTCGGGCAGTATTTATCAAAA
Source organism: Flavobacterium salmonis (assembly GCF_903819435.1). Classification (GTDB taxonomy): domain Bacteria; phylum Bacteroidota; class Bacteroidia; order Flavobacteriales; family Flavobacteriaceae; genus Flavobacterium; species Flavobacterium chungangense. The sequence goes on along the minus strand of NZ_CAIJDP010000079.1, from coordinate 259,891 downwards.
TATAGTAGGAAATTCAGAATTAACACTGAATGATGCCTGGGATGCCGCACGTATGGCCGGAATGGAAGAAGATATCAAAAATATGCCAATGGAAATGCACACTTTTATAAGTGAAGGAGCGGGAACATTTTCCGGCGGTCAAAGACAAAGGCTCATGATTGCAAGAGCTATTGTACACAAACCAAGATTGCTTTATATGGATGAAGCAACCAGTGCATTAGATAACAGAACGCAAAACATTGTAGCAGAAAGTCTGGATAAACTTCAGGCAACCCGTATTGTTATTGCACACAGACTGAGTACTATCCAAAATGCAGACCGCATTTTTGTTTTGGATAAAGGAGAAATTACAGAATCGGGAACTTATGAAGAATTAATGCAATTGAACGGCTTGTTCACACAACTTGCTAAACGACAAATAGCCTAATATGAATTCACCAGCCTCAAAACTGCCTGATAATTTTCCTTTTAAGTTATCTCCCGGTCTTAAAGAATATCTTTTTAATAAGTTTAAGACATTCAAAAAACCATTTTTTACTGAAGAAGTAGCTTGTGAATTTTGGCATGAACATTCAAAAAATAATGATGCTAATACTATATTTGATATACTAAAAAAATGCTATCCTCAACTCAATTTTCCGATTGAAACAGGAATCGAAAAATCTCAATTGTACAAAGACTTCGTTTTAAGAGGTAAAAAAGATTTCACAAATTTAAAAGCCTGCATGGAATTAAATGATCCCAAAAGTATAAAATTTGAAGTCAGTAAAAATTTAGCTGACAAAATACCTTACTTAACAATCTCAAATGAAGAAGATTTTGTAAGACTCATACAATCTTTATTGTACAAAAATAATCCTGTTGAAATTCCTCATTCAATGGGAGCAGTCTTAATAAACGGTATTAATAATTGGGAGAGAATTAATATTTTAAAAAATCGTTGGCTGGAAAAGAATCCGTTAGGTAACTGGAATCAGGAATTTTCGAATATGATACTTAATAAATCTTTATACAAGGATAAGTTGATTATTTTGAGCACAAAACCTTATAGCAATGTGTCTGCAAATCAACTGGGGTTAAATGATGATATATGGATTTCACATTCCATTTCGATTAGAAAGGAACATGAATTTACACATTTGTATACTTTAAAAAGATATGGATTAGCTTCAAACAATCTGCATGATGAGTTAATTGCAGATTATATAGGAATTATTAAAACTATAGGATATTTTGACAAAGGCTGGATGCTAAATTTCATGGGATTAGAAGAATATCCAAAGTATAGAAGAGGAGCGAGATTAGAAAATTATATAAAAGAAAACAGATTATCCCAGGAAGATTTTAAACAATTGATAACGATTATTAAAAATGCTATTGAAACCATCGCTATATTTGATAAAAAAATGGGCAAATTAATATCAGTCAAAGATCAAAGGTGTAGGATAGAGGCACTTTGTGAAACAGGTCTAACAATATTAGCTTCTCAAAATGGTTCTTCTGTACTACTGGATAATTACTATGAGAGCTTTAATATTCACGAAAGTGTTGACTTAGAATTCCCAAATTAATTATATTATTTACTGACTAAAATCTTTTTCATCTTTAATTTCCTGTTCTATTTTTTTATTAATGTTGATTTTCGCATTTGTAAAAACAAAAAGGGTTGTTTTGAATTCTCTTGCGTATTTATTGGTAATTTCTCCTGCTTTAAAAGCGGATTGAAAATACGGACTAGTTTCTTTAAGTTCAGTACTGTTTTTCTCAAACTCTTTAATTCTTATCAGGTTTTTATATTGAACTTTGAGATTAAACCAATTTACATAATCAGCATTAAAAGAAACTGCTTTGATGCCTTTTTTTGTATAATAATTAATAGCTCCCGCTTGTCCGTAATTATCACAAAGCACTAATGTGTTTTGTTGATTGCCTAAAACACTATAAACAGAATCGGTTTTTCTGGCGAGTTCTTTCCACCCAAGCATATCTGCAAAATCCTGTGGCAAAACATGATCTTTCCCGTCTTCCCAGCGAAGCATTCCCAGTTTTTGATATTTCTCTGGATTGGTACTTATTTCCTGAGGACTTTTATTTGGAAAAGCAACATCATAAATTGGAATAAACAGCAATAAAGGAATCGCTATAAATATAGGCTGCAGAAAACGTTTCCAGCCAAATTTTAGAAATTCTCCCAAAAAAGCGGCTCCAAAAGCAATATAAACGGGATATAGCCCAATAGCGTAATAAGCTTTGGCTTTAAAACATATAAAGACAAGAAGTGTAAAAATGACAGAGGTAAAAAAGAATTTATACTTTTTGAAAGGTTTAAAAAACAACAAAGCATAAAAACCTGAAAGAATAACTAACAGCCCGCCAATAAAAAATAGCAATTGTTCTTTTAAAAATTCAACACGGTCAACATTCACCAGTTGTGTTTCTGCCAATTCTTTCATATGATGTACAATAGGAAACTGGTTATTATACTGCCATAAAATATTGGGTAGAATCAATATCAGTCCAAAGAATAAAGCTAAATAGAGTTTTTTTTCTGCTAAAATTTGTCTTTGGTCAGAAAGCAAGATAGCCGGGATCAAACCAATAAGTAAGAAAATAATATTGTATTTATTTAAGAAACCGATTGCAAATACCATTGCTGCCACATAAAACCACTTTGTTTTTTGAGTTGCAACATATTGAATAATCACATAATAAAAAGCTGTCCAGCACAATACATCAAACGAATTAGGTTGAAACAGCATATTAATTCGCAGCAACGAGGAAAATAAAATACACACTGAACCCAAAATCTGTGCGTATAAATTTCCTTTTAAAGTTTCAATTGTTTTCCAAACCACAATAAGCGTTAAAACTCCAAACAAAGCAGGAAAAAACTTCACCCAGAAAACAGAATTTCCAAGCATAAGAATTATATAAGAAATCCATGAAGTGAGAGGAGGAACTGATAAATATCCCCAGGCTAAATGATTTGCCTGATCAAGATGCAAATATTCGTCTCGTTGCAGGTCATATTCAGGACTTAGCAAAACATATTGCAAAACAAATTTAAGAACAATAAATCCAATTAAAACGATTGTTTTTTTAGTCATAATGCTTAGTCGCTTAATTATAATTAGTTCAATTAGGTATTGAAATCCTGTTGAAAAATTAATAACATTTCAGGAAAAATGTGACTACTTAGAATACGATTTGTAAACATCACTTTTGAGCATTTCTTTTTCTTTTTCACGATCAATAGCTTTAAATTCTTTCTCAAAATTGCCTTTAAAATTCTTTTTCAAATCTGTTACACCTAATTTTTCTAAGCAATACAAATACTTGTAAAGAGATTTATCAATTTTTGAATAAGTAGATGTATACCAGAATAATTGTGCAGCAAAATCATAAACTTCCATATCTATTGCGATATCTGCGTATTTATAAATGTCCTCGATTTTATTGTCTTTATTTCTAAATAATGTATCAATCAGACTTCTTCTGTAATGCTGATATGCTTCTCTGGCATCTTTTGCACTCATGTTTACATTATATAAAGGATTATGGCTAAAAATATTACCTTTTATTTTTTCCCAATTTTCAAAACTATTCAGATGTTTGTTTCCAAGTTTATTATTCAGTTCAGACTGAGAATAAAATAATTCAAAATTTGCCCACGCTGAATTCGGATAATTTTTAAGTATTTCAGTGTAGATTTCAATAGCTTTTTCAAATTCTCCTTTATCATGTTCTACAATTCCTTTCTGAATTTCAGAAGCTAACTGATTATTGAATAAACTTAGTCTTTCCTTTAGATGAATTAAAAAATTATCGGCATACGTTTCACGCTTAGAAAAAAATTGTACAATTTCGAGATATTTCAAAGCATAATCAAATTCACCCTGAGAAATAAGCATGAAAATTTTCGTAACTGGAATCAGTTCATTGCTTTGTTCCATTTCCATTGTGGCACGCCAATAGTCAGAATTATTAGCTGTTAGTTTAGTAATGTCCTGATTGTTATTAAAATTAATATTGGCGACCAGGTTTCCGAAATTTTTCACTCCGGCAAATTTTTCATCCACAATTGTCTGATAGGAACTTAAAACTGGTAAAGCTTCCTTTATTGCGAAGCTTTTATTCATCTCAAATTTCCCTTTCAAATCTGCCTTTTTATAATCTTCTAGGGATACATCTTTTATTACAGGAGCATCATTTTGTGAAAATAACATAGAACTAAATAAAAGAATACAAAAAGTAATGTTTTTCATTTTTTAAGATTTAAAGAGATTTTAAAGGATTTGATATAATGATTTCTTTGACGAATGTAGGAAAATTTATAGTGTACTTTCCAATCAGGTCAGCTTAATTATTTAAATATTTTATTGAATAACCAAGGAATAGGTTCGTAATGGTTTAAGATAGATTATATACATTTAACATCTGTAATAATTATAATCTAAGATGTTAATATAAAAACATAAAAATGAAAATTAAAAGAGAACTTATTTATTTCGTTTCAGTACTTATATTCGCTTTTTTATGTTTAAAATTTCCTCAAAACAGGCATGATAAAAATAGCAACATAAAAACCAACCAATTGCCTAAAGAAGAAATGCTGTCGGAGGAGACATTAAAATCAATCGATTCTTTAAATAAAAGTATAGATTCACTTACGATTAAAAATAACACTAAAATAGGACCGGTTATAGAGGTGAAAATTAATTGATGAGTTTGAAATATTTTTAAGTAAATATTGTAATACAAATGATTACAGGTCAATCTTAGTAGCCATAAAGCTTTCTACGCCAACAATAATATTTCTAAAATATAAAAACTGCAACCCTAAAAAAGTTGCAGTTTTTATATTTAATAGAACTCTTAAAGCAAAGGAGCAAACTATGGATAATATGTCTATAGTTTTGAATAATGCGTCCATCTCTCAAAGGTTTTATATCAATAATTTTATCGTTAGTTAAACATCTGATTTTATTTGATGGTTATCAGATGGTATAAAGTGTTTCATGTCCATTATTGCAATCAATACTGGATTAAAATGAGTTAGTTTTTGTGTTAGTTAAAGGGAGATTTATTAATGATCTCCCTATTTTTTGTACTTATATTTTAAGTAATAATTTGATTTTAATCTAATATAATATATATGAGAAGTGAGTGTTTGAATATTAAAAATTATAATGCTTTGAAGAATAACGTTATTCTGTTTTTTGTGATGCTGTTTTTTTTAGCCCCTAATGGATATTGCCAAAATAAAGAAAATACAAAAAGTGCCAGAGCGGTAATAGAAAGACTAATTGGCAATCGGGCAAAGGATTTTGATTTAAATATTGCGCAAAGCAAAAACCAAAGCCAGGATTCGTTTGAAGTAGAATCAGCAGGTAATAAGATAATAATTAGCGGAACTTCAAATGCTTCAATTTGTTATGCAGCTTATACTTTTCTAAAAGATATTGGGGCAGTTTCAATTAGCTGGGAAGGAAACCGGATTGATTTGCCTAAAACATGGCCTAAATATTCCAAAAAACAAGATACTCCTTTTAAATACAGAAAATATTTAAACGCCTGTACATTTGGTTACACTACACCCTGGTGGGATTGGAAACGATGGGAGCAGGAAATTGACTGGATGGCACTACACGGGATTAATCTGCCTACCGCTTTGGAAGGTCAGGAATCAATCTGGCAGCAATTATGGAAAGAGTATGGATTAACAGACAAGCAATTGCAGGAACATTTTACAGGACCCGCATTTTTACCCTGGCAGCGAATGGGGAATATAAATACCCTCGACGGACCGCTGCCACAGGAATGGATTAATAAAAAGCAAAACATTCAGAAGAAACTATTGCAAAGAATGAGGGATTTGGATATGCATCCGGTAGTACCTGCTTTTAGTGGTTATGTACCTAAAGCTTTTGCAGAGTCACATCCCAACTCAAAAATCAGTGAATTAAAATCATGGTCAGGTGGAGGTTTTGAAAGCACTTATTTATTAGATCCCAATGATCCCTTGTTTAAAGAAATAGGAAAACGATTTATAGAAATCTACACTCAGGTATATGGGCCGTCTGACTTTTATCTGGCCGATTCTTTTAATGAAATAACGCCACCGGTTTCAGAACAAAATAAATACGAAGAACTCGCAGATTATGGAAATACCATTTTTGAAACTATAAATGAGGCTTCCCCAAAAGCAACCTGGGTAATGCAGGGATGGCTTTTTGGTGATAATAAGGAGTTCTGGACAAAAGAAGCCACGAAAGCTTTTCTGAGTAAAGTACCCAATGACCGAATGATTGTTCAGGATTATGCAAACGACAGATATAAGGTATGGGAAAATCAGGAGGCTTTTTACGGAAAACAATGGAGTTATGGTTATGTACATAATTATGGAGGATCGAATCCTGTTTATGGAGATTTAAATTTTTATAAAAATGAGCTTACAGGCTTATTAGACAATCCTCATAAAGGAAATCTTGTAGGTTATGGTGTAATGCCCGAAGGCCTGAATAATAACTCTATAGTTTACGAATATATTTATGATCTTCCATGGTCACAAGGAAAAGAACCTGTAAATGACTGGCTAAAAAAACATTTAAATGCGAGATATGGAAAAACTTCAGATGCTGTTTTTCAGGGTTGGCAATTGTTAATCGAATCTGTTTACAGTACTAAATATTGGGAAACCCGCTGGTGGAATGACTGGGCAGGTGCTTATTTGTTTTTTAAAAGACCTACGCTGAAAATAACCGAATTCAAAGGTAATCCGGGAGATATGGATAAACTAAAACAAGCTCTGGATATTTTAAATAAAGAAAGTAAAAACTACAATAAAAATAAGCTGTATAAATATGATCTTATAGACGCGTCCAGACATTATTACTCACTGTATATTGATAAAATGCTGATAGAATGTGTAAAAGCTTATGAATCAAAAGACATTCAAAAAGGAGATGAGTTATTAAAAAAAATAGAAAAAACAGCATTGAATATTGACAGTATGATGTCTGCTCAACCTTTGAATAGCCTAAAAAACTGGGTAAAATCGGCATCAGATTACGGAACAACCCCTGAAGAATCCAGATTATATGTAAAAAACGCCAAAACATTAATAACGCTTTGGGGCGGAGAAGGACACCTGAATGATTACGCTTCAAGAGCCTGGAAAGGAATGTATAAGGATTTTTATTGGCCAAGATGGAAAATGTTTTTGGAGTCACAAAGAGAATCAGCTCTTAATAAAACAGCATTCGATGAAGAAAAAGTAAGAGCATCGATAAAAGAATGGGAAACAAAATGGAGCGAAAGCAGCGAAATGTAGTAGGGATTATAATCAAATATTAACAATAAAAAATAAAGCAATGTTAAAAAGCAGTATAGACAAAGCAACAAGTTTTGAAAAGCGATTTGAGAATATTGGTACTGTGGTTTATGAAAATTCAGTGATAGCATCTAAATCAGTAGCCAATGAAATAGCAGGTCTGATTAGAGAAAAGCAGTCTCAAAATCAGTTATGTATATTAGGTCTCGCCACAGGATCAAGCCCAAAGAGTTTGTATGCAGAGCTGGTTCGGCTTCATAAAGAAGAAGGTTTGAGTTTCAAAAATGTAGTTTCATTCAATTTAGATGAATATTACCCTATGGAACCCGATTCTATCAATAGTTATGTGCGTTTTATGAAGGAGCTCCTATTCAATCATATTGATATTTTACCGGAGAACGTTCATATTCCGGATGGCACTTTATCAAAAGAAGCAATAGGGGATTACTGTGCTAATTACGAAACGAAGATCGAAGCACTTGGAAGTATTGATCTGCAGGTTTTGGGAATTGGAGGAAATGGTCACATCGGATTTAATGAGTCAGGTTCACTTCAAAATTCAAAAACACGTTTGGTAGCTTTGGATCATATTACGCGTGTTGCAGCCAGTAACGATTTTTCAGGCCTGAATAACACACCAAGAACTGCCATTACACTGGGAGTTAAAAAAATTATGGAAGCCAAAAGAGTGATACTTCTGGCATGGGGCGAAGGAAAATCAAATATTATTAAAGCATCTGTAGAAGGTACAGTAACTAATCTCGTACCGGCAACTTTTTTACAAGAACACAGTAATACCACATTTGTACTGGATAAAGCCGCAGCTTCAAAGCTAACACGTATTAACACACCATGGCTTGTTGAAAAAGTAAACTGGACAGACAATCTTATACGAAAAGCAGTTTTAGGTTTGGCTTTACATCTAAAGAAACCAATCTTAATGCTTACAGATGCTGATTACATTGAAAACGGAATGAGTGATCTACTGGCAGATTTAGGTCCGGCCTACGATATCAACATTAAAATTTTCAACAAACTGCAAAACACTATTACCGGATGGCCAGGCGGAAAACCAAATGCCGATGACAGTAAAAGACCGGAAAGAGCAGAACCTGCCAAAAAACGTGTCCTTATTTTTAGTCCGCATCCAGATGATGACATTATAAGTATGGGAGGAACTTTCAAGCGCCTGCATGAACAGGGACATGAAGTACATGTTGGGTATCAGACCTCAGGGAATATTGCAGTTGCTGATGATGAAGCATTGCGATTTGCCGGTTTTGTTTGTGACTATAATGATAAATTCGGTATTAAAAGTGTTGAGGCCGATGATATTTATAAAGAGTCCTTGAGATTTCTACAAAATAAAAAGAACAGCGAAATTGATATTACCGAAGTTAGAAACATTAAAGGATTAATCCGAAAAGGAGAAGCACAGTCTACTTGTTACTTTGTTGGAATCCCGGATAGTCAGATTCATTTTATGGAACTTCCGTTTTATGAAACCGGAACAATTGAGAAAAAACCGCTTGGAGAAGAAGATATTCAAATTACGATGGATCTGATTGAAAAAATTAAGCCTCATCAGATATATGCTGCTGGAGATTTAGCAGATCCACACGGAACACATAAGGTTTGTCTGGATGCTGTTTTTGAAGCAGTAACACGTTTGAAAACAAAAGATTTTATGAAAGACTGCTGGGTTTGGCTTTACAGAGGTGCATGGCAGGAATGGGGAATTGATGAAATTGAGATGGCTGTACCAATGGGACCGGATCAGGTCATGGAAAAAAGAAAAGGAATTTTTAAACATCAGTCTCAAAAAGACGGAGTCGTTTTTCAGGGTTCAGACAGCAGGGAATTTTGGCAAAGAGCCGAAGACAGAAACAAAGAGACCGCAGATTTGTATCATGAACTTGGATTAGCTCATTATGCAGCAATGGAAGCTTTCGTAAGATGGATGTATTAATAAGATTTTAGTTATATAATTTTATAAAAAAAAGCTTCGTAAGTCCTTATTTTATTGGGGTTAGCAAAAAAATCCATGTTTGTGAATAACCTGTCCATTTCTTAACAATTCTTTAATACTAATTTCGACAAAACTATTTAACCAATTAACTAAATACTGAATATGGAAAAACTTAAACTTTTATTGTTAGCCTTTTTTCTAGGTCTTTCAATCAATTCATGGGCACAAAAAACAGAAGTGTCCGGGGTCATTTTAGATGACAAGAATTTGCCGCTTCCCGCTGCTAATATTCTTGAAAAAGGTACTACTCGTAGTGTAGTAACAGATTTTGATGGTAAATTCAAAATATCTGTTTCAAATCCTAATGCAGTATTACTTGTATCCTTTCTTGGATTTGCAGATCAAACTGTTAAATTAGACGGAACAAAAACAAATTTGACAATTAAACTGGCTTCTGCTACTAACGCTTTAGAGCAAGTTGTAGTAGTAGGTTACGGAAAAGGATCCCGTAAAAATTTGACAACATCTGTAACCTCTATTAAAGCTGATGAATTAAACAGAGGAGCAATAAGTGATGTTGGACAATTACTGCAAGGTAAGGTATCAGGTCTTAACATTTCATCAAGTGGAGATCCTACAAGAACAGCTTCTGTTGTTTTGCGTGGTGTTTCAACATTAAACAGTTCTCAGGGACCGTTTTATGTAATCGATGGTGTTCCGGGTGTTGATATTTCTATGATTTCACCAGATGATATCGCAACTATTGATGTATTAAAAGATGCAGCTGCAACTGCAATTTATGGTAACCGTGCTGCCAATGGGGTTATTATGGTTACTACAAAAAAAGGCAGTAAAGACAGAACTCAAATTGCTTATAACGGATATGTTGGCTGGGAAGAAGTTTCGAATCAGCTGGATATGATGGATGCAGCTCAATTGAGAGCATTTACCACAAAAAACAATTTGAACTTTACTCCTGAAAATGACAAAGGTGCTAATACAAACTGGCAGAAAGAAATTTTAAGATCAGGAAAAGCAAAATCAAGCAGTCATAACTTATCGATGAGCGGTGGAGGTAAGAATGGCAGTTATACTGCTAGTATTACTTCACTTAATAAGGAAGGGGTTCTTTTAAAAAGTGATTTTTCACGTGTAATAGCCCGTTTATCTGTTGAGCAATTTGCTTTTGATGATAAAGTTAAATTTGGTTTAAATGTAACCAATTCTAATAGTAAATATACAAATGTACCGCAGCGTAATACTGTACTTTTACAGGCAGCAAGTTATCTTCCGGTTTCACCTGTAAGAAATGCTGACGGAAGTTTTTTTGAAAATTTCACAAGTACTGGCTATTTTAATCCTGTTGCTTTAATACAACACGGAACAGACGAAACAAAAACAAACAATCTTGTTGGTAACCTGACTGCAGAGGTAAAACTTCCTTTTGGATTTACCTATAACTTAAACATTGCACACCAAAAGCTGACTTCTTCACATGGAGAGTTTTACGATAGTTATTATTCGAGATATAATAGTGCTAATTTCTATAATAACCCAGATCCACCACAAACTAAATCGTTAATTAATTTTGGTATAAATGGTTCTGCCTTGAGAAATAATTATGAAAACACAAATAACATTATTGAAAGTTTCTTAACATGGGACAAAACTCTTGGAGTTCATAAGATAAAAGCTGTTTTAGGATATTCCTGGCAGGAAAATACATTAGGAGACGGATTTCAGGCAACAGCAACCAATTTCCCTGTAGATAACGTAGGATATAACAACCTTGCACTTAGTAATTATACATCAGTGAATGGATATGTTGTGAATTTTGGAGATAGCAGAGCCTACCAAAAAACACGTTTAATAGGTGAATTTGCCCGTTTAAATTATAATTATCAGGATAAATACCTATTACAGGGAACAATTAGAAGAGACGGAGGTTCTGTATTTGGAGCAAATAACCGTTGGGGATATTTCCCTTCTGTAGGAGCAGCATGGAGAATTGACAAAGAAAATTTTATGAAAAATCAGCAAATTTTCAGTGACTTAAAATTACGTGGAAGTTATGGAGTTACAGGAAACTCATCAGGATTTAATGCTTACACAGCTCAGTTTATTTCAGGAAGCTTAGGAACTTTTTACTACAATGGACAGCAAATTGGAGCCTATGGACCAAACCAGGCTGCAAATCCGGATTTGAAATGGGAAAAAACTGCAACTAAAAACATTGGAGTTGATTTTGGATTGTTTAATGGAAAAGTTACCGGTTCTGTTGATTTGTACGACAAGAGAACAACAGACATGATTTTTAATTATTCCGTTAGTCCGGTACTTGTACCAGTAGGAACAATTGTGGCAAATGGTGGAACGATGTCTAACAAAGGTATCGAGGTGAGTCTATCGGCAACCCCTGTTAAAACCGCAAACTTTACATGGTCAACGAATTTGAATGTGGCAAGCAATAAAAATGAAATTGTTAAATTAACAAATCCATTCTTTATTGGTGGTGACTCTATCCGCAGAGTACAGCCTGACGGAGGAGGACAAACTGGTAGTACACTACAAATTTTTAAAGAGGGAAAACCTCTAGGGCAATTCTTTACTCTTAAATACGCAGGTAAAAATGCTGCAGGTGTTTCTCAATATGTTGCCAAAGACGGTAGCTTAACCACAACTCCTGCAATTGGTGTAGATTATCACTATGCAGGAAGTGCACAGCCAAAAGTTTTATTAGGCTGGGGGAATAATTTCCAGTATAAGAAATTTGATTTGAGTGTTTTCTTCAGAGGAGTTTTTGGAAATAAAATTTTCAATGCTACCAAAGCTGATTTATTCAGACCTAGTACTGCAATGACCACTAACATCTTAACAGATGCGGCAAATGAGTCGCCAAATGATCTTAATTCTTATAAATATTCATCACGTTTTATAGAAGACGGCAGTTATATCAGATTAGACAATATGACTTTAGGATATAATTTTGGTAAAGTGAGTAAATTTATTCAAAGCGTACGTGTATATCAAACGGTCAATAACTTGTTTGTTATTACCAAGTATTCAGGAATTGATCCGGAAGTAGAACAGGGAGGAACAGCTCCTGGTGTAGATTCGAATAACTTCTATCCAAAAACCAGAACATTTATGTTTGGCTTAAATGTGATATTCTAAAATTTAATTCTAAAAATTATGAAAAATATATTAAAATATTTGGGACTTCCGGTACTTATGGTTGGATTATTCTGGTCTTGTGAAGATCTTGATGTGCCCATTACAACACAACTTACCCCGGAGGTTTTTCCTCAGAACTCGACACAATACATACAAACTACAGGGCCGGTTTATTCTGCTTTCCGAGGTGACTTTGCATTCTCCTGGTGGTGGTCACAATCATTGTCTACAGATGAAGCTATTTTGCCTGCAAGAGGAGGAAACTGGTTTGATAACAGAAACTACATTGCCATGCATTTTCATGATTGGACAGCTGACAACGGCATCATAGGAAGTCTTTGGGACTGGTCATCTAAAGTAATAGGGATCAGTAATCAGACCATTTCAATTCTAAATCAGGCAATGCCGGCAGGTGCAGAAAAAAACACTTTGATTTCTGAAGTAAAAACAATGCGTGCTATCTCTTATTATATGTTAATGGACAGCTACGGAGATGTACCGTTGGATACGCTTTATGGAGATTTTAGCTCTCGTCCTAGATCGAGCAGAACTGAGGTGTTTAATTTTATCGAAAAAGAATTAAAAAAAGCAATTCCTAATTTGAATGCGGCTTCAGGAATTACAACTTACGGAAGACCTAACAAACAGACTGCAAATGCATTGCTTGCCAAATTGTATCTGAATGCTCAGGTATATACAGGAACACAACGTTATAATGATTGTATTGCAGCTTGTGATCAGGTAATTGGTTCAGGATTGTATAATATTGAACCAAGAGCCACTTACCTTCAGATGTTTTATCCAAATAATGGTCCACAAATGAAAGAGTTTATTTTTGCGGTACCTTATGATCCTATTGCTACCACAGTTGGATTTAATGGTCAGATGTATCATGCGCGTTATGATGTACCAAGATCTGAAAGAGCGAAATTTGGTCTTCCTTTCACGCCTAGTGCTCCAAGAAGTACCTTACCTGAATTTTATGCTTATTTTAATGATGCTAATGATATTCGTAACAGACAATGGTTAACAGGTTTACAATACCTGAACGATGGCGTTACTCCGGTAAGAGTTACTACAACAAAAAAAGGGTATGACCAATTCTATACCGGTTCAGATGGTGGTGCAGCTTATACATATCAGGTAGACCTGACACCTAATATTGAACCTCGCCAAAACGCTACTTTGTTTGATTTAGGAAATGACGAAATTGCATGGAACATGGGATACAGAAATATTAAATTTTATCCTGACAATACTTCCACAAGCCGTAATCAAAATAATGACGTACCATTTTTACGCTATTCAGATGTATTGTTAATGAAAGCTGAAGCAATTTTACGCGGAGGTAGCGAAACCTTAGGACAAAATGCTTTAGCACTCGTAAATATGGTTCGTTCAAATCGTACCACTTCTGCAGCTTTGAGCAGTATAACACTAGAAGAACTTTACAAAGAGAGATGCCGTGAGTTTACATGGGAAGCATGGCATAGAAATGATATGATCCGTTTTGGAAAGTATGAAGGACAATGGGGATACAAAACAAACACTGATACATATCGTCGTGTTTTCCCAATTCCGACAGGGGCAAGGGTTTTAAATCCTGCTTTAACTCAAAATGAAGGATATCCTCAATAGGACCCAAGGAAAAATAATTGCAGTTAGTTTTAATTATAAAAGGGAGAGGAGAATTTTCTTCTCCCTTTTTATTAAGAAGTTTTTAAAATTTTTGTAAAACTTCATTTTACCCTTATGAATTCACGGACTTTTTTTGCCCCCAAGCTGATTACCAAAATCAGAATTCTAATGCAGAACAATTTAGAATATAAGTTGTTATGCAAACCTAATGTTGATTGAATTTTCCTGAGAAATAGGCAAAGTACTTTTCTCAGGTAATTCTTCAATACTGTATTTTAAAATCAATCGGTCATTAAAATTATTCAGCATAAAACAAATAGGTTGTTCTGACAATACAAAGACGATAATGAAACTAAATAAAATTTATAAAATTGGACGCATAGGAATAAGTTTAATTCTTATTTTTTTAGTGTCATGCAAAGCTGAAAAAAATACTTCCGCCAATAAAAATAAGGCGCTAGATATGGTTTATCCTTTGTTGGACACTGAAAATTCAAGATGGTTTTTCTTTTCTTCCGCCAGTCGTCCGTTTGGAATGGTAAATTTGAGTCCCGATACGCAAATTAATGGCGATTGGGGAGGTGGATATAAGTACACAACAGATACAATAAGAGGTTTTAGTCATATCCACGAATGGCAATTATCCGGAGTTTCAGTTATGCCGGTTACTATTTCGCCAAAAAATAAAGAAAACATTTTTACCGATTTTTATTCTAAATTCAGTCATCAAACAGAAAAAATAATTCCTGGATACCATTTGCTGAAATTAGACAGATATCAGATCACTACAGAATTAACCAGTACAAAAAGAGTTGGTTTTCATAGATATACATTTCCGGATTCAGCTGAAAAAGCAATTTTGTTTAATTTGAATACTATTTTAGGTCCTTGCGAAAATACGAATGGAAAATTGGAAAAAAACAATGATCAGGAACTATCAGGCTCATTAGTTTTAAGCACTAATTTCAGACGTCCAAAACCTTTGACTGTATTTTTTAAAGTTAAATTTAATGAGCCAGTAACCTCAATAGAACAAAATATAACTACAGGGAATTATTTGGTGAATTTTGGAAAATCAGACAAACAAATAATAATGAAAGTCGGCATTTCATATACTTCAATTGAAAATGCGGCTATCAATATGGAAAAAGAATTACCACATTGGGATTTTGATAAAGTGGTAAGCGATTCAAAAACAGAATGGAATAATTTGTTGGGCAGGATAAAAGTTGAAGGCGGAACACCAACAGATCAAAGAAGATTTTACACCGACCTCTGGCATGCCCTTCAGGGAAGAAAAATGATCAGCGATGCAAACGGTGCTTATCCGGATAACTCAGGAGAAAAATTCAGAATAGGACAATTGCCTTTGGATTCAAACGGAAAACCAAAATTCAATCATTACAATTCAGATGCTTTTTGGGGAGCACAATGGACTATTAATACACTCTGGGGACTTGCATATCCTGAAATAATGGAAGAGTTTGTACACTCATTAATGCAATATTATAAAGACAGCGGCATGATTCCGCGTGGTCCTTCGGGAGGTGATGACACGTTTGTAATGACAGGTGCATCAGCTACCCCCTTTATTGTAAGTGCTATCCAGAAAGGATTGGTAAAAGAGGATCTGCAAGAAATTTATACCGCACTCAAAAAAAACCATATGCTAAATGGTATTATGGGAAAAGCCGGATATGAACACAATACAGACATTGGCGGCGGTTTAAAATATTATTTAGAAAAAGGCTATGTTCCGTACCCGCTTCCGGATGGAAATTTCGGAAGTCATCAGGACGGAGCCAGTCAGACTCTTGAATATGCTTATCAGGATTGGACTTTGGCACAATTGGCCAAAAAGTTAAACCTTCAGGAAGATTACAATTACTTTATCGGCAGGTCTAAAAACTATCAAAACGTTTTTGATAAAACAACAGGATGGATGCGGCCTAAAAATATCGAAGGAAAATGGCTTGATAATTATGATCCTTATAAATACGAAAACGGCTTTATAGAATCAAACGGTGCTCAGGCGACCTGGTTTGTACCACATGATATAAATGGTTTGGCCGAATTAATGGGCGGAAAAGTTAATGCAGTTTTAAAATTAAACAGCCAGTTTGAAACAGCCAAAAATTTAAAATATACTTCTGGAAATTCTCACGATGCAGAATTACATCCTGAATTTAGTCGAATTCCAATTAATTTCGGAAACCAGCCATCGATGCAGACTTCTAATATTTTTAGTTTATTAGGAAGACCGGATCTGACACAATACTGGACAAGAAATGTTGTAAAAGAAACTTTTAGCGGATTAGCTCCGTCAACAGGTTACAATGGAGATGAAGATCAGGGATTGATGGGAAGTTTAAATGTACTGCTAAAAATTGGTCTATTTCAAATGAATGGCGGAACCGAGGAAAATCCAGTTTACCAGATCGGAAGCCCAATTTTCAATAAAATAGAAATTGAGCTGAATCCAAAATATTATACAGGTAAAAAGTTTATAATCAATGCTCATAACAACAGCTCGGAAAACATTTATATAAAGGAAATAAAATACAATAATGCTCCTGTAAACGATTATAGTATTTCTCAAGAGAAAATTACCGGTGGGGGAGAGCTAATTTTAGAAATGTCGAGTACATCCAAGTAGTAATATTAAATTTAATCTGATGGTCATTCTGAGTTAGTCGAAGATTTTTTACCACGAAAAAACTTCGACTCTCATGCTGACATACTACTACCATTCTCATTTTGTCATCAAATGATTTTGAGTCCGGTTTACAGGAAAGTAAACCTCCAAAAAATGCAAAAAACAGTGTTAAAGAAATAAAATAAACAATGAAAATATATCGCAAAATTATACTTTTAGGGATATCATTATTCTTTACAATTACCATAAATGCCCAACAAAAAGTTCACACTTATGTAGATCCAATGATCGGCTCTGAAGGAGATGGGCGGGTTTTTATTGGTCCCTCATGTCCTTACGGAATGGTTAAACCAAGTCCGGATTGTACGGTAAGCCCTAATAGTGGCTGGCTGCCATTGCCTAAAGAGGTTACAGGTTTTAGTCAGGTTCATGTGAGCGGAACCGGTGGAGGCCCTAAATACGGAAACATACAAATTATGCCTTTTTCCGGATCTTTAGACAAATTAGACCAAACTTCACACAGAGCAGAAGAAAACGTAAAGTTGGGGTATTATGAAACCGTTTTCAAAGAAAATCAAATAAAAACAGAAATAACAACAGCCGAAAAAGTTTCTTTCTATCGCATAACCTATCCAAAAAATGCATCAAAAGAATTAAAAATTGATCCGGGATTTTTTTTAGGAGAAAATCCGGAACCCAATGCAAGAGAGTCACAGCAATTTGTAGGTTCCCAGATAGAAATTGTTTCAGATACTGAAGTCCGCGGATACAGCAGAATCAGAGGTGGCTGGAATAACGGACGTGCTTATACCGTTTACTTTTGGGCAACATTTGACCAGCCCATTGCAAAATATGTTACATGGAAAGACGGAAAATTTTACAGCAGCCAATCTGCTCAGTTTGATTCAGGTAAAAAGACTGCGGCTTTGGTTTCTTTTGGTGCAGCAGGAAAACAGGAAGTCAATATTAAAATTGGAATCTCGTTTTTAAGTGAATTAAAAGCAAAAAATAATATCGAAGTCGAAATTCCGCATTGGAATTTTAATACCGTTTTAGCTGATCTGGAAGGTAAATGGGAGCAATTACTCAGTCGTGTTAATCTTTCTGACGATACTTCTGAGAAATATAAAAAAATGTTTTACACAGGTTTGTATCACACCATGATAATGCCTGTTAACAGAACAGGAGAAAATCCGTTATGGACAAATGATGAACCTTATTATGATGATTTTTACTGTATTTGGGACACTTTCAGAAGTTCGAGTCCTTTAATTACGTTAATTGCCCCGAAACGTCAGGTAGAAATTGTTAATGGGATGCTTAATATTTACAAACGCGAAGGCTATTTACCCGAAGGAAGAAGCGGTAATGATAATGGCCGTACCCAAGGCGGTTCGAATGCTGAAACTGTACTTGCTGATGCTTTCGTAAAAAGTTTAAAAGGAATAGATTATGAATTAGCATTAAAAGCGATGCTTAAGGATGCAACAATACCGCCCGGTGGAAATGAAGAACGAGAAGGAAGGGGCGGTTTATTAGATTATTTACGTTTGGGTTATGTACCGTTTGGTACAGATCGTGCCGGAAACCGTACGATGGATTATGCCTACAATGATTATAATATTGCCACTGTTGCCAAAGGTTTAAATCATACCGAAATTTATAATCAGTATATCAAGCAAGCTGATAACTGGCAAAATTTATGGCGTCCGGATTATGAAAATAATGGAGCCAAAGGTTTCATTATGCCAAAAGACGCTTCCGGAAACTGGCTGGATGACGTTGTTTTTGGAGAATCAAAAATTCAGAAACCAACCTATAAATATACGCCAACCATTACAGAATCTCCTTGGTATGTTTGCCATTGGTGCGTGTTTTTTTATGAAGGAACATCATGGGAATATTCGTTAAGTGTGCCGCATGATATTCCGACAATTGTTGCTAAATCAGGCGGTGAAGTAGCTTTCAAAAACAGACTGGATACTTTTTTTGATACCAAATTGTATGATGTATCGAATGAACCTTCCTTTTTGGCACCTACAATGTACCACTGGATCGGGAAACCGTATTTAAGCAGTGACCGCATCAGAACGATTATAAAAGATAATTTTAATACATCACATGAAGGTTTGCCCGGTAATGACGATTCTGGAGCGATGTCTTCCTGGCTTGCTTTTCATATGATGGGATTGTATCCAAATGCCGGTCAGCCGTATTATTTATTAAATACACCATTAATTAAAGGAATCACTTTGCAGTTGGAGGAAGGAAAAACTTTTAAGATTACAACCAAAAAGCTGAGCGAAAAAAATAAATATATCAAAACTGCTTTATTGAACGGAAAAACCTATAATAAAGCCTGGATTTTGCACGATGATATTGTTAAGGGAGGAGAATTGGTCCTTGAAATGGATTCGAAGCCTTCTGCCTGGGGAACTACAATTTTACCACCAACAAAATAAACTACCAATGAAAAATGCAATCTTTACTGTTCTTTTGTGTGGAATATTTCAAATGGTAACCGCACAAAATTATATTCCAACAATTAAAAACAATACAGAATTACATTATATCTGTAAGCTGCACGGTCAAACCAGAACTCTAAAACTGACGTCTAAAACAGATAATAATAAACTGGTTTTAGATCTGGACACAAGAGGTGTAAAAAGCAGTATTATTACCTTGCCTGAAGCATTAAAAAACGGTACTGAATTAAGCTATAACCAGGGAGAATCTGAACCCGTTTTGAACTTAAAACCAACAGAGACTTTCTTTATGATTTCGCAGTCGGCTTATCAGGAATTATTAAAAAATAATAAATTCATTTACAACAATACCACTTATGTTTTAGATCAGAATTCAGAAAACAGCAATGTGTTGATTGAAGGAAAAACGGTTGATACCTTACATGTAATTGCACAAATTGATGAAACCGAAATGTGGATCGTAAAAAATCCGGAGTTTCCTTTAATCTGTAAAATAACCAAAAATCCATTGGGTATCAATTGGGTATTAGTAAAAGTCGTAGACAAGTAGTTTGATTATAATTTCAGAAGTAACTAAGTTGAATGATAAAAAAACAACAGCATGAAAAATCAAATGAGTCGTGGAGAATTTATTAGATTATCAAGCCTCACATTAGCAGGAGCTCTGGTTAGTGATATCGTTTTTGCAAATGATATGCTATCTGATAACAGCAAAGTTAAAGAAGATACAGAGTTAATGAAAAAGCTCATTTTGAACAATGACGCAAAAGTTAAATCTATATTGAATAAACCACCTTTTGATTCTGCTATCAAACTCAGTAGTTTTCGTGGTGTTGCAAGTTCAATAACCATTATGACTGCTTCAATGTCTAATTCAGATTCAGAATATTATAAATCAAAAATACTCGCTGAAAAACTGAATGAGGCAATAGACTTTTTGTTAAAAGAACAATACAGGGACGGTACCTTAGACGCAGGAGGAAACAGGCAATCTCCACCGGATACTGCCTTTATTCTGGAATATATTTGTCCGGCAGCAGCAATATTAAAAAATAATAAACAAGCTGATCTAGTTCAATTAAAGGATAAATTGAAAAAATTTATTCTGAATGCAGGCGAGGCTATGGTTACCGGAGGCGTTCATACCCCTAATCACAGATGGGTGATTTGTGCTGCTTTGGCCAATATTAATTCGTTGTTTCCTGATATCAGATATGTGCAAAGAATTGATGAATGGCTGGCCGAAGGAATTTATATGAATCAAGACGGACATTATGCTGAACGAAGCGGAATTTACTCTGCCGTGATAGACAAGGCTTTAATTACCATGTCCAGATTGTTAAACAGGCCGGAGTTATTAGAGATAGTAAATAAAAACCTGATTACTTATTTTTATTATACAGAATCAAACGGTGATTTGGTTACGGTTGATTCAAAAAGACAAGATCAGTTTATGGATTTAAAGGTGACGAACTTTTATCTCCAGTATCGTTATATGGCAATCCGGACAAAAAATCCAATGTTTGCGCACATGGCAAATCTGATTGAAAATCTTCCGGCTTTTGCCACAGATATTTTATCAGGTTCGCTTGCTTTTTTTATGGAAAATGAAGAACTCAGAAAAAAAATTACTGTTGACACCACGGTTGTAAATGATTTCGAAAAGTTTTTTGCCATTTCAAATCTGGCTAGAATCAGACGTGGCAAAACATCTGTAACCTTATTTGGCGGAAATGACAAACCGGTAATGATTGTTTCAGGGAGATCTTCAAATCCGAATTTTTTAATGTATCGAAAAGGGGAGGCTATACTTAAATACATGCGTCTTTCTACCTCATTTTTCAGAATGGGCTATTTCAGCAGTGATGGAATTGTAAGAGAAGGAAATAAATACATTTTGAAGGAAACCAAAGAAGCCGATTATTATCAGCCTCTTGCTGAAGAATTTCGAAAAGCAGATGGCGATTACAAATTATCAGAGTCACCTGACGGACGTTTTTGGAATAAAATGGATTTTGATTCCCGTATAAAAAGCAACGTAAAAACGCAGACAACTGTCATTGAAATCGCAGAAGATAACGGGACATTAAGTCTTGATTTTAAAGTAGACGGTCCTCCAAATGTAGAAGTAACGATAGAAATGTGTTTTAAAGAAGGAAGCAATATAATCGGAGCAACATTGGATGAAAAAAAGAATTATTTCCTGAAATCCGGACAGGGAGCACTCTCTGTAGGATCAGACAGCATACAATTTGGTCCCGGAAAATGTGAACATTTAAACATAGAAAATCTGGATAGTGAGGAGTATACGTATCATCAGGGAAGTTTACGAACAAACGGTGAACATGTTTACATTACAGGATTTACGCCATTTCATCATAAAATGATAATTTCTTAAATATTTAACTTGTTTGATTTAATTGAAAGCATATGTCATCCTGAGCTGTGTCGAAGGCTTATGAAATTTAGTGGCTTCGACTGATTTTATCCTAAGCAAAGCCAATGGACTCAGTCTGACATTCATTTTTAATTCCACTAAACGAGTTAATATTATAAAAAATGTTGCTGTATTATTAAAAGGTTGTTTTATTTTTACGGAAATTAAATTAATCTTATAAATAATTGAAATTATGAAATTATCATTTTTAGCTGCTTTGCTGTTTTGCTGTATTGGTTTTGCACAAAATAATACAGACACCAGTTTGTATATGAAGTCTGATAAAATAACGTATTTAACAGATATAGGTTCAGAATCAGGAGATTTGTACAAAACAATCGGGCATCACGGACCGGCAATTGAAAACGAATGGATGGCATTGAGAATCTATTTTAGCGATAAAGTGGCTATTGATGTGTACAATAAAGCAAAAGCAGGTTTAGAACTGAAAAAAGCTAATTGGTATCCAACTCCTGAACAGCAAAAAGAAGGATGGGGAGCTGATTATTATAAAGTAGCAGCAACCAGTGGTTTAGGCGGTGTAAAGCTTTGGGACGGTGAAAAAGTGGTGCCATTGAATCCTGTTACAAACCGTTTGGCTCGTGTTGGAAAAACAGATACGACTTCATGGATGGAAATGATTTCAAGAGGAGTGCCATACAAAGGAAAAAAAGTAGATATTTTAGTTCGTGTTACTGTATTTTCAGGAAAAAGAGAGGCAAAAGTGGAAGCTTTTAGCTTAAATGGAGAAAAAGTACAATTTGTTACCGGAGTAAATTATTTTAAAGATTTTCAAACTAAAAAAGGAACTAATTACATCGCCGTATGGGGAAAACATCCAGAAGATGTAGCAGCAGAAATCGTTGAAGTTGGTGCTGCTATCATGTACAATCCTAAAGATTATGTAAAAACGAATGACGATGGAACACAATATTTGTTAATTTCTAAACCAGCAAAATACTTAGAAACAAAAATTATATCCTCTTGCGCAAGAGAGACAGAACTTAACACTTTAGATAAATTAGAAGCTTACATTAAAAAGTAAGATTTCTTTATTTTTTTACAAGCAGTTTTAGTTTAATTTTTTTGTTTGACGGTATTTTCTAAAAGAATAAAAATGTCAAAAATTAAACTAAAACTGTTTTTTATTTCCTTAATAATCCATCTTTTCGCTTTTGGTTTTGAGTCGAACGCACAAAAAGCTCAAAAGGATTTTTCAATTACGAGCTATGGCTCCAAAGCAGACGGAAAAACGATTAGTACCATTGCAATCCAAAAAGCAATTGATGCCGCTTTTAAAAATAAAGGAGGCCGTGTAGTTTTTCCAAAAGGAAACTTTTTATCCGGAAGTATTATTCTAAAAAGCAATGTAACCTTGTATTTTGAAGAAGGATCGGTATTGCTTGGAAGTACAAATCCGAAAGACTATCCTAATATGACTTTTGAAGGAAGACCTGATTCTCCCAAAAAAGATGACAATTCCCAAATGGCTTTGATTATTGCTCATAAAGCCAAAAACATTTCACTAAAAGGTAAAGGAACAATTGATGGTCAGGGTTTACAACTGGCTTTGAATATTGACAGCCTTCATCATGCCGGTATCGCAGTAGATCCTAAATACAGCCTTCGCAGAAACAGGCCAAACGAAACCATGCGGCCAAAACTATTTCGTTTTTCCCAATGTGAAAATATTACAATTGAAGGATTGAATGCAGGAGAAGCCTCTTGTTGGGGATTATCTTTTGAATTATGTAAAAACCTCGTTTTGGATAATCTCAAAATAATAAACCGTTCCTATTGGAACAATGACGGAATAGATATTACAGATTGTAAAAACGTAATGGTAACCAACTGCGATATAAACGCTGCCGATGACGGAATATGTTTAAAATCTTACTACCCGGGGTTTTATAATGATTCGGTTTATATTGCCAATTGTACCATCAGATCCAGCGCCAGTGCTATAAAATTTGGTACCGCTTCTTTTGGCGGATTCAAAAACGTTACCATTAGAGACATTAAGGTTTATGATACGTTTCGTTCTGCCATTGCAATAGAATCTGTTGACGGTGCTTTTATAGAAAACATTGAGGTTTCAAACATAAATGCCATTAATACAGGCAATGCTATTTTTATACGTTTAGGAAATCGAACCGGAGATAAACCCGGAACTATAAAGAATGTTAGCATAAAAAACATAAAAGTACAAATACCTTTTGATCGTCCGGACATTAATTATGACCTGAGAGGCCCTGAAGTTGATTTCTTTCATAACCCTTTTCCATCATCGATTGTGGGTTTGAAAGGGCATAATATTGAAAATGTAGTTTTGGAAAACATCGAAATCAAGTATCCCGGAAGATCCTCAAAAGGAATGGCGTATATTCCGCTAAACCGTTTGAATCAGATTCCTGAAGCTGTTCAGGATTACCCTGAATTTTCTATGTTTGGTGAACTGCCTGCTTATGGATTGTATGTAAGGCACGCGAACGGAATAAGTATGAAAAATATCAAACTTATATTAGATGATTCTGATTTCAGACCGGCGTTTGTGTTTGATGATGTTCAAAATGTAAAAATGCAGGAAATAAATCTTCCTGAACAAAAGCACAAACAAATCGTTTTTAAAAATGTAGTTTCAGCAACGCTGGAAAATCAGTTATTGGGACAAAAACTTGAAATAGAGGGTAAGTAAGAAACGTTTTGAAAAAATAATATATATACGATTTAAAGGTGTCATCATGACATTTTTAATATTGGCAACTATGTGTTTTAAAATCAGTGAAACGCCTTTTTTAAGTTTACTAAATCTATGTTTCTATGTGTTAAATAAAAAAAGTTATATGTTAAGAATATTCGTTTTTGTACTGTTTCTCCTTTCACTTTCTGCCTGTAAATCACAGCAGACAAAAACAAAAAATGTGCAGATCGCTTTTATAGCCGATGCACATTTACAGGATATTTTTGCAAAATTTGAAGACAATAATTATCAGGGAATCCAAAATCCGGTGACCGGGGAATATGCCAATATCAGGACAATGAATGCCCAATTGCATTCCACCCGAATATTCAACGAAAACTATTTTGCTTTTCTGGAAGCCTTAAATAATATTGCAAAAAGAGGAATCAAACAAGTTGTTCTTCCGGGTGATTTTAGTGATGATGGGCAGCCGGTTCATGTACGTGGATTGAGGAAAATATTAGATGAGTATTCGAAAAAATACGGTATGTCATTTTTTGTAACCACCGGAAATCACGATACAGTAAAACCTTTTGCTCAGGAAGCCGTTAAAACCGATTTTTTGGGGAAAGAAGGAAAAGAACAAATTATCAGCAGTTCTAAAAACAACCTGACTAAACATGAAAATCAGTTAGAACCCATCATTACGGCAGATATTAAAAACTGGGGATACAAGGAAACCCTGAATGAAATGCAGGCCTTTGGATTCTTTCCACAAAAAAACTATTTGTATTGGGAAACTCCATTTTCAGATTATAATTATGAAAGTTATAACTTCGAAAAAGCGCTTGCAGAATCTGATTTAGCAAAAAGAACTTATCCTGTCAAAAATACCAATTTATTTCTTCCGGATGCTAGTTATCTCGTTGAGCCCATAAAAGGAGTCTGGCTATTGGCTATAGACGCCAACGCTTATGTCCCGAATGAAAAATTATCCGGTCTGCCGAATGATCCGCATGATTTTTCAGGAGCCAGTGTTGGTTATAATAATGTGCTTATTTATAAACAACATTTGATCAACTGGGTTAAAAAGGTTGCTGGGGAAGCAAAACAAAAAGGAAAAACCTTAATTGCCTTTAGCCATTATCCGATGATTGATTTTAACGATGATGCATCGCCAGAATTAAAATTACTTTTTGGTTCGAACAAATTGCAATTATCAAGAGTTCCAAATGAAGAAGTAGCCCAAATATTTGCCGATGCCGGAATTCAGGTTCATTTTGGCGGACACATGCACATCAACGATACCGGAGTGCGAACTACTTCAAACAAGAATACATTATTTAATATCCAGACACCTTCACTGGCGGCTTATATGCCAGCTTATAAAATACTTACTATTCATAAGGATGCTATTCTTGAAGTACAGACTGTGGTGATTGGCAAAGTTGCAAAGTTTAATAGTTTGTTCCCTTTTTATAATGAGGAATATGCTCATTTACAAAATATAAAAAGCAACACTATTTGGAACAAAGAAATTCTTAATACAAAAGATTATGAAGACTTTACAAAATGGCATTTAAAAGAATTGGTGAGGCTTCGTTTTTTGCCTGAAGATTTTCCTGTTGAATTTTCTACATCACTTTTAAAACTTTCAGGAGCAGATTTATTGTATATAAATAAAAATAATGCAGAAGTTGACACACAAATTAAAACAAATTCACTGGTTGTAAAAGATTTCGAATCCTGGACAGGTTTTGATATGATTTTCGATTTCTACCGATTGAAAAATGCTGATGAATTAGCCATTCCGGAAATTGGCTCCGGCAGATTAAAACAGTACAAAATGGTTTGCGGACAATTAGAAAAATCCGGTAATGAAAAATTGGTTTTATGGGCAAAAATATTTCTGAAAACAATGAATGGTAAACCTTCAAATCATTTTAAGATTAACTTAAAAACAAATCAGATTGAGCGCATAAATCCTTAAAATTTGTTAACTTTATTTTAACCAAAACCACATCTGCATTTTATAATTCATTTTTATGAAAAAAAATACTTTTTTACGATTAGTTACCTTACTTATTTTTTACTATTCGCATTCGCAGAATATAAAATTTACGCATTATAATGACAACAACGGATTGTCACATAATTCGGTTAGGCATATTGTGCAGGATAAAAAAGGTTTTTTGTGGTTTGGAACTTTTTTTGGATTGAATCGTTTTGACGGTTATCAATTCAAAACCTACATGAGTTCATCACCGGGTAATAATAAATTGTACAATGATGATATTACAGCATTAGAATTAGATGAAGCATCAAACCATTTATGGATAGGAACGCGAAAAGGGTTGACGCTTTTTAAAATGGACACGCATGTTTTTGTGACTTTTTTGCCTAAAAAAAATGACCCAAACAGTTTGCCCGAAGGCGAAATACGATCGGTATATGTAGATAAATTCAAGAGAGTTTGGGTAGGCACTAAAAATCAGGGGCTTTATATGTTTTTTTTGAATGAAAACAGGTTCGAAAAGATTCCAATAAAAGGTTTTGATTATGTAAAAGAAATTTTCGAAGATAAAAAAGGAAATATCTGGGTAGGAAGTTATGATAAAGGATCTGTTGCCAAAATAACTTTCGACAGCAAAGGAACAATCGTAAAAATGAATAATTATACGCTTTCTGTACCTTATTCGACTGAAAAAAACCCTTACATCAATTTTATTTATGAAGATGCTAAAGCCGATATTTTTGTGGGAACCCGAAAAGGACTTTACAAATTAGATAAAAAAAAGAATGAATTTGTAAATTTATATATTGAAAACAAAGAAATCAGAGGTAATTTAGGCCCTTATTTTTTATCAGTTGCTAAGGCTCCGGATGGGAAATACTGGGTAGGAACTTTAGGAGGTTTGTTGGTTTGCAACCAATTAGAAGATATCCAAAAGGGTATTTACAAGTGGTATTATTCAGTCTTGTCAGATGATACATCTATCGTTGATAATTTAATTTCTGCTTTATATTTTGATCGTGCAGGAGTTTTATGGATTGGGACAGAAGACGGTCTCGACAAGTTTGATCCATACGAAAACCAATTCACACTTAATAAAGATATTTCCCGCTACATTGGCAATCAGGCACCTCGTATAAGAGGGTTTTCTAAAACATACGACGGAAAAGTAATTGTGGTTACCAGTCATAACGGACTTTTTATTTCAAACGGAAAAGGGTTTACGCCTTTGTACAATAAATCAATCGATATATCCAGTATTTATTCTGAAGACGGCAAAATTTTTTATTGCGGTCTTTGGGATGGCAGAATGATGGTGTACAACTACAGCACCAATTCATCAAAAGAAATCAATCTTGGTTTTGATACATCGCCAATTTTTGCTTTCAATAAAATAGGAAATCAATCCTTAATGGTAGGTTCGTTTGGAGAAGGAGCTGTTATATTAAATACACAAACTTTAGAAGTACAGGCTTCAAAAGGCAAATTATTGCCGGGTTTTCAAATAAATGCCATAGAAAAAGATGCTCAAAATAATGTTTGGTTTGCAACAGAAACAGGCGTTGTAAAATACAATCCATTGTCAGGTAAAATAGAAACTTACAAATCCCTTTCTAAAAAAGAAAACGGATTACCCAATGAGGACAATGTGAGTGATATTATGATTGACAAAAAAGGTAAAATATGGGCATCAACACGTTTTGGATTATGTTTGTACAATTCTAAAAAAAACACTTTTACAACAATAAAAAACTTTAAGGAAATCTCCGGTACATGGATTACAGATATGTTATCAGATGCAAACGGAAATTTATGGCTAAATATCAATAATAATAGCATTGCCTGGGTAAAATCTGATTTAAAAGAGATTAATATTTACCATGTAAACAGTGGAAACAGGCTGGATGTTTTTAGCTCAAGCGGTTTTTTTAATTTTAATAATTCTACAATTTTTCTGGGAGGTAAAAACGGTGTTATTTCTTTTTCTCCACAAACAATGAAGAGAAACAACTGGTCGCCAGAACCTGTTATTACCGAATTTAAAATTCAGAATGAAGAAATCTTTCCGGAAATGGAAATTAACGGAGATATTCCGCTTTCAAAAGAATTGAATTATGGTAAAAAGGTTGAACTCAATTATAAAAACCGTAATTTTTCATTACAATTTTCGACTCCGTCATTTGCAAACGAAAAACTGAATAAGTTTCAGTATATGCTTGAAGGCTTTGACAAACATTGGATTACCGCAAACAGCAATTCAAGAACAGTTCAGTATACTAACCTTTTTCCAGGCAAATATGTATTTAAAATAAAATCCAGTAATAGTGATGGTCACTGGAGTAAAGTTGTTTCGTATCAAATAAAAATTCTTCCGCCTTTTTGGTTAACGCCTATATCCTTTTTATTGCTCTTTTTGTTACTGGTTTCTATTTTTTATTTTATCAGAAGAGAAATTAAAAATCGTATCCGGTTAAAACAGGAATTACTTACCGAAAAAGTAAACAGAGAGCATGATGTAAAACTGAATAATGAAAAGCTTCGATTTTTTACTAACATTTCGCATGAGTTAAGAACGCCGTTAACGCTTATTTTAGGTCCTGCCAAGCAATTATTGGATGAAAGCAGTAATGCGACAGATTATGAAAAAAGCAGGTACAATCTTATTTATCAAAATGCCAGCAGATTGTTGAATCTCGTGAATCAGGTACTTGATTTTAGAAAAGCGCAGTCAGGTGAATTAAAACTTAAAGTTTCAAAAACAGATATTCTGACCTATTCTAAAAATATCTTTGATTCCTTTAAAGAAATGGCATACAATAAGAAAATTAAATTAAATTTCATTGCTGAAAACGAAGATATTACAGGTTGGGTAGATAATGATAAGTATGATAAAATTCTATACAATCTCTTATCTAATGCATTGAAGTTTACCAATAAATATGGCAATGTAGATTTATTTATCAGACTAAAAAGCAGTACCGAGGAAATTTTAATTCTTGAAGTTATTGATGACGGAATTGGTATTCCTTTAAAAAGTCAGGAAAAAATCTTTAAACGATTTTATCAGGCTACCAATAGTAAAGCTCATAATACCGGATCGGGTATTGGTTTGTCGTTGGTTAAATCATTAGTAGCCATTCATAAAGGAACTATAACAGTTGAAAGTGCACTCGGAAAAGGAAGTACATTCAGGGTTGAAATTCCTATAGACCGTCTTTCTTATGAAAGCAAGGAAGTATTTGAATATGCATTAAAAAATGACAACTTAAGTATGCTGATTCCTGAGAAATCGGTTAAGAAAACAATTCAGAATACAGAATTGAAGCAAAAGATATTGGTAATTGATGATAATATTGAACTTAGAAAATATCTCGTCGATTATTTATCTGATTATTATAAAGTTTATGATGCCGAAAATGGGGAAGAAGGGCTTAAAATCTGTCGACAAATTAAACCAATTTTGTGTGTGGCTGATGTAATGATGCCTGTTATGGACGGTTTAGAATTTTGCAGAGAACTGAAAAGTGATGAATTTATCAGCCATATACCAGTAGTGTTGTTAACGGCACTTGCAGAAAATGTAGATAAGGTAAAAGGATATGATATGGGGGCCGATGGTTATTTGGTGAAGCCATTTGAACCACTATTATTAAAAACGGTTATTGAAAATATTATTAAGTCAAGATTAGAACTTAAGGTGAAATTTTCCGGTGAAGTAGAAAGCAAAGTCAGCCTGCTGACGCATTCGCCAATTGATGAGGAATTTATGGAAAAGATCACCAGTTTAATTAATAGTAATCTAAGTGAACTGGACTTGTCAACAGAATTTTTATGCGATAAATTAGGAGTAAGTTCTTCTAAACTATACAGAAAAATTAAAGAATTAACCGATTTGGCTCCTAATGAATTTATTAGAACCATCCGTTTGAAAAAATCGGCTGAATTGCTGAAAACAAAAAAGTATAATGTTTCTGAAGTAACCAATATGGTTGGATTTAATGATCCGTTATATTTTAGCAGATGTTTCAAAAAGCAGTTTGGTTTTCCTCCAAGTAAGCTTATAAACTAAAAATAAATACCAATTTTTTAAATTTTTCAATTAAAAAAAGTAAATCCCAAATTCCAATCTCAGTGAGCTATTGGAATTTGGGATTTTCAGTATTAGAATTTATTTTTCAAAATTTATTAATGTAAAATTCATACAAAATTAAATTCTATCCATGTTTTTGATGTATTAATCCATTTTGATCTGTATATGTAATTCTATTTTTGTCTTATAACTTTTAATTTAAATCTTTATGAAAAAGCATATAGACACTGATAATCCATTGCATAATTTAGATGAGTGGGAAGATGATTTGTTAATCCGATATCCGGATCCGTCTGAGCCCGTTAAAGAAAAAGAAGAATTTAGAAATTATGTAGATTCAGAAAGAGTCGAAACCGTTAGAGAGTTTTACAGAATAAACCACACCTATCAGACATATGATTTTGTGTGTAGCAAAGAACAGGAATTTTTACAGTTCAATAAAAAACAAATGTCAATTTGGGAAGCAGTAGATTTTTTGAACACCCTTGTTGATGACAGCGACCCGGATATTGACTTAGACCAGACACAGCACCTTTTACAGACTTCAGAAGCGATCAGGGCAGACGGTCATCCGGACTGGTTTGTACTTACAGGTTTTATACATGATCTGGGCAAGATTTTATGTTTGTTTGGAGAACCGCAGTGGGCAGTTGTGGGAGATACTTTTCCGGTTGGCTGTGCGTATTCAGATAAGATTGTTTATCCTGAATTTTTCAAAGAAAATCCGGATTATACTGATGAAAGATTCAATACCAAATTTGGAGTTTACACAGAAAATTGCGGTCTTGATAATGTAAAAATGAGCTGGGGACACGATGAATATTTGTACCAGATCATGAAAGATTATTTACCGGATCCGGCTTTATATATGATTCGCTACCATTCATTTTATTCGCAGCATAAAGAGAATGCCTATGCACATTTGATGAATGAGAAAGATATAGAAATGTTCGACTGGGTAAGGAAATTCAACCCGTACGATTTATATACAAAAGCGCCTGTTAAACCAGATGTTAAAGCATTATTGCCATACTATAAAGAATTAGTAGCTAAATATTTGCCGGAAAAATTAAATTTCTAAACGGAATTTACTATTTCTTAAAATTTTGTAATTCTTCCTCTTTGGGAAGATTTAAAATAGAATAAATGCAAAAAATCAAAACGAAAATATTTTTATTTGGTCTGTTAGTAATTTTTGTTTCAGGTGCTGTAGGACAGGAAAAAGACAGAAATGACTGGGAGAATCCGCAAGTATTTCAGATTAACAGAGAACCGGCACGAGCGTCTTTTCTCCCTTATGCAGACGAAGCATCTGCTGTAAGCGATCAATATGAAAACTCACCATGGTATTTTTCCCTAAATGGTAAATGGAAATTTTCCTGGTCCCCAACACCAGACCAAAGGCCAAAAGATTTTTATAAAACAGATTTTAGCACGCTGCACTGGAACGAGATTCAGGTGCCTTCTAACTGGGAATTAAATGGTTACGGTGTACCAATCTATACCAATATTACCTATCCTTTTGAAAAAAATCCGCCTTTTATCAATCATTGGGATAATCCGGTAGGTTCCTATAAAAGAGGTTTTGTACTACCTGATAACTGGAAGGGAAGGCATGTTTATCTTCATTTTGAAGCAGGAACATCAGCCATGTACATTTGGGTAAACGGAGAAAAAGTAGGTTACACGGAAAATACCAAAAGCCCAGCCGAATTTGATATTTCGAAATACCTCAAACCAGGTAAAAATGATCTTGCTGTAGAAGTATACAGATGGAGTGATGGTTCATATCTGGAAGATCAGGATATGTGGAGACTTTCTGGCATAGACAGGAACGTGTATTTGTACAGTACCCATGATATTCGAATTGCTGATTTTTTTGCAAAACCTAATTTAGATACCAATTACAAAAATGGAAGTTTAAATGTTGAAGTAAGTCTAAAAAACCTTACTTCTTCTGCTGTAAACAATCAAAAGCTAACCGCTAAACTGGTTGATGCTTTAGGCGCAACTGTTTTTGTTAAAGAATTGCCTGTAAATTTTGAAGCCAATAAAACGCAGACTATTAATTTTTCTCAAAATGTTTCCGGTCCAAAATTATGGAGTAGTGAGGCTCCTAATTTGTATACTTTAGTCCTGACGCTAAAAAATGAAAAAGACAATATTATCGAAACGACTTCTACCCAAATCGGCTTTAGAAAAGTAGAATTAAAGGGAGGCCAATTATTGGTAAACGGTGTACGATTAATGGTTCATGGAGTTAATATTCACGAACATAATCCGGAAACAGGTCATTATCAGGACCAAGCTACCATGATGAAAGATATCAAGATGATGAAACAGATGAACATCAATTCGGTTCGCTGCAGTCATTATCCGAATAATGTTTTATGGGTAAAACTTTGCAATAAGTATGGTTTGTTTCTGGTAGATGAAGCCAATATTGAAAGCCACGGAATGGGAGTAGAGGGACAGCCTCTAATTTGGATGAATCCAAAAACTAATCCGGGCTATCTTCCGGAATGGAAAGAATCACATCTTGATAGAATTTATAGTCTTGTGGAAAGAGATAAAAATGCGCCATCGGTAATTCTTTGGTCATTAGGTAATGAAAGTGCCAACGGACCTGTTTTTCATGAAGCCTACAAATGGATAAAAAAGAGAGACAATACGCGTTTGGTTCAGTTTGAACAGGCGAAAGAAAACGAAAATACCGATATCGTCTGCCCGATGTATCCAACTATTGAATACATGAAGGAATATGCAGCACGTAAAGAAGTTACACGTCCGTATATCATGTGTGAATATTCGCATGCTATGGGCAATAGCAGCGGGAATTTTCAGCAATACTGGGATATCATTCGCGGAAGCAGAAATATGCAGGGTGGTTTTATATGGGACTGGGTGGATCAGGGATTTAAAATGAAAGATGAAATAGGGCGCGAATATTGGGCATACGGTGGTGATATGGGTGGCCAAAATTACACGAATGATGAAAATTTTTGTCATAACGGATTGGTTTTTGCAGACAGAACACCACATCCCGGAGCATTTGAAGTTAAAAAAGTATATCAGGATATTTTATTTCAAGGTATTGATGTCAAAAATGGAGTTATTGAAATCATAAACGATTTTGGATTCACTAATTTGAATAAATACGACTTTAAATATCAAATTTTAGAAAACGGAAAAAGTATTAAAGAAGGTGCTCTTGATGTTACCCTTAACCCAAAATCAAAAAAACAATTCAAAATTGATTTGCCAAAATTACAGTCAAAAGAAGGAGTTGAATATTTATTGAATGTTTTTGCATATACTAAAACGGGTTCTGAATTACTACCTGAGCATTTTGAAGTGGCAAGAGAACAATTTGTGATTGAAAGCGATACCTATTTTGCGAAAGCTGAATCGACGAATTCTTCAAAAATTAATGAAGAAAAAGACGTATTTGTTTTGAGTTCAGCAGATGTTATTGTTAAAATCAGTAAGACAACAGGATTGATTTCGAATTATAGTTTGAAGGGTGAGGAATACTTTAAACAATATCCGGAGCCTAATTTTTGGAGAGCACCGACAGATAATGATATTGGTAATAAAATGCAGATTAGATGTAATGTCTGGAGAACAGCCGGAAAAAATACCACTTTAGAAAATATTCAGGTTATAGAGGAAAACGGGAAAAAATATGTGACCGCAAAATTAAAGCTTAACGATGTTTTTTCAGATTATATAATCAAATATTCGCTAAATAATGATGGCGCTTTAGAAGTTCAGTCTTCATTCAAAAAAGGCAGCAACACTTTACCTGAAATGCCTCGTTTTGGAATGCTTTTCGTCTTAAAAAACAATTTTGAAAATTTGGATTACTACGGAAGAGGCCCTTTAGAAAATTATCCTGACAGAAACACAGCGGCTTTCAAAGGAATTTATCAAAGTAAAGTGGCAGATCAATATGTGCCTTACACACGCCCGCAGGAAAATGGATATAAAACAGATGTTCGCTGGTTTTCACTTTTAAATAATAAAGGAAAAGGACTGGAAATAAAAGGTCTGCAGCCATTAGGAATCAGCACACTGAATAATTATCCGAGTGATTTTGACGGAGGAATTTCTAAAAAGAATATTCACTCCAGTGATATTACTCCAAGAAATGAAGTGGTAGTTTGTGTTGACTTAACCCAACGAGGATTAGGAGGAGACAACAGCTGGGGATTACCTCCGCATCAACAATATCAGCTTACACAAAATGAATATAGTTACGGATTTGTTATAAAACCAATAGAGTAAAATCAGAATTAAAAAGGTTGCCAAAATCTGCCCCCAATTCAATTTTTAAATATTTCAGTTTTTACACCCGATCACGTTCATTCTGTTGAACGTGACGGTTGTAAAATTTCAAATCATCAAAAATAGTGACTTCCAAAATTTTGGAAAATAGCGTTGAAAATCAATAAATACGAATAAAACAAAACAGTAAGTTGATACTCTGTGGAGGAATCAACAGGTAAAATATGCTTTAAAATATATCCCCTATGAGCAAAATTATTACAAATGACAGATTAGTTTCTTTAGACGTTCTAAGGGGATTTGTTATGTTTTGGATTATGAGCGGTGAACATATCATTCACGCTCTGGCCAAAGCGGCACCAATCCCGGTTTTTGTCTGGATGTCTTCACAATTACATCATACAGACTGGGATGGTATTACGTTTTATGATATGATCTTTCCTGTATTTTTATTCGTTGCCGGGGTTTCGATGCCGTATTCTTTCGATAAAAAAATAAAACAGGCAGGAGTAATCGCACCAAGTGAACTTCCGTCAAATGAAAAGAAAAAAATATACTGGTCCATGTTAAAAAGGACTTGCATTCTGGTATTTCTTGGATTCATAGTCAACGGATTATTGCGTTTTGACGGGTATGACCAAACCCGCTTTGCAAGCGTATTAGGTCGTATCGGAATTGCCTGGTTTTTTGCCGGACTGATTTACTTGAATTTTGATTTAAAAAAGCAGCTTATCTGGTTTGCAGGAATTTTGATTGGTTATTATTTAGCCATGAAACTAATACCTGTTCCCGGATTTGGAGCAGGTGATTTAACTGCAGAAGGATCACTTGAAGGATACATTGACCGTCTTTTACTTCCTGGAAGACTGCACAGCACAGTATATGATCCGGAAGGCATATTTTCAACCATACCAGCCGTTTCCACAGCTTTGTTAGGAATGTTTCTGGGGACTTTTTTAAAGAAACAAGCAAACATTATTTCAGTAAGTAAAACAATAGGGATACTAGTCGTTGCGGCTATTGTTTTAATAGGCGTGGGACTTCTTTGGAATTATGATTTTCCAATCAACAAACATTTATGGACCAGTTCTTTTGTTTGTTTTGTTGGCGGATTCAGTATTCTGTTTTTTACTTTTTTTTACGTGATTATCGATGTGCTTGGCTTTCATAAATGGGCATTTCCTTTATTATTGATTGGCTCAAATTCGATTTTGATTTACATGGCAGCCGAAGGTGTGGTAAATTTTAAACATACTGCAGATTTTGTATTTGGAGGACTTATCAAATTCGCACCAATTGTTTGGCAACCTGTATTTATAACCATATCGGTAACGTTTATACAGCTCCTTTTGCTTTACTTTTTATATAAGAAAAAATGGTTTTTAAAAATTTAAAGGAAGTTTATACTACTAATAACTAACAACCAACTAACAACTATCAACCAAAAACAAGCCTCATTATGAATACTTTACAAAGTGCAGATTACATTGTTTTTCTTATTTATTTTGTGATTGTCGCCTCCTATGGGATGTACATTTACCGAAGCAAGAAAAACGCAACAACCAGTTCAAATGATTATTTTCTGGCTGAAGGCTCACTTACATGGTGGGCGATTGGAGCATCCTTAATTGCTTCAAATATCTCGGCAGAACATTTTATAGGAATGAGTGGTTCCGGTTTTGCCATCGGACTGGCGATTGCTTCTTACGAATGGATGTCGGCTGCAACACTTATTGTAGTGGCCATGTTTATTTTACCTGTTTATCTTAAAAACAAAATATTTACCATGCCACAGTTTTTGGCAAAAAGATACAACGGAACCGTAAGTACCATAATGGCTATCATATGGTTGCTGATCTACGTTTTTGTAAATCTGACTTCGATTATTTACTTAGGTGCTTTGGCTATTTCTTCAATCGCACCCATCAGCTTTCAATTTTGCGTGATTGGATTGAGTTTATTCTCGGTAATAGTAACTTTAGGCGGAATGAAAGTAATTGGTTACACTGATATGTTTCAGGTTATAGTGCTAATTTTGGGTGGTTTGGTTACCACCTATTTATCTTTAACATTATTATCAGAACAGTTTGGTTTTGGAAAAGACATTTTAAAAGGACTTTCTGTTATAGCTGATGAAGCACCGGGCCATTTGCATATGATATTAGAAAAATCAAATCCGCATTATGCTGAATTACCAGGAATTTCAGTATTGGTAGGAGGAATGCTTATCAATAATCTGGCGTATTGGGGTTGTAATCAGTACATTGTTCAAAGAGCTTTGGGAGCCGATTTAAAAACTGCACGAAAAGGAATTTTGTTTGCTGCTTTCCTAAAATTATTAGTTCCAATTATTGCAGTTTTACCGGGTATAGCCATGTATGTGATGCATCAAAACGGAATGTTTCAACAAGAAATGGTTGATGCTGCAGGTGTTTTAAAACCGGATCACGCTTACCCGACATTGATGAATCTATTACCTGCAGGTTTAAAAGGAGTAGCTCTGGCAGCCTTAACAGCAGCAATTGTTGCTTCATTAGCAGGTAAAGCAAATAGTATTTCGACGATTTTTTCTTTAGACATTTATAAAAAATATTTTAACAGAAATGCTACAGAAAGAAAACTGGTACTTACCGGAAGATGGTGCGTTGTAGTGGCTATGTTTATTGCAGCTCTTGTTGCTCCGGCCTTAAAATCTTTAGATCAGGCATATCAGTTTATACAAGAATATGTTGGTTTCTTTTCTCCGGGAGTTTTAGCTATCTTTTTATTAGGAATGTTTTGGAAAAAAACAACTCCTACAGCAGGACTTGCAGGTGCATTGCTTACAGTTCCAATTGCCGCAGTATTAAAATTCCTTCCAATGTGGACAAACGGTGCTTTTCCTGATTATCCATTTTTAGACCGAATGACAATCTCTTTTTTTATAATAGTCTTTTTAATGGTTGCTATCAGTCTTTTAAACCCTCAATCTGAAAACCAGCTTGAGGCTCATAAAATTGAAGTAGATAAATCAATGTTCAAAGTTTCTTCAGAATTCATTATTGGTTCCTTTATTATTAGTGGAGTATTAGTTGCATTATATACCGTTTTCTGGTAATATAAAAACTGATTGAAGTTTATATAAAATAATTATAAATCTGATTTTCATATTTTTAAAGACTATGATTTGAAGTTTTAATAAAATAAAAAGCAAATGATAAAAAAAGCTATAATTGCAATACTCATTTTTTGTATTTCACTGACTGCTGAATCGCAAAAGGTATATGATATCAAAAAATTTGGAGCAAAAGGAGATGGGAAAACTAATGATGCAGCTGCAATTCAGAAAGCCATTGATGCCTGCAGTAAAACAGGTGGGCAGGTATTGATTCCGGCTCCGTTTATATTTTTGGCAGGACCTTTTAATGTAAAATCAAATGTAGATCTGCATATTGAAGGAGGAGCAAAAATTTTAGCAAGTCCTGATGAAAAATTATATACTGAAAGTGCTTTTCGTGAAAACAAAGGCGAAGGTACAATCTGGATTGGCGGAAAGAACGTAGAGAACTTTAGTATTAGCGGAAGCGGTAAAATTGATGGAAACGGAATCTCATTTATGGGAGCCGAAGAGGAGGATGCCTACATTTTGAAACCTTTCAATATTTTAGACCCTCGTCCTCATGTATTGACAATTATAGGAGGAAAGAATATAAGAATAAAAGACGTTCATATTGGAAATTCAGCTTATTGGACCATTCATCTAGTGGGCTGTAACGACGTAGTCATTAGCGGTATCACATTACTAAACAGCTTAAAAGTTCGTAATAGTGACGGAATTGATTTGGATCATTCAAAAAATGTCCGCATCAGTGATTGTTATATCGAAAGCGGTGATGATTGTATTTGCTTAAAAAACAGAAGAGAATTTGAAGAATTTGGTGCCTGTGAAAACATAACGGTTACCAATTGCACAATGACCAGCAGTAGTTGTGCTATTAAGATTGGTTCAGAAAATATGGATGCCATCAGACAGGTAGTTTTCAATAATTGCATCATTAAAAAAAGCAATCGTGGCGTAGGAATTCAAAATCGTGATGAAGGAACTGTGAGCGATGTTATTTTTTCGAATATGATTATCGAAGGTCAGCTAACGACTGATACCTGGTGGGGGAAAGCAGAACCTATTTATGTAACCGCTTATAGTCGTGCTAGTGGAAACCACAAAGATGCCAACTGGCGTTTCCCGAAAGGGGCTACAGAAGGAAAAGTAGGGGCAATCAGTAATATTTCTTTTGCCAACATTCAGTGTTTTGGAGAGAACGGAGTTTATGTTAGCGGTGAAACTAAAGACAAAATAAAAAATATCGTTTTTGAAGGCGTTAATATTTTTATTGATAAAACATCTAATTTTCCTGGAGGAGTTTACGACCGTCGCCCTTCAAAATTGGACGGTTTTGTAAAAGGGAGTACATCAGGATTTTATTTTGATACAGCAGAAAGTATAAAAGTTCAGAATTGTTCAGTAACCTGGGGAAAAAACAAACCGGATTATTTTAAATATGCTGTTGAAAGCAAAAATGTAGCTATTTTGAAAGTGAATAATTTAGATGGAGAAGCGGCTTTTCCGGAGAAATATGAGGCTGTGAAAAAATAATCCCGAAGTAACAGATTTTAAAACAATTGTTTACATAGTTTGGATTATTAAAATTATATAAGTTTTACGCTTAGTTTGTCATTCCGAGGAACGAGGAATCTCCATTAGAAGCTCGACAAAGATTAATAACCGTTGCGGAGCTACTTGCGAAGATTCCTCGTTCATCGGAATTATAAAACTCTGAGGATAATCCTTATTTAAATTAAATCTTCATTTTTCTGAACAATTCTTTATTAAAAATAGTTAAGTCGAAAATATTGTAAAACTTTAAATACATTAGCCAGACTAAATTATTGACCCTTTTACAAATGAAAAATACTATAATTACTAAAATAATCATTGGCAGTTTGCTATTCAGTGGTATTGGCGTACATGCACAAAAAACAAATTTAGAAGTTGACGTTGCTAAAACCATTACCAAAATCCAGCCTACTATGTTTGGTTTGTTTTTTGAAGATATCAATTTCGCTGCAGACGGCGGTTTGTATGCAGAAATGATTAAAAACCGATCTTTTGAATTTGAAAAACCTTTGATGGGATGGGAGCAGCCTAATACAAAAAGGTCATCTTTGAATATGAATTCGGGTGTTGCAACTCCTATAAAGGTATCAGAAAACGAAACCAATCCAAATTTCTGCCGTGTTCTTATAAATGATGACAAAGGATATGCTATCATAAATGAAGGTTTTAGAGGAATGGGCGTAAAAAAAGATGCGAAATACAATCTTTCTTTAAAGGCGGCCAATCATAACAGTGCTATCAAAAAAATAATTATTCAGCTTATTGATAAGGATAAAAAGGTAATTGGTGAAACGAGTATTGTTCCTGCTTCAAATGAATGGAAGCGTTATTCGGCACAATTTACAGCGACTCAGACTGAAGCAAAAGCCAAATTAAAGATAACTTTTGAAGGAACAGGAACGATTGATCTGGATATGATTTCGCTTTTTCCTGAGGATACATGGAAGAATAGAAAGAACGGCTTACGCAAAGATCTTGTACAGTTTTTGTATGATATGAAACCGGGATTTTTGCGTTTTCCGGGCGGCTGTATTGTAGAAGGAAGAACTTTGGCAGATCGCTATCAGTGGAAAAAATCGGTGGGCGATATTGAGAATAGAAGAACGATGATGAACCGCTGGAATGTAGAATTTAACCATAAACAGACCCCGGATTATTTTCAAAGTTTTGGATTAGGATTTTATGAATATTTTCAGCTTTCAGAAGATATTGGTGCAACACCATTACCTATTTTAAGCTGTGGAATGGCTTGTCAGTACAACACAGGTGAATTGACTCCAATAGAAGAATTAGATCCTTACATTCAGGACGCTTTGGATTTAATTCAGTTTGCCAATGGGGCAGAAGATACCGCTTGGGGGAAATTACGCTCTGATATGGGACACCCAAAACCGTTTAACCTTAAATACATTGGTGTTGGAAACGAACAATGGGGACCGGATTATATTGAAAGATATAAAGTTTTTGAAAAAGCAATAAAAACCAAATATCCAAACATTATTATCGTTTCAGGAAGCGGCCCTTCGCCTGATGGTGAGCATTTTGACTTTGCAATGGCAGAACTTAAAAAACTGAACGCAGAATTGATAGACGAACATTATTACAAAAGCCCACAATGGTTTAGGGAAAATGCTTCCCGTTATGATAATTACGACAGAAAAGGACCAAAAATATTTGCCGGTGAATATGCTGCGCAAAGTGTTTCGGGAGCAAATCCAAATAACAGAAACAATTGGGAATGTGCTTTTTCTGAAGCAGCTTTCATGACCGGATTAGAAAGAAATGCAGAAGTTGTGAATATGACCTCGTATGCTCCGTTAATGGCTCATGAAGATGCATGGCAGTGGACACCGGACATGATTTGGTTCAATAATATGGAAGCTTATGGTTCAGCTAATTATTATGTTCAAAAATTATTTTCAACCAATAAAGGAACTGATTTATTAAACATTACCAAAGAAGGAAAACCGTTAACCGGACAAAATGATCTGTATGTATCTGCCGTGAAAGATATAAATACTAAAGAGATCATTATAAAACTGGTTAATACAGCGGTAAAATCACAAGATATTACAATTGATTTAAAAGGAAGCAAGTTAGCAGCAAAAGGATCAGTAATTACGCTTACAAGTCCAAATTTACAAGATGAAAATACTTTTGCCGAACCTAAAAAAATAAGCCCGAAAGAAAATGTGTATAATTTGAAAGGAGAAAAAGCAGAAATAAAACTGCCAGCTTATTCGGTCGTAGTTTTGAAGTTAAAAATTAAATAAATACTTATATAGAATTAAAATACAGATATTTAACTGTTTTAAAACCAGTTAAATATCTGTATTTTGCATAATATCTTTTTTTTGTCTCAGAGGGAGCGTTACGGTAAACTCGCTTCCATTATTTATTTCACCTGTGGCTGTAATTGTGCCATGGTGTCTTTTAACTATTTTTCTGCAAAGGGACAATCCAAGGCCGTTCCCTTCGTACTGATCCTTAGAGTGCAGTCTTTCAAAAGCATTAAATATTTTCTCAGCGTAAGCCGTGTCAAGTCCTATTCCGTTGTCTTTTATGGTAATTTGAACTGAGTCAGTTTCATCAATTTTTATTGCCTCTCCTGATATTATTATTTTAGGAGGTTCTTCTGATTTTGAGAATTTTAATGCATTGTGAATAAGATTGTAAAAAAGCTGATTGATTAAGATTGGTGCCCCTTCTATTACAGGTAATTTACCAATGATTAAGATGGCGTCTTTTTCATTTATAATCAGTTCCAGATCTGTTTTTATACTTTCTATGACCTCATTAAGGTTAATTTTTTCAAACGGCTGTTTGTTTTTATCCATAGTTGAATAGGTGAGAATCCCTTCAATTATATTTTGCATTCTCTCTGCAGACTGATCTATTCTGTTTTGATATTTAATAATACTTTCACTAAAATTTGCTCCTTTGTCATTTTTAATCAGCCCATTGAAAATCTTAATTTTGCGCACAGGCTCTCTGAGATCGTGGCTTACCACGTTAGCAAAGTGAAGTAAGTCATCATTAGACCGACGTAATTCCAGAGTATTTTGTTCAACCTGTTTCTTTAACTCTTCCTGAAACTGTTTATGTTCATGAATATCAAGGATACTTCCTATAATCTTTATTGGCAAATCATTTTCATCGCAAATTATTTTCCCGCTAACCTTAATCCATTTTGAGCAAGTTTTATTTATTATTCGGGTTTCATACATTATAAGACCTGTATTCTTGGCCTCTTTAATCGCTTTTTCACGGGCAAACAAATCATCCGGATGAAGTTTTGACAGTAATTCATCTATGTTGGGTGTGTTTTCACTGCACATGATAGTATTGAAATTATCACATGTTTTAATCTCCTTAGTTAGTAAATCAATCTCATAAGTTCCTATTCCGGATGATTCAACAGCAATTCGCAGTCTTTCTTCAATACTTTGGATTTGTTGTTTGGCAAGGTATAAATCAGTAACATCAACTCCGGTATTCATCACACCATACACTTTTCCATCCGTATCAAACAATGGGATGAAGCTGTAATTGAAATAATGGGATCGCATAGTACCGTTAATGAGCAAATCTACTTTTTTGTTTTCACCATGAAAGGCAATTCCGGTAGAAAGTACAGTAGTTGCCTGATCAAAGAAATCTTCTTTTTTGATCTCAGGAAGAACATCGAGATAATGGTTTCCTATTACATTATCACCCTTACCCCAGGTTTTTATCATAGCAGTATTAGCTAATTCAATTTTTAATTTGCTACCTGTATAAACCGCTATTGGCAAAGGTGTATTATCAATTATATCCTTTAAGATTCTGATGTTTGAATACATGACGATATGTTAATTTTATACGAAGCTAATTTTTAAAAATCCAATTTTATTATATTAAGTAAGTAAAGTGTTTCATAATTATTACACTCCGAAAGTTTAAATTTTACTAAAAATACTTAAACGATTCTTAAACATCAAAATTATTATAGCATTATTAAAATATAAATTAAGATTTTTTTTGATTTAATTGTTACTATTTTTGTCTAACAAAGTAGTTTATTAATTAAACAAAATTGCTTGCTAAAGCGTATTGTTAATTAACATAATTTGAAGTGTTTACAAAGGTTCTATTCTGTCGGAAGTAAAACATTTTTTTTACATTTGTCAGGAGAAGTAATAATTTAACTCTCCAAATAAAATAATTTAGTTAATTAATGAGTGGAAATTTGACTTCTTTAGTACCTTCAGCCTTTATTAGTGATTTAAAAAATAAAACTTCAGATTCCCACAGAAAATTAGAAAGCCTGCCAATATCAGCCTCGATCCTGTCTCCTCACATGAAAATATCAGATTACATTCATTATTTGAGTCTGATGCATGATGTTCATAAAAACACTGAAAATGTTATTTTTCCATTATTATCAGAGATTATAACTGATTTGCATGAAAGAAAAAAAAGTCATCTCATCGAGGATGATTTAAACTTTCTAAAATTTAATAAAAGGGATTCAAATTCTGTTTTTGATACTCAGGAAATCACGGTACCTTTTGCTCTTGGAATTTTATATGTTATAGAGGGTTCCAGTCTGGGCGGAAGATTTATATTAAAAAATATTTCAAAAATTCGGGGTCTTGACAATGGTCAGGGAACTGTCTATT
This sequence comes from Flavobacterium salmonis, assembly GCF_903819435.1. Taxonomy (GTDB): domain Bacteria; phylum Bacteroidota; class Bacteroidia; order Flavobacteriales; family Flavobacteriaceae; genus Flavobacterium; species Flavobacterium chungangense. The sequence continues at coordinate 215,812 of NZ_CAIJDP010000079.1, read as the reverse complement.
TTCAGGGTTATGGAGATACAACAAGTAATTTTTGGAAAAACTTCCTCAGCTATTTGTCAGAATATGAAGAGAATCATCATTGTGGAAATGCAATCATAGAAGGAGCAACCTATGCTTTTGATAGTATTTACAATCATTTTAGGAGTATAGAAAAATAATGAAAATTAAAGACATTGTTAATCGTGATCTTGTTACATTAACGAACTGTGAACATGAACCTATTCATATACCGGGTAAAATCCAGCCACATGGTTTTCTGATTGGTTTAACTTCCGAAGGGAAAATAGATTTTTGTACCGCAAATATTTCGTGGTATGTCAGCGTTACACATACGGAAGCACTTGGAAAAAAAATTGGTGATATTTTTGGAACAAAAGCAGAAAAGCAAATTTTTGAATATATCAATAATGACAAAAATAAGGATGTTTTTCCCCTTGAAATTGATTTACTTGGAAAGTTTTTTCAAATCAGCATACACAAAAGTTTTGATATTTATGTTTTAGAAGCCGAATTCCAATTTGCAGGTAAAGAAAAGCTCGCCGATGTCTACACACAGACCATTCAGTTTGTAACCCAGATGAATGATACTACTTCACTCAAAGATTTGTGTGCCCTTGTTGCTGAAGGAACACGCAAAATAACAGGGTATGACCGTGTAATGATTTATCGCTTTGATGAACAGTATAATGGTGAAGTTTATGCCGAAAACTGCAGAGAAGATTTAGAACCATTTTTAGGACTGCATTACCCACACACTGATATCCCGGCTCAGGCAAGGGAATTGTATATAAAAAATCAGCTAAGACTTATTGTTGATGTTGATTATGTACCAGTTCCGATTTTTACAGTTGATGATAAAGAAGGTAAAAATCTGGATTTAAGTCTTTCGATATTAAGAAGTACATCTCCAATTCATGTTGAATATTTACAAAATATTGGTGTCGGCGCGACGCTTACCATTTCGCTTATCCATAATGACAGATTATGGGGGTTAATCGCATGCCATCATTATTCAAGTAAAAATATTTCTCCTGAAATCAGACTGGCTGCTAAGCTTCAGGGGCAATTTATTACTTCACAGATTGATATACGCCAGTCAAATGATGAAAATGTGAACGCCCAACAAACAGCTTTAGCTCTGGAGCAATTATCAGGGATGCAATTTCCACTTTTGCAGGAATCAGTTCAAACTATAGTAGAGGTGCCTGAGTTATTAAATATTTGTAATGCAGCCGGCGTATCGATTATTAGCAAAGGCAAAATATACAAAAACGGCCTGGTTCCTACCGAAGAACAAATTGAAAATTTAATAGCTAAAATTAAAAATAAGACCTCTGACAAACTGTTTGTTACTAATAAGTTAATTGATCATTATGATGACATAGGTAAATATTCCAGTTTTGCAGGGATTATTTATCATTCCGTTGGAAACTCTGATTACATAATCTGGTATAGACCTGAAACAATATCCGAAATCAACTGGGGTGGAGACCCTGAAAAAGCTATTATCAAAGACAGCACTGGTCTTCATCCGAGGAATTCTTTTGAAATCTGGAAACAGATCATAAAAAACCAGAGTACTCCATGGAAACAATATGAAGTAAACGGAGCAGTACAATATGCGCATACGTTACACAATCAGCTTATGATGATTTCGTTGAGTGAAGAAGAAGAAAAGTATCGAAACCTTAGCGAAATATTAAAAGAAACTAATTCAGAACTTGAAAACCTTAACTGGATTAGTACTCACGATCTTCAGGAGCCCTTGCGTAAAATTCAGTTATTTACTTCCAAAATGCTGTCTGAACCGAATATTAACCAAAGTGAATCTATTTTTACATCTTTACAGAAAGTATCTAAATCTGCAGGCAGAATGAGAATTTTGCTTGATGATATTCTTAAGTTTTCACGAATAAAATATACAAGGGAGAATTTAGAAAAAATAGATTTAAATAATATTCTAAAGATGACGCTGGTAGAAATGGAAGAAACCATTTCTGAAAACAATGCAGTAATCGAATATGAGAATCTGCCGGAAGTTCATGCGATATACTTTTTAATACAGCAATTATTTTCTAATATTATCCAAAATTCTTTGAAGTTTGCGTCTTCTGAAAGAACTCCTCATATTAAAATAACAGCCTCACAGGAACCTGAATTAGTACGCCATTCTAATAAGATTTACTGTCATTGGATTTGTTTTTCGGATAACGGAATTGGCTTTGAGCAAAAGTATGCAGAAACTATTTTTAAAGTTTTTGGAAGATTGCACAATCAGGAAGAATATAAAGGCTCAGGTGTTGGTCTGGCATTATGTAAAAAAATTATGCAAACCGTTGGAGGTACAATTCATGCTACAGGTAAACCAGGAAATGGGACTGAGGTAAAAGTTTATTTCCCGTGTGATCCTTTGGATACTCTTTTGTAATCATTTCGTAATTGAAAACAAAACTCATTTTAAATCGGTATTTTGATTGCGGTACTCACCTGGTGTCAGGCCTAAAATTTGTTTGAATATTTTTGAAAAATGAGGTAAATTAGAAAAACCTGTGTCCATAGCGATTTCTAAAAATGTATTATTTGTAGTTGTAATGAGGTATTGGGCTCTTTCTATCTTCTTTTCATGAATATAGTTTAACGGTCTTTGGCCTGTATGAATTAAAAATTGTTTTGAAAAATAATCCTGATTTTGATTTATTCTTTTCGCTAATGCTGCAACGGTAAGATTTTCACTTATATGAAGCTGTACATAACTCATAGTATCCAGAATTTTGGAAGGTATCAATTGTGAATTGTTTATTTTGAAATCTTTTGAACTCAAAAATCTGGAAACCAATTGAAGAAGAATACCCTGGTTTTCAAATTGATGGTGCGTTTTCATTTTATTATTAAGTGACTGATATTCCTTGTAGTAAGCTTCTTTCTCATAAACCTTCGGATTATCTGACCGGTTAATTCCTCTTCCCGGATTAGTTTTAAGTAATCTTTTAATCAGTAAAATATCAATTTCACTGGCAGGCAATTTCATTACGCTTCTATTATTGTTAAACAATGATATTCCATCAGGAGATTCTTCAAAAAATTGAATAAAATACTGACTCAGATAAGCATCACAATTTAGGTTACAAATGCTAAAACTTGGTATAAGATATAAATTACCAGGCTCTAAAGTCAGACACTGAGTACTGTCTGAAATAAATCCAATTCCATCATCAATATAGTAAAGTCTGTAATAAGGACTAATAACATTATCATAATTCCAGTGATGATTCAGTTTTACATAATCTACATGTAATAAGGAGAACGAATATTTGAAAATACTTTTAGACATAATAGTAGTAAAAAGACGTTTTTGAATAATAAAAAATCGTTTTTGAATAAAAAATGTTTACTCCTCTTCGGTTATATTTGTTTTTATTTATCCTAAATTTTAATAATAAAAAAATAATACCAAAAATAATAACAGATAAATTTATAGAATACTTAATTATATACTCTTTTATAAAAGTTTAAAACAATATAGTAAAGTAAATAAATATAATCGGAAATATATAAAAAAAATATGAATAGACGTAATGCTTTAAAATTAGCAGCTTCAGGATTAGTAGGCTTATATCTGTCACCCTTATTAGCTCAGAAAAATGTATTTAGTTCTTCAGTATCTAATGGACCCTTTGAACCTAATTGGGATTCTCTTGCTAAATATGTGGTTCCGGACTGGTTTCGTGATGCCAAATTTGGAATGTGGGCGCATTGGGGACCGCAATGCGAACCGGAAGCGGGTGATTGGTACGGAAGAGGAATGTATGAGGAAGGCTCACGACAATATAAAAATCATGTGGAGAAATACGGGCACCCTTCAAAATTTGGCTTTAAAGATGTAATCAATGTCTGGAAAGCTGACAACTGGAACCCGGAGGAATTGGTGAATTTATATAAAGATGCAGGAGCCAAATATTTTATGGCAATGGCAAATCATCATGATAACCTGGATTTGTACGATAGTAAATACCAGCCAGAATGGAATTCGACTAAAATAGGACCTAAAAAAGATATTATTGGAGGCTGGGAAAAAGCAGCCCGTAAAGCTGGTCTGCATTTTGCAGCAAGTGTACACGCAGCTCATGCATGGAATTGGTTTGACACTTCTAAAGGTGCTGATAAAAATGGTCCTTTGGCAGGCGTTCCTTACGATGGCAATTTAACTAAAGCTGACGGAGCAGGAACCTGGTGGGAAGGATTGGATCCTCAGGATTTGTATGCACAAAATCATCCATTAAGCGGAAGACCTTCTGATAATTCATCCATACACAGTCAGTGGAACTGGGGTGATGGGGCTTCAGTACCATCATCAGCCTATTCTGAAAAATTTCATGACAGAACGATCGATTTGATCGAAAAATACAATCCTGATATGATTTATTTTGACGATACGGCATTTCCGTTGTGGCCTGTTAGTGATGCCGGTTTACGTATAGCAGCGCATATGTATAATAAAAGTCTTCAGAAAAATAAAACCGTTCAGGCAGTAATTACAGGTAAAATTTTAACTGAACAACAGCGCAAAACCATGGTTTGGGATATCGAAAAAGGACAAAGTAACAATATCGAATCTTTGCCATGGCAAACAGACACCTGCATTGGTAACTGGCATTATGACCGAAACGTTTATAATGATAAGCGTTACAAATCGGCAAAAACAGTTATTCATACTTTAATAGATGTAGTGAGTAAAAACGGAAACTTAATGCTTAATATTCCGGTACGTGGTGATGGAAGTATCGACGAATTAGAACGTACCATCGTGATGGAAATTGGTGTCTGGATGAAATTAAACAGCAAAAGTATCTATGGTACCCGTCCATGGAAAATCTTTGGCGAAGGCCCCCAGCAGGCAAGTGCAGGAGCTTTAACTGCACAGGGTTTCAACGAGGGAAAAGGTAAACCTTATACATCAGAAGACATTCGTTTTGCTCAAAAAGACAAAAAACTGTATGCTACAGTAATGGCCTGGCCAGAAAACGGTACTGCTGTTATCAAAAATTTAGGGACATCAAATCCGTATCATACAGAAAAAATAAGACAGATAAAATTAGTAAGTACAGGAGAAAAACTAAAGTTTAAACAATCTGAGCAAGGTCTTGAAGTATACTTTCCAAGTAAGAAACCGGAAGCTTCTTATGCAAATCCTTTAGAAATAATTTAGATCTAAAAAACTGCCTGCAAAAATGATGATAATAGAGACTGCATAATTTTAAAAAATATCTCGGCACTTTAGAATTCTTATAAAAATAAATTGAAACAATGAAGCAAATAACAATTTTATTTGTCTTGCTTATTCCAGTGTTTGGTATTGGACAAGTGGTTAAGAGTTATAAAAAACATACTGATAAAGTAGTTATAACTCTCGATAAAGGAGAATTACATTTAAGTCCTTTAACTGAAAATGCCATCAGAGTTCAGTATGGACTGGAAAAGAAAAGTCAAATTCCTGAATTAGTTTTTACTTCAAAAGTTAAGGTGCCACATTTTAAGATTTCGGAGTCAGGCACATTAATTGAAATTGCTACATCAAAAATGACCGTTGTAGTAGATAAAAAGAGTGGTGCATTGTCTTATCGCAATTACGAAGGAAAGGTTTTTCTTAGCGAAAAATCAGGCGGACGTATTCTTAAATCAGGCTTAGTACAAGGAGAACCATGCCACATTGCTGAGCAAAGGTTTAGTACTTTACCTGACGAATATATCTTTGGTACAGGTCAGTTTCAGGACGGATATTTGGATATTAAGGGATTGCCCAGAAGGTTAACTCAGGTAAATACACAAATTGCCATACCATTTATTATGTCTAGCAAAGGCTATGGTTTGCTATGGCATAATTACGGACTTACTGATTTTAATCCTGCCGATACTATTGTGAATTTAAAGCCTTCAGGTACAAGTGGAGAAGCCATCACAGTTGATGTTACCACTGCCAGTGGAAATCAAAAAGAGACTCGCCAGGACGGTGTCTTTACCGGAAATTTTGAGGTTAAAGAAAATGCTGAATATGCGATTCTATTAGATGTAGGGCAAAAAATGGCCAGAAAATGGCAGTTATCCATTGATGGTAAAGAAGTTATTAATTTTAAAAACCATTGGCTGCCTCCCACAACGAGTATATTGGTTAAACTAACGGCAGGTAAACACTATATTGTGGTTACAGCAGAAAAAAATGATCTTCCTGTATTGTATTATCACAAAGTTGTTAATGAAACCGTTTTTAGATCTCCTGTCGCTGATAAGCTGGATTATGTTGTTTTTGCCGGAAATTCAGATGAAGTTATTTCCAACTATCGTGACCTGACAGGACAGGCCCCGCTTATGCCCATATGGTCTTTAGGTTATATCCATTGTCGTGAACGTTTTACCACTCAGGATGATTTGCTTGAAAATGCCCGAGTATTCAGAGAGAAAAAAATACCAATGGATTTAATTGTGCAGGATTGGCAATATTGGGGAAAATACGGATGGAATTCGATGAAATTTGATGAACAAATGTATCCCGATCCTTCTGCAATGGTAAAAGAACTGCATCAAATGAATATGAGGCTGATGCTTTCTGTTTGGTCCAAAATTGATAAAGAAAGTGTACTTGGTAAAGAATTTGACAAGAAAAATTATTATATCCCAAATACCCAATGGGTAGATTTCTTTAATCCCGATGCAGCAAATTATTATTGGAAGAGTTTTAGTGAAAAGCTCTTAAAACTTTATGGAATTGATGCCTGGTGGCAGGATGCTACTGAACCGGAAAATGATGATTTGGTAAATAGAAAAATAAATAACGGAACAACTCCAGGAGAGCAGATGCGAAATGTGTATCCGATGTACGTAACAAAAACAGTATATGAAGGTTTACGAAAAGATGCTCCGGATAAAAGAGTTTTTATTCTTACAAGAAGTGGGTTTTCCGGACAACAGCGTTATGCATCAGCCGTTTGGACCGGAGACATAGGTAACGACTGGGAAACCCTGCGCAGACAACTAACAGCCGGATTAAATTATTCGATAACAGGATTGCCCTGGTGGACTTTCGATTCAGGAGGATTCTTCCGTCCCGGTAAAAGTCAATACACAGATACTAAATTTCACGAACGCTTTTTAAGATGGTTTCAGTTTGCTACATTCTGTCCATTACAAAGAGTACACGGATATGAAACGAATACTGAATTTTGGCGATATGGTGAGAAAGTAGAAACTGAATCTTTAAAATACTTAAACCTTCGTTATCGCCTAATGCCCTATATTTATTCGCAGGCAGCTGACATCACTTTTAAAAACGGAACCTTGATGCGGCCATTGATAATGGATTTTGCAAATGATACAAAAGCACTTCAGCAAAATTACCAGTATATGTTTGGTTCAGCTTTTCTTGTTGCCCCTGTTGTTTCAGAAGGTGTGGAGAACTGGGATGTTTACTTGCCGGAAAACCAATCAGGATGGTTTAATTTTTGGACAGGAAAACACTATAAAGGCGGACAGACAGTACAAACAGCTGCATCTCTCTCGACCATTCCCTTATATGTAAAATCGGGTTCTGTAATTCCAATGGGAGAAAAAATGCAGTATACAAATGAAAAAAAAGCCGATACATTACAAATTAGAGTGTATACAGGAGCTGATGGCAAGTTTGAACTTTATGAAGATGAAGGGGTAAATTATAACTATGAGAAAGGAGCTTTTTCGACGATACTTTTTGAATGGAACGAACAAAAACAAACGTTGACCATTGGAAAACGAAAAGGTGGAATTTTTAAAGGATTAATTGAAAACCGGGTTTTTAATATTGTTTGGCTTGATGAATCAAACGGTATTGGTATAGAAAACGTAAAAACAAATGTTTCGGTAAAATACAATGGAAATAGTATTGTTATTCGAAAAAAATAAAAACATCAAAGTAAGATCAATGAAATACATGTATTTAATATTCTGTCTCCTTATTTCAACTTTGTTTACAATAAATGCTCAGGAAATTGTATCCCCAAATAAAAAAATTAAGGTTATTGTCTCTCAAAAAGAATTTAATGAAAAGCCGTATGGACAAGTATACTTCAAAATTTTGTATAAAAACAAATTGGAATATATTGAAGTAATGCCAAATTCACCGATGGGTATCTACAGAGAAGATCAGCCGTTTACTAATAACCTGAAATTTGTGGGTGAATCAAAAATGCAAGAGATTAACCAAAAATATGAAATGATTTCCGGTAAGCGAAAATTGTGTGCTAATTTAGGAACTGAAAAAGTCTTCAAATATGTAAATTCGAATAACAAACCCTTAAAAATTGCTTTTAGAGTTTATAATGACGGAGTAGCATTTCGTTATGAATTTACAGAGAAAACAGATTCATTAATTAATATTACAGACGAAAGCACCACTTATGTTTTTCCACCAGCTACTAATCGTTGGTTGCAGAAATATACTGAATCGTATGAAGATTTTTTTCCTTTTTCAGACACAGGTAAGAGCGATAAAGATAAACAAGAATGGGGATTTCCAGCCTTATTCAAAATAAATAATAATCCTGTTTGGGTATTAATTTCTGAGGCAAATATATCTAAGAATAATTGCGCTGCAAAATTAAATAACGCTACAAATCCAAACGAGTACAAAGTAACCTATGCTTCAGCCAGAGATAATTTTAAACAAACGGGAGTTAAAACTAACTTACCATGGAGTTCGCAATGGCATACATTAATCATTGGTCAATTATCAGATATAGTAGAATCAACTTTGATTACTGATGTCAGTGAACCTAATACATTAACAGAAACGAACTGGATAAAACCGGGTGCGGTTTCCTGGATTTATTGGGCTTACAATCATGGATCTAAAGATTATCAAAAAGTGGTAGCATATACAGATTTGGCTGTTGAAATGAACTGGCCCTATCTTCTTATTGACTGGGAATGGGATGCAATGAGTAACGGCGGAAATATAACTGATGCGGCAAATTATGCTAAAAGCAAAGGTATTAAACCTATGATTTGGTATAATTCGGGAACTTCATGGCTTGAACCAACTCCTGTTGACCGTTTGTTAACAGCTGAAAAAAGAGCTGAAGAATTTGCCTGGCTTAATAAAATTGGAATATATGGTATTAAAGTTGATTTTTTTGCCGGTGACCAACAGGATATGATGAAATATGGTATTGCTATTTTGAAAGATGCGGCAAAATATAAGTTAATGGTAAATTTTCATGGCACAACAGTGCCGCGCGGCTGGGTCCGTACATATCCGAATTTAATGACTACAGAAGCCGTTTATGGTGCCGAATGGTACAATAACAAACCCGTTCTTACTTCTAAAGCAGCAGTACACAATACAACACTTCCTTTTACCAGAAATGTAATTGGTTCGATGGATTATACACCGGTAACTTTTTCAAATTCGCAACACCCTCACATTACATCATATGCACACGAACTGGCACTATCAGTAGTTTTTGAATCTGGTTTTCAACATTTTGCCGATAAACCAGAAGCTTATATCAATTTGTCTCCAGAGCCCAAAGAATTTCTAAAAAATGTTCCTGTAACCTGGGACAACACCAAACTTTTGGATGGTTTTCCTGGGGATAAAATTATTATAGCCCGAAAAAAAGCAAAACAATGGTATTTGGGAGGACTTAATGGTAAAGACGAATTGCAAACATTAAAAATAAATTTCGATTTTCTTGATGTCGGAAATTTTAAATTAAAACTTATTAAAGACGGCTTAGATGATAAATCATTCGCTGTTGAAGTAATAAAAGTAAAAAAAGGAGATATTTTGAATATTCAATGTCTGCCAAGAGGAGGATTTGTAGCAGTTTTGGAGAAGTTAAGTACAATGAAAAATTAATAAACAGAATTTAAAAAATTATGACTTCAAAAAAACTATGTTATGCCTGTGATTTGGTTAATAATCCGGAATTAATAGAACAGTATAAAAAATATCATTCTAAAAGTAGTACCTGGCCCGAAATCACTAAAAGCATTAGAGATTCGGGGATTTTAGATATGGAAATTTATATACTTTCCAACAGGTTGTTTATGATTATGGAAGTTGATGAAACCTTTAGTCCCGAGCGCAAACAAAAGATGGATAACGAAAACCCCAAAGTTCAGGAATGGGAAAATTTAATGTGGAAATTTCAACAAGCCCCTCCAACTGCAAAGGAAGGAGAGAAGTGGTTACCTATGGAACAAATTTTTAAATTGTAATTTTTTACATTACAGTTTCATCTAAATTATAAAGCCTCCAAAGTCAATATCTTTGGAGGCTTATTTTTGCTCAAATGAAGCAAAAGTCTTTAATTATTGTTTAGATTTTTTGATACAATTTAGAACAGACAATAAAAAAAATTTGTTATGATAAATAACTAATTTTGATTGTGATAAATTTTCAGTTTAAAAAAAACAATAAATAGAATCAAAATGGTGAATGAGAGAGTGATGGAGAAGTTAGGCATATTGGCTGATGCGGCCAAGTATGATGTTTCATGTTCGTCTGCACTAAGCAAACGTGAGAATAAAAATAAAGGACTGGGTAATGCTAAAGGTTACGGAATTTGTCATGCTTTTACTGAAGATGGACGGTGTGTATCACTGCTAAAGATCCTGCTTACCAATCATTGTATTTTTGACTGTGCTTATTGTGTAAGCAGAAAAAGCAATGATGTGAAACGAGCCGCTTTTACGGTAGAAGAAGTAGTGGATCTTACCATAGGTTTTTACCGAAGAAATTATATTGAAGGGCTGTTTTTGAGTTCGGGTATTTTTGATAACGCTGATTATACGATGGAACGTTTGGTAAGAATTGCCAAAAAATTGAGATTGGAATATAATTTTAATGGTTACATACATTTGAAAGCAATTCCCGGAGCCAGTGATGAATTACTAAAAGAGGCTGGTCTGTATGCTGATCGTTTAAGTGTAAATGTTGAAATGCCAACTGAACAAAGTCTTAAATTACTGGCACCCGATAAAAATCATGTTGATGTGATCAATCCAATGAAATATCTTAAAAACGAGATTATTGGATACAAAGAAGAAAGAAAATCAAATTATAAAGCACCACTTTTTGCTCCTGCAGGACAAAGCACACAAATGGTAATAGGAGCAACACAGGAAAGCGATCTTGAAATCCTGGGTATGGCAGATTATTTTTATCAGCAAATGAATATGAAACGCGTCTATTATTCGGGTTATGTTCCTATTAGTTATGATAATCGTCTTCCCGCAATTGGTACACCGGTTCCAATGATACGTGAGAATCGTTTATATCAGGCTGATTGGCTGATTCGTTATTATGGTTTTAATGTAAATGAGATAGTCGGTTTTAATCAGCCAAATCTAGATCTGGATATAGATCCTAAGCTGGGGTGGGCTTTACGCCATCTGAATCAATTCCCAGTTGATATTAATACAGCCGATTTAGAACTAATAAAGCGTATTCCCGGAATTGGATATTTGAGTGCTACGAAAATTGTCGCAGCAAGAAAATTTAAAAAAATAATGCCTCATGATTTGCAAAAAATGGGAATAGCTTATTCTCGGGCTAAATATTTTCTCGCCTTTGCGACACCATTTCAATTACAAAGGGATTTAACCTCCATCCAAATCAAGGATCATATTTTAAATTCTCAAAAAAGTAAATATAAAAATGACTTCTCAAATCAGCTTGCATTATTTTAAACAAAATGACAGAAGTAATTTACGATGGGACTTATGAAGGCTGGCTTACAGCTGTCTTTGAAATTTATGAATATAAATTCTCAGATATAGTTTTTGCAAAAAAAGAAACTTCCGGTACTTTGCTTTTTGCAGATTCTCATTGGGTTATAACAGATATTTCTAAGGCAAAACGTGTTTTAGACGGATTGAAAAAACGTCTTTCGACAGGAGGTCTTACGAGTATGTACAAAGCATTTTTATCCGAAGTTCCACAGATTGAAGAAACCATGCTTCAATTTACGAAACACGTATTGGCTAATACAAAAAACGTCGAAGAAGATTTTACCAACAATGCTGTATGGAGCCTTAAAAAGGCTGCCCGTCTCACCGGAAAAGAATCGCATCGTATGGAAGCATTTGTTCGTTTTAAATTAACAAAAGATCAATTGTATTACGCCATCATTGAACCAGACTGTGATGTGCTGCCTCTGATAGAAAATCATTTTAAAAAACGTTATGCAGATCAACGTTGGCTAATTTATGATGCAAAACGTAAATATGGTATTTATTATGATCTTGAAAATGTTTCTGTAGTAGAGATGCAGTTTAATTCTCAAACTTTTTCTTCTAAACATTTAACCGAAATATGTGATGAAAAAGAAGAGTTTTTTCAGAACTTATGGCGTCGATATTTCAGCAGTGTCAATATAGAATCCCGAAAAAACATGAAACTTCATGTACAGCATATGCCTAAACGCTATTGGAAAAATTTAATAGAGAAAATTCCAACTTTAAATAAGTAATTAGGTATAATTTAAAAATCTTCTAAAAACTTAAAACTATAGTCATTTTTTAGTTTTGGAGATTTTTAAATTTTAATGTGCTTAAAATGTAATAATCTGCAATTATTATTATTATTATTATTATTATTTACTATTGGTTTTAACTAAATAATAAATTTTTATTATTAAAAATAACCTCAACAGAACTAAATAGAGAGGCTTTTTTAAAAACGCGATATAAACTTTCATAAAAACAAAAAAGAAGGCTTAAATCAGTTTATTTGGGTTTTTTAAGTTTTAAGAGCGCAAAATGAAATTCATTATACCTATTTTATGGCTGATTGAAAATAAGTAATTTAATTATTCCTGGGCACTTACCTTAAAAATATAAATCCCATTTCAATGAAACAGGATTTATATTTTGTAAAAAATCATTTTAAATTTCTATTTACTCTTCTTCAAAGCATCTATTAATTCGGCCATATCTACCACAGCATAAGTAGAAGAATAATCTGAAACTGCATAAGGTAATATAAGGCTATTGTTATGAATGATTGCTCCGCAGGAATACACAACATTAGGTACATATCCTTCTCGTTCATCTTCTAATGGCGAAAGTAAAGGCTCTGTAAGTCTTCCTATTTCCTTAGAAGGATCATCAAGATCAAGCAATGAAGCACCAATGCAATAACGTCTCATTGTACCTACACCATGTGTAATGACAAGCCAGCCTTCTTCAGTCCATAATGGTGATCCGCAGTTTCCTATTTGAGTAAACTCCCAGGTATATCGTGGTTCCTGAAGTAGAATAGGGGTGTTCCATTGTGTAACTCTGTCAGAATACATGATGTAATTATTTACACCATCGATTCTGGCAAGCATGGCATATTTACCTTTTATTTTTCTGGGAAACAGAGCCAGGTTTTTATTTTGAGCACCGGCACCATGCAAAGGCATGACTCTAAATGTATAAAAATCTTCAGTAGAAATAAGTTTAGGTAATATAGTATGCCCATTATAAGCTGTATAAGTAGCCATCACACGAGAGGATCCATCGTCGTCTGTAAATCGAACGAAACGGGCGTCCTCAATACCACGGCTTTCTGAATCAGATATTGGAAATATAACACGTTCTGTTATATCAGAGTCATGTTTAAATTCGAGGTCATAAAATGATTTTGCCAGCCAGATTATTTCGTTCAGTGCCATTCTTCTTTCTTCACGAATCGACGGATCGTTTAAGGCGGTGTTTACAATGTTTTTTAAAACAGTATACTCAAATTCATCCGGCAGATCCTGCATAATTTGTGTGATGTATTTATCCTGTGTATGCATTTCGGATAACTTCAATAAAAATCGCTCTTTATTAAAAAAAGATTTATGTATAATTTCGGCCTTATCAATGTGATGACCAATTTTCATCACTTGGAGGTTATTATCCCTGTCTAAAATCCCTCTTCTGAATACAATTGATGAAATATGGCCTTCGCCTGTTGCACGAAAAGAAATAATCACACGTTTTTCACCGGCTTCCAGACCTGTTTGATCAAAGTCTTCTATAATTGAAGGATTAAAAATAGCTGCAGATTCTATAGCATATTCCATAGTGCAATACGAACCTATTAGCATTTTTCGATCAAGAGAAAGTGTATCATAATCGATTTGCATGTTTTCAATTACCTCTCTGATTTTTTCGCAATGCCTTAAAAATATAGCCGAAATATTCCGATGACGTCTTGCAAACTCACGAAGCGTTTGTTCTAAAGTTTCCAGAACTTGTCTGTCATCCAGCGCCATTATGCGAATTACCATTTGTTTGGTCCGTTCATCACCATTTATAAAATATCGTGCAACAACTCTTTTAGAATCTGGGGTAAATTTTATATTTTTTCGGATAACAGATACTCGCATAGTTTAATTTTTTATATATAATTGAAGAAAAACATTATTTTACTTTTATTGAAGTTAACGAATATGTTAATAAAAAACCTTTATTTTTTGTTAAAATTCTTAAACAATTCTATGGTTTCCTAAGATATTTCAGAAATTATATAGTAAATATAGCTTTATGAAATTAAGTTAATTTTTGATTTAAAAAACTGATAAATAGCATTTTAAACTATTTTATTTAAATTTTTAATTTATAAAATTATTTTTTATAAATAATTAGAGATCATTTTTAGATGATACAATCATATAAATCAACAATAACTTGTTCGTAATTTTTATTTGTCTTAATTTTATTATAAGTGTTTTATTTACAATTATAACATTTGATAATAAAATTAGAAGAGATAACAATGAAGTAGCGGTATTAGAATTTAAATTAATTCAAATACAAACTAATTTTCAAAATATTCCACCTCATAAAAAACCAACCTATGCGAAAATTATTAAAATATTCCCTGAGTGCCATAATACTCTATTTTTTTGCACCATCCATCTATGCACAAAGTGCTAAAATTCAAGTAGACCTTACTAAAGAAATTGCACCCATGAAACCGGTATGGGCATGGTTTGGATACGATGAGCCAAATTATACTTACATGAAAGACGGTAAAAAACTTCTGAGCGAAATTGCTGCTTTGAGTCCGGTTCCAGTGTATGTTCGTACACACAGTCTTCTTGTAAGCGGTGATGGTGTCGCTGCCTTAAAATGGGGTTCGACAAATGCTTATACAGAAGACAGCAACGGAAATCCTATATATAATTGGAAAATTATTGACAGTATTTTTGATAACTATGTTTCACGAGGTATGAAGCCTTTGGCACAAATAGGTTTTATGCCTGAAGCATTGTCAACAAATCCAACGCCATACAGGCATTATTGGAAACCCGGAGATCCTTACACAGATATTATTACCGGATGGGCTTATCCGCCGAAGGATTATGATAAATGGAGAAATCTTGTGTATGAGTGGGTAAAACACTCCGTTGAACGTTATGGGCAAAAACAAGTCGAAAGCTGGTATTGGGAAGTTTGGAATGAACCAAACGGTCATTACTGGAAAGGTACTCGTGAAGAGTTTTTTAAAATGTATGATTATGCTGCTGACGGACTTAAAAAAGCACTTCCAACTGCAAAAATTGGGGGTATTAATATTGCGGGTACAAGAGGTAAAGGTGCTCAGGAGTGGACAAATGATTTTATTAAACATTGCATTAACGGTGTAAATTATGCTACAGGCAAAAAAGGAGCCCCAATGGAGGCAATTCTTTTTCATGCAAAAGGATGGCCTAAGCTTGTAGACGGTGCAGTTCGAATGGATATGGCGCCACAATTAAATGATATTGAAACCGGTTTTAAACTCACAATGTCTTATCCGGAAACAAGAGAACTTCCGATCATTATCGGGGAGTCGGATCCGGAAGGATGTGCGGCTTGTGGTATGGCTACCAATCCTGAGAATGCATACCGTAACGGAACCATGTATTCGAGTTATACAGCGGCATCTTTTGCACGAAAATACATTTTGGCAGATCAGACAAAAGCTAATTTTCTTGGAGCAGTGTCCTGGTCATTTGAATTTGAGAATCAGCCATGGTTTTATGGCTTTCGTGATCTTGCAACCAATGGAGTGGATAAACCGGTATTAAATGTATTCCGAATGTTTGGAATGATGTCGGGTAAACGAGTAAACGTAACAAGTAATCGTATGTATGCTATAGAGGAGATTTTAAAATCCAGTGTACGAGGTTCTCAGTCTGATATTGGAGCACTGGCTTCTAAGGATTTAAAATCTGCAGCAGTAATGGTGTGGAATTATCATGATGTTGACAAAACCGGGCCAACAGAAATTGTAAATGTCTTTATTGAAAATATTCCGGCCAGGAAGGTTAATTTAAGTATTTATTTAATTGACAAAGACAACAGTAATTCTTACGAAGTTTGGAAAAATATGGGATCGCCTCAAAATCCAACAAAACAACAAATCGATGTACTTGAAAAATCCGGAAAACTTAAATGTATTTCCACCAGGAAAATAAAAGTAACTGCAGCCAAAATAGAAGTACCTTTAAAAATGGAACGTCAGGCAGTAGCCTTAATAAAACTGGATTGGTAAAATTGATTAACTAAAATAATCCTTAAAATTATTTTTTAGTCAATGATCTGGTCATCTCTGTATAAAATGATTCTTCTTTTTAAAATTTGGGGAACGTATCAGGTATTGAATTTTGACCTTGTTATCAGTGTATTGTGCTGTTATTACTGATTTGTCCCTTCTATTTTATTGTAAAGCCCCTCTTGCCTTATCTTCTGTTATCTAAATTTGTGAACCTGCTTTTGTTTCTGAAAGAACTTCTTTAAAACAAAATCTGAAAGTAATAAATTTTAAAACCTGATTTTATAAATGAAAAAAATTGTAATAGCGTTTGCTTTGTTTTTAAGCCTGCAAAATAATTTTGCCCAAAACAAAGAATGGGAAAATCCTCAAATCACAGATCGTGGAAAAGAAGTTGGGAGAAGTTCGTTTCTTTTATTTGGCAGTGAAGCTGAGTTAAAAAATAATGATCCTAAAAAATCAGAATTATATCAGAGTCTGAATGGCAATTGGAAATTCAATATTGTAAAAGATCCGTCTCAGAGACTTATAGATTTTTATGCAGTAGATTTGAACGATTCCGGATGGAAAAATATACAGGTGCCTTCTAACTGGGAAATACAAGGGTTTGATATTCCTATTTATACCAATATTACCTATCCGCATCCTAAAAATCCGCCTTTTATAGATGGAAATTACAATCCTGTTGGAACCTACAGACGTACTTTTACAATTGCTGATTCTTGGAAAGACAAAGAAATCATATTGCATTTTGGTTCGATTTCAGGTTATGCAAGAGTATTCCTGAACGGAAAAGAAGTCGGGATGACAAAAGCATCCAAAACTCCGGCCGAATTTAATATCACTCCTTTTTTACAGAAAGGAAATAACCTCATTGCCGTACAGGTATTTAGATGGCATGATGGCAGTTATTTAGAAGATCAGGATTTTTGGAGGTTAAGCGGTATTGAGCGTGATGTCTATTTACAGGCACTGCCAAAAACTGCAATTTGGGATTATTTTGTAAAAAGCGAACTGGACAATCAATACAAAAATGGAATTTTTAATCTTGATATTACCCTGAAATATTTTGAGAATAATAAAATAAAAAATCCGGTTGTAAAAGTAGAACTATTTGATAATGAAGGAAAAACTGTTTTTTCTGAAAGCAAAAAAGTGAGCAGTAAAGACCAAAAAATCAACTTTGCCAAAACCATTGAAAATATAAAACAATGGAATGCTGAAACCCCAAATTTATACCGCTACACCATTTCATTACTTGATAATAAAGGTAATGTGCTTGAAATTATTTCCAAAAAAACAGGTTTCAGAAAAGTAGAAATCAAAGATGCACGATTACTCGTAAACGGTAAAGTTGTAATGGTAAAAGGAGTCAATATTCATGAGCATGATGATGAATTAGGACATGTTCCAAGTGAGAAAACGACTTTGAAAGACTTACAATTAATGAAAGAACATAATATAAATGCGATTAGGATGAGTCATTACCCACATGACCCCCATATTTATGATTTATGTGATGAATACGGTTTTTATATAGTAGATGAAGCTAATATCGAAACACACGGAATGGGGGCAGAATGGCAAAACTGGTTTGACAAAACGAAACATCCTGCTTATTTGCCGGAATGGGTACCTGCGCATCTTGATCGTATAAAAAGAATGTTTGAAACCGATAAAAACCATCCGTCAATTATTGTCTGGTCATTAGGAAATGAATGCGGAAACGGCCCTGTTTTTTACGATGCATACGATTGGTTAAAAAAAGTTGATACCACTCGTCCGGTTCAGTTTGAACAGGCAGGGGAAAATAAAAACACGGATATTGTGGCACCTATGTACCCAAGTATCAAGAGTATGAAAAATTATGCAAATTCAGATAAAACACGCCCTTACATTATGTGCGAGTATGCACATGCAATGGGAAACAGCAGTGGTAACTTTCAGGAATACTGGGATATTATCAACAGCAGTAAACGCATGCAGGGCGGTTTTATCTGGGACTGGATCGATCAGGGGATAAAATCCAAAACAGAAAAAGGAGAAGTTTATTGGGCTTATGGAGGCGATTTAGGAGGTGCTAATCTCCAAAATGATGAAAATGGTTGCGCTGATGGACTGGTTTTTTCTAACAGAACTCCAAAACCGGCTTTATCAGAAGTTAAAAAAGTGTATCAAAATATTCAATTTCAGCTTGATAACGAGAAGGATTTAATTGTAACCAATCATTATAATTTCACCAATCTGTCTCAATATGCTTTTAAATGGGAGTTGATTAAGGATGGAACAGTAATAAAATCCGGGACTTTTGATTTGGAAGCAAATCCTGAAGAAAGCAAAAAAGTATCTTTGGATATGGGCAGTGTTGATGACAATTCAGAATATTTTTTAAATGTTTTTGCACTTTCAAAATTCGATGAACCCTTAGTATCAAAAGGATATGAATTTGCAAGAGCACAATTTTCTGTAGGAAAAGGAAATTACTTTGCCAGTAATGCTGTTGCAAAAAAAAGTGCAAAGCTAAAGCATTCGGTTAAAAACAATGTGCTTTATTTTGAAACAGAAAATAGCATTGGAGAATTCGATTTACAAAAGGGAGAAATCCTGAAATATACTCTGAAAAATGGAGTAAATGCAATTTTTAACGCCTTCCCAATACCTTATTTCTGGCGTGCTCCAACCGATAATGACTTTGGAAACGGAATGCAGAATAAATCGGTTATCTGGAAAGAGGCTTCAAAAAAACCGACTCTTGTAAGTGTTAATCTTGATAAAAACACCAGAGATGGTTTACTTATAAAAGTTACATATAAACTACAACAGGCTGATGTTCCTTACACGGTAAATTACCTGATTCAGGAAAATGGCTCGATAAAAGTGACTGCAGCAGTTGATATGAGCGGAAAAGAATTACCCGAACTTCCACGTTTTGGAATGCGTTTAAAATTAAATGGAGACTACGACAATTTAAGTTATTACGGAAGAGGTCCGTGGGAAAATTATTCAGATCGAAATTCAGCTTCATTTATTGGTGAATACTCCGATAAAGTTATAAATCAGTATACCAAAAATTACATCCGTCCTCAGGAGGGGGGCTACAAAACTGATGTTCGTTGGCTGGCTTTAAAAAATAATAAAGGACAGGGAGTAAAAATTGAGGGACAGCAACCTCTTGGTTTTAGTGCATTGAACATTTCGACAGAAGATTTAGATCCTGGAAAAGATAAGGCACAGCGTCATCCTTTCGATTTGAATTTAAATTCCAAAGAAGCGGTTTATCTGCATATAGATTACAAACAAAGAGGAGTGGGCGGTGATGACAGTTGGGGAAGTCTGCCTCATGAACAGTATAGATTACAGGACAAACAATACAGTTATACTTATACAATTTCGTTAGTGAATTAATTTAACGTTTTTCTTTATGTTTGCTTAGAAGAACCTATGATGTCTGGTCATAGGTTTTTCTGATTTTTTGAAATTAAAGACTTTTGAAGCTATTGTTTGATTCAAACTGGCTTAAATTTATACTTTAACCCTACATACTATTATTTTGAAAAACAACATTCTGATATTGATATTTTTCGTAGTCACTTACACAGCTCAACCACAGGTTTTAGGCTCATCTGTACCTAAATACAGACAGGAAAAATATGATATTGGTTATCTGGGCATCAAAAACGGACTGGCCAATAACGCTGTTACATCTGTTTACAAAGACAAACGCGGTCTAATGTGGTTTGGTACTTATGACGGAATAAGCCGTTATGACGGATATAATTTTCTAAATTATAGAAATGAACCTAATGACACCAATTCTTTGGCTAATAACAGAGTTGTAAGCATCTGCGGAACTCAGGATGAAATTTGGATTGCCACAAAAGCCGGTATTAGTGTTTATAGCTATGCAACGAACCGTTTTAGCACAAGATCGTGCATAAATCCTAAAACTGGTAAAAGTGAACCGATTGATTTTGTTGTCAACCAGATTAAGGATGATAAAACCAGGCTATATATTGCTACAGCCGGAAAAGGACTGCTTTATTGCTCCAAAAAAGGAGGAAAGATTCGGTTTCTGCCTCTCTCGATAAACGGAAAATTACAATGGGATTACCATGTTCAGGCAATAGATTTTGATAAATCAGGAAGATTATGGGGCTTTGTTCAGGGTGTCGGAATCGTAGTTCTAGATGCTAAAATTAACCAACTATCTGTCGTTTTTTCTGAAATTCTGGAAGGAACCAGTATTTTTTACGATGCCTTTTCAAATATCTGGGTTGGTATTGATGAAGGTTTACTAAAATACAATACAATCAATAAAACTTCTAAGATTTATCATAATCAGGAAGTACGGTATCCTATTTCCGATTTTATGTTTAAACCTGACTCAAAGGAAATATGGATTGCTACAAACGGGAATGGGGTCGTAAAATACAGTTTTATTACAGATTCATTTTCTTCTCTAAATGTAAATTTCGATGATGAAAAACTAAACAGCAATGCTATCACATCCTTGTATCACGATAGTGGCAACCGGGTCTGGATTGGTACATTAAGAGGCGGGGTAAACAGAGTAGAGAGTAAAAAAAGCCCTTTTTTAACGATCTCAAAAAATGAAAAAACGGCCAATACTTTGCCCAGTGATTTTATTCTTTCACTATCGGAGCAGGACAGCGATCATCTCTGGATAGGAACTGATGGGGCAGGAGCTAGCTTATGGAACAGAAAAACCAACACCTTCATCAATTATGCATATAATTCAAACAATTCCAATTCACTATCCAATAATTTTGTGACCTCAATCGAAAAAGACAATGCAGGAACCTGGTTTGGAACTTATGGCGGAGGGCTTTGTTTTTTTAATCACCAGACTAAAAATTTTAAAAAATACAGGCTTTTTAATCCAAAATACAATATTGTTCAAAAGAATGTCTGGGTACTGTATCGCGGTAAAAATAATATTTTGTGGGCAGCCTCACCAGATGAAGAAGGTTTGTATCATTATAATAAAACGACTGATCAGTTTGATTTTGTTGATGCCGGAATTAGGGGAATTATTTCCATTACAGAAGATGCACAGGGCCATCTCTGGTTAGGTAATTTTACGACACTTACCAAATTCAATCCTCAGACAATGAAAAGTCAGGTCATTGATATTGATTACCCCGTAAGGTCTATTATCGCTGTTTCAAATACAAAAATGCTTGTGGGTACGGAAGGCAGGGGATTACTGATTTTTAATCCAAAAACCTTAACAAAGAGATTCATTACTCAGAAAAACGGGATTTCAAACAATTCGGTTTTAAACATCGTTCAGGATAAACAAGGAACTTATTGGTGCAGTACTTATAACGGAATATTCGTCTATAATGAATCAACCGGAAAAATAAATACGTATCATGATACAGACGGACTTCAAAGCAATCAGTTCAATTATAATGCAGCCCTGAAACTTTCTACCGGAGAAATTCTTTTTGGCGGGATTAAAGGCTTTAATATTATAAATCCAAAACGAAACAGTCAGCTTCACGATTTTCCTAAATTGATTATCAATTCCATAAAAGTCAATAATAAAGTTTACGAAAAGTCGGGTTTAACTACTTTTGGAATTGATAAATTAGAACTGACTTATGAAGAATCCATGCTCAATATTGACTTCGCGGCGTTAGAATACAGTTTGCCCGAGAAAATTTCATATTCCTATTTTTTAGACGGATGGGATACGCAATGGCATTATGTCGACAACATCAGAAGCGCAAATTATTCGAGACTGACAGAAGGTGATTATGTGCTGAAAATTAAATCTACAAATGCAGAAGGAATCTGGAATTCTAAAGCTATTTCATTACCCATTACGATATTACCACCTTGGTACAGAAGCAGTATCGCCTATTTTTTATATGTACTATCAATCGTATTTGTAATTTATTTAGTCGATAAATACCAGCGTCAGCAGGCACATCTTAAATACGAGGTAAAACTTTCCCAGGATTTGGCGAAGCAGGAAAAAGAACTGAACGAGAAAAAAATGACTTTTTTTACCAATATTTCTCACGAGTTCAGGTCGCCGTTGACAATGATCATAAACCCTTTGAAAGAAATAATCTATGGTACTGAACAGCAAATCGATCCGGGAGCCATAGAAATGGTGTACAGTAATTCCCGAAGACTGCTTAGTTTGGTCGATCAGCTGCTTCTTTTTAGAAAAACTGAAACAGAAACAGGAAAACTCAAAATTGGACAGATCGATATTGTAGAACTAAGCAAAGAGGTTTTTAGCTGTTTTGTACATCATGCCAAAACTAAAAAAATAGATTACACTTTTAGTATTTCCGAAGAAAAGCTATTGGTTTATGTAGATCGGGAAAAAATAGAAATGGCCCTTTTTAATCTGATTTCAAATGCCTTAAAATTTACGGAGAAAGAAAACGGAAAGGTTACTGTTAATTTACGTTGTGTAGGTAATGAAGTGATTATAAGCGTGATTGATAATGGAGAAGGAGTTCCGGATGCAGACAAGGATAAGATCTTTAATTTATTCTACCAGTCAAATAACAACATCAAAAATAACCGAAAAGGATTCGGAATTGGTCTTTATCTGGTGAAACAATTTGTTGAGCAGCATTTCGGACAGGTGAACTGTTTTGACAATGAGAACGGGGGAGCTATTTTTGAAATTAAATTATGGCTCGGAAAAGAGCATTTTGGAGATATAGAAATCCGCGAAGATTTAAATGACAGAACCCTGTTTTTAGAAGAAATCCTTGATGATACGATAATTCATGAAAATGTATTGCAGACGATAGAAAAACCTGAAAGGATTGATGATGTAGTAAATGATGCCAAAAGTATTTTAATTGTTGATGATAATGTGCAGATACGGAATTATTTAAAACGAATTTTATCTCCCAAATACCATATTACAGCTGCTGAAAATGCAGAAGCTGCTTTAACAATAATCAAAAAAGTACAGCCAGATTTGGTTATTTCTGATGTTGTTATGGGAGAAATGAATGGTGTGGCTTTTTGTAAGCATATCAAATCTGATGAGGAGTTGAAGCATATTCCTGTAATATTGCTTACAGGAGGAACTTCAGAAGATGTAAAGTTGAAAGGAGCCGAAGTAGGTGCAGACGATTATATTACAAAACCTTTTGATAATGATTATTTACTGGCCAGAATTAACGGTATCCTTACCCGTCGCGACAGCGAACAAAACTATCTGCTCAATTCGGTTACAAAAAAAACTACAAATCTTAAGTTATCAGATGAAGACAAAAAGCTGATTGATAAAATTGTAGACATAATTGATGCCAATCTGGATGTAGAAAACTTTAATGTAAATGATCTGGCTATTGAACTGGGAATGAGCTATTCATTAGTTTATAAAAAAATTAAAAAGATAACAGGCAAATCCGTTTCTGAGTTTACCCGAAATGTAAGATTGCGAAAAGTAGCAACATTATTAATCACTACCGATTTGCAGATCAGTGAAGCCGCTTCAATGGCAGGGTTTGGTGATATTAAATATTTCAGAAAACATTTTCAGCAATTTTATAATTTAAATCCTTCGGAGTTTAAGAAAAAATATCAAAACGTAAAGGACAATAAATATATTTTGAATGAAAGTTTCTGGAAATCAACATGAATTGAAAAACTACTGTCAGGCTGAGCGGAGTCGAAGCCCTTCAAAACTCTTGCGTTTAAAAGGCCTTTGATCAAGTTTATCCTGAACGAAGGCGAATGATCACAGGATGACAAATGTTATTAAGAAGTGTAAAAGATATATGAATAAATAAAAGATATATGAATAATTATTTAAAAAAGGCTATTTTAGTAGGGTTTGCTTATTTTACAGCTATTACAGGTTTACAATCCCAATCAAAAAAGCTTCAAAAAGATTCCCCTAAAAAAGTGCGGGAATTTTTTGTGGCTTCATTAATCAAAATAGGCGATCCTGTATTGGATGCATTGAGCAAAAATCAGTTAAAAAAATTGATGCCCGTAGAAAAATCTCCCGGCGCGTGGGACGAAAGGACTAATGTAACCTATTTGGAGGCTTTTGGGCGAACACTTTCAGGAATGTCTCCATGGCTGGAATTAGGTTCTGACGAAACTCCGGAAGGAAAACTAAGAGCGAAATATATTGACTTAGCACGAAAATCAATTCATAATGCAACTGATCCGAACAGTTTAGATTTTATGAATTTTGTAAATGACAGACAACCTTTGGTAGATGCAGCATTTTTTGCGCAAGCCTTGCTTCGTGCGCCAAAACAGCTTTGGGAGCCGTTGGATGCCGTTACAAAAGAAAATGTAATTACAGCTTTAAAATCAACCAGAACAATTGAACCCTATCATAGCAATTGGCTTCTTTTTGCAGGAATGATAGAAACGGCCATAATTAAATTTGATAAAGATCCTGATACTAACCGATTGAATTATGCTTTATCTGAACATAAAAAATGGTATCTGGGAGACGGAACCTATGGTGATGGCCCTGATTTTCATTGGGATTATTACAACAGTTTTGTAATTCATCCGATGCAATTGGATATTTTAACAGTATTGAAAGAAATAAATAACGATTACAAAGCCGATTATGATATCGAGTTAAAGAGAGCCAGACGTTATGCTGCTATTCAGGAAAGATTAATTTCGCCTGATGGAACTTATCCGCCTATTGGAAGATCATTGGCGTATCGTTTTGGAGCTTTTCAGTTATTATCTCAAATTGCACTTTGGAAAGAACTGCCAAAAGAGGTTGCACCAGCTCAGGTTAGGTCGGCTTTATATGCTATGATTCACAATCAAATACAGGTAAAAGGTACTTTTGATAAAAATGGCTGGCTTCAGGTAGGCTTATACGGCCATCAGAACAATATTGGAGAAGGTTATATTTCTACAGGAAGTTTATATTTGTGTTCAGAAGCCTTTTTAGTTTTGGGTTTACCGGAAACAGATTCGTTTTGGAGTGAGGCTTATGAACCGTGGACACAAAAGAAAATATGGTCTGGTCAGCAAATTCCAATTGACCATGCGGAAAAATAATAGAAATAACAAAATAGGGTTAATTAAAAATGGATGCCGGGCTGAGCGGAGTCGAAGCCCTTTCGATCTAAAAGCCTTGGACTCCGCTCAGGATAACACTAGTTTGTAAAATATTTAGTTTTAAATTAGTTAAACCAAATAAGTCAAAATACTAATCTAATCTCATAACCAAATGAATTTTAAAAAATCATTTTTTCTACTAATAAGTGCTGCTTCTTTAACAGCTTTTAGTTCCAAAAGTACAGCCCAAAAGAAATCTACAATAAAACAATCAAAGGCAGAAGTTATTTCGATTATTGATAAAGTAAACAATCACTGGCAGGAAACACATCCTGAACCAGGGAATTCTTTTTGGCATGTATCAGCCTATCATACCGGAAACATGGAAGCTTACAAAGTGACTAAAAACAAAAAATATCTGAATTATTCTTTGGTCTGGGCCGAGAAAAATCAATGGATGGGGGCTAAATCAAATGACAAGTCGGAGTGGAAATACAATTATGGAGAAACTGACAAACATGTTTTGTTTGGAGACTGGCAGATTTGTTTTCAGACCTATATTGATTTATACAATTTTACAGGAAAAAACGATCCCAGTAAAATTGCCCGTGCCCGCGAAGTTATGGAGTACGAAATGAGTACTTCAGCAAATGATTATTGGTGGTGGGTTGACGGATTGTATATGGTAATGCCTGTAATGACAAAGCTGTACAACGTTACCGGAAACGAAATGTATCTGGAAAAACTGCATTCATATTTACAATATTCGGATAGTATTATGTATGATAATGAAGCAAAATTATATTACCGGGATGCAAAATATATTTATCCAAAACACAAAACTACGAACGGTAAAAAAGACTTTTGGGCAAGGGGAGACGGCTGGATTTTTGCCGGTTATGCCAAAATTATACAGGATTTGCCAAAAAAAGCGAAACATAGAAATGAATACATTAAACGTTTTAAAGATATGGCTCAGGCTTTATCGACAGCTCAGCAAAAAGAGGGCTACTGGACAAGAAGTATTCTGGATCCTGAACATGCACCGGGACCTGAAACAAGCGGTACAGCCTTTTTTACCTACGGCTTTCTTTGGGGAATCAATAATGGAATTTTAGACAAGAAAACCTATCTGCCTGTTGTAGAAAAATCCTGGAATTATTTAACAACATTTGCACTTCAGGAAGATGGTACCGTTGGATACCTACAGCCAATTGGCGAAAAAGCAATTCCAGGGCAGGTAGTTGATAAAAATTCTACCGCTGATTTTGGGGTTGGCGCTTTTTTACTGGCAGCTTCTGAGATGGCACGTTTTGTAAAATAATTATTTAATCTTTATAATGAAAGGCTGTCTTTGCGGACAGCCTTTTGCATTTTTATACGTTTATTTTGAAGTGTTTTTCATGTTAGGACTTTTGAATCCTAAATTAAAAATTTTGTTTTAGATTACTTTATAATTATGTATTACATATTTTAAAAGCTATTTTTTTATTAGAGCCCTAAAAAAATTCAATTTAAATGATAATATGCTGATTTGCCCCTTTTATAATGTTGTAATTACCCCCTTTTGATGGAAAGTGTTAGGTTAGATTTGCAGAGTAAGTTATTGCTGAAGATTAAAATACTATTAAAATACAGTATTGAATACCGCTATAATTACAAACTTACTTAACGAATCAATTAACCAAACTACAACCAAAGATGACAAATTTTATTAGGAAGATTAAGGCTCCTGATTACGTATCCGGATTTGATTTTAAAAAGAAACTCACACTGTTTTGTGTGTTAGTTTCTTTGACTCAGGTGCACGCATCCACCACCAATTCAGCAAGTATTGCTAAATTAGAAAAACTACAGCAGCAAAGTACCATAAATGGACAGGTTAAAGACCAAAACGGTTTACCGTTGCCAGGAACCACTATTTTGATAAAGGGAACAAAAATAAGTACTATAACAGATTTTGATGGAAAATTTAGTTTAGCAGGAGATCAAAATTCAGTATTGATAGTTTCCTTTGTTGGTTATGTAACTCAGGAAATTACAGTAAAAGATAAATCTAATGTTATTATACAATTAAAGGAGAATACTGCTTCTTTAGAGGAAGTAGTGGTGGTGGGATATGGTAAAATGAAGAAAAAGGATTTAACAGGAGCGATTGTTCAGGTGAAACCCGAAGCTTTAGCAAATCAAAATCCACAAACTGTCCAGGATTTATTACGAGGTGTACCAGGCTTAAAAGTTGGGTATTCAGCTGATGCAAAAGGAGGCGGATCTTTACAGGTTCGCGGGCAGACTTCTGTTTACAATCCTGATGGTGCCGGACATAACTCGCCGCTTATTATTTTAGACGGAATGCAGTTTTATGGTGAGCTTTCAGAAATTAATCCTGATGATGTTGGTCAGATAGATATCTTAAAAGATGCATCCGCAACAGCTATTTTTGGCTCTAAAGCAGCAGCAGGGGTTATTGTTATTACAACCAAAAAAGGAAAAACAGGCAAGCCTGTCATAAATGTTACTACCAACACGACCATTGTCAATGAAAGTGCCTATCGTGATGTGTACTCTCCGCAAGGGTATATAAAATACCGTCAGGATTGGGAGACTGCTAAAACGTATGGTCAAAATACAGCTACAGGAAATTACGAAGCATGGATGACAGGAACAGCTGCTGGTAAACCGGGGTATTACACAAGCCCTGACCAATTAGATCAATATGGTATAACTCAGGCCCAATGGTTAGGGTATCAACCGGCGGGACAAACTCAGGGAAAAAGCCTGAATGAAGTATGGGGACTGCGTTTGGGAATCACTGACCCTATGCTTTTAAAAAATTTTACAGAGGGAAAAACACACAATTGGTATGACAGTACATTTAGAACAGGAATCAATCATGACCATAATTTAAGTGTTTCCGGAGCAAATGATAAAGTAAATTATTATATGTCTTTGGGCTATTTAACATCAGAAGGAGCTATTCAGGGTAACGATTATGAGGCAGTTCGTGCCAATATGAAAGTGGATGCTAAAATTACAAGCTGGCTGGAATTTGGGGCAAATATTAATTTTCAGGACCGTACAGATGGCGACATAGCCGTAGGTACAGGGACTAATTACTGGGATGCAAATATGTTGAGAAACAGTCCTTTTTCTGTATTTAAGGAAGCAAACGGCGAATATGCCAGACAGCCAATGGGGCAGACTATCGGAGGATATAATTATTACTACGACCGCCAATTTATAGAACTTGAGAAAGGATATACGGTATTGAATACCATTTTCAATACCAAGGTAAATTTGCCTTTTGGAATTACATATTCTTTTAATGTTGCTCCACGATATCAATTTTTTTACAATCGTTATTTCCAGTCATCAGGTCACAAAGGCTGGAATGCTGCTACCATAGGAGTAGACAGAGAAAACGGTAAAAATTTTACATGGAACCTGAATAATACAATAACATGGGATTATACATTTGCCGAAAAACACCATATTATAGCCACTTTTGTTCAGGAAGCTGAGGAACTTAAAACATGGTCAGATCGTATTGATGCAAATAATATTCTGCCATCAGATGCATTAGGGTTTCATAATATTGCTAATGCAACACTTGCTAATAGTTCGTTTTCATCAAACGACACGCATCAAACAGCCGATGCATTAATGGCGAGACTTTTCTATTCGTTTAATGATCGTTATATGGTAACAGGAACGATACGCCGTGATGGATATTCCGCATTTGGATCTACAGATCCGTATGGAGTTTTTCCTTCTGTAGCAGCAGGATGGAGCTTTAATAAAGAAAACTGGTTCAATTGGGATAAGATGAGTACAGGTAAATTGCGCTTGTCATGGGGTAAAAACGGAAACAGAACACTATCTGACCCCTATCTGGCTTTGGCAAACTTAGCCTCAGGTACTGGCGCAACAATGGGCTATATCGATGCATCAGGGAATATTGTTGATGTGAAATACTTAGGAATTGATCGTATGGCAAATCCAAATTTACAGTGGGAAAAAACAGAAGCAACCAATATTGGTCTTGACCTTGGTTTCTTAAATGACCGAATTACAAGTACCATAGATGTTTACAGAATGATTACCCATGATATGATCATGAATCAACGTTTGTCTCCTTTTACCGGATTTGGATCAATTGCCACTAATCTTGGAGAGGTTGAAAACAAAGGTATTGAGATAAGCCTTAATACAATAAATATAAAAAATCCAAACTTTGAATGGACTACCAGCATTGCTTTTTCATATAACAAGAATACCATCAATGCATTATATGGCAATATGGAAGATGTTAAGGATTCAAATGGCAATGTTATTGGCACTAAAGAATCAGATGATAAGACCAATAAGTGGTTTATCGGGAGACCTATTTCTCAAATCTGGGATTATAAAGTAATCGGGATCTGGCAAAAAGAAGAGTTTGAAGAAGCTGCTAAGTATGGACAGCGCCCCGGTGATCCAAAAGTCGAAAACAGTTACACTGCCGATGATGTGAATGGAAAACCAATTTATAATGAAAAAGATAAACAGTTTTTAGGCCAGGAAGCACCACCAATCAACTGGTCGTTACGTAATGAATTCAGGATTTATA
Organism: Flavobacterium salmonis; assembly: GCF_903819435.1. Lineage (GTDB taxonomy): Bacteria > Bacteroidota > Bacteroidia > Flavobacteriales > Flavobacteriaceae > Flavobacterium > Flavobacterium chungangense. The sequence continues at coordinate 185,609 of NZ_CAIJDP010000079.1, read as the reverse complement.
AAAACTGGAATCTGGCCATTAACATGTATTCGTACATGGGGCACAAATCGCTTGATGGACGTTATATGAATACGTATAACGACGGTAGTTTGTATACTAACAATTATAATCCGTTTGTAAATCCGTATTGGACAATTGATAATCCAACCAATGATTGGGCACGCCTTGATGCCAGAGGACCTGCAGGAGCCGGAACACAAAAATTATATGACCGTAGTTTCATTCGTTTAGATAATATTTCGCTGGCTTATACGCTTCCTAAAGATCTTTTAGATCGTCTGCATGTGAACAATTTCAAAATTTTTGCTTCGTGTCAGAACGTGGCTACATGGGCTGCTTCAGGCGAATGGAAATATTACGGAGACCCGGAAACAGGAGGAAAGAATTCAGATGGAGCATATAATAGTGGACTTGCTACACGAATGTTTAATTTAGGTTTTAACGTTTCACTTTAAAAATTACTCAACAATGAAAAAATATATAAAAAATAAAATCTCAGCACTTGTATCTATAGTAGCAGTGACTGCTCTTTTGGTTTCTTGTTCAAAGGATTTTTTGGAGCCGGACCCACTTTCCTTTTACGAGCCTGAAACTACATTTACTACAGAATCCGGTTTGCAGGCAGTTTTGGCAAGTGCTGATAAACAACTCCGTAATAATTATATCCATTTTAGAAGTGCCGGTAATAGTGTGCCTATTGGTACAGAATATGTTTTCTCTGATATGGCAAAATATGGAAAGACGGATAATAGCAGTACAATTTCTGATTTTGCCAATACTATAGTCCCTACCGGAAGTTTTAAAACAGATCCAAATGATGATTTTTACCTTGGATTTTACTGGGGTGAAGCTTATAGTGGTATTAAGCATGCCAATACTATATTGACCTATATTGATAAGGTAACGAGTTTAACTCAGGAAGTTAAGAATAAGTATATCGGTCAGGCCTATTTTCATAGAGCATACCGTTATTTAAATCTGGTATATCAATTTGGAGATGTACCCCTAATTACAAAAATTTTGGAAATTCCTAAGCAAACTTATTATTCGACTAAGAAAGAAGCTATCATTGAAATGATTACAGCTGATATGGAAAAAGCTGTTGAATGGGTTCCGGAACAGTCAAAACTGCCATATTTAGGTGTGGTGAATAAAGGGGCGTGTCGTCAGTTATTGATTAAATGTTATCTGGCATCAGGCAAATTTGCTGAAGCTGAAGCACAGGCCAATATTCTGATCAATCAATCCGGGTATTCTTTAATGCAAAGCAATTTTGGAACTTTTGATCCGGGAGGAAATCCACAAACATGGACGATTACCAGAAATGTTATCTGGGATTTGCACAGACCAGAAAATAAAATCATTGCAGCAAATAAAGAAGCTATCATGATAATGCCCAATGGTGGTGTACAATCATTTTTACCATTTGCTTCCATGAGAATTTTTGGACCTAACTGGAATTCGGGCACACTAACAACACCTGATGGAAAACAGGCAGCAGCTCGTTTTGCCTCAAATAATGCAAATTATCAGGTCAAATACGATTATGCAAGAGCATTGGGGCGTGGTATTGCAACGATTAGTGCTTCCTATTATTCACAGCATCCTATGTGGGTCGTAAACGGTATTGAGGACAAGCAGGATCTTAGACATAATAATACTGTTGGTAACTGGGTCAATATGGAAGATCTTAAATACAGTGATAAAACCTCTGCATACTACCAGCAAAATTTTAGAATGAAACATAATGGTGTTCTGTTATCCAGAGATACCCTTCGTGAATGGTTCGATTTTCCGTTATATAAAATCTACCTGCATGATGTTGTGAATGAAACCAATGCAAATGCGACTGATTTTCAAGGGGCAAGTACCGGAAGTAAGGCGCATTGGTACCTGTATCGTTTAGCCGAAACTTATTTGTTAAGAGCAGAAGCACGTTTTTATCAGGGAAATGTTGGAGGTGCAGCACAGGATGTAAATGCTGTCAGAGCCAGAGCGGGAGCTTCGCAAATGTACACACAGGTAACTATTGGTGATATTTGTGCAGAAAGAGGAAGAGAACTTTATCTGGAAGAATGGAGAAATGTAGAATTAAAACGTATTTCGCATTGTTTAGCCATAAGCGGAAAACCCGATGAATGGGGGCAAACGTACAGTTTAAGCAATTGGGACAAGCAGTCAGGAACAGACAATGCCGGAGGCAGTTACTGGTATCAGCGTATCGTACACTACACACTATATAACAAATATCCAAGCGGAATTGTTGTGCCAAATGGTACTAAATTCTATACTATGGACAAACGTAATAATTACTGGCCTATACCAAACGGTGATATAACAGCTAATATTAAAGGTAAATTAAGTCAGAACTACGGTTATGATGGTTATGACCCTAACATTAAGGTTTGGGATAAATGGCAGGATGCTGTTGCGGATGAAAGTGTATTATAATTCTAAAATGTCAATTTAAATGTACTAATACCACAAAGTTAATTGCTTAAAATTACCACAAAGTTTAAGCTTATCAACAAATCGTACATTGATTAAAAAGATTTAATTTTTTGCCCACCAATTAATAGTTTTTAAGAAGTATTGACCACAAAGGCATTATTTGTAAAAGAATAATGCCGGTGGTCTTTATGAAACTGGATTTGCTTTTTTTGTATAATCCAGCAGTAATTCAGATGGATCCATACATTTTTACCGGTTATTAACTGCAGGAGTTTCTTGGTTTCTGCATCAAATTAATTTGTCACTAACTAAAAAGTAAAACAAAAATTTTAAAACAATTTTTAAATAAGACTTCATATGAAAAAATTATACACCTTTTTATTTTTCGGTCTGTCGGTCTTTTTGTTCCGAATACAGGCACAGGCTCCTAATCTTCCGGTTAAAGTAAATTTGGCTACGACATTAAACGGTTCAAAAACATTTAGTAATAGTGCTGCTCCGGATATACTATCTTTCCCGTTATCCAGTCAGACAGAATTTACGCTGGAAGTAAAGACCAAAATAAATTCAGCTCTGGGCAGGGGATTGGATGTAGAAGTTAAAAATACTTCCGGACTTGGATTCCGGACTTCTTTGGATAAAACTACTTTTAATCATTCCACAGTTTTATCAGCAGTAGAAAGTTTAAGTACTTCTGTTGATAATGCTCAGGAACAGACTTACAGGTACGTGGTAAAAAATAGTCTTGTAAATATTTATCAGGATGGTCATTATTTAACCTCAAAACCATTAGATTTTGTAACTGATATTTCATCAGGACCAATTGTTTACGGATCAGATAACCTGCTTGGCAGATGGGCAGGTGTTGCAGGGAACAATTCGGGTAAACCAAATGATTACGGTTGGGCCAATACTTCGGCAAGTTTACCATGGAACACCGCTAATTCTACCAGTGGTGTAAGATATCTGGATGTAACTTCCGGGCATACATTCGAATCAGATAATACAGCTTACAATGGAAGAATAATGTACATTCGCTGGGATAATAGCGCTTATTCTGCTTCAACCTACAGTTATCCGGTAAAATTAGAGAAAGATCTTAAATATGAGTTTTCATGGATTTATGAATATATATCAAATTCTGCTCCCGGAACTCCTATAAATGTAGCCATATCAGCAGCTGCAAACGGAACCGGAGTTATTGCTTCTAAAACATTTACAACCGGAAATGCCAATAAATTAAGAAGAGGAGACTTGTCTTTTATTTCAAATGCTGATGGTGTTTATTACGTAACTATTACAGCAGGATCCGGACTTATGGCAATTGGGGATTTAAAACTGAAATCTTCAAATTTAATCAATACCTGGGATGGTTTTGTTAATGATAATTCAGGTTCGCCAGCGGCTTATAACTGGACCAACTCATTATCCTCCGCGATTTTCAATACAGCAAATGCGGCCAGCGGAACACGATATATGGATGTAACATCAGGACATGCTTTAGAATCGGATGATTCAAATTATGCAGGAAGATTGCTTTATATTAGATGGGACGGTACGGCTGAAAACTCGGTTTATTCATTTCCGGTACAATTGGAAGCTTCCAGGGATTATCAATTTTCATGGCTGTATGAGTACATTTCAAATTTAGCTCCCGGTTCTCAAATGAGTGTATCTGTTTCTACATCCGCGAATGGTGGCGGGACGGTTATTTCATCGAAAAGCTTTACAACAGGTGCTGTTAATAAATTGAGAAAAGGAGATTTGTCTTTTCAGTCTCAGAGTGCAGGAATCTATTATATCAATATTACAGGCGATAAAGCCCTTTTTGGAATTGGCGATTTAAAAATTCAGACCCAGCAGCTTGCAAGTATCATTATTGGTAAAAATTATGCAGTTGGTGCAGTTAATATGGAAGTGAGTTCCGTAACTTTTGAAAATGCAGCCTATGCACCCGAAAAAGTTATCAGTCCTTCATTGCAAACTGCTGATATTTCGAGTAGTGTGAATGTTGGAGCTTACGCAAAATCAAAAGTGGTTTTAAATTCTTCGGCTTCTTTGTATTTAAAAAATGCCTACAATCCGTTAATCAATTCAACGATAAACTTAAATTCAGCAAATGCACAGGTGTATTTTGAAAATGTTAAACCATCAGTTGTGATCAGTTCTTATCTGCAATATATATCCGTAAATGGAACTTTGGCCGGTAACGGAACTAATGTTATAGTGTCGAACTATGCAGGAGGTGCTGTTGTAGCTCCTTATACTTCAGATTTAAAACCGTTAGAAGTTTTTACAGCAGAAAATTTCGCAGGTACTTCTCAGCAATATGAAACCGTTACGCCACACGATAATTTAAGTTCATTTGATAACGCGATTAAGTCATTCAAATTGAAAAAAGGCTATATGGCAACTTTTGCTTCAAATGCAGACGGAAGCGGTTACAGCAGGGTTTTTATAGCAGAAAATCAGGATTTGGAAATTCCGGTTCTGCCTGTTAATTTAAACGGAACTATTTCGTTTATCAGAACAATGAAATGGCATGAAGTCAATAAAAAAGGGCTCGCTGGCGGAAGTACAGAGGCGATGGAGGCAACCAATATTACGTGGTATTACAACTGGAATACCGGAATGAATTCTACACCCAATATTGAGTATGTACCCATAAGACAGACTAATTTCTGGCCTTCCTTTACTCCAGCTTATACAAAAGAAGGTTATACGCATCTTTTAGGATTTAATGAACCCGATCGTCCTGATCAGTCAAATATGACAGTTGAAGCCGCTATAGCTTCCTGGCCGGCATTAATGAAATCAGGATTGCGATTAGGTTCTCCAGCTACATCTGATCCTTTTAATCCTTGGATGGGGACTTTTATGATGCAGGCTGAGGCTAATAATTACAGAATCGATTACATTGCGATTCACTGTTATTGGTATAAAACTGCAGCACAATGGAAAAGTGATCTTCAAAATGTCTATGACAGATACAAAAGACCGCTTTGGATTACAGAATGGAATATAGGGGCAAACTGGACAGGAAATAATTTTCCTGACGGCCCAACTTTATTAACAGATGCAAATGCAATCAAGCATAAAAATGATCTAGCCGCAATATTAACCGTATTAGAGACCACTGATTATGTTGAGCGCTATTCGATCTATAACTGGGTACAGGATGCAAGAGCAATGTATGTTACAATAGACGATGCTTTTAAAACAAGAAATCCAAACTGGCAAAATTATGTATGGCTTCAAACTGCACCTGTTATTTCAAGTACAGCTACAAGTTATGTGGTATTAACCCCTGCTGGAGAATATTATGCGAATAATACTTCTGCCAAAGCGTACAGCTCAAACAGAGAATATATTTCAACATGGAAAACAAAAGTTGAAACACTGAGTTACCAACTGTCATCCGACTACCAAAACATTACCATAAAATGGACAGGGACTAATAACGATTTGGTAAATAAATATATTCTGGAAAGAAAATTAACCGGCGAAAATGATTTTTCGGTTTTCTATGAATCAACAGATTACAAAGTTACCCAGAAAACTGATTTAGTGCATTCACGAGCAGAATACCGAATCAAAGTAGTGGGTAAAGACAATACAGAATCAGCATATTCGGCTATTATGGTATTTGAGCAGGCTCCAATTGCAGCAACGCCTTCAAATATTGAAGGAAAGGCATTGTCTAAATCCATAATCAACCTAAAATGGACGGCTGTTGCAGGAGCAGAATCGTATACAATTAAAAGATCCGAAACGCTGAATGGTACGTATGAAAATGTCGCGGTTTATCTAAAAGAAACCACTCTGGACGATATTAATTTACAAGAAAACAAAGATTATTTCTATAAACTGGCATCTGTAAATACAGGTGGTGAAAGTCAGTATTCTACACCTTTGAATGTAAAAACAATGGCATTTGCAATTCCGCCAGCCGTTATAAATGCAAGTTTAGCATACGGTAATGCAAAAGTAAATCTGACATGGGATTTCATGTATGATGTTAGTTTTTATGTAAAAAGATCCACTTCATCATCAGGCCCTTTTACAACTATAGCAACTGTTGCAACAAATGCATATAGCGACGTATCAGTTTCAAACGGAACACCGTACTATTATAAAATTGCAGCCTTTAATACTTTAGGCGAAGGCCCTGAATCAAATCTTCTAACCGCAACACCTGCACAGGGACAAAAGATTACGGGCAGCATAATTGGACATACCGGATCGTATCAAAGTAATGGTGCTACAATTGAAAAGGCTTTTGATGAAAACCTGACGACTTATGTTGATGGTCCTACTGCAACAGGTTATGTAGGATATGATTTTGGAACGAATGGAAAAGCAAGTCTGACGGACATCAGATATGTTCCTCGAAATGGTTTTGGCAATCGTATAACCGGAAGTGAAATTCGCGGTTCGAACAGCGAAGATTATCTCAATTCTTATGAAGTTTTGCATATAATAACAAGCACACCGGCAAATGATGTTTTTACACAGGATTCTGGTTTGGCAACTCCAAAATACAGATATATCTATTGGTACACACCAACCGGTTACGGAAATATAGCTGAACTTGAATTTTACGGAAGTGTTGATACGACATTATCGACCAATAAACCCGCTGGGATTTCAGGTAATTTAACCGCTTTTCCAAATCCTACCTCAGGACAGTTCGATATTAGTTTCCCCATAGCTGATGGTGTGCAAAAAATTACAATTTATACTGTAGGCGGAAAATTAATTTCTGAATCGGATTATGAAGTTCAAAACGGTAAAGTTCAACTAAATCTGGAAAATAATAGCTCAGGACTATACTTTGTAAAGCTTCATTCTTATCCGGATAAAGCAATCAGGGTTGTCAAAAAATAATGATTAATTAAATCAAAAAATAAAGTTAGTTTGGTTTTATAATGTGTTTTTGTAATGATGGGGGATTTTGAGCGATCCCCCATTTTTATTATTTAAGAGATGATATAGTAAGCTTAACTTAAATAGAATAAAAGACTTTAATAAAGTCATTGCTTTTTAAGACAATATAACTCATCAATCTTTAACGAATTGATTTTAAAATATATAGAAATGAAATTTAGGAGTTGTTTTTTACTAATAATAGGAAGCCTATTGTCATTAAATTTTGCTTTTGTTCAAAATAAAGACAAAGAATTAAATAATGAAAGATATCAATTAGTTTGGGGTGATGAATTTACGGCTGATGGGATTCCGGATGAAAAGAACTGGAATTACGAAACCGGCTTTGTAAGAAATCAGGAAGCCCAGTGGTATCAAAAAGAAAATGCTTTCTGCAAAAACGGTTTCCTGATTATTGAAGCCCTAAAAGAAAACAGATCAAATCCTGACTTTGTTTCTAAAACCCATTCCGACTGGACAAAAAATAGAGATTCTGTAAAAGTTACATCTTCTTGTTTAATAACCCGTGGAAAGCATTCCTGGCAATATGGGCGATTCGAAATGCGGGCTAAAATTCCGGTTACAAAAGGGATTTGGCCGGCCTTTTGGACTTTGGGTGTAGATGGAAACTGGCCTGAGAACGGGGAGATTGATATTATGGAATATTACACCGGAAAAATATTAGCAAATGCATGCTGGAAATCAGATGAATCGAAAACAGTCTGGGACAGTTCGACAAAAATGCTAAGTGATTTTAATGAAAATTGGGTGGACAAATTTCACATCTGGAGAATGGATTGGGATGCCAAATGGATCAGATTATATGTTGATGACCAGTTATTGAATGAAATAAATATTTCAGAATCAATGAAGTATAAAAATCAAAAGATAAAACCTTTTCAGCAGCCACATTATCTACTGGTAAATCTGGCAGTAGGAGGAATGAACGGCGGGGAATTTACAAGCGATAATTTACCATCACAATACATAATAGATTATATCAGGGTTTATCAAAAACAATTAAAATGAAATTAAAATATTCGATACTTATAAGTTTTATATCTTCATTTTTCAGCCAAAGCAATCGATTTACGAAAATAATGAAAAGATAATGACTGAGTATATATTAATGCTTATGGAACGACAAAAAATCAGGTATTCCAATAGCATTTCATTTAACACCAGGAAAAACAGCTTATGCAAAAGCATTAGGAAGAATGATTGATAAATTACCGGCTATTTTTTTACTGATTTACCCCTCAAAATATGTCGCTATGCCCCCCTTTTTTTTTGAAACCAAATCCTACATTTGAAATCTTGCTTATTTAAATTAATAAGATTTTATCCTTTTAATTTAAATGAAATAGATTTTTTTAATCTTAAATAAAGTCTTTTGTCTAGTAATATAGAATTCAAATTACGAGTGTCTTTTCAAGACAATGTATTTTATTAAAAATCAAAAAAATGAGCAAAGTAAAAAAATTATTGTAGTAAAAATAGAAGTCTAAAAACAGATATTTTTAGCATAAAAATACCCTTTTGCGCAATTGGCAGACACAAACCTTGAGTGTCTTTTTATCTTTTCAAGGCAATAAAATTTAATAAAAATGAAAAAATTAAATCTTAAAAAAAAAGTAATTTCTGAGTTAACAGATGAACAAAAATTATCAATTAAGGGAGGTGGAACTACATCTTACTCGGAATGCACTGGTTTTCTTTGTTGTAATTATCATGGCTGTGCTACAGCTTCCGAGGGCCCCCAGAGAAGTTGTAATACAGATCCTGACAAAGAAAGTTGCGAACCGTTTATGGGATATACCCAATAAATTGCTTTGAATATTATACACAATAAAAATGGTAGATTTTTTCTACCATTTTATTGTGTTAAAAAAATTGAAAAAAATTGAAAAAAATTGATACATATACAGAAAAGTTAATTACAAAAGAAATTTCTATTATTTTAAAATTTCTTCTAGATTGGGATAGTATAAAAGAGTATAGAAACTCGAATCATATTGGTCTTCTTTCTGGCTTACCTGGGATAATTCTGGCTTTATTTGAATATTCTAAAATTAGTCCAATTGTTAATGACAAAGAAGTATTAAATGAATATATCCAGAAAACGATTAAAATTCTTGAAAACACAGAAAAATTAACTCCAACTTATTGCGATGGTTTAGCTGGTTATGGTATTTTTCTTTTAAAATTAAAGTCTAATAAATTTATTGACACGTTCAATGAAGAATTAAACAATCAGATTGATGAGATTTTAGAGGAAATTGATGAAGTACTAGAAGAACACATAGATATATACAATGAAAAAGACAATCTAGATATTTTGCATGGTTTACTTGGTATTGGTCTCTATTTCATCGAAAGAGAAAATAAGATTAGAGTTAATGATATTGTCAAAATTTTAAGCACAACATCAACAACAACAAAAGAAGGTTATGTTTATTGGAAAAAATATGACTCTTATGATGTTTTTGATATTGTCCTTGATATGGGAAATGCACATGGTATAGGGTCAAATATTTTCTTTTTATCAAAGGTTTTATCAAAAAAAAATATTTTAACAGAGGACTTAACAATAATAGTTAATGATTTGATAGATAATTCAATAAAGTTTTATCTTAATAATACACAAATAATTACAAAAGTAATTTACAGTTATTACCCATTTAAAATACTAGCCGTCGATTTTGAACAGCATACCTTAACCGCAGAAAATTCAAGATTAGGTTGGTGTTATGGCGATTTAGGAGTTTTATACACCTTATTGATGGCTTCTATACTACTAGAAAAAAAAATATTTGAAAAAGTAATTTTAGAAAAATTAGTTTTTGTAGCCAGTCGTACCCTTAAAAGAGAAAAACATAGTATTGATGCTGGCTTTTGTCATGGCACTTGCGGTATAGCCATTTTATTTTTAAATATATATAATATTTCAAATAATGAAGTATTTTGGGATGCAGCAAATTATTGGTTAAAAGAAACACTCAATAAAAAAATTGAAATACAATCAAATGAGTATGTTTATTATGGCTTCGCAATTCCAAATTCTACAGAAAAAAATATTTCTATACTTGAAGGACTTACCGGAGTCCTTATCTGTTATCATAAATTTTTATATTCAGAAGCACCGATTTCTGAAGAGTTGTTAATGATCAAATATTAAAAAGAACTTCATGAACAAAAAAAATATTTTCGCAATTACGCTTTGCTTTTGTTTTATTATGCAAATGTTTTCTCAAGAAAAGCAAGTTATTACCAGTATTGAAAAATACAAACAATTTGGTTTGGTATGGGGGCTTCTAAAGTACCATCATTCTGAAGTAAGCAAAGGAAATTACAATTGGGACGAAATTTTCGTTGAAAATATTGACAAACTAGACGCAGCAGTAAAGACACAAACAAATCTTGATTCTTTTTTATTAAATTTTGTTGTATCAGTCAAAGAAAGTAAAATAAAGACCGAGACAAATACGAATAATCTATTCACAAAAAATTTTGATTATAACTGGATAGAACAGTATTCGGACAATAAAGAACTTTATACCAAGTTAAAAAAATTAGAAAACAATACAAGTATAGGTTACTACTACACTTCAAAAAGTGGAATCCCGACTTTCGAAAATGAGAAAGGATTTATAGCATTTGATTCTAAAATTAAAAGCCATAGGCTATTAGAGTTATTCAGTTTTTGGAACGTCATCCAATATTATTATGTAAATAAATATTTGATGGATAAAAACTGGTTTGGTCAGTTAGATTATTTTATTGGTAACTTCGTAAACTGTAATTCTAAATTAGAATATGAGTTAGCAAAGAACAACTTAATTGTATCACTTAATGATTCACATTCTATTTCTTTATCAAAAACAGTATCCGATTCTCTATTTAAATATAGAGCTCCAATCGGAATAAAGAATATTAATGACACTTTAGTTGTTACAAGGATTTTTAATAAAAATTTAGCAAAAAAAGATGATTTGAAATTGGGGGATTTGATTGTTGAAATTAATGACCTAGACATTAAAACACTTCAAAAGCAAAAGATACAATCAAAATTTTCTTCTTCGAATGATACTTATTCAAAAGGGTTTTCTGGGTGGTTGCTGCGTAATAAAGAAGATAGTGTTAAAGTTAGAATTAAAAGAAACGATTCTGTTATTACAAAATATATTTATCTCTATAAAACCTTTGAAAATAAAGATTACTCTTCGCTTCCATTATTTTCTTATAAAAAAGAATGGCAACTTATTGATGATAATATTGGCTATATAAATTTAAAAACAATTTCTAAAGAGGATATCAAAAATGCTTTTGAAGCATTTTCTAACACGGATGGGATTATAATAGATTTAAGAAATTATCCAAAAAATATTAGAGGGTCAGATATTACAAAATACACCTATCCAGACAGGAAAGAATTTATTAAAGTTCTATCGCCATTAAAAGATAGACCATCATTAGCAGGCTTTGGTAAGCCTTCGATTAGCCTTATAATAGATCCTTTTAAAAACGGAGGTAAAAATTCAAAATACTATAATAAAAAGATTATTTTATTAGTAGATCAAACCACTCAAAGTATGGCAGAGTTTGTAGGAATGGCTATTCAAGCATCTCCTAATTGTATAACAGTAGGTGAAAACACAGCTGGTTCTGTAATGAATATTGCCATTTTTAAACTACCTGATGGTACAGAATTTCGATTCACTACTATGGGTGCGTTTTATCCCGATGGAACTGGAGTACAAAGAAAAGGATTGAAAATAGATCACTATGTTAACCAAACCACGTCAAATTTTACTGAGGATCAATATATTCTTAAAGGAATTGAATTGATAAAATCTACAAAAAACAAAGAAAACTAATTTATGTACAAAATTTTTGACACATACGTATTACGTACCCCCCTTTTAACAATAGATTTTTTTTTAAAACTCACAAAAGAAAATAAGGTTACTGATGAGCAATTAAAACATATTTTTTTAGATTCAACAATCAAAGAAGCCATTTTCCTGGCGTCACCAGTTTTTTATAAAGAGGTTGAAAAATGGTCAACAGGTCAAAATTTAGATGAAAAAGGAGAAATTCGAAACTCATTTTTAAAATATTTGTCTAGAATATGTTCCAGACCCACTCCATTTGGTTTGTTTTCAGGATGTTCTACTGGTCATTTTTTGAACGAAAGTAGAATTGAGAGGGAGAATTCATTAAATAAGAGACATACTAGACTTGATATGGATCTAACGGGACTACTAATAAAGTATTTGAAAGAAATTCCTTCAATCAAGGAACAATTAAATTTCTTTCCCAATAATAGTCTTTTTGAATTGGGCAATTTTTTACGTTTTATCGAATCTAAATATAATGATAACGTTACTTTAGTCCAAAAAATGATTGAAGTTGAATCGTCAGATTATCTTAAAAAAATTATTCAATTTTGTGGTGAAGGTAAAAGTATATCTCAAATTTCCAATCTACTTGTCAGTAATGATATTGAATTTGATGATGCTAGAGAATTTATAATAGAGTTAATTGATAGTCAAATCTTAGTAAGTGAATTAGAACAGACCGTTTCCGGTATGGAAAATTTTGATCATATAGTATCTGTTTTGAAGAGGATCGATAATAAAAGTTCATTAATTGAGAATCTAACATTAATAAAATTAAAATTAGCTGAATTGGATAATGATGATCCAAACAGCGTAGATGCGTATTTAGAAATAATAGAGCTACTTAAAGAATTTAATATTGCATTTAATGAAAAATATGTTTTTCAAACGGATCTAATTATTGGACATAATCATAATACATTAAATGGAGATCTTGTAAATAACATCTATGAAGGTCTAACTTTAATCAATAAGATTTCATCTACAAAAAACAACAATACAAATTTATCAGACTTTAAAAAAGCTTTTTATGAAAGGTATGAAACCAAAGAGATTTCTTTAGCCTTAGCACTTGATAACGAAATTGGTTTGGGTTATCCAATTAATTCAGGAAAAGGAGATCCAAATCCATTCATTGATGATATAATGTTCAATAATTCTGACAGCAAAGAAACAAGTGCTAAATTGTCACAAATTGATGTCCTTTTATTTAATAAAATAATTGAAGCAGAAAAAAGTGATAGTAAAGTTATTGAAATTCGAGAAGATGAAATAAAAATATTAGAATCTAATTGGCTAAACTTACCTGATACTTTTTCTACAATTGCACAAATTGCAGTTATAGAAAATCAAACCATGATTCATTTGAGTGCGTTTTCAGGCAGTAGTGCTGGAAATTTATTTGGCAGATTTTGCCATGGAGATTTAAATCTAAATAAATTTGTTGAGGAAATAGTAGCTATTGAGAATAATTTGAATCCTAATACAATTTTGGCTGAAATTGTTCATTTACCTGAAGATCGGATAGGAAATGTTTTAATGCGTCCTTCTTTACGAAATTATGAAATACCTTTTTTATCTAGATCTACTAAATCTTACGAAGAGCAAATTCCAATTAGTGACCTACTGATTTCTATCAAAAATAATCGTATTTTTTTAAGATCTAAAAAATTAAATAAAGAAATATGTCCAAGACTTACTACAGCGCATAACTATAAGCTAAGTAATCTTTCTATTTACCGTTTTTTATGTGATATGCAGTCAGTCGATAAAAGAAAATCATTAACATTTGAATGGAATGCAATGATTTCAAGTTCTTTAACTTTTTTTCCTAGAGTCATTTACAAAAATATTATCCTATCCACTTCAAAATGGAAAATTACATCTGATAAAATAAAAAGAATATTAGATATTAAAGATGACCTGAAGCTTTTTGAAAAATTTGTCGAGTTTTCTAATAAATATAATATTCCAAAATTAGTTTATCTAGTCGAGGGAGATAATAAACTATTAATTAATATTGATAATCTCTCTAGCATCAAGATGTTGTTGAGCCTAATTAAAAATAAAAGTTTTTTCTTTTTGGAAGAATTTCTTTTTTCAGATGATACAATTTGTACAGATCCTAAAGGAAAAGGTTTTGTTAATGAGTTTGTTTTTTCATTTTACAAAAATTAATACAATTAAAATATCGAATAATGGATGGAAATAGTAAAAGGGATTTTATTTTAGGAGATGAATGGTTCTATTTTAAAATTTATACTGGTGTTAAAACTGCAGATAGTTTATTGGTTGATTATTTTGTACCAATGATTAATATTTGGAAGGAGAATAATTATATAAACAAATGGTTTTTTATTAGATATTATGATCCTGAATTTCATTTACGTATCAGAGTTTATTTGACAGATCAAAAAAACATCCTCCCTATTATCCAGGATTTAAGTTCATTATCAAAAACATTAATGGAACAAAACCTGATTTGGAAATTACAAACAGATACGTATAGCAGGGAATTAGAAAGATATGGTACAGATTATATAGAGGATATTGAAAATATTTTTTATCATGATAGTGAAATGATTGTAAAAATATTAGATTATACTGAAAACACAAAAGTTAAAAATGTTCAATGGTTAGCAGGTCTTTACAGTTTAGATAGTTTGCTTAATGTATTTAAGATTCCTATAGAAAGAAAGAAATATCTAATGGAAAAATTTGTGTCAGCATTTAGAAAAGAAATGAATTATGACACTAATTTAAAACGCCAGTTAAGTCTGAAATATCGAAAAAACAAAAATGAAATAAATTCTTTTCTATCAAAAAAGACAGACCATAATGAATTGATCTCTTTCGTAACTATGAGAGACCAAAAAATAGAACAATCAATAGCTAAAATAATCAAGGAAGGATCAAATATTGAAAATATAGACGAACTTATATTTAGTATTTCACATATGAGTTTTAATAGATTATACAGAACTAAAGGTAGAGAAAACGAATTTGTTAGTTATCACTTACTTTTATATTACTATGAATCTAAAATAGCTCAAATGAAATATAAAGAAGTAGTAATGGAATTATGATTAATTTTTATCAAATAAAAATGCAAACTACTTTTTATAATTAGTCTCACTTTTTTGTTTGAAACCAATGAATTTGACAAAACTTATAATATTTTTTAAATCCTAAATGTAATTCATATATTGAAAAAAGATTTTCCCTTTTATATACAACCCGACTCTAAAGATTGCGGTCCAACTTGTTTACGCATTATAGCAAAACATTATGGTAAATTAATCTCTTTGCAAGATATTCGGGATTTATCAGAAACCACCAGAGAGGGTAGTAATTTATTCAAGTTAAGTGATGCCGCTGAAGCCATTGGTTTTAAATCCTTAGGTGTTAAATTAGATTTTGATACACTTACAGAGGCTTCTTTTCCTTTAATTGCTCATTGGAATAAAGCCCATTTTGTAGTAGTCTATAAAATTAAAAAAGATATAGTATATGTTTCTGACCCTTCATATGGTCTTATTTCATATACTAAACAGGAGTTTATTACTTGTTGGATAGGTAATAATGCTACAAAGGATACAAAGGAAGGAATTGCTCTATTATTAGAAATTACTCCAAGGTTTAAACAAATAAACTGGAATGAAACCGATAAAAAATCGTTTCGTTTCCTTTTTCAATATTTATTTAAATACAAAAGTTTAATTCTACAGCTTGTTATTGGTTTGATAGTTGGTAGTATACTGCAACTTATTTTTCCTTTTATAACTCAAAGTATTGTGGATATTGGTATACAAAATCAGGACATTCATTTTATTTATATAGTACTGATTGCTCAGGTAATGTTGTTCCTTGGGCAAACAAGTGTTGGTTTTTTTAGAAGTTGGATTTTATTGCATTTAAGTACCCGCATTAATATTTCATTAGTCTCTGATTTTTTTATAAAATTAATGAATTTGCCTATATCTTATTTTGATACCAGAATGACGGGTGATATTATGCAGCGGATTAATGACCACAGCCGTATAGAAACCTTACTTACAGGTTCTACATTAAATACCCTGTTTTCTATGGTCAATTTATTTGTTTTTGGAGCAGTACTAATTTATTACAGTTTATCTATCTTTTTCATATTTGCTGTTGGCAGTATCATTTATGTGCTTTGGATTTTATTTTTTTTAAAACGCCGTAAAGAATTAGATTACAGACGTTTTTCTCAATTGAGTCAGGAACAAAGTACCGTTATTGAACTTATTAATGGGATGCAGGAAATAAAATTGCACAATGCCGAAAAGCAAAAACGATGGAAATGGGAATACGTACAGGCACGATTATTTAAAGTATCCATGCAAAGTTTATCCTTACAGCAAACACAAGCAGTTGGCGCGTCATTTATTAATCAAATAAAAAATATTTTAATCACATTTACCTCTGCGCTTTTAGTGATTGATGGATCTATTACTTTAGGGATGATGCTTTCCGTTCAGTATATTATTGGTCAGTTAAATAGCCCTATTGAGCAATTAGTTGGTTTTATTCAGGCGGCTCAAGACGCTAAGATAAGTTTAGAACGGTTAGGAGAAATTCACAATAAAGAAGACGAAGAAGGAAAAGAAAAACATTTAATATCTAATATAAAAACCGGTCAGGATATAGAGATTCAGGATGTAACATTTAGGTATTTAGGGAGTAATAAAAATACAATAAAAGGGATAAACATAAAAATCCCTGCTAATAAAATAACAGCTATTGTAGGTGCTAGCGGTAGTGGTAAAACTACTCTAATGAAAATACTTTTAAAGTTCTACGATATTGAAAAAGGAACTATTTTATTTGGCGAACATTATTTAAGCTCGATATCTCATAAAAGCTGGCGGGCCAATTGTGGTGTAGTAATGCAGGAAGGTTATGTGTTTAATGATACTATAGCTTACAATATTGCAGTGGGAGATGAAAGCATAGATCAGGAACGCTTAATACTAGCAACAAAAGTAGCGAATATTTATGATTTCATTCAATCCTTACCCCTTGGTTTTAACACTAAAATAGGTAATGAAGGAGTTGGGGTAAGCACGGGGCAAAAACAACGTCTATTTATAGCCAGAGCAGTTTATAAAAATCCGGATATATTATTTTTTGACGAAGCAACATCTGCTTTAGATGCTAAAAATGAGCGAATTATTATGGAAAATTTAAATCATTTTTTTAAAGACAGAACTGTTGTAATCATTGCACATCGTTTAAGTACAGTCAAAAATGCAGATCAAATAGTGGTTATAGACGATGGTAAAGTAAAAGAATCCGGTAAGCATAATGAATTATTAGATAAACAAGGAGTTTACTATAGTTTAGTGAAAAATCAATTGGAGTTAGAAAAATTAAGTAATGATAGCTATGCCTAAAAATCAAAAAGAAGATAACTTAAATTTAAGATCCGAGGAAGTTCAGGAAATTTTGTCAAATCCACCAATCTGGATTATCAGGTGGGGTATTACACTTGTTTTTATGTTTGTTTGCATCATAGTTTGCCTGTCTTTTATTATCAAATATCCGGATTTTGTAACAGCTAAAATATTAGTAACAACTAACCAACCTACTGAAAAAGTGACATCAAGGTATTCAGGACAATTAGATAAAATTTTCATTAAAAACAGGGATACTGTTAAAAAAGGCCAAAAATTAGCCATTATAAAAAATACAGGGAATTTCAGGGATGTTTATTTATTGAAAAATATTATTGATACACTTCCATTTGAGATAAACAGCTTTCGCTTTCCATTTAACAAAACTTCTCATCTTACATTAGGAGATATTAATAATGCCTATGTGAATTTTGAAAAAAGTTACACCGATTATTTTTTATTAAAAAATTTAGATCCCTATACAAATCAATTAGGTGATAATAAAATATCCCTTCAGGAATTAAAAAATCAGTTAGGAAATCAAATTGCTCAAAAACGGTTGCAAGAACGCGAATTTAAGTTAAAACAAATAGATTTTGAAAGAGATAAACATTTATTTGAAAAAGGTATTATTTCGCAAAGAGATTATGAATTAAAGGAATTAGAGTTTATACAAATTCAAAAAAACATTAGTTCGATGGCAATTTCTATTTCACAGATTACAGAAAATATTTCTTCTGCTAACCATACACTAATAAGTACTAAAATTAATGAACAGGAAGACAGTACCAGATTATTAAAAAATTTGAAACAATCGTATGATTTACTTAAAGAAGCAATTAGAAATTGGGAATACAACTATGCGTTGATATCTTCGATAAATGGTGTTATTAGCTTTCAAGATTTTTGGGGTGCAAATCAATTTGTAAATGTTGGGAATGTAGTTTTTACAATTCTACCAATAAGTACCTCCAATTTAGTTGGGAAGCTCGTGATACCTGCTCAAAACGCTGGAAAAGTAAGTGTTGGACAAAAAGTATTTGTCAAATTAGATAATTATCCATATCAGCAATATGGAATGCTTATTGGTAAAGTCACAAATTTTTCTATATCTCCTGATACGGAAGGGAATTATACAGTTTTTATTACCCTTCCAAAAGGGACAAAAACATCCTACAATAAAAGTTTAAAATTTACCCAGGAATTACTAGGAAACGCTGAAATTGTTACTGAAAATCTAAGTGTAGCGGAACGCATATTCTACAAATTCAGAGAGGTACTTACCTACAATTAATTTTTATTTAAAAGCTTTAATTATAAATCATGATTGCAAAAAAAAAACATAAAATATCTTTTTGTACGGTGTGTATGAATCGTTTAAGTTTTCTAAAAGAAACTTTACCAAAAAACATTAAAGATAATTTAGATTATGGAAATGTAGAATTTATTGTGCTTAATTATAATTCAACAGACGAGTTAGATAAATGGATAAATACAGAAATGTCTCAATATATAAAGCAAGGTGTCTTAAAATACATAAAAACGAGTGAACCCGAATATTTTTTAATGAGTCATTCAAAGAATGTTGTTTCAAAACAAGCCACTGGAGACATAGTGTGTAATGTAGATGCTGACAATTTTATAGGTGAAGGATTTGCTAATTTTATTAATGAGTCTTTTTTAAAAGGTGAAAATATATATTTATCAGTAGATAAAGGTACACAAAGAGATTGTTGTGGCAGGATATGTTTAAAGAAAGATGATTTTGAAACATTACGAGGATATGATGAAAATATGAAAGGTTATGGTTTTGAAGATTTTGACTTAAGAAATCGTCTTGAATTGTTAGGAAGAAAAGTAGTGCTGTTTCCTGAAAAATTTCTAAACGCTTTACCTCATAGTGATGTTGAACGCCTTAAAAACGAGTATAATAACATAGAAATAAAACATATATATATGAAACATAAAACACCATCAATTACTGAGTTAGTTTACTGCTTTAGTAATAACGAGGTGTATGCTGGTTCTATTGTTGAAAAATCAACTTTAAATTCAGAATCTACTGAAAATATATTTATTACAAAAAAAAGTTTTGAATATAATATTATTTTGCTTGATGATAGTTGGAAATTTGGACAATTCATTTCCAATGATAAAATTATTTTCAAAGAAGGAGATATTTCAATTGCTAATAATTCAGAGTATTTTGAAGTATTGAATGAGGCATTTTGCTCATCATTAATAATGCTTTTTTCTCAAATGAGTAACCGCATAAAAATGAATAAAAATTTGACCCATAAAAGAATAACTGTTAATGAAGAATCTTATGGAGACGCTCACTTCGAATAAAAAGATAAAATTCAAATCGAATAATAACTCAAATGTTATTCAGAATGAAGATACAATAAATGTATGTATTTCTATTTTTTACGATAAATTAATGTGGGATATTTTAGTAGTAGACGCTATATTTCCTTTTATTTCGCAAAATAAAAATTTGCCGTTTTATTTTTATTTAAACGAGCTAAGAGGATATAATATAAGATTAGTGTTTGTAGTACAAAAAGAAAATGCTCTCGAAATTGCAAAGTCAATAGATAGCTATTTTAAAGAGTTTCTTGCTAAAAATCCTTCAGAATTAAAAATCGTAAAAGAAGAAAACTTTCGAAGTTTTATGAATTTCAAAAATAATTCTATTCATTATGGATTATTTGAAAATGATTCTGATTCTTGGCAAGGTTTCAATATTGGATTAACGGATTTATTATTTTCTGCTTTTACTGAATATAAGGATGAATTTCATTTATCAATAAATGAAATAATGTTTCAGATTATTACAATTTTTTTTAATGCAATAAAGATTTCTGACAATGACATATTAAAAATAATTAAAAGGCTGTTAGAAATCGAACATTCCCAATATGATTTAAATATGCCACGAGAAATCACAGATTTAAACGAACAATATTTCTTAGAGAACAAAGATGTTTTACTACCCTATTTAAAGGAATATAGAAATATTAAAGTAGATTATTATGAAGAAAAATGGGAAATGGAATGGCACAATTTTGTCTATACTTTTTTTAATGAAAATTTTACTTTAGAAAATAACGCTATTGAAATTAATACTGCTCTAAATAAAATAATAGAAGTATTTAGTGTAAAAAACAAAATTAGCCTCTATTATTTATTGATAAACGCAATAGAAAAATATAATGTTTAAAAAATAGTTGGTCACAGAAACTTTTAACGAAATAAAACTAAGAATCTGATGGAATTTTTTAAAGACAATTCTAAAGTGAATGAATGTAATAATTTGAAATCAGCTTTATTACTATTAACAAACAAAACTAATAAAGTGATATATCAAAAATATGAATCCCTTAGTAAAGTTAGTAATCACCATAAAGCTTATCTTTTATTTCATAGTAATCATAATGATGAAAATGTAGAATTTAAAAAAAATATAAGAATATTTCCTTTCACAAATGATATTCTTGCAGATATTGGTTATAAGGCTATTGGGGAAGATTTATTGCCGGGTAATAATCATTTTCCATTACTGCAGTTCTTTCTGGAAAATCCCGGATATAATTTTTACTGGTTAATTGAAGATGATGTGCATTATAACGGAAATTGGCAAGATTTTTTTGCTTTTTTTTTAAAATTTAATTCTGCAGATTTTATAAGTTCTCACATGAATGATTTCAATGAAAATCCCAATTGGTATTGGTGGAATACATTATTTCATCAAAAAAAAATAATTCTTTCAGAAAATAAAGTGCGGTCCTTTAATCCAATATACCGTCTCTCAAATAAAGCATTAGAGTATTTACACAATCAATTAAAAAATGGATGGCAGGGGCATCATGAAGTGCTTATTCCAACTTTGCTAAAACACGGAGGTTTTAATATACAGGATTTTGGAGGTTTAGGCCCGTACGTGCCTGAAAATTGCAAAAACCGATTTTATAAAAGAATTGATATTAATCAGTCTAATGAATTATTTGGCAATTCTATGAGGTTTAAACCCAATATATGTGATCAGGAAATAACAGAAAGTCTCTTATATCATCCGGCAAAATTTTCAGAAGAAAAAAACATTTGAATTTGATCTTAGAATCCTGAAAATTTAAAATTTTTATTCAAAAATTAAAACGAATCAATCATGAATTTAACAAAAAAGAAGCACAAGAATAAAAAACATTGTATAATAGCAACTGTTGGGGCTTCAAGTTTACATAAACAGTGGATCAAAGGTGAGAATGCATTTGACCTCCACTTAATAGTTTATGATGACTCGTATGAATTGTTTAAATTAGATACTCCTTTTATTACTGTTGGTACGGGAAATAAATTTAAATTAATTTACAATTATTTAAAAAATAATGAAAGATTAATTGATCAATACGATTTTTTTTATATGCCAGATGATGATATAGCAATAGATCAGAATAATATACAAAAGTTGTTTGATTTTATGGAAAATTATGAGTTAGATTTAGCCCAGCCAGCTATAGCTAATTCATATTTTTCTCACCCACATACTTTCCGAAAAGCAAACTCAATTATCCGTTTTACAAATTTTGTTGAAATCATGCAGCCCTGTTTTTCAAGAGATGCGCTAAGAAAAGTGTTGCACACATTTAATGAATCAAAAAGTGGTTGGGGGTTAGATTTTCACTGGGGTATAATTGTTAATTATACTGAATTTAATATGGCTATAATTGATGACATCTATTCATTACATACCAGACCAGTACAATCTAGCAATCATCAAGAGATGCTGGATTACATGAAGAAATATAATTTAAGTTTTAAAATATATAGTACTTAAAAAGATGAAAAAATATGATTTTTTAATTGTAGGGTCAGGGCTATATGGTGCAGTATTTGCACGTGAAATGACAAACCTCGGAAAAAAATGTCTTGTTATTGATAAAAGATTACATGCAGGAGGGAATATCTATTGTGAAAATATAAAAGGAATTAATGTTCATAAATATGGTCCTCATATATTTCATACCAATGATAAAAATATATGGGACTATGTCAATTCATTTGTAAAGTTTAAAGATTTTACATATTCACCATTGGCCAATTATAAAGATACATTATATAATTTACCATTTAACATGAATACTTTTTATCAACTCTGGAATATTAAAAATCCTGTAGAAGTAGAAGAGAAGATTAAAAATCAAGTTAAGGAAGCCGGGTTTATTCGACCAAAAAATTTAGAAGAACAAGCCATCAGTATGGTTGGGAAAGATATATACGAAATATTAATAAAAGGATATACAGAGAAACAATGGGGACGTAAAGCTATAGATCTTCCAACATTTATTATTAAACGACTGCCCGTAAGGTTTACTTATGATAATAATTATTTTAATGATAAATATCAAGGAATTCCTATTGGTGGATATAACAAACTAATTGAAGGACTTTTAAAAGATATTGAAGTTAAAATTGGAGTAGACTTTTTTAAAAATCGTGATGAGCTTACTAAATTAGCCAAACATATAGTTTATACTGGTAAAATAGATGAATTTTATGATTATAAATAGGGACATTTAGAATATAGAAGCCTGCGCTTTGAACATGAGTTCATGAGTATTCCAAACTATCAGGGTGTTTCGGTTGTAAATTTCACAGAAAAAAGTATTCCTTATACTCGAATTATAGAGCATAAACATTTTGAATTCAGTAAATTATCGAAAACTATTGTTACTAAAGAATTTCCACAAGAGTGGAAACCTGGAACTGAAGCATACTATCCTATTAATGATGATTATAATAATAAAATACTTACAAAGTATAATGAGTTAGTAAAAAAAGAAAATAATGTAATTTTTGGAGGACGGTTAGCCGAATATAAATATTATGACATGCATCAAGTTATTGCCTCAGCTTTAGTAAAAATAAATATGTTTAAGTAATATTAGCGGAAGAGTAAAAGGGCAGATGTCGCGGGACTTGACGGTGTATATGGGATGAGAAAGCCTATCTTATCCATTCTTCTGAGGAAAATCTCACGCTTCATATTTCTGAATTGACAGACGATTATTTAGATTTTACAGAAAAATGGACCCGAATGGCGTCAACTGGTCATAACGAAACACCGGTAATTTTAAAAAAAGACGTAATTTATTATATGATAACTTCAGGCTGTACAGGCTGGGAACCAAATGAAGCACGTTCTTTTAAATCGAATTCGATTTGGGGACTGTGAGAAACTTTAGGAAACCCATGTATTGGTAAAGATACAAAGCTTACTTTTCATTCACAAAGCACATATATTTTTCCTGTTCAGGGTAAAAAAGATCAGTTTATTTTCATGGCAGACCGTTGGAAACCGGAATCCTATTGATGGGACATATGTGTGGCTTCCTGTAATAATTAGGGATGAAAAGCCTGTTTTAAAATGGTTTGGTGAATGAAATCTAAACGTATTTTCAGAAAATTAATGACTAAAATTATTGATTTGATAGTCTGGTTATTACTCATTTGTTTTTGTATTGGCCGAAATTTGAACAAGAAAATGACTAAAATAGAATTTATGAAACGACAAAATATTTTTGAAACTGCAAAGGGTAATAATTTTAAAGTGTTGTTTTTAAACTTTTTATTTGATAACTTGCTTTCCCAACCATAAATACAAGTGTTTATGGTTGGAGCTAGCGTATCTAATCAAAACCAAATCATAATGAATAAAACTAAAAGAGTAAGAAAGGCAATAATTTTAGTTTATTTACTTCTAATAAGCTGTATAACAGAAATTACAGCGCAAAATAATACGATACAGCGCAAACAATTATTTAATTCAGATTGGAAATTTGCGCTGGGAGATGCTTCTGAAAGCAGTCAGACAAATTTTAATGACAGCAGCTGGAGAAAATTAAGCCTCCCGCACGATTGGAGTATTGAAGGAAAATCAGAAAAAAACAATCCAAGCGAAGGTGACGGCGGTTTCTATCCAATGGGAAAAGCATGGTACAGAAAAACATTTTCAGTTCCTGCTGAATGGAAAGAAAAAAAGATTGCTATTTATTTTGAAGGAGTTTATATGAATGCAGAGGTAATTATAAATGGAAAATCAGTTGGTTTTCAACCCTACGGTTACACTTCTTTTGAATATGACCTTTCGCCTTATTTAAAGTTTGGAGAAAAAAATACAATTGCAGTTAAAGTTGATAATTCCCAACAGAAAAATTGCAGATGGTACAGCGGTTCCGGTATTTATCGCAATGTGTGGCTGATGGTCAGAAACCCGGTTCATGTGAAAAACTGGGGTGTTGCGATTTCTACCTTAGAAGTCAAAAATAACAAGGCTACAGCTCAAGTTAAAACGATTTTAAAGAATGAAACTGCCAGTTCACTAAGCGTGCTGCTTTCGAATAGTATGGCAGATGGAAAAGGAAAAGCTATTGCAAATACTGAAAACAAAATAGAACTACAGCCAAACGAGGAAAAAGAAGTGACTCAGATCGTAAAAGTAGAAAATCCAAAATTATGGTCAGTTGACGTACCAAATCTATATCAGATTAAAACAGTAATCAAAAAAGAATCAAAAACTCTTGATGTTGTTACCACCAATTTCGGAATGAGAACTATTGCTTTTAGTGCTGAAAACGGATTTTTATTAAACGGAAAAAAAATAAAGCTAAATGGTGGCTGCGCACATCATGACAATGGCGCACTTGGAGCAGCTGCCTATGACCGTGCCGAAGAAAGAAAAGTAGAATTACTCAAAGCAGCCGGATTTAATGCCGTCAGAACTTCGCACAATCCGCCTTCAGAGGCTTTCTTAGATGCTTGCGACCGATTAGGAATGCTTGTTATTGATGAAATTTTTGACGGTTGGAAAGAGAAAAAAAACACTTATGATTATGCCGGTCTTTTTGATAAATGGTGGAAACATGATGTTGAATCAATGGTATTGAGAGACCGCAATCATCCTTCAATAATCATGTGGAGTACAGGCAATGAAATTATTGAAAGAACCAAACCGGAAGCTGTTGAAACTGCAAAAATGCTGGCAAATGCTGTCAAAAATCTAGATTCCACACGTCCGGTAACATCAGCCATGACTACCTGGAATCAGGGTTGGGATATTTTTGATCCTTTGATGGCCGCTCACGATGTGGCAGGATACAATTATCAGTTGCATCATGCCGAAGAAGATCACAAAAGAGTGCCTTCGCGTATTATTGTACAAACCGAATCGTATCCTAAAGATGCTTTTGCAAACTGGGATTTGGTTCAGAAACACAATTATATCCTGGGTGATTTTGTATGGACAGCAATGGATTATATTGGAGAATCGGGTATTGGCCGATATGTGTATCCGGGAGAACCGGAAGGTGAGCACTGGACCGGAAATTTACATCCGTGGCATGGTGCTTATTGCGGAGATATTGATTTAATAGGCTGGCGAAAACCAATCTCGCATTACAGAAGCATGCTGTACAATGATAATGAAAAAATATACATGGCTGTTCGAGAGCCAAATCCGGAAAATGGAGCTATAAAATTGACTTCATGGGCAGTCTGGCCAACATGGGAAAGCTGGACCTGGCCTAATCACGAAGGAAAGAATATTGAGATTGAAGTCTATTCAAAATACCCGAAAGTAAGATTGTACCTGAATGGAAAAAGTCTTGGCGAAAAGGAAACAGGCAAAGCACAGGAATTCAAAGCAACTTTTACGATTCCGTATCAAAAAGGAGAACTAAAGGCTGTGGGTTTAGAAAACGGTAAAGAAGCTGAGTCTGTTACATTGAAAACAGCCACTCAGCCAACTACAATTACACTGATACCTGACCGAAAAAACATAAAAGCTGATGGTCAGGATTTAGTGTATGTAAGTGTCGAAATCACAGATGAAAAAGGTATTTTAAATCCAAACGCAGAAAACCGGCTTACATTTACTGTTACAGGTGCCGGAGCTATTGCGGGAGTTGATAATGCCAATTTAAAAGATACTGATTTGTATTTCGGTAACACGCGTAAAGCATGGAATGGCCGTGCTTTGGTAATTATCAAAAACAATGGTGAATCAGGTATAATTAATCTTGAAGTTACTGCTCCGGGATTAAAGAAAAGTGTAATTAAAATACAAGCAGCAGGTAAAAGATGAATCAAATAAAAACACTATTTCTTTTTGTAACTATTTTTAGTTTGCCTTTATGCTCTCAGCAAAAAGAAAATAAATTACTTCAAATTAGCAATCTTAAGGTAGAAAATGCGGTAACTCCCATTGGTCTTGATGTATCTCAGCCAGTCTTTAGCTGGCAAATGAAAACCGTTGATAAAAACAGAAGCTATTATCAAACTGCCTGTCAAATTATTGTAACAAATAATAAGGGTATTGAGGTTTGGAATACCGGTAAAATTAAAAGTGGAACATCCATTAATATAAAATACAAGGGGGTAGAATTGAAGCCTACAACTTTATATAACTGGACAGTAACTGTTTGGGATCAAAAAGGAAAAAAGTACTCCGTAAATTCGTGGTTTGAAACCGGTTTGATGAACCACAAAATGGTTACAAATACGGATTCAGATAAGGAGACAACTGCCTGGTCAGGAGCAAAATGGATTGGCGGCAGTTCTGATGATATGGTTTTGTATTCCCAATATCTTCCTGTTTTTTGTATCAATAGTACAATTCAGCTGGATAAAAAATCAAAAGCAACAAAAGCATCGTTAGTTTATGGTGCGAATGATCAGCGTTTAATGGATAAAAATAAAAATCTATTTAAACTGGAAAATAAGAAAGGCGAAAGCTACATTCAGATCGAGTTAAATACAAAACCTTTGGATTCCGATGCACAGGCTCAGCTGCATATTTATCGGGTTGGCTATCATCCAAATGATAAAAAAGAAATCCCTTTTAAAAGTTTTTCTATTCCGAATACGCTAATGAATAAGGAAAACAAGTACAATCCCCATACTATAATTGTAAAAAGCTGTTTAGGAGTTACTAAAATTTATATCGATGGAAATTCAAAAGAAAATCAGATAGCCGATGTTAATCTCAATCCATTAGGAGCAGGAGGCGATTTTATAGCTTTTCCTGTAGTAGGCGATATTGGTTTTTTAGTACCTAAGGGAGAAAAAGCTCAGTTCTCAAAACTTGAAATAAAAAATTACCGAAGGCCTTCGAATGTTAGCGCTGCTTCTGGTATCTTTTCGTCATTTAAAGAAGTAACGGTTGAAAATAATAGCTATGTTGTAACAGGAAGAAATAAAGAAACTTTAGTTTTAGCTGATCCAAGTCAGAATTCCATGCCTATGTTGCGTACCCTGTTTAAAATAGATTCTCCTAAAATAAGCAAAGCACGATTGTATGTTACAGCAAGAGGTATTTATGATGTGTATTTAAATGGGGGAAAAATTGGAGACGATTATTTTAATCCCGGACTCACACAGTACAATAAAACTCATTTGTACCAAACGTATGACGTTACGTCCAATATTCAGGAAGGAAATAATGTATTGGGAGCCATTCTTGGAGAAGGCTGGTGGAGTGGAGGCAGTACCTATGTTGGCGAAAACTGGAATTTTTTTGGTGATCGTCAATCGATGTTGGCAAAATTGGTAGTTACTTATGCCGATGGAAGCGAAAAAATTTTCACAAGTAATCCTGAAACATGGACATATTTTAATGACGGACCAGTAAAATACAGCAGCTTTTTTCAGGGCGAAGTTTATGATGCACAAAAAGAAAAAGCAATTGAAGGCTGGAGTACAGCAAAATATGACGCTTCTCTTTGGCATCAGGCGTCAGCCATAGGAACTGATGGATCTGTAAGTCTGGAAGGAACGGCCAATTTACCTAACTTTAATAATTTTGCTGATGCTCAATTGGTGGGGCAATTTGGAACTACGGTTAAACCAATAAATGAATTAACAGCTCAATCGGTTAAGGAAGTTCGTCCGGGTGTATTTGTTTACGATATGGGACAAAATATGGTAGGTGTTCCCAAAGTTCTCCTGAACAATACAGAAAAAGGAAAGAAAATCACATTGCGTTATGCCGAAGTTTTGTATCCAAACTTACCTGAATACAAAGGGAATGAAGATTTACTGATGCTTGAAAATGTCAGGGCAGCCATGTCACAGGATATCTACACAACTAAAGGAGGTAATGAAACCATAACGCCTCGATTTACATTTCATGGATATCGTTACATAGAAATAACCGGAATAGAAAAACCGTTACCGTTAACCGATGTTAAAGGAACAGTATTAAGTTCGATACATGAATTGTCTTCGCATTATCAAACCTCAAATCCTTTGGTAAATAAGTTGTGGGAAAATATTACCTGGTCAATGAGAGGGAATTTTTTATCGATACCTACTGATTGTCCTCAGCGTAACGAACGTTTGGGGTGGAGTGGTGATATTTCCGTTTTTTCCAGAACCGCAGTTTACTTAGCAGATGTGAAACAATTTCTAAAAAGACATATGTTAGCCATGAGAGATATTCAGAGCGAAAATGGACGCTTTCCGGATGTAGCTCCAATAGGTGTAGGATTTGGTGAAACCTTATGGGGAAGTGCCGGAATTACTGTTGTCTGGGAAAACTACCTGCAATACGGTGACCTCAGTTTATTAGAAGAGCATTATGAGGCTATGAAAAACTACGCCAATTATCTGATTGATGATATTGATCCTAAAACAGGTGTTTTAAAAGAAAACGAAAGAGATACCTGGGGTTCATTAGGAGACTGGTTAAGTTTAGAAGATTCTAAAAATGAAAAAACACTATTTTGGGAAGCTTATTTTATTTATGATTTGGAAATCATGTCTAAAGTGGCGGCTCAATTAGATAAAAATAAAGATCAGGAACATTTTTCAGAATATTACAAGCAGAGAAAAGATTTTTTCAATAAAACTTATATTGATAAAGCTACGGGAAAAACTTCATTTAGGGGTAAAGTTATAGATACTCAAACTTCGTATGTGCTGCCTTTTGCCTTTAATGTTTTGGATAAAGAGAATTCAGATTTGGCTATCAAGCAGTTTACAGCTTCTATACAAAGAGAAAACAAAACAGATCAGGGTGTTGTTTGTCTGCCTTATTCCTTAATGACCGGATTTATTGGCACTGCATGGGTCAATAAAGCACTTTCAGATAATGGATATTCGAATATGGCCTATCAATTATTACAAAACAAATCTTATCCTTCGTGGTTGTATCCTGTCACCCAAGGAGCTACGACTATTTGGGAACGATTAAATTCGTATACGCATAAAGACGGATTTGGAGGGAATAACCGAATGAATTCTTTTAATCATTACGCCTTCGGAGCCGTAGGAGCGTGGATGTATAATTATTCGTTA
The DNA here is from genome assembly GCF_903819435.1 of Flavobacterium salmonis. Classification (GTDB taxonomy): domain Bacteria; phylum Bacteroidota; class Bacteroidia; order Flavobacteriales; family Flavobacteriaceae; genus Flavobacterium; species Flavobacterium chungangense. The sequence continues at coordinate 155,560 of NZ_CAIJDP010000079.1, read as the reverse complement.
GGAATTGTACGAGACGATAATGCACCGGGATTTAAACATTTTATTTTACAGCCGGAACCCGATACTACCAGACAAATGACTTTTGCAAATGGCTATTACGATTCGATGTACGGACGTATTGAAAGCAGCTGGGAAACGAAAAACGGTAAATATGAGTTCCGCTTTGTTGTGCCTGCAAATACAACTGCGACACTTTATTTACCCGCATTAAAAGAAAGCGACGTAACAATAAATGGTAAAAAGAGCGGAATCAAATTTTTGAATGTAAAAAATAATAAAGCTGTCTTTGAGATAGAATCAGGAGAATATAGTTTCGAAACAGTGACTAGGAATTAAACGAGCAAGATTGCAAAATCCTTAAAAGATGAATAAATTTAAAATATTGTTTTTAGCGATTATTTTTAGTATTTCTTTATTTGCACAGCAAAAAGAAAATACGGCTGCTGTATTTCAGATTAAAAACCCCGATTTTAATGTTAGTCCGCAAACCGGAATGACAAAACAACACTGGAAAGATGCAGCTTTTTATTTGCTGGAAGGAGCTTTCAGCTATATTCATAAACTGGACGATCCAATGCAATTTCCGAAGCAGGAAGGAAAAAGCTATCCGTCAAACCCCAATCAGGTTCCGACAGAAAAACTCGAAGGCCTTTGCAGAACCTTGTTTATTGCTTCACCTTTATTGAAAGAAAATCCCAATTTAGTAATCAATAATATAAAAGTTGCCGATTATTATCGCTATCAGATAGCCAAATTAGCTGATCCAAACAGTCCGACTTACATTGAACCGCGTGCTAAAAATGGCGGACCAAGTCAAAAGCTTGTTGAATTTGGCGCTTTGGCACTTTCTCTTCTGACCAACCCTGAAGTGTTATGGAAACCGCTTCCGCAAAATCAAAAAGACGATCTGGCCAAAATAATGATGAGTTACGGCGACGGTCCAACAGTAGATTCTAACTGGAAATTCTTCAACATTTTTGTACTGAGTTTTTTTAAGGAACAAAGCTATACTGTTAATGAAAAATTATTGGTTGAATATTTAGAAAAATCACTAAAACATTATCGGGGTAATGGGTGGTACAATGACAGTCCGGCATTTGATTATTACAGCATGTGGGCTTTTCAGATGTATGGAAATATCTGGTCGGAGTTTTTTGGAAAAAAATACTATCCTGAAATTGCGGCTAAGTTTATGTCAAATTTTAGTGATTTAAAACACAACTATCCTTATTTGTTTAGCAAAGACGGCGAAATGATTATGTGGGGAAGAAGCATCAGTTACAGAACCGGAGCTGTAGTACCTTTTCCACTGATGGGATTTCAAAATGATTCGAATACCAATTACGGATGGATGCGCAGAATTTCATCCGGTGTAATCAAACAATTTTTGACACATCCTGATTTTATGAAAGACAATGTGCCTACGCTTGGTTTTTATGGTGCATTCGAACCAGCCGTTCAAAATTACAGCTGCCGCGGTAGTGTGTACTGGATGGGAAAAATCTTTCTGGGTTTGCTGGTTCCCGATAATAATCCGTTTTGGACAGCCAAAGAAAACAATGGCGATTGGGATACTACATTCAAAAAAGATGAAGTTTACAATAAATATCAGGGAGATTCGCAAATCCTGATAACAGATTATCCTAATATTGGCGCGTCAGAAGTAAGAGCCTGGTGTCATGAAAAGGTAAAAGACGACTGGCAGAAATTCAGATCAACAGAAAACTACAACAGACTTTCTTACAACAGCGCTTTTCCTTGGCAGGCAGATGGACAAAATGGTGAAGTGGCAATGAATTATGTCATTAAAAATAAAAATGATAAATGGGAAGCCTTTAGATTATTTACTTTTAAAAAGTTTGAAAACGATATTTATTACCGAAATGTAGTTTTAGAAACCGATGAAAATATAAAATTCAGTTTGGCCGAGATTCCTTTACCTAACGGAATTTTAAGAGTAGATAGAAATGACAGTAACAAACCTGTATCAATGCGTTTGGGACATTATGCTTTGCCGAAATTAGATAAAGAAATAATTTCGACTAAAAAAAATATAGCAGGACATGAAGTTACGATTATCGACAACGGAAAATACCAGTTGGCTATGATTCCGCTTTTGGGTTGGGATAAAACTGAAGTCATAAAAGCAAAAGGATTGCATCCGGAAAGCAATGAAAGTTCGGTAATAAATGTTTCCAGCGATTCCAAAGCAAACAAAAAAGGCATTTCTGCAACGCTGATGCTTTGGAAGAAATCAGGCGAAAAGTGGAAGAAAGATGAGCTCGTTCCAGTAAAAATTTTACAACAAACAGATGGATCTGTAACTGTAGAATTTAATAAAGAGATTAAGAAAGTAATCAACTTTAACTAAAACAATATCAGATTTTAAACGAACACATTATATAACTCAAAAACAAATCAAATAAGCATGAAATTAATTAGAATTTTCGCTTTGGTAATAATGGCTGTAATCAATCCATTTCAGGGCAATTCACAATCCATTACATTTAATAATCCAATTGCAGAACAGCGCGCAGATCCGTGGGTGTATAAAACGGATGCCAGTGAATATTATTTAATTGCAACCGTGCCGGAATACGATCGAATTGTAATCCGAAAAGCAAATAGTATAAACGGTTTAAAAGAAGCAAAAGACAAAGAAGTCTGGCACAAACATGAAAAAGGCGTTATGGGCAGCCATATCTGGGCTCCTGAATTACACCGAATTGATGGAAAATGGTACATCTACTTTGCCGCAGGCGAATCTGAAAATATTTGGAACATAAGAATCTGGGTATTGTCTAATCCTTCTGCAAATCCAATGGAAGGCAAATGGACAGAAGAAGGACAGCTAAAAACGCAAAAAGAGTCATTTTCGCTTGATGCGACAACTTTTGAGCATAAAGGAAAAAGATATCTGATCTGGGCTCAAAATGTAAGAGGAGGAAATCACGGAACAGCTTTGGTTATGTCTGAAATGAAGAATCCAACAACGCTTACCGGCCCGGAAATTATTTTAACGGAACCTGAATTTAGCTGGGAAAGAGAAAAATACAACGTAAATGAAGGCCCCGCTGTAATTAAAAAGAACGGAAAAATATTTGTAACGTATTCAGCCAGTGCCACAAATCATAATTATTGCATGGGCTTGCTGTGGATTGATGAAAATGTAAATTTACTGGATGCTTCTAATTGGCAAAAATCTCCCGGCCCGGTTTTTTATACGAATGAAGAACTAAAAAGATACGGTCCCGGTCACAATTCATTTACTGTCAGCGAAGACGGAAAATCTACCATCATGATTTATCATGCCAGAGATTACAAAGAAATTCAGGGACACGAATTATCCGATAAAAATCGTGCAACACGTGCAAGAGCTGTAGAATGGACAAAAAGCGGTTTTCCTGATTTTATACAGAATAAAAATGATTAATTGCTGAAATTTATAATATTGGAAATCAAATAATTTAAAAGAATATTCATGAAATTTTTCAAACTTTTCCTTTGCCTGGTTTTTATCATGCCTGAAATTTTATCGGCTCAGACAAAAGCAGCCATAATGATCGAAAACAATTCGGATTTAGATCGAATAGAAACTGTTGTTTCAATAGACTGGAAAGCCATTTTAGATCGTTATCCTAAAATTGACACTTCAAATTTTGTTGTAATGAATACCAAAACCAAGAAACAGGCTGCTTTTCAGTTAGAACATCGAAATTCTTCTGTTATTCAAAATTTACTGATTCAGGTTGATGTAAAAGCAAAATCAAAACTGGCTCTTTCAATTCAGGAGGGAAAACCTGAAAAATTTACCGTAAAAACATACGCGAGATATGTTCCCGAACGTAAGGATGATTTTGCATGGGAAAACGATCAGATTGCTTTTCGTACTTATGGAAAAGCCATCGAGGGATCAAAAGAAGATGCGTATGGTTTTGACGTCTGGGTAAAACGCACCAATAGAATGATTATTAATGAACGCTATAAATTATCGGATTATCATACCGATCATGGAGACGGAATGGATTATTATCATGTTGGATATTCATTAGGTGCAGGAAATATGGCACCTTATGTGAAAGATACGATTCGTTATTCGGCTAATTATCATCGTTGGAAAGTTTTAGACAACGGGCCATTGCGTTCTACTTTCCAATTAATTTATGATGAATGGAATGCTGGAGGGATAAAAGTCACTGCTGTAAAAACAATCTCACTGGATGCAGGTTCTCAGCTCAGCAAAATCGAAAACGTTTATACTTTTGACGGAAACAAACCTTTACCGGTTCTGGTAGGAATCATTAAAAGACCAGAAGCCGGAAATATTTCACTGAATGAACAACAAGGAATTATGGGCTATTGGGAACCCACTTCTGCAAAAGATGGTACGACGGGTGTTGGATCAATACTAACTACGCCTGTTACAAATATGTGGATAGATAAAATACAGTTACTGGCGAAAACAACCGTTAAAAATAATGAGCCCATTGTTTATTATACTGGTGCTGCCTGGGACAAGGCAGGAAAAATTACAGATGCAAAAAAATGGTTTGAATATCTCTCCACTTTTCATCAGGAAATAAAAAATCCTTTGATTGTAAGTCTAAAATGATTGAATATTAAAATTTCATTTAACAGTTAAAAAATGGAATCATTCTAGACTTATCAAAATATAAATAATAAAAAACATACAAAAAAAGTACGTTTTAATTAGAATAGAAAAAGAATTTTATGAAATTGATTATCATATTACTATAATTTCACTATTAGGTACATTTAAGATATATTTGCAGCATGAGCACAAAGAGAATGACCATTTACGACCTGGCAAAAGAACTTGGACTTTCTGTATCCTATGTTTCCAAAGCCCTGAATAATAAACCGGGAGTAAGGGAAGAGGTACGGAAAGAAGTTTTAAAAAAAGCGGCCGAACTTAATTTCAGACACAATACACAGGCTGCAAATCTAAGACGTGGCTCATCCAGAACACTTGGTGTAATCGTTCCTCAAATTAATCAAAGTTTTTTTTCAGATGCCATTTCAGGTATTGAAAAAGCATGTACAGAAAACAAACACAATTTGATTATTTGTCAGTCACATGAAAAATCTGATCTTGAAAAAACAGCAATCGAAACACTGATTCATCAGAATGTTGATTGTATTTTAATTTCCCTGTCAAAAGAAACACAGTCTGCCAAAGTTTTAGAACAGGTTTTAGAGCATAAAATCAACCTGATTCAATTTGACCGCTGCGATGAAAATTTTCTGGGTCACAAAGTTATAAATGATAATAAGCATGCAACTTATAAAGCTGCAAAAAGCATGATTGATGAAGGATATCAGCGCCTTGCTTTTATTGGAGGCCCTTTGCACATGGATTTGTTCGTTGATCGAAAAGAAGGTTTTATCCAGGCAATTAACGAAGCCGGAATGCATGTTCCGGATCATTTTATTGTAGACGATAATATAAGTAAAGAGAATGCATTTCAAACTGCTTTAAAACTCCTTGCTTTGCCTGAACCACCGGACGGATTTTTGGCAATATCAGATTTACAGGCTTTGGGAATTATGCTGGCTATAACGCAATCCGGACTTAGAATCCCACAGGATATGGGAGTTTTTGGGTACGCTAATGAACCTTTCACAGAAATCATAACACCTTCCATATCTACCGTAGATCAAAATAGTGAAAAGGTTGGATATCAGGCCGCAATGGTTTACTTTGACCATATTTTAAAAAATAAGGAAAGTGATGAAATCATAACTAAAATAATCGAATCTGATTTGATCATCAGGAGCAGTTCAAAAAGAAATAGTCATAATAATCAGCTGGGAATTCTATAATAAGGTATGATTCAAAAGTTCTCAGGTTGAGCGAAGTCAAAGTCTCTTCCATGTAAATTTCGACTTCGCTTAAGATACCATTGATTTCTCAAAGCATACAGATATTCAATCAATTTTATAGTTTTTTTACGTCAATTACATAAAAGGATTAAACAGGAAATTTTAATTGTCAGAGAAAGAACCTATTTGTTGCAAATGTCTTTCTGTTTGATACTTATTAAAGTTATCCCATTTTGGAGGAGAACTTGTTTTTTGCCCGTACATAGAATCCAGACAAATATTGTTGTCTTTGTATTTCTCATGCAAAACAGCCAGAATTTTAAAGAAAAATGCATCCAGCATGACAATGGCTTCAAATTCAGATTTTAGTGACATATAATTCGGATCTGATGGATTCAATAATTGCAATAAATCTAAAACCTCGTTCTTTTCAGCTCTATTAATTTCAGCTAAGTAGCCCATTTTTAAAGTTTTATAAACTAAATTGTTCCAGGCAGCACTGTCATGTCCCCATTGAACGTCGGGCAGATTTAAAGAATGCTCGCAAATTAGAATAATAGAAAAAAGAACATCATTTAGGTATTCTGCCGGAAACTCATCAAAACTTCTGAATTCAAAACCGCTTTGGTACATTTTTTCCTGATTAAAATCAAGACCCACCTCCGAAAGCATTTCATACTCCATATCGGCTTCAATTTGATCTCGCCACCAAATGTTTTCTTCTTTTTCAAATTTCAGCAGTTCTCTAAACTTATCTACATTATAAGTTAGAATTTTACCTTTTGGCATTGCCTTGTTATAAGTTCCAACGCCTATGTAACGTGACATGGCATTTCTCATAGATCCTAAAGTAAAGTTTTTATCCAGACTATATTTATCACTTATCACACCCATAATATCAGGACTCCCAAGGGTTGCTATAAAAAAAGGCTCAAACCATTGCAATAAATAAATGGCATTGGCGTGTGTTTTTTCAAATTCATTGTAGTCAACAATTCTGCTGTCTTCTGTTAATGAGGGTAAAGTAATATGAAAATGGTACGTTCCGTTATTAAACAAAACCAGATTTTCCTGATTGGTCATGAACATATTAAGACCATTGTTATAATCCGGAAAATTTAATTTCCCATTCAATACAGACGATTCATTTATTTTATCCAGGAATAACTTCTTGGTCGCTTTTAATTCTTTACAGGAATCATCAATAGTTCTGTTTTCAAAGTATTTGGTTACAAATTCGATAGAATCTCCATCGAAATGTACAGAACCCATCGTTTTATTTCTTTGGGTAATCATACTTTGAATATTGTACGGTTGATTTTCGAGAAAAAGTTCCATAATAGATTTCCCAAGATATTCCGGATTTTCAAGTGACTGTGTGTTTGATTCAGCCGTTTCTCCCATGTTAACTGAAGGTTTTACAGCAGATAATGTTTTGTGCTGGTAGTTGACATCCAGTTTTTCCAGCGAATGACTATTTAGCATTCGGCTCACCTTATAATTTTCATTCAATCCAAAGGCTTTTTTCAAAATAGGAGCGAGGCTCTCCGGTTTGTAGCATTTTCTGTAATCGATACTGTATTTCTCAAAACCAATTTTTTCTTGTATAAATTCACCAGAAACTATTAGGGACTCCTCAAATTGCATGTAGGTTTCGTTTTCTAATCCTATTCCCCAATAATATTTTTTTGTCTGATTGTCTTTCATTTATACTTTTTATTGTTTTAAGGTTAATTATAATTTTATAAAGTCATTATTTTTATTTGGACATACAAACCTGACTCTGTTCAAAATTAGAGGCGAAAAATCTTTTAACGGACAAAGCATCATTTTGCATCCATTAAAAAATTTATTTTACTTTTAAATTTTAGGAATGTATTTTAATCTCAGAAATTTTGCACTTGTATCGATCGAAAGATTGATAAAAATAAAGCTCTATAATGGGGTTATAAAATTCTATTTGGCAATTAATTGCTTTTATATCAATAATTTATGATGATGAATAGCCTGATTATTACATTTTGCTATTCCTGTATTTTCCAGACTGCAAAAGTAGATTATTATTATGTTATTTCCAAAGAGTTAAAACATTGAATATCAATTATTTTTTTAAAACATTTAAACAATAAGATGAATACTTTATTTACTCATGGTAATACAACACATAGGAAGAATATAATTCGTCATTCCACCAGTCTTTTCTAACTTCCGAAAAGTAATTATAATTCAATTTTCCTGCTTGTGATTGCAGCGGATAAGTTACTACGCCATTCGTGCGATACGCTTTATGCAAATCTGTTTCAGGAACAACAGGAACAATATGTCCGGAGAGTCCTTTTTCTTTTCTTTTGGCACAAATTATTCCAATACCTCCATTAGTATTTACTTTATTCTGAATTTCATCAACCGTATGCATTCTTTCCCAGCCAAAACTAACTCCCCATTCTAAAAACCAATCGTGTATGGCACTGGAATAAATTCGATCGACAGTATCTTCAAAAACAGCTTCAACATCTTGTCCCTGTAAAACCTTTTCCAGAGATTCAGCTGTCCACCAAACTGTTGGAAGATATACTTTAGAGAAATAGCAATAATCATAGGAGTATACATTGCAATAGGTATCTTCAACTGTTTTTTGGTACCTAATACTGGTTTCAACATTAAGTTTAGCAATGAGTTCATGAATACTTTCTTTTTTGCTGCTAGTATTCGTCAAATCTCTAAATGGAATATTAGAATCATCCATAGGTTTTTCTTTCATTTCCATGGAATCTAATCTGGATTCTAAACCCGGTAATAAATCCGCTTTTCTTATTTGAGTGTTTGGTATTGGATTGTCAACCAAGTTTAATGATGCTAATGATACGGTATAATTTTCCATCTTGACTACTTAAATTTATTGACTTGATGCAACAGGAATTGCATATTCGTACAACGACTTTGTTAACCAGATGGTAAATATAACAATTTAAAATTCTTAAGGAGTTTCAGAAAAAATCAAATTAAAGAAAGCAGTACGAATTAACATCAAGATTTTTATTTCTTAATCCAGCATTAAAAGTTTATATTCTAATATCATGGTGGTAAATCATACAGGAAGTATAATATGAAAGGCTGCTCCAACATTTTCTTCTGCTTTTGAAAAAATAAGTCCTTTATGATTTTCAACAATTTTTTTACCAATCGAGAGACCTATGCCAGTACCCGTGTATACTTCATTATTATGGAGTCTTTGAAAGATAGTGAAAATTTTATTTTCATATAGTTTGTTGAAACCAATACCATTATCCTTGATTATTATTTCGCAATATTCTAAACTTTGATTGAGCTCAGGATATTCTTTGATTTTTGTTTTAGAAATTTTACGTGAACTGATTTCTATTTTAGAAACAGAACCATCATTTTTGCAAAACTTAAGAGCATTACTGATCAGGTTGTAAAAAAGCTGGTTCATTTGCAGCGAAATAGCATTAATAACCGGTAATTTCCCCTGCTTTATCTGCACTTTACGTTCTTCTATCATTAATTCAAAATCAACAAGGATATTTTTAACAATCACATTTAGGTCAGTAGCTGCAAATTGACCGTCGGGATTATTAAGGTATGAATAGGCGAGTAAATCCTTAATAAGGGTATTCATCCTCGTTGACGATTTGCTGATTTTTTCTAATAGAATAAGTGCTTCTTTAGAAAAATTTTCGTCCATTTCCAGCAATCTGCTTATAAACATCAGGATTTTACGCAGCGGCTCCTGTAAATCATGACTTGCAACGTAAGCATATTCCTGTAATTGAATATTTGCATGATAAAGATTTTTGACTGTGTTTTCGAGTTCTGTGTTAGATGCTAATAACTCAGAGGTACGTTCCTGAACTTTGGCCTCAAAACCATCTGAAAGAACTTTTAATCTCTTTTCAATAATTCTTCTTTCAGTAATATCTTCAATAGCCAGTAAAATTAATTGTTCTTTACTGGTTTCATTGGTAACTTGTCTGGCATTAAGCAGCATAATACTTTCTCCATACGGCAAAAGATTAACCGATATCTGGTAATCATCTAACTGTGTCTTTTCGGGAAGTATTTTTTCCAGCATGGATCTCATTGGAATATTATCAAAAAGATGATTCTGTATTTCGTAAATTAGCTTGCCAGCGGCTTCTTCTTTGGTAATATTATATTTTTTTGAGAATGCCCTGTTTATATTTTTTATTCTTAAATAGGTATCAAGTACTACGATAGGTTCCCGAAGAGTAGCTACAATAGCCTCGGTGTAATTTTTTGAAATATTAATTTGTTGTTGTTTGTTTAAAAGCTCCTGATTAATTTGTAAAAGTTCTTCGTTGCTGGATTGTAATTCTTCTTTTGAGGTTTCAAGTTCCTCGTTCAGGCTTTGCAGTTCTTCGCTTCCACTTAGCAATTCTTCATTGGCACTCTGCAGTTCTTCATTAGAGGCTTCCTGCTCTTCACTTATGGTATTTACATCGTCGTGTATTTTGGCCAGTTCTTTTTCAAGTTGTACGATCCTTCGTAAATTAATATTGTCCCGTATTTCTTCGGGAGTGAATGTAGTCGAAGAAATATTCTCTTTTTCCATCAAGGTTTTATAAAACAAAACTAAAAAATAAGGTTCTGACGTATCTTCCAGTGGCAGAATTTCGATTGTAATTTCGCTAATTGTGCCTTTATTCGTTACCTGAATATGTTCCTTTTTTACTCGAACATTAGCTTCTTTAGCTTTATGATAAGTATTTCTCAGCTCAAAGGCTAGACCTTCACGCGCCATTTTTAATAAATTAAAAGTAGGCTTTCCTGTCGAAAGCTCAATAAATTCAGCTATAGAACCATTAATATGAACAATATCCAACTGATCATTTACAATAACGCTGGCCGGTGTATATTTTGAAAGTAATACAGCTTCCGCACTTTTTCTAAAATCTTCCTTGATGGTCTCCTTTCTCACTATGGCAGTTTTTATTTTTTTTAATTTATCATTGCTTCCTATACCAGAATGTACAAATCTGCCTGAAACCTGTTTTCTGGTGTAAATTTTTCCGACTTTGTCAAATGGCTGAAAAAGCTCTGCAGCAGGAACAGCCGTTTCTGATTTTCCTAAAAGTAAAAATCCGTTTTCTTTTAAGGCGTAATGAAAAGTGGTAAGTGATTTTTTTTGCAAAAAAGAATCCATATAGATAAATACATTTCTACAGGTAATCAAATCCATTTTTGCAAAAGGAGGATCGGTCAGGAAATTATGAACAGCAAAAATGCACAAATCCTTAATTTGTCTTTTAATTTTATAACCGTTTGTATTGGATGTAAAATATTTGGTCAGAATGGTTTCAGATATATTTCGCATTTGAGTTTTTCTGTAAAATCCAATTCTGGCTTTAGCAATAGCTACTTCTGAAATATCCGATGCAAAAATCTGAATTTCTTTTCCTTCGAGGTTTTCTCCTAAATATTCATGGAGAGTAATAGCGACTGTATAGGCTTCTTCGCCTGTAGAACAGCCTGCAATCCAGATGCGTATCGAATTTTCTTCCGTTACTCTGTTAGTCAATAAGGGAAATACTTTCTCTTTCATGATCTGAAATATTTTAGTATCCCTAAAAAATTCGGTCACAGGTATAAGTAAATCATTGAACAAATCCTCAGGAGCCAGTTTATTGCCCTGAAGCACCTTTAGATAATCCTTTAAATTTAAAATTTTATCCAAAGCCATTCTCCTGGCAATGCGTCTGCGTATAGTACTTTGTTTATAATATGTAAAATCTACTCCGCTATGATGGCGCAAAATTTTGATGATTTCATGAAATAAATCTTCATCATTTAGATTATTTTCTTTGCTGGCCGAATCTCTTACTTTTGAAACTTCAATTAATTTCTCAACGATTTGGCGAGGTGATAATACATAATCGACTACTCCGGCATTGATGGCGTTTTGTGGCATTTCGTTATTTGCGGCGTCAATATCCTGTGCAAAAGTAATCCCTCCATGTTTTTTTATTGCTTTAAGCCCCAACGTTCCATCAGAACCGTTTCCTGAAAGCAATATCCCATATGCCAAATCAAGGTGCACTTCTGCCAATGAATTAAAAAAAACATCTATTGCCTGGTTTTTTGTGTCTTTCTGACGTGGGCTTAACTTTAAAACACCGTCAAAAGAGGTAAGCATTTTGTTTTCGGGAATGACGTAAATGTTATTGGGAGCCAAATGAATATCATCTGTAATTTCATTTATGGGAATTTTGGCTACCCGCGAAAGAATTTCTGTCAGCATGCTTTCATGCTGTGGATGCAAATGCTGTACAATAACATACGCCATTTCAGAATTATCAGGAATTGCCTCTATAAACTGCTTAAAGGCTTCCAGTCCACCTGCAGAAGCACCAATACCAATGATCGGAAAATCCTGTCTGGAAGGTTTTGGTAAATAGTTATTCTCCGTATGCATTGTTTTATTTTTTAGATATTAAGTAACATAAATTGATGCATACCATTAAATAACAGCACTCTTTCAACACTAAATTGTAATCACAAAAGATTCAATGCTAGTCTCTGTCGATTTTTCTTTCCAGTCTGTTTCAATCACTTTTGTGATTATTTTTTTTAAATCAAAAAAAGAAATAGGCTTTACAATATAAACATTGGCACCTAAACCAAAAGTGCTCTTAACTCCATCAAGTGTTGCCGAAGTTGAATAAATAGCAATTACAGGAATATTTTTAAACATGTCATCTTCCCTAATTTTCTGTAAAGTCTCAAAGCCCGACAACTGGGGCATATTAAGATCTAAAAAAATAATATCCGGGATATTAGTGTTTTTATCATAAAGACGTTCCAGAAGTTCCACACCGTTTTTACAAAATTCGACCGGATGATTCAGATGAAGATCTTCTATTGCTTCACCAAAAAATTCCCTGTCATCATCATCGTCATCAGTAAGTAAGACCCTTATATTCGCTTTAGTTTTCATCATTTGAAGCATTTATACCAAATGTACTCTTTATTAATGCCAGGAGATGAATCAAATAAGTTTAATTCTAATTTTGTATAGGAATATTCTTTGATTAAGAAGTTTTTAATAGAACGATTAGCTAAAATCATTGGCTAAATCATTTGTAAGTATACTTTTATGTTAATTATTCCGCATTTTACAAACCAATTATTTTGGTAGTCTTTATATTACTTTTATTTATTTTGATAAACGGTTATCATTAAAGAGTAAAGATTAAATAAAACTTACGACGTTTGTTAAAAAAATTATGATAGTCACGGAGAGTTCATTATTATATTAGAGAGAAAATGGAATAATTACTTCATTTTATCAATTTGGATTCACACTAGTGCAGGAACACTGTTTTTTTTCAAACCCCGGACTTGGAGGTCTACACAACCTGAAACCAGTTTCCTCAAAACTTCGGGACCTAACATAAAGTGATCAATTCAAAGAACTGGATTTCTCTGATATGTATTTCTAAAATAATCCCGGAAAGTATATTTTTTTTCATTTGGATATGAAACGATATCCTTAAATGCTTTCTAACTTCGTGTCTGAAAAATTTCTTCAATTTCAATATAGCGGGCCAGAATAGCCATTCCGTTCCATTGCTTTTGTCCAATTCCATATGGCATCATAACCCGCATACAGTAGTAGTGCTTTTTTGTAGAAATTTATCTTGTGGCGTCTTGACATATAATATCCGGGACCGCTTTTTCAAGCCACCAAAGCAGAACAGTCAGGCGGCTGTTCAATGTCATTAAGTTAAGAGATTTTAGATTGCTTCGCCAGTTCGCCTTTTAGGCTCGTGTGAGGAGTAACGATTTTGATTTCAGATTTGATGTTGCTAAATGTTTTACTGTCGATTTTGCGAGGTTTTTTATACCAGGAATCAAAAATCGTTAATCAAAAATCAGCAATTGGAGTTTCGTTTCCTGAAATTGAATTTTTATTTACGGTACTCTCAACACAATTTAGGTTTAAAGGTAAAGTATCCGGCAAATCATCCCAATGTCCCCAATCTCCTTTATATGCTTTTCGATAAATAAAATCAATATTATCGACTAAACATATCTGGCTGTGCAATGAATCCTGCTGAAAGTCTACGCTGTTATTTTTGTTTAAATTTTCCATGATTGTGTTTAATTAAATGAGTTCAAAAATACAGTGGTGAATTTCTTTAAACTTATATAAAAATCAGGAATTGTTATCTAATTTACATGTTTAGAATAAATTACAACCTTTAAGTTTTAATTAATCCTTAGGACATTAAACTTTTTTATTTAAAACCTTACCCGGATATTTAAATGCGTAGGCATTGATAAGATGCATAATATACTGATTGCTCATGTAGGGCGTAACATACTCTTTAATCTCCGAAGGTTCACTAAATCCAATATCTGACGAAAGATACCCCATACCGTAAAAATGTCCGTTTTCGACCCAGATGCAGCTGCGCTCGTCTGGCGACCGGCCTTTATCAATAATAGCAAAACTGGATCTGTTGCTTACCAAAAAAGCTATTGCGTTTTCTATTTTCTCATTATGGCTGAGAACATCGGGTAAAGCTGTAAAATTGGTATTAGGGAAATGTTCTCCTGCCGTAGCAATACCGTATCTGCAAAATCGGTTATCAATTTCAAACTGCTGTTTAAGGTTCAGGAGCATGTTTATTCCTTCGTGAATAGTATTAAAATGTTCAATACAGGTTTGAAACTTGCTTAGCTTTCCCGTAACAAGATATTTATAACCATTTCGGGCTTCATACTGATAAAGCCCGTATTTAGGTTCAAAGCGTTTTAATGCCCTGTTATAAGCAGGCCAAAGCTTTTTAATCTCTGCACACTCCAGTAGCAATGCCATGAGTTCAGTGGCGCAAACCTCAAAAGAAATACGGTATATATCACGAAGAAAATGTTGTCTTTGCGGCGTAATTTTATGACCACTGAAATGAGAAGCCACACGTTTTTTTAAGTTAATGGCTTTTCCAACATAGATAACCTTATTTACCTGATTATAAAAATAATAGACTCCTGGTTTTTCCGGCAGCTGATCAAAATCTTCAGGTGGCAGGTTGGGAGGTAAGCGCTGGTCTTGTGCCGTGTTTTTGATCATTTTTGCAATTTCTCCATTTTCATCCCATTCCAGCAATTTCGAAAACAAGATTGCTGTAGCATCTGTATCGCCTCCTGCACGATGCTGGTTCACTAAAGGAATCTCTAATGCGTGACACAGTTTCCCCAGGCTGTAGGACGCAAGTCCAGGCTTAATTTTTCTGGCTGCCCGAACTGTGCACAGTTTTCTTGCTGTCCACTTAAAGCCCGATTTTTCAAGTTCATGCCGAACAAAAGAATAATCAAAATTGACATTATGGGCTACAAAGATCCGATCTTTAAGCATTTCCAATACCTTTTCAGATATATCATCAAAGATAGGCGCATCACGAACCATTTCGTTATTAATGCCCGTTAAGGCAAAAATAGAAACAGGAATTTCCTTTTGCGGGTTAACCAGTGTTTCAAAACGGTCAATAACACTACTGCCATCATGTATAACAATCGCTATTTCAGTAATACGGCTGCCACTGGCATTACCACCTGTGGTTTCGATATCGACTATGGCATATTCGGTCTTTTTCATCTGCTATTCTACAACCAGAAGCCTGTTTTATCACTTCTGTCCGGATAATGCAAAATTAATACAGATGATAACAATTTCAATACCAATACGGTTCTAAATTGTAACAAAGTTACACTGGTAAATTATTTCCTTTAACGGTGTAGATACTTACTTATATACTTAAAAGAACCTCAAAGAATTTATTATCTTACAATTAGTCAGCAGGCTGAAGAACAGATTCCATAAACTTTCCTGTAATTATAGTTCCTTCTTCATCTTCCCATTGGGTAATCACATTTTCGATTAATTCAGGCTCAAAACCGATTACTTTCATGACTGGACCACCAAATTCCTGTTTAACATCCTGTCCTTCTTTAAATAGAGTACTCATAGTAGCTGTTTTTTTAATTAAATAGTGAGTTTCTTTAGATTAATTAGCTGTTGGTAGCTGCACTCCCGGAACTTCCCGCACCTCCTGAATTGTCATTTCCACCTTCTTCTTCATAACGATCCGGATCTGTACCCGCTTCGTCACGTTGGTCCTCCCAGTCGCCGGTGTTGGCCTCTTCACGATCATTATTGTTTTGTTCCTGAGCAAGCCGTGCGTGATAAGGATATTTTGTTAATTCTTCGCTGCTGTAGGTATTTGAATTTTCCATGATCTATGTTTTTAAGTTATTAATAATCTTAAAATTAGGTCAATAGAACGATTCTGTTTTATAAAAAATGCTGCATTTCTTACTAAATTATCATGTATTTTCAATTTTTACTTTACAAACTAGTTCATAAGCTTTATAATCTAAATTGATATTTAGCTATCTTTATAAAATAAAAGTATAAGCAATGACCATTCAGCAGTTAAAATATATTGTAGCTTTAGACGAAGAACGCCATTTTGCAAGGGCAGCAGAAGTGTGTATGGTAACACAGCCCGGACTTACGATTCAGTTAAAAAATCTCGAAGAAGAAATTGGAATCAAGATTTTTGACCGTAATAAAGTGCCTTTGACCCCAACCGTTTTAGGAACCGAAATCATCAATAAAGCAAAAAAAATTCTGCGTCAGGCCGATGAAATCAGAGATTTTGTGGTGAACGAAAAAAACCTGCTGGAAGGGGAGTTGAAGCTGGGTATTATTTCGACTTTATCACCTTATTTAATCCCATTGTTTATCAAGGCGATGAAAGAAGCGACACCAAATGTCCGTTTCATTATTCGCGAATCGAATACGGGACAGCTGATGAAAGATCTGGAAACTGGAACAATTGATGTCGCTATTATGGCAACACCTACCGGAAATGCCAATTTAATCGAACATCCGGTTTTTAAGGAACCCTTTGTCGCCTACCTGAATGAAGGACATCCGATGGCGAAAGACGATTTTTATGAATTACAGCCGACTGACAAAACAGAATTGCTCTTGCTGCACCACGAGTTTTGCTACAATGCACAGCTATTGGATATCTGCGGATTAAAAACTTCAGACAAAATAAAAGAACAGTTTACCTACGACATCAGTTCCATAGAAACCTTAAAAAACCTGGTACGTGCCCAGTTGGGATTTGCTATAATTCCGCAGCTTTCTGTTGTAAACGAAACCGAATCAGGACTTTTTAAACCCTTTAAAGAACCCATTCCGGTGCGGGAAATCAGCCTCGTAGTTTCCGATTCGTTTTCGAAAAAACTCTTGCTCGAAAAAATGAACGAAGCAATCTGGAATTGCCTTCCGGAGTCTCTCAAAAAGAACTTCAGTTACCGAAAAATCCGCTGGAACGATTCGCCGTATTTTGTCAAAGAAGTGAGTAAGTTTATGTAAATTTTACTGTCATCATTTTATATCCATTAAGGTTTATACACAATTTTTGTCATTCTGAGGAACGAAGAATCCCCGCAAGTAGCTCCGTACAGAAAGTCACCAATCTTTGTAGAGTTACTTGCGGAGATTTACTTCGTCCGTTCGCTATCGCTCGGGTCTCCTCCGTCGGAATGACAAGATTACATAAGTTGAAATTTAAAACTTATTTTTTAGAATTGGAAGCAGCAATAATAACTTTGGCAACAGCCTGAGGTTGTGAGATAAAAACCACGTGGCTTCCTTTTATTTCTGTAATTTTTGTATGAGAACGTTTGTACATGTTACGCTGAATATCCGGTGTAATACTTTTATCTTCAGTGGCTACAATTCCGTACGAAGGTTTGTCTCTCCACGCAGCTTTTGTAACAGGTGTTAAAAATCCTTTGGCGTGAAAAGCGCCTTGCGAAGCATACATAAAATCAGCTTGTTCTTTACTCAAATCTCCTGCAAAACCAGCGTGAAATTTAGCTTTGTCATAATACGCAATTCCTTTGTCATCCGGATTTAACACACCATTTAGCAGGAGGAGCGGTTTGCAGCCATTGAACAGAATTTTCGCCATTATCAGGCTGTAGAGCGGCTACATAAACTAAAGCCGCTACTTTAGGATGATTCCCGGCTTCTGTAATGACAGTGCCACCCCAGGAATGTCCCACCAGAATCGTTGGTCCGTCTTGTCTGTCAAGTGCTAAATTGGTTGCGGCAACATCATCTTCCAAAGAGCTCAACGGATTTTGAACAATAGTCACATGATACCCCTTTTTACTCAAAACTTCATAAAGTCCTTTCCATCCCGAACCGTCAGCAAAAGCACCGTGAACCAATACCACATTTTTAATTAGTGGGGCAGCAGATGTAGCCTGTGCACTGGCATTTACACTTGTAAATACTAAACTTAAGATCAAAGCGGCGAACAAGAAATAAGATTTCAATTGTTCTTTTATAGATAGTGTTTTCATAATAGTAAAATTTTGAATTCTAGATTTTTGTGTAGATGTTTTTAATAATAAATTCTAATTTTTCACAATCTTTGTCATTTCGACGAAGGAGACCCGAGCGATAGCGAATAGACGAAGTAAATCCCCACAAGTAGCTCCGTACTGAATGTCGCCAATCTTTGTAGAGTTTCTAACGAAGATTTCTCGTTCCTCGAAATGACAAAATTGTGTTGACTCTCATATTTTAAGTTATTGGAATTTGGAATTTTTAAATTGGAATTTATTTAAAGTAAAGTGATTGATAAAGTAATTTCAGTATTAAGTAATTTTGAAATCGGACAAATTTCTTTTGCTTTCTGTGCAGCCTGCTGAAAATCCTCTGCAGAAATCCCGGGAACTTTTCCGGTCAGTTCCAATTGAATTAAAGTGATGGTTCCGTCTTCAAAAGTAACTTTGGCTACCGTATCCAAATCTTCCGGAACAAAACCGGCTTCAGAAAGTAAAAAGCTCAGTTGCATCGTAAAACAGCCGGAATGTGCCGCTGCGATTAATTCTTCAGGATTCGTTCCTACACCCTCGTCAAAACGGGTTTTAAAAGATAATTGTGCTTCGTTTAGGGTTGTACTTTGAGTACTGATAGTTCCTTTTCCGTCCATTCCAGTACCTTTCCAGTTTGCGTTTGCTCTTCTTGTAAATTTCATGATTGCTATTTTTAAAGTTGATTTTTAATATTTCAAATCAGTTGTTTGATTTTGATGAAGCAAAGGTATAGGGAAGGTGTTTATAAATCAAATTAATAATTTTTAAGGGTTATTAAAATATTTTATAACTATTGATTTACAAAGGCTTAATTAAGGATGTTACCCGATACAAATATTTAATTCTTTTTCTGACAACTCGAAAATAGAGGCAGTCGACTTATTGATAAATGCTTTATTTTTGCAGTAAACAGATTAAACAATCATTGGTTATTCGCATTAGCACCTCTTACTATGCACGAAAAATTAAGGCAGCACATAGAAAAAATAGTACCTCTTACAGATGATGAGTTTGCGTTTATAAGTACCCATTTTACCACTAAAAAATTTAAGAAACACCAATTTATGATACAGGAAGGCGATACGGTCAGGTATAGTTATTTTGTAATTTCCGGGCTTTAAAACTCGTTCATACAGATAAGGGAGGAAAACCGCACATTGTTTCTTTTGCAATGGAAGATTGGTGGGAAAGTGATTATTACGCCTTTTTTACGCAGACCGAAGCCACATTGTCTTTAGAATGTTTAGAAGACACAGAAGTGTTGTGCTGTACGCTCGAAGATTATAATAAACTTTGCAACGGCCTCCAAAAAATGCAGCGCTTCTTTCTCGAAAAAGCCAATTTTGGTTTTCTGGGTTCACAACGCCGAATTATTTCATGGTTGACTTCCAACTCCAAAGAACGTTACGAACAGCTGATCAAACAATATCCATCCCTAATGCAGCGCGTTCCCAAAAGTTTGATTGCCTCTTATTTGGGTGTTTCTCGCGAAACCTTAAGCCGTTTATCCGTTTAGTGTGATATAGCGCACTTGATATTCGTGATGTAGGTCAAGTCCGGATTTAGGGATAATCCGGAACTTTGCTTTGCAAATTTAAAATAGCAGTTATGAAAAAAATCACCACGATTTTAGCTGTCATAGTATTCACAATAGTGTCGGGAACGGCACAAAATAAAAACGCAAAGCAAATGGAAAAACACATCACAAATCCGTGGAAATGGCAGGACGAACGCAGTTATGTTCAGGCTGTCGAAGTAAAACAGCCGGCAGGAACCTTATATGTTTCGGGTCAGGCAGCTGTCAACGCTGACGGAACATCAAGCACCGAAGACATGAAATCTCAAATCATTTTAGCGCTGCAAAATCTGGAAACGGTCGTTACCCAGGCAGGTTACGAGCCCAATGGAATTGTCAGACTCACCATTTATACGACTTCGTCAGCGGAGTTTTGGCCTTATTTTTCGCTTTTTCAGGAGTGGATTGCCAAACACGGCATCAAACAAGCCACCTCTTTAATGGAAGTTAAAAGTCTTTTTGAAACGCTAAAAATCGAATTTGAAGCTACAGTGGTAAAATGATTTAATTTAGCATTAATAGTAGGGAAGGATATCTAAACAAAAGTTTGAATATCCTTTTTTCTGTCGTGAAAAAGTTATAATCTACCATTTTTTATAAAGCTGTAAATCGTAATCAATTTAATTGTCAATTATACAAACTTCAATTCAGGCTTGAAGTAGTAGTTCGTTATTCATTAAGAACGAGGTTTAGGCAAATTTCTGTCGTACATCACAATGGTTCCTGCCACGGCTACATTTAGACTTTTTTGAGATTTGAATTTCACCAGATTATGGCATTTTTCCATTGTTTTTTTGGGTAAACCATGATCTTCTGCTCCTAACAGATAAACACAGCGTCTTGGATGCTCAAAGGTTTCTAAGTCCGAAGCGCTTTCATGTAGTTCTACACCAACCAATCGCGCGCCTTTAGGTAAGTTTTCAAAAAAAGCTTCGAAATTCTCATAGTGAAAATACGGAATTGCTTTTACCGCATCATGTGTATCACAAGCTTGTTTGGCATATCGATTGCCTATCGTAAATATAAAAGTTGCCCCTAAGTTCTGAGCCGACCGCCACAAAACACCCAAATTCTCCGGTGTTTTACCATTGTGAATGCCGATGCCAAAGTATTCATTTGTAAAATTATCATTCATGTGGCAAAAGTACGAAGTGTAAGGATGTTGAGCAATTTTTTTATTAGGAGGAAAGGGAGATTATAAATATGGAATGGAAGATTTTGTGATTGTAAGAAAATCTAGTTAAGTCTGGTGTTCGTTTGCAACGAGTACCTTAGATTTACTTATAATAACGAAATAAAGCGTTTGCAATGCGGCTTTTAGATAATTGTTTTATGTAAAAATAGCTTTGTAAGAATTTTATTTTAATGAACCGCGTTACAAATGTTAAAATTTACCGTTTAATTTAAGGAAGTCCTCGTTGCAAACCAGCACCAGTGTTTAGGATATCGCTGGAGCATTTTATTAATTCTGATTTGGAATTGTTCAGTCTATCGCCCGATGCACAGAGCGAGGATTACCAAGAAGAGCAGTTTGCTAAACAGATCAAGAAGAAGAAAAGCTATCAACGGAAAAGATAATTAATTCATGCCTAACCCGCTTTTCTTGTGCAAACTTTTTAGATTTATACCCACATAGAATGATAATTTAAATACCCATTTAATGAGATATTAAATGTTTATTATTACTTTTGACGACGATAAAACAAGTTCCGCAATGAATCGAATAAAAGACGTTTTAGAACAAAAGGGAATTAAACAAAAATGGTTGGCTGAACAATTGGGCAAGAGCTACAATATGGTAAACTCGTATGCCAAAAATAGAAGACAACCAAGTATTGAAGACTTATACAAGATTGCTGAAATCCTTGACGTTGAAGTCGCAATATTATTAATTGAAAGAAAAGCATACTAGAATATGGACGGAACAAGTCTGACAACCGAACAAGAAAAACTCAACACATTGAGACAGGTATTGCCTGAAGCATTTAGCGAAGGAAAATTAGATTGGGAAAAATTAAAAGCTACAATTGGAGAAAATATCAATTTCTCTAATGAACGTTACGTTTTGAATTGGGCTGGAAAAAGTGATGCTTTTAAGATATTACAGACTCCAACAACTAAAACATTGATTCCTGCGAAAGATGAAAGTGTAGATTTTGACAAAACCGAAAACCTTTTTATTGAAGGTGAAAATTTAGAAGTTCTGAAAGTACTACAGAAAAGCTATTTTGGTAAGGTGAAAATGATTTACATTGACCCGCCATACAACACGGGAAACGATTCTTTTATATATCCCGACAAATTCTCTGAAACCAAAGCCGACTATGAAAAACGTGTAGGTGACAAAGATGAAGATGGCTATATGACCAAAGATGGCATGTTCAAAAAGAACAGCAAAGAAAATGGGCAGTATCACAGTAATTGGCTCAATATGATGATGCCTCGTTTGTATTTGGCTAAAAATCTATTAAGACAAGATGGAGTAATTTTCGTTTCTATTGATGATAATGAGGTATATAATCTGCGACTTTTGATGAATGAGATTTTTGGGGAAGAGAATTTTGTAGCAAGTATTGTTTGGCAGAAAAAATATGCTGCAACAAATGATTCAAAAGGTTTTTCAACGACCCATGATTACATAATTTCGTTTCAAAAAAGTGATAGTTTTAATAGAAACTTACTACCTCGTACAGATGAAGTAAATAAACCTTACAAAAATGATGACGGGGATGGTAAAGGATTGTGGAGAACTGGTGATTTATTGGTAAAATCTTTTTCAAAAACTGCTGTTTTCCCAATTGTAAATCCAAACACAGGAGAAGAATTTTACCCAGCCGAAGGTAGTTCTTGGAGGGCTAATAAAGAAACAATGAATAAATGGCTTTCTGAAAACCGAATTTATTTTGGAAAGGATGGAAAAGGCGCACCTCAGTTAAAAAGATACCTTAATGAGGTGCAACAAGGAGTTGTTCCAATTACATGGTGGGCATTTGATGAAGTTGGGCATAATGATGAAGCGAATAAAGAAGTAAGTGCATTATTTGGAAGCAAAACACCTTTTGATACACCAAAACCAACACGTTTATTAACAAAGATATTTAAAATTGGTTCTAATATCAATGATATTATTCTTGACTTTTTTGCAGGTAGCGGCACTACTGCTCATGCAGTGATGGCTTTAAATAAAGAAGACGGAGGGAACCGAAAAAGTATTTCTGTACAATTACCTGAACTATGTGAAGAAAAGAGTGAAGCATACAAAGCTGGATACAAAACTATAGCAGATATTTCTAAAGAACGCATCCGCAGAGCTGGAAAGAAAATACAAGAAGAAATTATAGTAGAAATCAAAAATATAGAAGCTGTAATCAAAAAACTGCAAGGCGAATTACCAACAGAAGAAAATAAAACCGAAGTTGGAAACCTGAAAACCAAAATTGAGCAATTAAAGGGACAAGATTTAGCGTTTAAAGTTTTAAAATTAGATGACAGTAATTTCAAACAATGGCAACAAATTGAAGGTAAAGATACACAAGCACTTGCCGAGCAAATGAAATTGTTTATTGACCCTATTTCTGAATCTGCAACCATTGAAAATATGGTTTATGAATTGCTACTAAAAAGTGGTAAGGATTTAAACAGCAATATTGAAAAGAAAGACAATTTTTATAAAATTAACGGTATTGAATTGGCATTACTATTAGAAAAAGCTTCTCAAGAAATTATTGATTCCGTAATTGCTGAAAAGCCGGTCAAAGTAATTGCCTTAGACAAACTGTTTAAAGACAATGACCAGCTAAAAACCAACACTGTGCTTCAAATGAAAGATGCTGGTATTGAGTTTAAAACAATATAAAACAAGAGCAAATGAAAAATTTAAATGAAATATTTTCGAAGCTCGGTATAAGTAAGGAAAATGGTCTTTTCCTCACAAAAGAGAATAAATGGAAAACCGAAACTTCTTTTCCAAATAGGGTAAAAAGATTAATTGAACGCAAAATTGAGCCTGATGCTATTTTTGTGTTTGATAATAAACCTATGATATTGTTTTTTGAAAACAGAGAAAACAAATCTGAATTACACGAGGCTATTTGGAATTTTAATGAATGTCCGATTGCTATTTTCATTGACAATGGCACTGTTGAAATTTTTAATGGATTCAATTATTTAACAGAAAATAAATCATTAGAAAAATTAGGAAATAGTGACAAGCTTACAAATTTCAGCTACTTTGAATTAGTAACTGGAAGAACTTGGGAGCAATATAAGGAACAATTAGATTATAAAAACCGAGTAGATTATCATTTGCTTCAAAACATTCAAGCAGCACGTGAAATTCTTGTTGAAGGCAATGAGAAAAGAGCCAAACTTATTAATGCACTTTTAGGCAAAATTATTTTTGTTAGATATTTAATCGACCGAAAAGTTAAAATGAAATTTGATGGTAAATCACGCACTTGGACTAACCCAGAGTTTTGTGATCTATTAGATGATCCAGAAAAGATACAAGCATTTTTTGAATATATAGAAGATAAAGAGAAAGGTTTTAATGGTGATTTATTTCCATTATCAGCAAGCGAATATCAACAAGTCGGAAAAAACGATTATCAAGTATTAAAACGATTATTGTTAGGTTTTGATATTGCGAAGAATCAGCCGTCACTCTTTGAATTATACGATTTTTCTATTATACCGATTGAATTTATTAGTAATGTCTATGAAATGTTCATAGGCAAGGACAATCAAAAAGAAGAGGGTGCATACTATACACCGCTTTTTTTAGTGGATTACATTCTGAAAGAAACTGTAGAAAAACATTTGTCAGATACTAGTAAATTAGATGTTCAATTAAATGAAATTTTATTGAATAAACCTGGCAATTATTCCTATTGCAAAGTACTTGATCCAGCTTGCGGTTCTGGAATTTTCCTTGTAGAAACACTTCGAAAAATTATTGAAAAGTATATTACTGATACTGGCATAAAAGTTAGGGATGAGAAATTCAAAACAGCTATAAAAAATTTAGCTAAAGAAAATATCTACGGTGTTGATAAAGATTTAAGTGCTGTGCAAGTTGCTGTATTTTCAATTTATCTTACTTTATTGGATTATTTAGAGCCTCCTGCAATAGAGACTTTTAAGTTTCCAATACTTTTTAATACGAATTTCTTTGAAGCAGATTTTTTTGATGTAAATGCTACATTTAATAGCCAATTTAAAGATATTGAGTTTGATTTTATTTTAGGTAATCCTCCTTGGAAAGGAAATGGAATGAATGATCTAGGTAAAAGCTATTTAAAGCAGAGAAAGAATGACGAGAAGCCTTTAAAAAAGAAGTTTAATATAGCGATTAATAACAATGAAATAGCTGAAGGATTTGTTTTAAGAGTAAGTGACTTTTGTAACAGTCAAACACAAATTGCATTCATTATAGGAAGTAGAAGTTTGTATAATTTGGGCTACAATAAAGAAGAGCGTAGTGTCTTCAGGCAATATTTGCTTGAAGAATATTTTATCGATAAAGTATTTGAGTTAGCACCAGTAAGATATGAAGTATTTGAGAAATCAAATAAACCTGCTGTAGCACCTGCTGCCGTAATTTTTTATCGTTATGCAAATGGAGTAAACACAGATAGAAATATTGTAAATCATGTTTCATTAAAACAAAGCAGATTTTTCTCTTTATTTAAAATATTTACGATAAATCGAAGTGATTATAAGCAAATACAGCAAGACAAATTAAAAGAATTTGATTGGTTATGGAAAGTGTTAGTATATGGTTCTTATTTGGATTTCAATTTTGTAAGAAGATTAAAAGAGGGTTTTCTTACTATAAAGGAAATTATTGGCGATAAAAGAAATTATATTTATGCAACAGGCTTCCATAGCAGATCTAAAGCTTTGGATATTCCAAAAGACACATCTGGAATTGAAAATATACCATTTATAAAAACAAATGCAATTCAATCCTTTTTTATAGATTATAAAAAAGAAGATTTATTAGAAAAGGAAAAAATTGATCTTATTAAAGATGTAAGAATTTACCAAGCTCCAATGCTACTAACAAGGAAAGGTCTTGATATGACTACTCTTACTGTTAAGAATTCTATTGCAAGAAAAGATATGATTTTTAAAGATGGTATTACATCAATCAAGCCGTTGAATGAAAATGGAATATCAGTATTATCTGATATTTCTGCTGTTTTTTCATCAAATCTATTTGCATATTATGCCATAAATACCTTTGTTTCTATTGGAATCGAAAGAGAGCAAGTTCAAAATTATAATAAATTTAGTTTACCTTATCTTGAAATAAATGCAAGCGACAGAATTAAGAAAATTGAGAAAGCTAAACAGCAAATTTATTCAGAGACACAAGAAATACTAATTGACAATCATAAAATTCATAATTTAGAAAACACTGTAAATACTGAATTAAATAACATAAATAAATCCATTTATGAGAAATTAGAATTAGATGATATTGAATTATCCTTGATTAATTATGCTTTGGAAATCAATCTGAATTTGATAGTTGGAAATGATGATAGTAAAAATTTATTATTTTCAACAATTGATATGAATGATGAAATTCTTAAAAATTATGCATCCATTTTTGTAGAACGTTTTAAATCAAAATTAGAAAAGGAAGATAAAAAATTTGTTGTAGAAATTTGGCATACCAATCAAATTGTAGGAATGTTTTTTAAATTAGTTCCTGTCTCCTCTTTCAAAAATGCTATAGTATGGGTGGATAAGCAAGAAAACGATTGGGAAATCTTATCACTTCTTACAAAAATAAGTTCTGAAAAAGTAACAGATAAACTATTTGTTCAGAAAGACATAAGAGGATTTGAAAAAGAATATTTCTATATTTTTAAACCGAATGAAAAGCGACTTTGGCACAAAGCCATTGGTTATTTAGATGTAAATGAGTTTGCTGATGCCATTCTTAAAGCAGGGAGGAAAGGTATATGATATTTACAGAACTAAATGCCTCTGGCTATGAATATAATGGTGTTTTCTATAATGCTGAATTTGAAGATATACTTTCAAAAATCATTATTTGCTATAATTTAATGATTGCTGACAATGTATCGCTAACGAATGATGAAAATAATATTAGAGATGTACTATTGATAAATTACCTAAAAGACAATTCTATCAGAAAAAAGATAAAACTAACTGACTACCTGTTTGATAGGGAAGTTCCTGAAGATAGAAGTATAGGTAGAACTGATTTAAAAATTCAGACACTAAATACTTTTCAGGACACAAGTGCATATTACATTATTGAATGTAAGAGGCTTAATAATATTAACCTTACTGGTAAAACGGGTTTAAATGCAAAATATATCAAAGACGGAATGTATAGATTTGCTTCAACCACTTATTCAACCCACTATAAAACAAATGGGATGATTGGCTTTGTGATAGATCCAATGGATATAAACACAAATGTAGTTTCAATCAATAATCTGTTAGCAAATAATTTTTTAGAAGCAAATACAACACAAAACTTGCAGTACAGAGAAATTCTAACAGATTTTGACTTTTCCTATTGTTCCTGTCACAATGTGTCAGAAGATAGCATAGTTCTTTATCACTTAATGTTTAATTTTTCGCAAAACATAAAATCATGAACAAAATAACTATTATAGAAGGAATAATTATTGGTGGTGTCGGGGGGGCTATCGCCGGTTTAGTGATATGGGTTGCGGAATTAATACGACAATGTATTTTAACATCATGTCATACGAGCCGTGTTGAGAATTGGTTAAAAAAACATTCAACACCAGAATGGCGCTCAACTAGAGCTATAGCAAGTCATAATAACTTGACAGAAGATAGGATACGTTTCATTTGTAGCCAATCTGATAAAATTAAATTAAATTCAATAGATAGTAACGATTCAAAAGAATTGTGGAAATTTAAAATATAATGAAACTAACATTTGAATCCAATCTTCAATACCAACAAGATGCTATAAAAGCCATCACAGATTTATTTGAAGGACAACCGTTGGAAGATTCTATTTTGGAATTTGACCTAAAAGAAAAAGGTACTTTAAACTTGATAAATGGCGTCAGTAATAATCTGATTTTATCAGAAAGCCAAATTCTTTCAAATTTGCAAGGCATACAGGCAAATAACGAAATTAAGGTTTCGGATAATTTGGATGGTATGCACTTTTCTGTAGAAATGGAAACCGGAACAGGTAAAACATATGTATATCTGCGTACAATTTATGAACTGAATAATTTGTACGATTTCAAAAAATTTGTCATTGTTGTGCCGTCGGTGGCTATTCGTGAAGGTGTTTTAAAGAATCTGGAAATTACGCACGAGCATTTTCAAACACTTTACGACAATGTTCCTGTTAATTTTCAGGTTTATGACAGTACAAAAGTTTCTACTTTAAGAGGTTTTGCAACTACAAACAATATTGAAGTTTTAGTTATAAATATTGATTCTTTTGCTAAGGATGAAAATATCATAAATAAGCCTAATGACAAGCTAAACGGACAAAAGCCAGTTGAGTTTATTCAGGCTACACACCCTATTGTGATTGTGGACGAACCGCAAAATATGGAAACTGAAAAGCGTATTACAGCCATAGATAACTTACAAGCCCTTTGTACGCTTCGCTATTCGGCAACCCATAAAAATCAATACAACCTTACTTACAGTTTAACCCCTGTAAAGGCTTATGATTTAGGATTAGTTAAACAAATTGAGGTAGATTCTATCATTGAGGAAAATGCCTATAATGATGCTTTTGTTTCTGTGGAATCCATAACTGCTACGAAGACAAAAGTAACTGCGAAAGTTGCCATAAATAGCAATGAAAATAATGGAGTAAAGAAGAAAACAATTACTGTTAAAGTAGGCGATGATTTATACAAACTTTCCAATGAAAGAGAAATATATGCAGATGGCTATATCATCGAAGAAATTGACGCTTTAAACCAATGTATTTCAATTTCCAACGGAAATCTCTTGTACAAAGGTGATAGTCAAGGCGATTTAACGGATGAAATAATGAAGTTCCAAATACGTAAAACAATTGAAGAACATTTAAAGAAAGAAAAACGCCTGAACAAATTAGGCGTTAAAGTTTTATCTCTGTTCTTTATTGACAAGGTTGCAAATTACCGCAGTTATGATGCAACAGGAAATCCTGTAAAAGGAAAATTCGCAGAATGGTTTGAAGAAATCTATCAAGAATATATTTCAAAACCAGCTTTTAAAGAGTTAGACAGATTCTCTGTTGATGAAACTCATAACGGCTATTTCTCGCAGGACAAAAAAGGTACTTTTAAAGACACTTCGGGCGAAACCAAAGCAGATGATGATACTTATAGTTTGATAATGAAAGACAAAGAAAAACTGTTAGGATTAGAAAATTCTTTACGTTTCATTTTTTCTCATTCTGCACTTCGGGAAGGTTGGGACAATCCAAATGTATTTCAAATTTGCACCTTGAATGAAACGAAGTCAGATATTAAAAAACGTCAGGAAATTGGTAGAGGTTTGCGTTTGGCAGTTGACCAAACTGGAAAAAGAACCTATGATCAAAATATTAACCGACTGACTATTATTGCTAATGAATCCTATGATGATTTTGCAAAAGCCCTACAACAAGAAATTGAAGATGATTGCGGAGTATCATTTACAGGTAGAATCAAAAATAAACAAACAAGAACAGCAATCAAGTATCGCAAAGGTTTTGAAGCCGATCCTAAATTCTTAGAAATTTGGGGAAAACTGAAAAAGAAAACTACTTATAGAGTAGATTACAAAACAGACGAGTTAATAACTTTGACTGCAAAAGCAATTAAAGATTTACCTGAAATTAAATCACCTTCTATTCGCTCCACAAAAATTGGAATCACAATGACGACTGAAGGTGTAGGTACAAATTATGTTGGAGAGAAAATAGAATCTTACGGAGGCTATTCTTGGAAAATCCCTGACGTGTTGGGCTATATTCAAAGCAAAACAGAACTGACACGTTCTACAATTGAAGCAATATTGAGTCAATCAGGAAGAATTAAAGACGTTATTATCAACCCTCAACTATTTTTAGACTTGGCTACGCAAGCCATAAAGCGTACTTTATATAATTTAATGATTGACGGAATCAAATATCAAAAGATTGGTGGCACGGACTACGAAATGGCTTTATTTGAAGCTCAGGAGTTGGAAGTGTATTTGAACGACTTTTCATTTAAAGTTTCCGACTCATCTAAAACTATCTATGACGAATTCGTGCCTCTAGATTCAGGAGTGGAAAGCAAATTTGCTAAAGATTGTGAAACGAGTGAGCAAATAAAATTCTATTTCAAATTACCAAATTGGTTTAAAATACCGACGCCCATAGGGAATTATAATCCTGATTGGGCATTGATATTTGAAGACGAGCAAAAAATTTATTTTGTAGCTGAAACAAAAGATACCGGAACAGCACAAGTTGACTTGTCAAAACTAAGCGCAGATGAACAAATGAAAATTAAATGCGGAAAAGCGCATTTTGAAGAATTTGAAGATTTAGAATATAAGGTAGTGAATAAAGTTGGACAGTTAATAAATTAAGCCGATGGAAGAAAGTATATAGATTCTTAAGTCGAGTAAGGTAAATCTCGACTTAAGATCTTCTATTTTTTTGTCAAAAGAAGGCTTGACTAAAAGAAAACAAGCTCATAAACAACGGATCTTATATCCTTCAAGACAAATATTCTTAATTATATCTTAAGGGACTGCAAATGTTTCCAAATGAATCCTATTCTCTTATTGTCGTACTGATTAAAAACAAATAGATATTCATGCTTTTTTTCATTTATTTGTGATGAGCCAATGGAAACACGTTAAAAAGCTTAATATTCACCTGATATGGCTTTTGTTGAAAACTTTAAAATATAAAACGAGTTAAGCCAAAATCAAAAGGTATGAATGAAATTGATTCTAAATTTAAACATTTGAGAGTAAATCTGAGAAGGTTTGGTGTAGAAATCGCTGAAGATGTTTTTTACAGATTTCATCCTATAACAATAAAAGCAAAAGATGAAATTTGTGTATTTTGTTTATCAACTACAAAAATTACGAAAGAACATGTATTACCAAAATGGGTCTTCGAAAAAAACACAAATATTACTTTTATATCTAGTACTAATAAACAAATACAGACATACAATAAAGCTGTAGTGCCTACTTGTGCAATTTGTAACAACTCAATATTAGCTCCGATAGAAAGTGAAATGATTAAAATTTTCAAAAAGTCAGAAACCCTAAATCTTTTTAGCGACGAGGATTTATATAATATTATTCGATGGTGTGAGATATTAGATTATAAGTTACAAGTTTATGAATGTAGAAAAGTGTATCTAAAATATGCAAATACTGAATATGATCCTCTTTGGGGAATTCTACCACTTGCTCACATGCGTCATTTTATGGAATTAAATCCATTAAAAGCATTTTCCTTTCTCCGTAACTCACAGCGTAGAATTACTGTAAAAAGTAAAATCAATAGATTAAATTCCATTGTGCTATTTAATACAGCTAAACCTCATTTTAATTTTTTTAATAAACCTAATGAATATATATTTGTAAGTTTTCCAATGAATAATTTTGCACTGTTTTATTTTCTAAGAAAAGTTCATACTGATTTGGACAAAGTTGGTGAAGAAGCTATTTATATAATAGGAAAGGTAATGGAAACATAATGCATGTCAAATAGGGATATTTTTCTAATAAAATTTTAAGTTATGAAATTAGTCCTAAAAGAAAAGAGACTCGAAAGTCTCTTTTTAGAATTAATATATCTTAATAAGATTATTTCCCTTTTAATATTTTCTCCAAATACTCAACCTTATCTTTCTCCGCTTGAACTAAACGCTCGTATAATTCAACAATTTTCTCTACTGTATTAAAATTTGGTTGATAATTCAATGAACTTGCAATCAATGTAGAATTATCACTGCTAGTATTGTGATAGGTATTACCAATAATATTAAATATTGCTTCATCACTATAATTTTTAATTGCTTCCGAAGAAACACCTAAAACTTCTGCAATAGCATTCAGTTTTTCGTCATCAACAATTTCACTTCCTTCAATATTAGAAACAGACTGCTGGCTCACACCAATCGCAGCGGCAAGTGCTTCCTGTTTCATTCCTCTAAGCTCTCTGATGCGGCTTATATTTCTTCCAATATGTTTTGGTTTTGTGGCTGTACTCATAGCTCAAAGATATTTAAAATTCCTGAAATTTTGCTGTTTCGGTAAAACACAAGTCCGCTTTGGTAAGATACAATTTCCATTAGTTCGGTACGGTACAATGTATCGCTTACTTGTGCTGTGTTAAACAAAAATACAATTATTAGGACAAGTACCAACTAAAAAGTAAAAATTATGAATCCAACGTTTAAACTAACCTACTAATCAGAAGAGTATGAAAACAGATGAAATTGAAAACATTGAAGCGATCAGGAGATTAACAAACAGCTGCTTGAGAACCTTAAAACCAGCCGGGGATAAAAACGGTTTGTATACGGCAGAAATTAGAGTATCCAATTATTTTGAACTTGCCGCGATTATTAGAAACCTTATGAAGTTATGCATGGTAGCTTTGGATCAGGATTCGGCTGAAATTCCACGTACTATTGAGAGCCAGACAATTGATGTTAGGCTAATACTGGGAGTTGCCCTGCAGTTATTTCCAATTGATGAATTTGAACTTCTAAATGAAATGAATGCATTATTTCCTGAAGATCATGACCTAATGCGAAATAAGGAAACCAATTAAATCTAAAAATCATGTATCACACTATTTTAACGCAAAATAATCAAATACATCTTATGAAAATAATTGCCTTAGCCCCGATAGCGGCTGACGAAATAATCAGCTCCTAAAAAAAACGAGATTCTCTCTAAAAGAAAAAATCTCGTTTTCATATTATTTTTAATCAGCGATAATGCCCAGAATCGTCTTTGGAATTTCGGCAAAAGCTTCGAAAGAGTAGGGTTTGATCAGGTAGGCTTTTACACCCATCAGGTCGCATTTTTCTTTGTAGGATGGATTGATACTTGTAGAATAGACAAAGCACGGAATATCCATTAATTCATTGGTAGTCAGTATTTCCTGTAGAGCTTCGATGCCATCCAGAATAGGCATATTAATGTCGGTCAGGATAACATCAGGAGTTTCAGTAGAAGTGTCTTTCAGGAAATTTAAAAGTTCTTCGCCATTGGCAACGAGACTTACTTTTCTAAAATTAGGATTTTGGGTAAAAGTATCAAAAATAACATCTGCGTCATCATTGTCATCTTCGGCAATAATAATATGTAGGTTATACTTTTCTGTCATTATAAAATTGGAAAATAAAGATTAAATGTGGTGCCTTCATTGGGCGTACTTTCGACCGTGATAGTACCTGAATGGTTTTCCATAATTTTTTTACAAATTGCAAGACCGATACCGTTTCCTGAGTATTCGTTTTTGGCATGCAGACGCTGAAAAATAGTGAAAATTTTAAGCAGGTGACCGGACTCCATTCCGATACCGTTGTCTTTGATCTTAATCTTAACAAATTTAGTGTTTTGATTCGGAATATCAGTGTTAATATTATCATCCTGATAAATCTGAATGAGTGGGGGAGTATCTGCTTTGCTGTACTTGATAGCATTGGTAATCAAATTAGCAAATAGCTGCCGCATTTGTACCCTCGACGCTTGTATGACGGGTAGTTTGCTCATTTTAATTTGGGCGTTTTTATCCGTAATGCTAATTTCGAGATCATCGACAACTTCTGAAATAACTGAATTTAAATCAACCTCTGTACGTTCCAGCTGTGCGGTGTGCGACGAATATTGTACCAAATCATCTATAAGCGAATTCAATCGCAAGGCAGACAGTTTCATAACGCTCATGGATTTGGCATCTGTTTCTGTAAGATTATTTCCCTGAATCCGTTCACTGTGCATCACAATTTTACGCAGCGGTTCTTTGAGATCATGGGATATTACGTGTATGAATTCCTTGAGATTTCTGTTAATCCTGTTTAATTCGGTAATTTTTTCCTCTAATTCTGATTGATGCTGAATGAGTGCTCCTTCATGCTTTTTCTTTTCGGTTAAATCGGTAATTACGATTCCGATAGCTTCAACCGCCGGTTCAAGATCTGTTAAAGCGATGTAAGCCGGAAATGTTTTTTTACCGGATTCTGATTTAAGAAGTATTTCATGGGTCGTAATACCGTATTTCATCGCTTCGATAAGCTGAACAAATTGTGCAGGATTATCAAAATATTCATGGAGATACGTTCCTATAATCATTTCTGATGATATCCCGGTGAGTTTGGAGAAATAATCATTACAATACAATATAAGACCATCTCTGGAAATACTTAATGCACCCTGCCTGAACTTTTCGATAAGAAGCCTGTAAGTATAGTCGGCCGTTTCCAGCGAATAAAGCTGAGGAACTCCGTTGTTGTGTACAACCAATGCATCGACATCTCCTTGTTTTATAGCATTTACAATACTATTTGACTCAAAAAGTTCTTCCTTTAATGCAGCAATTTCTGCCAGCAATGTGTCGATATTTTTATCTTTGTCTTTCAAATTATCCCCTTATATTAAGTATTGTTAATACCTTTTCTGTATCTGACAAATCTCCTAAAATGATTCTTCTCGGTTCCGGACCTGTTTTAATCAGCGTAGGTATCGCTACAATTTGATGAATCACAGCCTGCTCTTTGTCTCGGCTGATATCAATAATTTCTACTTCGTAATTATCTACGAGATAAGTATCACAAATCTTTCGTAGATTTTCAATAGCATAACCTGATTTTACAGACATGCCTGAAACGAAAAGAGTAAATGTATGTTTGGTTGTGACCGGGCCATCAGATGAATCTTCCATGTTTTATGCAATTATAGGTTTAATATTAAGTCCTACAAGCACTCTTTCTTCATTAGAGAGGTCACCTATTATTTTACGAATAGGCTCAGGAAATTTGCGTACCAGCGTTGGTACTGCCAAAATCTGATCCCCTTCTGCCAATTGCGGGCTTTTAAGCAAATCAATGATTTCGATGCTGTATATCCCTTTCAAATGTATTTCGGCATATTTTTTTATATTCTCAAGCGCTTTAATTGATTTTGGCGTTTGTCCGGCTATATAGAGTAATAATTGCCATTCGGCTACAACTTCTTTTTTCATAATACTGTTATTTTTTAGAAGACAATTTCGCCTGTAATTCTTCTGTTGCCCTTAGAATACTAAGTTCTTCTTCAGCAGATTCGAATTCATTCTTAAGTGCTTCTATATTGGCTTCCAAAACTTTACGCTTACGGGCAATTTCCCTGTCTTTTCTGCTGATTTCGTTTTGAAGCTTAATATCGGATACCGTTTTTTTGAATCTGTAGGTTTGTCGTGCAGCACCTGTCAGGATTCCATTTGGTCCTAATTCAACATCCAATAGTTCTATACCATTATTGTTGATTACAAATTCCCTTACCTGATTCGAATGTCCCATTCCTCTTGCCTTGATAATAAAAATACCCCGGTTTCTTTCTCCAATGCCTTCCATATCCCGAACGGTAATCCAGGTATCTACCAAAGAAGAAACCGATTCTTCTGCCAGGTCAGGTCTGAAATTATCCGTTTGTTTGTTTAAAGACGTAAATAAGGCTGTTATATTGTGTGCTTTTAGCATATCAATCAGCCTAACGAGCATCGAACGAACTTCGTGTTCACTTCCTACAGAGATCAAATTGCTTATTGGATCAATGATTATAGTCGTTGGTTTGAATTCCCTGATTAATTTTCTTAGTGTAAGCAAATGCAGTTCAAGACCATTTAAAGATGGTCGTGCCGAATGAATTTGCAGTAATCCTTTTTTGATGTGTACATCCAGGTCAATACCAATCGATCTCATATTTCGGACCAGCTGATGTGGCGATTCCTCAAATGCAAAATAGATTGTTTTCTCCTTATTTTTACATTGCTCGTTCGCGAAATAACATCCAATCGTAGTTTTGGCTGTTCCCGCTGTACCGGATACTAATATATTGCTGCCACGATAAAATCCACCGCCCTGAAACATTTCGTTTAATCCGGGAACACCGGTAGAAATGACTTCTGAAGAAACTTCGTTATCCAGTTTTAGTGAGGTAATGGGCAATACTGAAATTCCGTCTTCGTCAATTAAAAATGGATATTCGTTTGTGCCATGTGTTGATCCTCTGTATTTTACAATTCGTAATCTTCTGGTAGAAACCTGCTCGATAACACGATGATCCAGTACAATCACACAATCCGAAACATATTCTTCTAATCCCTGGCGGGTTAGGGTTGCTTCGCCGCGTTCTCCCGTAATGATAGCCGTTACACCTTTTGTTTTAAGCCAGTGAAACAACCGTCGCAATTCAGCTCTAAGAATAGCCTGATTGTCAAGACCCGCAAAAAGGGATTCTATGGTATCCAATACAACGCGTTTCGCTTTTATGGAGTCGATAGCGTGTCCTAATCGGATAAATAAACCATCAAGATCATATTCGCCGGCTTCTTCAATTTCTGATCTTTCAACTCTCACATGATCTACAACGAGTTTTTTTTCAGCTTTCAGCTTTTCGAGGTCAAATCCAAGAGATTTTACGTTTAAAGTAAGATCATCCGAAGGTTCTTCGAAAGACATGAAAACTCCGGGTTCTTTATACTCTGTAATTCCTTTAATAAGGAACTGCATTGATAACAATGTTTTTCCACAACCGGCTCCGCCACAGATTAATGTTGGGCGTCCTTTTGGGAAACCACCATCTGTAATTTCGTCCAATCCATCTACTCCTGTAGGTATTTTGGGAAATATAAAACTATGTATTTTTGATTTTTCTTGCATGCTTCTAAATATTCTGTGTATCTCAAATATACGGTTTCTTCCATAATTAATAATTAATATTTATTAAAGATTTAACAGCTGTTTACATAAAATACAAATGATTTTAGGGAATACATGGTATTTATTGCATATAAATTAAATATATGGTGAAATCTTAAACTTTGTTAAGAAAATGATTTTCGGATATGGGCTATGCAATAAAAGTTCTAGTTAGATAATGAAGTTTGGGTTTTGATAAATATTTTTTGAAAACTGGTGCCTGTGCCGACAGAAGGGTATCTTTTTTTAGAAAAGGTTTTTCACCAGCTCAAAAAAAATATAACCAAAAGCGGAAATGAGTTCCCATAAAAAACGAGACTGTCTCTTCCAAAGAAACAGTCTCGTTTTTATTAATCTAAAAAAGAAAAGAAATTATCCGTGTGCTGCAACAGAAACATCAGCCCATTCTTCCCAGGTGGCAAGTTTTTGTTCATAGACTTGTTTTGCTAATGGAAAAGCAACTTTTCCTAAAAATAAGCGTAGAGGAGGAGTTTCAGCTTCAACCAATTTAATGATCGCCGGAACTGTAGCACTTGTTTTTCCGAAAGTATCAGGATCATGTCCTTCTGCAATGGCTTTTTTAAGTCCGTCATAAGCATCGATGCTTTTGCTGTTGAATCCATGACCCCAGATATCAGTAGCATAACCGTTTGGTTCAACAAGGGTTACGTTGATACCAAATTGCTTTACTTCAGAAGCCAACGTTTCAGTAAGGCCTTCAACGGCAAATTTTGATGCATTGTAAAGTCCTAAAACAGGTAAAGCGGCGATTCCCAAAATAGAAGAAACCTGAATGATATGGCCGCTTTGCTGCTTTCTCATAATTGGCAAAACGGCTTGCGTTAACCATAAAGTTCCGAAGAAATTGGTTTCAAACTGCGCTCTTGCTTCTTCTTCGCTTGCTTCTTCTACGGCACCATTTAAAGCATAACCTGCATTGTTGATTAGTATATCAATTTTTCCAAAATGCTGATGTACTTTTTCAACCACAGCAAACGAGTCGGCGCGATTATTTACATCCAGTTTTAAAGGTAAAACAGCATCTCCGTACTGTGCTTTTAAATCAGCTAATGAATCGATATTTCTGGCTGTAGCAGCTACCTGATATCCTTTTTCTAAAAATGCTTCTGTCCAGGCTCTTCCAAATCCTTTTGATGCTCCTGAAATTAAAATTGTTTTTGACGACATAATGTTTATTTTTTATTAAATTATTTTATTGATTTATTACTATTGATTTTACCATTGCTATTTATCATTGATTTTTGCCATTGATATTGTTTTTTTATTCAATAAGTGACCGAAAGGTCATTTTTTAAGTAAAAAAATTAGAGGCTGTTTTCCTCTACTATTGATTTTAGGGTATTTGCGACTACATTCATCTTATCATTGTTTCCTGACATTCTCGACATAAGGTGGCCACCTTCCATCATGGCAACCATTACGGTAGCAAAATCTACTCCATTCCAGTCGGTTTTGAATTCACTGTTTGCGATTCCTTTCTTAATAATGGTTTCCAATAACTGCTGATTGCTATTAATTCCCTTATTTATTTTTTCTTTTATAACAGGATTGGTATCATCTGCTTCTGTACCAAAATTTAACAAAGGACACCCACCAGTAAGCGGCGGATTTACAGCATTACTAAAAAAATCTATATAAGTAAACAATTCTTCTTTCGCTGTTTTGCATTTGCTGATTTTGGCCATCAGTTTATCACCTAAAACTTTCATATTATAATCTACAGCTGCACAGGCAAGAACTTCCTTGTTTTCAAAATGAACGTACATACTTCCTTTAGACAACTTTGTGGCTTCCATAATATCACTCATAGCTGTTGCGGCAATCCCTTTGGTATTAAAAATGGGAGCTGCTTTTTCTATGATGAATTGTCTGGTTTCTTCGCCTTTTGCCATGATGATTGTTCTTTCTTTGTTCTATTTTAAAAGAATTACAATGCAAATATATGACCGATTGGTCATTTACGCAAATTTAGTATCATTTATTTCCAAATTATTTTATAATCCGTATAGATTTTCGCGTTTCAATGCTTGATTTTTCATTGGCTCTTGATGAAGTCGACTTGCTGTTCGTTTTTTTTGCAGATGTTCTGGCACTTTCCTCTACGTTGGATTTATGATGTGAAATGTTCATAGCCCGATTTTTAAGTTGTTTTACAAATCTAAAACTGATGACAACCAAATACTTATACTTTTACAATATTTAATTATATTATTATCAGATAATTACAATAAAATCGCTAATAGTTTATATAAAGTAATTTTTTTAAAACTTTTTTAGAACAATGCCAAATAGTAATCCATATTCAGTCGTTTTTATTTTTTTTGTAAATTAGGAAACGAAAATTGCCTGCTTAAAATCGGGTAATTGTTAATCTTAAAAATAAGACTATAATATGATACAACTAACTGTAAACGGCAAAACAGAGAATTTGGATGTCAGTCCGGATATGCCGCTCCTTTGGGCAATTCGTGATACTTTGGGGCTAACCGGTACAAAATTTGGCTGTGGCGTCGCGCAATGCGGAGCCTGTGTAGTGCATTTGGATGGTGAAGCAGTTCGCTCCTGTGTGACCAAAATGAGTCGTGCAAAAGGTAAAAATGTAGTAACTATTGAAGGATTATCTAAAGATAACGATCATCCGGCGCAAAAAGCCTGGCAGGAAATCGACGTGCCTCAATGCGGATATTGCCATTCAGGACAAATCATGTCGGCAGCGGTACTTCTTCGGGAAAATCCAAATCCGACAGATCAGGATATAGACGATGCCATGGCCGGAAACATCTGCAGATGCGGTACTTATCCACGAATACGTAAAGCGATACATTTGGCTTCACAAATGCAGGAGAAAAATAAAATCTGATAGATAAAAAACTATGTCAACAAAAATAAAATTTATATTGATAGCCATAATGTTAGCTTCCGGTATTGGACTTGCATTTACTGTTTCGAATAATCGGATTGTAGAAAAAGAATATGTTTCCATCGTACCGATAAAAAAAGACAGCGTCGCATCCGTAGCAGCATTTAAACAAGTATATAAAGTTTTGATGAGTCCGCGTTGCGTCAATTGCCATCCAAAAGGAGACATTCCGCTTCAGGGAGATAATAGCGTTATTCACAGCATGCAGCCCAAACGCGGCAAAGACGGAAAGGGGGTGTATGCAATGAAATGTGCTAACTGCCATCAATCCTCAAACAGCCCCGGACTGCATACACCACCGGGAAATCCAGACTGGCATTTACCCCCAGCTGATATGAAAATGGTATTTGAAGGAAAAACGGCTCACGAACTCGCTAAACAATTGGTAAATCCAAAACTTAACGGACATAAGGATCTGCAAAAACTTATAGCGCATGCAGATGATGGTTTGGTAAAAGCGGGATGGAACATGGGAAAAGGAAGAACGGTTCCGCCTTTAACGCATGCACAGTTTAAAAAAGCCTGGATTACGTGGCTGCAAACAGGTGCGTATGCTCCTGCAAAATAGTATTGCCTTAATTTAATGATTATCCGATGACTCAAAATAACAACATAGATACTACAAGACGAAATTTCCTGAAACTTACCGGATTAGGTGGTGCTGCACTTTGCCTTGGTTTTTACTTTCCTGCAAATGGCGCGCCGGTGGTGGTACGTCCTTCTGAACTAAATGATTCAGAAATCGAATTATGCCCCTGGATTATTATCAATCCGTCAGGAAAAGTGACTATTGTAAACCACAGGGCAGAAATGGGGCAGGGTTCCTATCAGTCGGTACCGCAAATTGTAGCCGAAGAACTCGAAGTTGACATGAAAGATATCAACGTCATCTTTGCCATTGGTAACGAAAAAAAATATGGAGGACAAATTACCGGAGGAAGTTCAACTATTCGTTCTGCTTATAAAAAACTGCTTAAATTAAGTGCTGCAGCACGTGAAATGCTTATTACGGCCGCAGCAACAAAATGGAATGTTCCCGTAACCGATTGTTATGCCGAATCCGGACACGTAATTCACAAACCATCAGGGAAAAAATTACATTATGGAGAACTTGCTGAAGCAGCCTCAAAACTGGAAACTCCAAAAGAACCAAAGCTGAAGAAAATATCTGAATATAAATTAATTAGAAAGCCACTTAAAAGAATTGACACACCACTTAAAACCAATGGTGTGTTAATTTTTGGACTTGACACGAGAATTCCGGGAATGCTCTTTGCTTCGGTAGAACGCGATCCACGTTATTTTGGAAAAGTTAAAAGTTTTAATGCAACTGCCGCATTAAAAATTCCGGGTGTGAAACGCGTTTTTAAGGTTAAAATGGGATATTATGAGCACATACGTGAAGGTGTTGCCGTTGTTGCTACTTCAACCTGGGCAGCTCTTGAGGGCAGAAAACAATTAAAAGTAGAGTGGGACAGCAGCGGTTTTAAACACTGGAGTACGCCTGAGATATTCGAAACGCAAAACAATCTTCTAAAAACAGAAGAAGGAATGTCGCTAAAAACGCAGGGAAATCCAACAGAAATATTATCAAAAACAGATAAGAAATTAGACGTAATCTATCAAACCCCTTATCAGTCACACGCCGCAATGGAGCCCATAAATTGTATTGCCCATCACAAGGGCGATTCGGTTGAAATTTGGGGACCAATACAAGCACCTGGCTGGGTTCAGGATTACATAAGCAAAAAGTTTGGAATAGATAAAGAGAAAGTGATTGTAAATATGACTTTTCTGGGCGGGGGGTTCGGACGTAAAGCCATGAACGATTATCCATATGAGGCTGTCGCAGTTTCAAAGGAAATTGGCGGTCCGGTTCAGATTGTCTGGACGCGTGAAGATGATGCTACATTAGGGCCATTTCGTCCGGGAATTTCTTACCGCTGCGAAGGAACTATTTCGAATGGAAAAATTGATGCCTTGAAATTCAGGATGGCAGGCCAAAATAATGGTCACTGGAGCGGAGCACCAAAGAACAAACCAAATGGAAGTACCAGCG
The DNA here is from genome assembly GCF_903819435.1 of Flavobacterium salmonis. Classification (GTDB taxonomy): domain Bacteria; phylum Bacteroidota; class Bacteroidia; order Flavobacteriales; family Flavobacteriaceae; genus Flavobacterium; species Flavobacterium chungangense. The sequence continues at coordinate 113,747 of NZ_CAIJDP010000079.1, read as the reverse complement.
AAGGATTCTTAAAACCTTATTATGAAAGTATTAAAAACATAAGCATTTCAGATGTTCTTTTTGAGACGAGTATTCCAACAAGCTTCTGGAGATCTGTATATGCCTCCACAAACGGATTTGCCTATGAAAGTTTCATCGATGAAATGGCGCATGAAGCAGGAAAAGATCCGTTAACTTTTCGCCGCGAACATTTACAGGAAGAGCGCTGTCAAAAATTAATTGATAGAATGGAGGAAGTTTCTGGCTGGAAAAACCGTAAAAAAAATGAAGGATATGGTGTCGCTATTACAGAATGTTTTAACTCAACAGTAGGGCAGGTTGTAAAAGTTTCCAAAAACGCTGATGGCGGTGTAAAAATAGATAAAGTCTGGGCTGTCATGGATTGTGGCTGGTATGTAAATCCGGATATCATTCATGCACAGGTTGAAGGCTCTATTGTCATGGGGCTGGGTGCGGCAACTACTCATCAGATTACCTTTAAAGAAAATATTGTTGAGCAGCATAATTTTTATGATTATCCAATGCCCCGTATTAATGAAATTCCTTTAATCGAAGTACACATCATAGATAATGAGGAAGATGCTGGGGGAGTGGGAGAACCGGCACTGCCTCCTTTTGCCCCGGCATTAACCAATGCCATATTTGATTTGACAGGAAAACGAATCAGAACTTTGCCTTTTAGCCTAAAAACAGTTTAAATCAATTAGCAACAATTTAGATGTTCAAGGCAAAATTATTTCAAAAAAGGATTAAAGTATGATGCACGAATTATTAAAGTTAAAAGAATCGTACATTTTAGCCCAGGCAATAGGACTCAAAAGCGTTATGGCTACAGTTGTCGCAATTGAAGGCTCCTCGTACAGAAGACCGGGTGTTCGTATGCTTATTTTTGAAAATGATACAATGGTTGGAGCTGTAAGCGGAGGATGTGTTGAAAATGAAATTCTCAAACAATCTCAATCTGTATTTTTGGATAACAAAGCTAAGATTATGATTTATGATGGGAGATATAGATTGGGATGCGAAGGTATTCTGTATATTCTTTTGGAACCTTTTTCTCCTGATGCAGCTGTGTTGGATGCTTTAGAGACCGTTGTAAAAAAAAGGCAAACTCTGCAAATTGAATCTTTTTACACTAAAACAGAGGGAATTCAACCCGGTTTGGGTTCCGAATTTCATTTTGAAGGAAGAAACTTTGTTTTTTCCAATATCCAATTAGATAAAACATTGCCGGCTTACACACAAATTCTTCAACCACGCTTTCATTTAATTATCATTGGATCAGAACATGATGCAGTTCAATTATGTCAATTTGCCTCTTTAACGGGCTGGCAAATTACAATTATAGCATCAATAAAAGATTCTAAAACGATTGCTAATTTTCCGGGTGCAAATCAGGTTTTACATCTGCTGCCGGAAGAAATTGATTCTATTTCTATTGACAGTGAAACGGCTGTTATGTTAATGACTCACAGTTACTCAACCGATTTAAAGTTTCTTACAGGATTAAAAAATACACAGCCTGCATATCTTGGGCTTCTTGGTCCGGTTAAAAGACGAAATCAAATATTAAACGATTTTTTTGAATTTACTGATTCTTATAATGAAAGCCTTCTGGATGTTACTTATGGTCCATCGGGTATTAGTATTGGGGCAGAAACTCCTCAGGAAATTGCCATTAGTATTATTGCTGAGATACTTTCTGTTGTACGGAAAGAAGAGCCAATATCTTTAAAATATAAAAATAGTGCTATTCATTCCTAAATCATAATTGATGAGTCAGACAGCCATAGTGGTATTAGCAGCAGGAAATGCCAAAAGAATGGGAAAATCAAAACAACTATTGCCATGGGGAAATTCAACTTTATTGGGCAGTATCATTAGAAATGTTTTGTTAACCGATGCCGATCTTTTTTTTGCTGTTCTGGGGGCGTATCAAAATGAAATTATAGAAAAAATAAACTTTTCTAAAACCAATGTACTTATTAATGAAAACTGGCAAAAGGGCTTGGGCAGTTCTATAACACTTGCAGTTGAAGAAATAAATCAAAAATATACTGATGTAAACGCTGTGCTATTTGTACTCGCCGATCAGCCTTTTATTGGGCATATTCATTTAAACACAATGCTGCAACTTCATCAAAAAGGGGAAGATGTGATTATTATTACCGCAAAAGAGGATTATAAAGGTGTTCCGGTTCTATTTCCGGGTAAATATTTTCCGGAACTTATGTTATTATCTGGTGATGAAGGAGCGAAAGAAATTATCAAGAAAAATAAAAGTCAGGTCAGAGAGGTTGAAACTAAAGATGACATAATAGATATTGATACGTTTGAATCTTATCATGCACTTCATAAAATCCTGAATAAAACAGAATAATTTTATTTTGTGATTTGTTAAAGGCAAGCCTTACATAGGTTAGGAGGTATGTAAATAAAAAACGTTTCGGATTATGGATCTGAAACGTCTTTATTTTTTATTTTTTCTCCTGATTATTCAATTTATCATCGAAATCAGGTTCTTCTTTTTTAAATTTATGAGTATCAACATCATAATTTTCATCGTTTGTTAAAACTTCATCATGATCTTTATATTGATGTTTTCTCATATCACTTCGGGTATCAGAACCACTTTTTTTAGTGCTTTTCGGATTTTGATTATTTGTATTCATAAATATATCGTTTTAAATTTAATTAAAATTACCTGAACTATTAAATAAAAACTTACAAAATAATTTATGAAAATTATATAATATTACTATACTAAATTTGATTTAGTAGGAAAATTTAAATAAATATTATTATGAGAACTTTCCTTTAATGCTCTATAATCTATTCTTACGATTTATTTTTGATCAATCTATGCATTTTTATTATAAAAGTTAAAAGTAAAAAAACAACTATGATTTGATTTTTATAGATTTGTAAAGTCTGTTTTCCAAAAATTACCTGGAAAAGAATTATAAATTAATGTCAATGAAAGCTGTTACCTCAATATTTTTATTTTTAATGTTTGTCTATTCAAATTCTTACTCTCAATTGAGTTCAGATAAAATATTCGAAAGCTTTAAACAAGGTGAACGCACAAATTGCTCATCGATTGCTTTTATAAAAGCTTCTTTAAATGTTTATGGATTAGACAACTTGTATGTAACAGAAATAATAAATGATAGTTTAAAAAAAATAACCCTAAAAAATAATGCGTCATTTCATCTAAAAAATGATGAAATAAGCAAAGCCAAAGAATCGGCTGGTTTTGTATTTATCAAAAACAATTGCGAAAGTGAAAAAATTATAGACTATGCAATATTGACATATGCTGTAATGGCAAAATACAAACAAATTATTGATAAAGAAACAACTTTTGATAAAGCATTAGAAGATTTAGAAGACGGTGAAGTGTACACTCCAACAATTTATAAATATTTAGGTTTCGAAATAGGGAAACAGATACAAAAATTGAAGCGCCAGTCCGGAAGTGAATTTTGTGGTGTTGTAGCATGGTCAACAGCGCATGCCGTTTTTGTTTGCGAAGAATTTATGGATTATTATGGCAACAAAAAAAGTATATGGGAAAAGTATCCTGGCCGTTTTAGAATAATCAATCCGGATGAAGAAATAAAAAATAACCTTTAATAACAGATATTTAGATTTCTTTTATTGAATACAATTCATTATTACACAATACTTTAGAAACAAATACTGTACTAATTTCAAAAAAAAGAAAAAAAAGAAAACAATAAAGTTGCAATTAAAGTTAATTTATATACTTTTGTTTTCATTAACAACCAATTAGATTCATAAAATGAAGAGCAAAATTATTTTACTAAGTATCCTATTTTTCTTGACGACTGGTGCTATCTCAGCACAGGCAAAAAATGCTCCAAGAAGTATTATCAGTACAACAGCTCTAATCCGTAAATACCATGATCAAAAAGAATTGAGCGGTATGCAAAAAGGAGAACTTTTGGAGTTATACATTGAGCGTATTAAAGTTTTAGTAAAAACGCTTCCTTACATCGCATTAGTTACAAAACCAGGTGTTACCATGTCTGATTTAGGTATTCCAGACGATAGTGAACACAAGAAAACCTTAGATAACCAAGCAGTTGGTACAACAACATTCTTAGATACAACAGTAGAATTTCAGAGAAAAATGATGCCTTATTCAGACAAGGCAAATCTAATCGCTGCAATTTTGTTTTATGAAGGTACATTGAAATCATTACACGAGTTCAATGACTTGAACGAAATGTAAGATTGATTTAACCTCTCTGTATTTAAGAATTTAAGATAGGTTAATACTTTAAAAATCTAAAATACTAATCAAACCAATTCATTAGAATTGAGTTGAATAATTTATAAATTGCCCATTTCTTTTTTTATGAAATTGGGCTTTTTTTATATGTTAAATTTAAAAAACTTCGCCACGACTTTTTTATTCTTCTGATTGATTTGGAAAGTGCTTTTTTATAACTTCATGGAGCATTGCGACGTTTAAAGTTTTTTGTCTGTAATCTGCTATCTCTTCTATAGTATCTGCTTTGGCTTTGTCCGCCGGATTAAATGAACTGGTAAGCATTATGATTCTAATTTCTTTTTTTCTTTCATCAGATACTAAAATTTTATAGCTTTTAATAAATTCCCAACCATCCATTACCGGCATATTAATATCCAAAAAAACTAATTGAGGTTGTGGATTTATTGTTTCCTGAGATTCAAATTTTCCTTTATTGCATAGGTAGTCAATAGCTTCTTTTCCGTTTAATGCTACTTGAATATGCTCTGTTATATTTGCCTTCTGGACGATCTTTTTATTAATAAAATTTGTGGCAAAGTCATCATCTATCAATAGAACGCAGTTCAATTTATTTTTCATTTTTTAATCACTAGATTGTTCTCTCCCTTTTATATTCTTAATTTAACGGCAATGTCCATTTAAAAGTACTTCCTTCATTATATTTTGATTCTACCCAAATCCTGCCATTATGCTGTTCAATTATTTTTTTACAATGTGACAAACCTATACCTGTTCCCTGATATTCATTACGATTATGTAATCTTTTGAAAATTACAAAAACTTTATCGGTATCTTCTTTTTTGATTCCGATACCATTGTCAGCGACAGAAAACACCCATTTTTTATCTTCCATTACTGCTGTTATTTTTACTTTTGGGCTGAATTCTCTTTTTCTGAATTTAATAGCATTACTGATCATATTTTGAAATAACTGCCTCATTTCGGTAGCATTAGCTTCAATTTTAGGCAAGTTTTCATATTCTATCACTGCATTACTTTCGTCTATGCTGCTTTTCATATCCAAAACTACTTCCGATACAATTGTGTTGCAATCTATTATACTTGTTTTTCTTTCTTTTCCGATTCTGGAATAGTCTAAAAGTCCTTTTACCAATAGCTGCATACGGGAAGTGGAACTACGAATAAAAGTTAAATAATGTTGTTGATCTTCATCCAGTTTTCCTGCTAATTCTTCTTCTAATAATTCTGAACAGTGACTCACAGTGATTAACGGCTCTTGTAAATCATGGGATGCGATATAGGCGAATTGCTCCAGCTCGGTATTTTGAAATTCTAATTTTCTATTTTTGGTAAGCATTTCATCCTGCATGTGTCTTCGTTCATTAATATTTCTCAATGTCCCTTCAATGTTTACCGGAAACCCTTGTTCATCATATAAAAGATGTGCATTTATGGAGAAATATACAGGATTTCCTGAAGAGTCATATAACTGTACATCAAAATCAGAAATATGACCCTGTGTTCTTAATTTTTTTAATAATAATTCTTTATTTTTTTTGTTTGGATAATAATCAAAAACCGAAGTGCCCATAAATTCCGAGCGAGGAATCTGAAAATTCTTTTCAAACGATGGGCTCACATCAAGCAGAATTCCGTCAATAGTCGTTTTCATATAAATATCCTGGAAATTTTCATAAATGGATCGAAATTTTTCCTCACTGACTTTTAGATTTTCTTTGGCTTCAATTTTATCAGTTATATCACGGATAGAACCAACAATGTACTCAGGCAAGTTATTTTCATCATAAATAATTCTTGCATTGATTGAAACAGTATACAATTTAGAATGCACTACTATTTCTACATGATAATTCTTTATTTCTCCAACACTATTAAGTTCTTCGAGTATATATAGCCTATCATCAAGATTATGATAAAAATCTCCAAAATTACTGCCAATAACTTCTTCTTCTTTGATATTAAAATAGGAGCAAGAAGGGCTAATGTCAATTATTTTCTGATCTTTTACAGATGCTCTAAAAAAGACATCATTAACACTCTCAAAAATAGTTCTGTATTTTTTTTCGCTTTCCTTAATTTTTTCATTTGCTAATGCTATTACCAATTCTGTTTTTTTTCTTTCATTAACATTACGCATAGTTCCTTCTACAAAGGCAAGTTCGCCCTCGTCGCTGTATCGTAACTTGGCATTTATTGAAAAGTACAAAATTTCTCCCTTAGAAGTTACAAAGCGTTGTTCAAAATCATTAACTTCTTTTTCTTTAATAAGGGTTTGATAAAATTTGTCAGATTCAGTACGATCATAACAAAAGTCGTTATAGTTTTTACTGATTACTGATTCCCGACTCAAATCGAAATATTTTTCTACTGATGGACTGATTTCTAAAACAATACCTTGTAAATCCCTTTTAAAATAAATATCTTCAAAACTTTCATAGATAGATCTGAATTTTTCTTCACTCAATTTTAGATTTTCTTCTGCAAGTCTGCGCTCTGTAATATCTCTTATAGATCCTACTGCAAATTCAGGTTCATCATTCTCGTCATAAATGATTTTAGCATTAATTGAGACATAAAACAATTTTCCTTTTATTATTATTTCATTGTTAAAATCAATAATTTTTCGTTCGGTAGCCACCTCATTAAACATCAATCGCATTTGAGGCTTGTTATTATATATGATTGACATTTTTTGTCCAATCAGTTCTTCTCTGGTAATACCATTGAAATACCTGCATGATGGACTTACATCCAATATCGTTTTGGTTTTCAAGTCTGTTTTGAAAAATACATCCTGAACACTCTCAAAAATTATACGATAGTTTTCTTCGCTTATTTTTAGATTTTCTTCAGCCACTCTTCGTTCAGTAATGTTTCTCAAAGCTCCTACTAAATATTCAGGTTTGCCCTGTGCATCACAAATTAATTTAGCATTAATAGATACATAATAATGTTGGTTTTTTATAATTATTTCATTGTTATAATCACTAATCTCATGTCCAGAAACTATTATTTCTGCCATTTGTTTTAATTGTTCAACATCCGGATATATATTATAGATCGATTGCCCAATAAGCTCTTCTCTTGTAATGCCATTGAAATAGCTGCATGACGGGCTTACATCTAATATTATGTCCGTTTTTAAATCAGTTTTAAAAAAAACATCCTGAACATTTTCAAACAGGATACGGAAGTCCTGTTCACTTTTTTTTATTTTTCGATGTTGTTCTCTAATTAATAATTGATTTTCTTTCCATTCATCCAGACAACGAACAGAACCTTCAAAATGGGATATCTTTTCTTTTCCTTTTGAAATTATTTTTGCAGTCATCGCAAAAGAACTAACCTGTCCATTTTTTTTCATCAACTCAATCTCGTAATCTTTCACTTCGCCATTTGCCAGTAGTTCCTGTTTCAGTTTTTTTCTGTCATCCGGATTAACATATAAATCTCCCATATTTATGGAGAGCATTTCTGTTCTTGTATAGCCCAGATAATCGTAAATAGAGGGACTAACTTCATAAAGATCACCTTCAAGAGTAGACATAAAATATACATCCATAATGTTCTCAAAAAATGATCGGAATTTTTCTTCGCTTATTTTTAGATTTTCTTCGGCAAAATGATTTTCAAATGATTTCGATAAAATATTAGCAATGGCTCCTAATAAATCCATTTCTTCCGATAAATAACTATCAACACACTCTTTTTCTTTGCAACAGCCTATCTCCAGAATACCATATTCCTCTTTATTGAGTATTATATTTTTCCGGGCATTCCAATATGTTTTTTTGTCTTTGGCAATGTATTCATGTCCCGGGATAATGATTCTGCAATTGGTATTTTCCGGAAATTGAAATGCTTCCGGAATTATTTTTACACAGCTGGCAATGATATCAGTCATTGAAAGTGCATTATTGCTGTTAATTTCGAAAATATTCTGTAAACATGTTATCTCTTTTATCCGCCCGTTTAAAATACGGTTATTTTTTTCTAATTCTATTTCGTTTAATTTCTGTTTCGTTGCATTGATAGAAATTGTACTTATCCCAATAATGGTGCTGTTTTTATCCATTATAGGTGATATGAAGTTATTCCAATAATCTCCAAGATGATTTTCTTCTTTATCCTCTTCTATATGTATATTTCCGTTTAGAACAGATTGGTAAATTTTCATGGCATCCTTTTGTACTTTAGGATCCTTAATATATTCAAACAAATTACCTCCAGTTTCAATCTCAAAACCGTATAAGTTTCTCACATTATCTTTGTGAGTTGAGTTAAAATTGATATAATTAAAGTTAGTATCCAAGGTAAATATACTGATGCCATTTGGACTTTGGATAGTAGCTTCCAAAATGTTTTTTTCAATATTAAGTTTATATTCGCTTTCACCTAATTTGTTGGCTTTGTTACGTTTTTCTTCCAGGGTGCCGTATAGAAACATTATGGAAACTAAATTAACAAAAAGAAATAGCTGCAACATAAAATAGCTATGAATCCAATAGTTATTGACAGGTTCATCCGAATACACGGATGTACAATATAACGAAATGATAGTTACTATTAAAGCTACGAAGGTTATGGCTTTCAGGTCAAATCGATAAGCAGCCCATATAAGGAAAAAAAAGATAATAGACTCATTTTGTACATTGCCCGTAAAAACAAATATTGAGGTAGCTGTTGTAAGTAAAGTCAATACAATAGCCTCTATTTTTTTACTTGAAGTCCACTTCGTAATTTGTTGCTTTTTGTATAGCCAGGAAAGCACAAAAGGGGTAAACAGAATGGCTCCCAAAATATTAGATCTAAACAGATTACTCCAAATTGCCATGAAATTGTTCATATTGACATAGGGAGTGACTGCAAGTGAAACTATACCAAGAGATACACTAATGAAACCTCCAATCAGACAAGCAAAAGTGAAATATAATACATTTATTCCTTTGTCAAAAGGGTACTTAGTTTTGCACCACAACTGGGTTAAACGGGATACGACAATAGCATTTAAACCAATAATGAGCGGTCTTAAAACACAAAAAGACAAGGGTTTAACTAATTCCTCAAAAGTTGCAGCACCTCGAAGATAGGGTTGAAATGCCAACAACGAAAATATGAAACTTCCCAATAGTACGCCAAATATCGCCTTTCTTCCTAAAATAATCAATGCGGCTATGCTAAAACCGACGGCAGGGAAAAAGGGAGCTATATTTATTTCAGGAACAAATGAAAATCCGGAAGCTTTCGCAATGATAATATATAAAATTGCGGTCGTAATGGTAATTTTTATTTTAGAATTCAAAAAAGGTAGTTTATGATATTCTCCTTCATTTTCTTTTACATTCATCTTTGCTTTTTTTTTGGGGAATTCGCTATATTCTCAGTTAGTATTTAAAATACAAAATGATATTATTTCTTAATTGTTATTTTATTGAAATTTGAAAATCACAGTAAAATTACGGGAATATAATTCATGCATTTTATCGAATAAATCTGCATTTTGGCGGTGCAAATTTAATACCAAATCTTTATATTCCAATTTTTTTTAGTCATTATTATTTTTACAAAACACTCATTAACAACTAAATAGACTTAAAAAACATAATTACAAGAAAAGTTGCGCTTAATTTTTCAACACGGTACAAAAATGCTTTCACATTTCATTGTTTGACAAATTTAAATGGCATTTTTTAATACTCAGATTATTCCTAACGTTAAGGTAAGAAGATTTTTAGACTTTGAGGCTTCTTTATTTATTAAAAACAACTTTTTTAATTGACTGATTGTTTCTTATTTGATTATGAGATGAGTATGTTATTTATCCAGATGTCTTTTTGTAATGCTATTGTTTTGTCTCACATATTCAGAAGGAGATATCTTGTAAAACTCCTTAAAGCAGGTGCTGAAATACCCTGCGCCATTAAATCCAACTTTATATGCAATGTTTGCAATGTCAGTTTCACCGGCATCCAGATATTGTCTGGCTCTTTTTAGACGCATTTCGCTGACAAATTCTACTGGTGTCATTTGCGTGAGACTTTTAAATTTTCGGTTAAAAGTTACTCTTGACATATTAATAGTTTTTGCTATGATATCAATGTTGAATTTTGAATCTGTTAAACCATTTTCTACTATAGCAATACTATCTTTTAAAAACTGTTCATCTTTTGTTGTAATAACTATTTCTCCTGGTTCAAGTGTAATTGTTTTTGCATCAGTTTGTAAACTTTCAAATATTTTCTTTCTGTATTTAATTAAATTTTCGATAGAAGCCAATAGAAAATCTGTATCAAAAGGTTTAGTTATATAATAATCAGCTCCATAATTCAATCCTTGAATCTTACTTTCTACAGATAACTTAGCAGTCAATAAAATAACCGGAATATGACTGGTTTCTGTGGTATTTTTTAGAGCATCAAGTAATTCAATACCATCCATTTCTGGCATCATAATATCGCTGATAATTAAATCCGGAAGTTTATTTGTGGCTATTGCAAAGCCTTCGTTTCCGTTTTCAGCTTCTAAAATGCTATAAAATGGCTGTAACTGACTCTTTAGAAAGGACCTCAATTCAGGGTTATCTTCTACTATAAGAACCACAGGAAACTTAGCATTATAATTGTTTTCAACTAGTTGTCTTTCATTGTTTAGTTTGTTAGGAGCGGGGATATTTTTTTGTTTTTCTTCTGACAACTCTAATTTGTAATTGCTATTTTGAAAAACAGGCTTGTTTAAATCTATTTCTATGCAAACTGTAAGACCTTTGTTTTCGTTATTGACGGCATAAATAGTTCCCTGATGCAAATGAACATATTCTTTACAAAGTGCTAAGCCAATCCCGGTTCCTGCAATTTTATTTTTGGCGGTGTCAGTTTCATAATAAAGCTTAAAGATATCTTTAAGATTAGTTTCATCGACTCCGGCTCCCTGATCTGTGACATTAATTTTTAAGATGTGCTTATTTTCTACCTTAAGTTCAACCGTGATATTACTATCATTTGGGGAAAATTTAACAGCATTAGATAATAAATTATAAAGGATAATATCCATTTTTTCTTTGTCCAGATTTACAGGAAGCGTTTCAGAATTGGATAGTGTTTTAATTTTTATATTTTTTTCACGGATTGCCTGAGAAAACAAACTATTGATTTCATTTACAAATGAAACCAATTCTATGGGTTCAATATGGAGTTCTTCATTGCCGCTCTGAACTTTTCTAAAATCAAGTAACTGATTTACAAAACGTACTAACCGATTAGAATTTTTTCGCGCTGTTTCGATATATTCACTTCCTAAATCGCTTAATTGTTCATTTTTTGCAATCTCATTTATAGGGTTCACAATCAAGGTTAGGGGAGTCCTTAATTCATGTGATATATTAGTAAAAAAATTCAGTTTTAATTCGGTCATTTTTTGTTCAACCACAACTTTATTTTGCAATTGAATCATAGAATAAACTATTCTTCTTGAAATTTCCAGCAGAATAATAAAGAGAACTGTATATAAAAAATAAGCCAAATTGGTTTTCCAAAATGGGGGAGTAATCGTAAACGATAAATTCTTTTGAGGAATATTTGCATATAAATCCGTACTTAAACATTTTACTTCGAACTCGTAATCTCCTGGCGGTAAATTGGTAAAGGTTGCTTTTTTCTGATTTTTTACTTCATGCCATGTATTATCCAAACCTTTTAAACGGTAAGCATACAATTGTTTGTTTCCAGATCTGTAATCTAAAACCGTGTAATAAATACTAATTGTGTTTTTAGTATAATCTAACTCTATGTTATTATTGTAATTTATGTCTGCTTTTAAAGAGAATTCCTGAGACTTTACATTTGCATTTTTATTGTTGATCTCAAAATTGGTAAAAACCATTTTTACGGTATTTTTTTGATTTTTTATTTTCTTTGGATTGAAAGTTAAATATCCATTCCTAGAGCCAAAAATCAAATTGCCATTTGACAGCTTTAAACCTGCCGACTCAGAAAATCCGGTTTTTTGCAATCCGTCATTGGAATCATAATTACTAAAGGTCTGATTTAATAAATTGAATTTTGAAATACCATTTTCAGTCGCTAGCCATAAATTTTTCTCATCATCTTCTGCCATACTCAGAATAAAATCACTGGGTAAGCCATCTTTTTTTGCAAAATTTATAAATTTTAAATCATTTCCTTTTTCAATCGCCTGATTAAGTCCGCCTCCCGCTGTCGAAATCCACATTTTAGCTTCTGAATCCTTGTAAATAAATACTACATCATTGCTGCCCAGACTAAATTTATCACTGGAAATCTTTCTATATCTCGAAAATTTTATTTTATCCGGATTGTAATTGTCGGGATCAAAAGTCAGTAATCCATTTGTTGTGGCCACCCAGATTTGGCCTTTATAACCTTCTGCCCGGTATCTTACTTTGCTGAATTCTGTAACCGGATAATTTTTAAATTGATGTATAAAACTAAATTGTCCCTGATTTTCTTCCAGTAAATTGATTCCATTATCATAGGTAGCTACCCAAATACGGCCTTTTTTATCTTCTAAAATAGAATAGATTTGGTTGCTGCTTATACTTTTTGGATTGTTTTGATCTGCTTTAAATTGCTTTAATACATATTGAGAATGTTGTGTGTTGACAGGAGTTGCTTTAAACAGACCATTTCCTTTTGTTCCTAACCAGATATTTCCTTTCCTATCTCCGATGATGGAGTATATATGACCAATTTCATCTGTCTTATAATTGATAAACGGATTTTTCAATTCTTCATTTCCCCGATACACTTTTACTTTCGCTGCTTTTGACGCAAGCCATAATCTATTCTCTTCATCTGCAAAAACAGCTCTGATTTCATTTTCAGATTTAATTTTACTGCCCAGAACTAAAAGATGATGTTCAAAAGTGTTTTTTTGAAAAATAATTTTATTAATACTTCTGTCGTCCGTACTAAGCCAAAGAATTCCTGAAGGATCAAAATACATACTGGAAACAATATTTGAAAATTTCTGATTTTCATCTCCAGGTTTATTCAGAAAGTAATCTAATGTATTGGTTTTCTCGTTGTAATACCCAAATCCACCCCCCTTTTAATTTTATCCAGACCCTGTTGAAATTGTCCTCAAAAAAACCGAAACTATGTTTTAGGTCAAGAAAAGTAGCATCTGTTTGCTGAGAAAAAAAAACGATTCCTTTTTTCTTTTGGATAAACCATAAAAACGCCATGTTTTTTGGGTTCAATCCACAGTATACCTCGACTGTCCTGATAAATTTTATAGATTGGTGCATCAGAAATTTTATCAATTGATTCTATTTTTAAGGTTTTAGTATTAAATGTAATTAACTCACCCGATGAAGTAGTTAGGAATAATAAATTTTCTGTTTTTGATTTTATAATTGCATCTATACTTTTTTTAGCGATAGCAGTTTTCCAATAGCTTTTACGAATTTTATCATAACGAATCAGTACACCTTCATCAGTTCCAAACCAAACATTATTATCCGGTATAATAAGACATTTTATATTACTATTTTTTATTATATTTTTTGTTTGGTATTCCTGACTTTTAGATGCTGTTATATGATCTAATCCCTTATCAGAACCCACCCAAACAGAATTATCCGCGTCTTTAAATAAAAAATTTAAATTATTTGAAGCCAATAAAAAACTTGATTTTTTATTTTGCCAGAAATGTCTGGTTTTTATTTGACTACTTGATTTTTTTTGTATCAGAAAAATACCTTTATTCATAGTTGTCAGCCAAACATTCCCATTGCTGGTTGGAAAAACATTATCAAAATCAATTTTAGTGGTTCCTAAAATGTTTGCGATAGAAAGAAACGATTCGGTGCTTTTGTCGAATCTGTAGATCTGACGATCATAGGCCTTAAGCCATATATATCCGGAAGCATCTTCCTTGATTAACGCAATACGGTTATTATTCAGGCTGCTATTATCGCCGGCAGTTGCTTTGTAAGTAATGAAATTTTTACCATCAAATCTATTTATTCCATCCCAGGTGGCGAACCACATAAAACCTTCCTTGTCCTTCATCGTATAGGCAATGGCATCATGGGAAAGTCCGTCCTCTGTAGAGTAATTTTCTATTTTGCATTTTATCTGCGACACTATTTCATTTGTTGAAATGATGAATAAAAATGTAATTGAAAATTTAATCAATAGAAGTTTTTTCATTACCGATTATAGTTTTTAGTTTTTGGTAGTAAAGTGTTATTTGAGTTTAAAAATAATCTTAAAAACAGAATGAGTCAATCGCAATCCGTGTAAACATGCATAATGACCAAAATTTAAAAGCCGTTATTGTTTTATTAAAATATTTTTGACGCAAGATAGAATTATTATTAAAAAATTGGCATTTAAAATACTGTATTCATAATTTAATTTAACAAAAATAGATATTGATGCTGTTCATTTGTAAGATTTAATAATGTCTATCCAATTAAACAACTTTACTAACCAACCACTTTTTTATGAAAAAACTCGACTTTTTTGTCCTCTTAATTGTAGGGCTATTATTTTTTAATTCATCTACAGCTCAAAATTTTAGTCCTGATATAGTAGTCGATATAAATGGAACAGGAGATTTTACTTCTATACAGGCCGCATTTGATGCAGTTCCGGCAGGCACATCTACAATTATTTATGTAAAACGTGGCTTGTACAACAAAGAGAAGCTCATAGTTCCTGCCAATAAAACCAACATCACTTTGATTGGAGAGAGTAGAGAAGAAACTATTATCTCTTATGATATTTATAATTGTAACGATGGCGGCGATGGTTTGTGTCCGGATGCAAAGGTAGCACTATGGTCAGGCAATAGCAATTTAGTAAAAACTGCTGCAACACTCACTATTATGGCAAATGATTTTAAGGCAGAAAATATAACAATTAGAAATACTGCCGGAGTTGTTGGTCAGGCACAAGCCATAACGCTGCAGACAGACCGGAATGTTTTTATCAATTGTGACATACTTGCGTATCAAGATACAATCTACTTTTGGACAGCAGAAACCTCACGCGCTTATTTTAAATCTTGTATGATTTTAGGCCGTACAGATTATATCTATGGTCGCGGAATTGGAGTATTTAATGAATGCGAAATTAGAAGTTACGGTGGGGCATGGATAACAGCTCCTTCCACAGAAGCAACACAAACATATGGCTGTGTATTTTATAAGTGTAATTTAACATAACAACCTAATAGTCCAAGATTAGGAGATGATGGAATGAAAATTAAATTTGGCCGGCCATGGCATGAATACCCAAAGGTAGCCTGGCTTTATTGTACAATGCCTGTCGAAATTGATCCTTTGGGATGGGGTGACAAATGGAATATGGCTTATTCTGATACTGACACCAGACTCCATTTATACGAATGGATGAATACAGGTGCAGATATGAGTGGCCGAGCCAATTGGGCAGGACTTAGAGCCATGACTGACCAGACCGAAGCCAATTTATACGAACCTAAAATTGTTTTGGCAGGTTCTGATTCTACTACTTCAGTCGCAGGTGAGTTTACAAGTATGACATCTAATACCATGTATGCCGTTTCAAAAATACCTGTTCTTAAAATTCCTTATGGAAAAACTTTAAAACTGCGTGTATATCCTTGGTATAGCTCAGCATCGACTGGAAAGACACTTTGCCTCGCAGATGTTAAAATTCATGGAGTAGCTCTTCCTGCCACAAACTTATCTACCGATGATTTTTCGAAAAACAAATTAAAATGGATCGTAAAAGATGGTTTTATCAGGATAGAAAATGCTCCATCAAATAGTAAATTTACAATTTATGGCATAAGTGGAAAACAAGTACTTAAATCCTCCGTTATTAATGACAATTCATCTCTTGTTGAATTGCCTAAAACCAAAGGTATTTATATTGGTAAAGTTGAATCTGAAAGTGGTACAAAAACAATAAAATTTTTAGTACAGTAAAAAAAATTTATGCCCGACATCTAAATAAAAACCAGATTCAGATCTTCAGAAGAGGATGATCATACATAGTAATAGTAAAAACCTATACAATATACTTTCATATATTGTATAGGTTTTATTTTAGAGTAATTTTGTATCATCCTAAGAATTCTGAAAGCCTTCAAATAAGAAAGTACAAATCGTTGATTCTCAAAAACCTTATGCTTAACGCTATCAATTAGTTAATCTTAACCAAATGTGCCTCAATGCTGGCTCTGTCCGATTCGTATTGAGCAGGAAGTTTTAGGTTTTGTCCCAATTCTTCTAAGCTTTCATCAACCATAAATCCGGGGTTGTCTGTAGCAATTTCAAATAAGACACCGCCCGGTTCCCTAAAATAAAGAGAATGGAAGTAGTTTCTGTCAATCTGTGGTGTAATAGACAATCCGTAAGCTTCTATTTTTTCACGGAAGTACATTAAAATCTCATCATTCTGAACCCTGAATGCCACGTGATGTACAGATCCGTTAGCCACATGGCCTCGTTTTTCTTCTTCCAGTTCTACCAAATCAACAATCGCTGCATTTTCTACCGCTGCTGTTGCATAGCGAAAACGGTTAACGTCCTGATCAATTAATTTATAGCCAAATATTTCGGTTAAAATTGCTGCCGTTGGTTTGATATTGTTCAATGTCAGTGTAATATTGTGAAAACCTCTTGTTGCCACATCTGCTTTTACTTCGTCGGTTTCCCACGTTTTTCTGTTATCGTCAGTTTTAGATTCAATCAATTCTAATTTTAATCCGTCCGAATCTAAGAAAGTAAGGTATTTTTCTCCGAATTTTTCAGACGGTTTATTGTAAATCACATTGTATTGCTCAAAACGTTTCTGCCAGAAATCCAAACTTCCTTTTGGAACAGAATACCCAATTTCTGTTGCCATACCGCTGCCTTTTCTTCCTTGCTGGATTCCTTCGCCCCAAGGGAAAAAAGTTAAGATTGTTCCTGCGCTTCCTACTTCGTCACCAAAATAAAAATGGTACGTTCCCGGATCGTCAAAATTGACAGTTTTTTTGATAAAACGTAATCCTAATATTTTAGAGTAAAAGTCGAAATTGCGTTTAGCATCACCTGCAATTGCAGTAATATGGTGTAAGCCTAAAATTTTATTTTCCATGATTTATATATTTAAATTGTTATTGATTTTCTTTTACAAATTTACCGCTGTTATCCTCCTGCATCGATTAACCTAGATTAAGAAATAAAAAAGGGGCTTTTTTCCAGACAAACTTTAACCAAATAACATTCCGTTTACAGCAATCCCTTGTTTCATAAAAGGGTGGATTTGTTTAGCATATCATAGTGATACGATATATCGTAATTTTATGTTCAGAAAATATTTTATTTTAAAAAACTATAGTCATTCTATAAAAGCCATTTCTTACATTTACGCTTTACCGCATAAAATAGTACGCTTTATGGAAAATCCGAAAGATCAGGCCGAAGTTATGAGGAACAGGCTGCAGGAAAGAGAAAGAGAACAATTGCAGATTTTGTCTATCTGCAAAGCACTTTCAGAAGCTTCAAACCGAAAAGATTTCCATAATGTCATAACCGGTTTAAAACAGCATTTTTTATTTGAAGATTTTATTCTGGCTTCCGCCGAAGAAGGCCAAAAAGACTACCACATATTTTATCAGTTTACCAGTCCGCAGGAATTTTCTAAGGTCTATCCGATTAATGACGGTTTTTTTGACGTTTGTATAGGAACGCCCGAAACCGTTGTTTTTGAATTAAAAACGGTACCGGAGAAAAAAAACAGACTTCCGGTTTATCTGGATTCAGTTCACAATAAAGGTTTCAAGAATGGAATAGGAGTCAGTCTGCCACAGATAAAAGGCAGCCTAAATGTGCTTTTTTTAGTCTTTAAAAACGCTGCCGTTTTCAGCAGGGAATCTAATAGAACTATTCGTGGCATGGCATCGCAGCTTTCGATAACAATCCGGAATATAAAACTGGCAACAGCATTTGAAAGGAATTGGGAAGAATTACAGCTTTTGAAAAATAACTTAAGCGAAAAAAAATCACAAAATATAGCTGTAGAAAATCAGGGTTTTCATGGAATTATCGGAAACAGTGATGCCATGAAAAAGGTGTACGAGTTGATTTCTCAGGCAGCCCCTTCAGAATCGACCGTTTTGATTTTTGGCGAAACCGGAACCGGAAAAGAGTTAATTGCAAATGCCATCCATAAATTGTCATTGGTTGCTAACGAAAAAATGATAAAAGTGAACTGCGCTTCGATTCCCGAAAACCTGATTGAAAGTGAATTATTCGGGCATGAAAAAGGGGCTTTTACCGGAGCTTCAGATTTGAGGATCGGAAAATTTGAACAAGCACATAACGGCACTATTTTTCTGGATGAAATAGGAGAGATGCCATTAGAACTTCAGGGAAAACTGCTTCGTGTACTGCAGGAAAAAGAAATTGAGAGAATTGGCGGTAAAAATACCATCAAAATTAATGTTCGCATAATCGCAGCCACCAACCGATTTTTGGAAAAAGAAGTTGCCGAAGGCCGTTTTAGAAGCGATTTGTATTATAGATTAAACGTTTTTCCGATTGCATTGCCTGCTTTACGCGAACGTGCGGAAGACATTGAAGTGCTGGCTGGTTTTTTCCTCGAAAGGCATTCAATCAAAATCGGAAAAAAAATGAAAGGTTTTTCAAAAAAAGCGCTCAAAAGCATGACCCAGAATGTCTGGCCGGGAAATGTACGGGAATTAGAAAACAGGATCGAAAGAGCTATTTTATTTGCGAACGAAGAGATAATTAAAGAAATGGATTTTCCTGAAATTTTCAGAATCGAAACTCAAAATCCTGAATCAGATTTATATACCAAAACCTTGCAAGAAGTAGAGAAGGAGCATATTCTGAAAGTCGTAAAAAAATGCGATGGCAGAATCTCTGGTCCACAGGGTGCTGCAGTTTTATTAGGTCTTCCCGCAACGACACTGATTTCCCGAATGCAGAAGCTAGGTATTAAAAAAGAACATTTCTTAAGCTGATTATTCGTGCAGTGGGTTTAATTTCCCCTGAAGTAACAGCACATCACTAAAGCAGTATATTATCGTGGTTTGTTTTTATATTTTTATAAATATTGACTTTCTTCGTTTGGGTTCAATATTTTTTGTTTTATGTCCTTTTCCGGTAGTATCTTCGATCAATAAGACTGAACCGGTTCCAAAAATTCTTTTTTCTCCAAGCGAAGTTTCGATTTCTACGCCGCCTTCCAATAAAACGATATATTGGCGGTCAGGCGCATTATGAAAATCGTAATCGTAGGACGGACTCACTTCTCGAAAAACAATAGATTTTACAGGTTCATCATCAGATAAAAAACCGATGTCGCCATTGTTTGTCAACAGAACTTCAAAATCCTCAAAATGACTTTCGCCATTCTTGTCGCTGTATACTCTTGTAATTTGGATCATTATTTTTTAGAAAAAATAAGTGCGTTAGCCGTATCAATTTCGTCCTGACTGATGGTATGGCCCATATTTTCGTAGATTTTTTTGGTCACATCGGCACCCATTTTTTCAAGAAGCGCTTCAGATTGATTCACTCTTTCCACAGGAACATGAAAGTCAGGATCGCTCGTTCCGATGAAAATTGGAGTATCCCCGAAATTCCCGTGATAATGTTCTTCGTAAACCTGATCACCAATTAATCCTCCTGTAAACGCCACGACACCACCATATTTGGCAGCATTTCTGGCAGTAAATTCAAGCGCCAGGCAAGCTCCCTGCGAAAATCCGAGGAAATAAATGTTTTCTTTTTCGATTCCGTTTTGCTGTACGGCAATTAAAACCTGAGCAATAGCATGAAGTGAATTTGAAAATGAAGGTTCATTTTCGGCAATTGGCACTAAAAACGAATAGGGGTACCAGGTTCTGTTTTCTGCCTGTGGCGCGACCAAAGCAAAATCACCAACGTTAAGATATTTAGCAACCGAAAGGATATCATGTGCTCCTGCGCCGCGTCCGTGAAGCAAGATCAAAGCTTTTTTTGCCTCGTTTAAAGGAACGCCTGCTGTAATAGTATCTAAATTCATAAGCTTGTTTTTAAATTATTTTTTCCAGATATCTTCGTATTCGTCCGGATGTTTTTTGAATTGTGCGTGCACATAAGGACAAAGCGGTAAAACTTTCATATTGTGCTCACGAACATACAAAACCATTTCGTCCAGAAGTTTTTTGGCATATCCTTTTCCTTCTGCCTCTGGCTCAACACCGGTGTGGTAAACAGTCAGTAAATCTTCTTTAAGGCTTACGGTCATTTCACCCAGTTTTTTACCTTCTGCATAAAGATTAAAGGCACCGTGTTTTTTTTCGTCTAATTCTAATTTTATTGTTTCCATAATTTTTAATTTATGTCATTGTGTTTTGTTTTAAACACAGAGGATTATAAGATTGCAATATTGATAAAAAAGGCATTTTATTTACTTAAAGGTACATAGAGATTCCGAATCGGCTCTGTTTGAGAAACTAGTTCTTTTTAATTTTTTCGTATGTGCTTAGTTTTTTCTCGCAGATTAGGCAGATTTAAGAGATTTACTTTTAATGCTTTAATTTTTAAATTCTAAAACCTGACACTTTTTCTTTTAACAAAATCAGTTGTACCTCTGTTTTATGCCTAATTTTTTCATTTTTGAATACAAAGTCTGTGGCTGTAGTTTCAGCAGTTCAGCAGCGCCTCCCGGACCCGAAACTTTACCGCCGCAATTTTGCAGCGCAGTCATTATATGTTCTTTTTCCATTTCTTCCATCGTTTTTAATTTACTGCTGTTTTTCTGTAATGGACTCACGGTATGCAACGGAAGATCAAACTTTTCGATTTCGTTTGTTTTAGCCAACAGCACATTTCTTTCTATCAAATGTTCTAGTTCTCTTATGTTTCCCGGCCAGTCGTACTGCATCAATTGTGCTAAAGCTGGCGAACTGATCGCTGAAACATTTTTTCTGGCACTTGCAGCATATTTTCTAAGGAAATGATTGGCGAGAACCTCAATATCTTCTTTACGGTCTTTTAACGTTGGCAGTTGAATCGGGAAGACGTTTAACCGGTAATATAAATCCAAACGAAAACGGCCTTCGGCAACTTCTTTTTCTAAACATCTGTTTGTTGCCGCTACCACCCGAACATTAATTTTTAGGGTTGAATTTCCTCCTAGACGCTGAATTTCTTTTTCCTGCAGGACACGCAATAGCTTTACCTGAGAATCCAATGGCAATTCACCAATTTCATCGAGAAAAATAGTGCCGTTATGTGCCTGTTCAAATTTACCGATCCGTAATGAATTTGCCCCTGTAAAAGCTCCTTTTTCATGGCCAAAAAGTTCTGATTCTACCAATGACTGTGGTAAAGCAGCACAATTGACCACCACAATCGGATTGGGCTTATGGGCAGATAAATTATGTATCGAATGTGCAACCCTTTCTTTTCCGGTACCGCTTTCGCCAAGGATCAAAACCGAAGTTTCTGCCGGAGCTACAATTTTTATTTTTTCAATTACTGCTTTTAGAAGTTCACTGCTACCAATAATGCCTTCAATTTCTTCATCTGCAACTTGGAGCGGTGTATCGGTAAAAGTACCTTTTTCTTCATTGTAACGGTATTTTGCAATATCGAGCATCACTGCCAAATCTCTCTCACGAAAAGGCTTCACCATAAAACCATACGGATGTGTTTCTTTTACGGCCTCAAGAGTTGACTGATTTGTATTGGCGGAAATATAGAGAAATGGAAGCTGCATTTCGCGCAGTTCCCAAGCAAGATCAATTCCGGTAAGGTCACCTTTCAGCATGATATCAAGCAGCACCCAGTCTGGTCTTTTGGCTTCAATTAATTTTCGTGCCTGAACCACAGAAGAAGCAATACCAATTATTTCGTAACCTGTTTTAATCAGCATGATTTTTAAATCGTTTGCTACTATAAATTCGTCTTCAACTATTAGAATTTTTTCTTTCATTTACCTAAAAGTTATATTGGTTCGCGCAATTACCAGCAATAAAAAAACTGTCTTTTTACAAAAAATAAATGTGATGGCTGACAGTATTTAGGGGATTTATAAATCATTTTTTAAAGGTACTCTATATATTAGAAATCTGCAAAGACACAGCAAGCATGCTTACTTATTCCTGTGATACCAGTAACAAATGATCATAGCAACTCCCGGCAACAGCAAAGTGGTTAAACCAAAATATTTTCCGGCAACAGCTCCTAAAAAACAGCCCGTAAGAAAACCAAAAATAGTAACCAACTGTTTCTTAAAACTTAATAAAGAATCGGCATCATTTGTACCGTTTTTAAGCAGGTTTCCCAAATCAAGCGAAGCCTGTGTTACATTTCCCGTCATCATGGTTGTTGGACCATGAGTTTCTTTGGCAAACAATTTTCCGAAAGCATTTTGTAATCCCATCGCAAAGACAGTTGTCATTGCTACAGTGTACATTGCCCATTCTGAGAATATTTCAAAATATCCAAAAACATAAGAAGCAATTCCGCAAAGGACCAATATAATTCCTTCCCAAAACAAAATCGTGTAGCGGTTGATACTTTTTAAGGCGATTCTTCCGCCAACAATAACGGCAAATATAAAGATGGGAAAAGTCAATAATTTGATCCAGGCATGTACATCAGAACCTTTGATAATCTGATAGGCAAAGACGATAAAGTTTCCTGTAACGTGTGCAGAAAATATCGAATCTGCTGCAACGAAAGTTACGGTATCGCAATACCCTGCTATCATAGTGAGGAGCAGGGTTACGTACCAAATATTTTTTTGAATTTCCATCCTTTTTATTTTAAATGGGCACGAAGCATCCAGGCCATTTTTTCGTGAGTTTCTACTAGACCTGTTATAAAATCACTCGTTCCGGCATCCTGAAATTCATTTGCAATATTATTTATATTTTCTCGCAGATAAATAATAATGCTTTCATGATCCAAAAGCAATTCTTTGATAAAACCATTACTGTCATTTTTCTCTTGTAATTCTTCTGTAAGGTGTGTCAGGGCAAGAAAATCTTTAAGAGTGGCAGGCGTGTAATGCCCCAATGCTCTGATTCTTTCTGCTACCGTATCAACAATTTCGTCAATAGCATCATATTGTTGTTCGAAAAAAAGATGTTTGTTATAAAAATCAGGCCCTTCAACGTTCCAGTGAGCTCTTTTTGTTTTAGTATATAATACGAATTCGTCTGCTAAGACTTTTGTTAGAACTTCTGCAACTTTAGAGATGTTTTCTTGTTTAATTCCGATGTTTGCTTTCATTTTTAAAGTAGGTTTAATAAATAATAATCAAGTGAATATTTTCCTGCTCCCAGCGCAAGAATCAGTAATAGGGATAACGTGTACATATATGGAACGTCGCGTACTTCTGGCGAATCTTTTCTGTGAACCACAAAATATCCCACGGCTGTAACACCGATGGTTGGAAGTACTGCAAGTCGGGTTCCGAGGCCGAGAATAATAAAAATCGGGACTACGGTATCTGAAAATGCAGCCACTAATCCGTTTAGTTTTTCAGGAAGATGAAGCGGATTCGGAACCTGTTCTTTTTGTCCATTTTCAGTTCGAAACTTCTTCATTCCGTGGACTCTGAATAATTCAACTGCAAGTAAAACTCTAAATGCTAAAAGTGCCGCATTGCTGAGTGCTGATCCTAAATCTGAATATAGGATTTGTTTTAAAATTTCAGTCATTGTTTTAAAATTTAGAAGGCAAAACAGGAACAGCCCAATGCGCCCCAGAATGCGTTATAGTTACTTACAGGAACATTGCTCATTCTCGCAATATCGTGGCTGTGTGCATGAACATCACAGCTGCCGCTGCAACTGTGTATGTGTGAAGTCAGACCAGGCTTTGCATCTGCTTTTGCGTTTTTCTCTATAGTATTCCTGAAACTGCTTTTTGACGGATATCCGTTGTAAATATTCGTTGGAGACCAGTCAGGCAAAATCGGAATATGAGGCGGGGAAAACGAAGAAAAATCTCCATTGGCATACACAATTTTTCCGTCGACAATAGTCAAATCCGCTTCTATCTTTTTGATTTCTTCATCGTCAATGTTAAAATAATCGCGGTCTAAAACCACCAGATCTGCAAACATTCCGATTTTGATATCACCTTTTTTGGCTTGTTCCTGAGAAAACCAGGCACTACCTCTGGTATACAATTCTAAAGCGGTCTGTCTGTTTAATCTGGTTTCGTTGTACAATTGCAGACCTCCGATTGTTTTTCCAACCGTCATCCAATACATAGAAACCCATGGATTATAGCTGCTCACGCGTGTAGCATCTGAACCTGCACCAACGGGAACTTCCATTTCAATCATTTTTTTGATTGGCGGTGTGTTTTCTGCTGCTTTTGCTCCGTAACGGTCTGTAAAATATTCACCCTGATACGCCATTCTGCTTTGAATGGCGATACCACCGCCAAGTGCTTTTACACGTTCGATATTTCTTTCGTCAATAGTTTCGGCGTGGTCAAAAATCCAGGGCAGTCCGTTGAACGGAATTTCCTGATTTATTTTTTCGAAAACATTCAGAAATCTGGTAATGCTTTCGTTATAAGTGGCATGAAGCCTGAACGGCCAGCGGTTTTCAACCAAAAGACGGACTACTTTTTCCAGTTCGGCTTCCATGTTTTCAGGCAAATCGGGTCTTGGCTGCAGGAAATCTTCAAAATCGGCGGCAGAAAAAACCAGCATTTCTCCCGCACCGTTATGGCGGTACATATCGTCGCCCTGATACAGTTTTACAGTATCAATCCAATCTGAGAAATCTTCAAATTCGTGTTTTGGTTTTTGGGTAAACAGGTTGTAGGCAATCCTAACTGTTAATTGTTTCTTTTCGTTCAGTTCATTAACAACTCTATAATCATCCGGAAAATTCTGAAATCCGCCTCCTGCATCAATCACACTTGTGATTCCGAAACGGTTTAGTTCTTTCATAAAATGTCTCGTCGAATTGATCTGATGTTCATACGAAAGTGTAGGACCTTTAGCCAGTGTCGAATATAAAATCATAGCATTTGGGGTAGCAATAATCAATCCGGTTGGTTCACCGTTTGAATCACGTTCAATATGCCCTCCAGGAGGAGCAGGCGTATTTTTGTTGTAACCAACCGCTCTTAAAGCTGCCCTGTTCATAATGGCTCTGTCATACAGATGCAGAATAAAAACAGGAGTGTCTGGCGCAATTGTATTAATTTCTTCCAGAGTCGGCATTCTGCGTTCGGCAAATTGAAATTCAGACCAGCCGCCAACGACACGAACCCATTGCGGATTTGGCGTACGGTCAACCTGTTCTTTTAGCATTCTTAGCGCATCGGCAA
The DNA here is from genome assembly GCF_903819435.1 of Flavobacterium salmonis. GTDB lineage: Bacteria > Bacteroidota > Bacteroidia > Flavobacteriales > Flavobacteriaceae > Flavobacterium > Flavobacterium chungangense. Next base: position 88,131 of record NZ_CAIJDP010000079.1, on the reverse strand, counting down.
GAGAAGGAACACCATCCCAACGCAATTCTAAATTATAATTTAAGCCCCCACGAATCAGGTGAATGTGCGAATCGTTGATTCCGGGAACAACTCTCTTGTTTTGTAGGTCTATTATTTTAGTTTCTTCAGAAGCAAATCCCATTACATGACTGTCATGTCCAACTGCTATAAATTTTCCGTTTTTGATGGCAACAGCCGTAATGTTTGGAGTCTCAGTATTGAAGCTATGAATTTTTCCGTTGAATAAAATTAAATCTGCTTTCATAATGTTATGATTTAGCGTTAAGTTTTGCAATTGCTTCTTTAATACCTTCACCGGCAACGGTATAAAAAGCCGGTCCGGCAAGCAGAATGATTTTGCTTAAAGGTTTGTGATCTGATAATTTTTTATCTTTTAAATATATTTGCGTTCTGTAAGCTTCAAAAGAACCCAAAACTACATTGGCTGCGACTAACGCTGTTGGCGAATCGATTCCTGCATCTTTTATATCAGACGCAAAAGAATAATTGCTCACACCCAGACGCAAAGCCTCACGCATGGCAACGCTTCCTACACTGATCATTAAATCCGGTGTGAATTTAGTGCGTTCGCCAAGACCAATGAGCAATAACTTTTTGGCTGCCAAAGTACCTTTTGGAGGTATAATCAATAAAGTTTCAAGCGAGTGTCCTGCAAATTTACCGCTTTTGCGTAATTCGGTAATAATGCCTTTCAGGGCATCATCTAAATGTACCATTCCGTTTAAGTTTGCAGGCAGGGCAGGAGGATTAAAAATATCGCCTTCTGTGTATTCAAAAACACAGGCAACCTGCAGTTCTGCTTCGGCTGTAGATGGTCCCTGAACCAATCCGTTTACTGCAACTCCATCTACTTTACCCCAGGTTGTAGATGACCCGAGTGCGGCATTTTGTGCAAAAGCAGTGTTAGTTAAGCCTGCACATATTAGAAGAATTAGAATCGTTGTTCTAATTGTGTATTTGTTAAAAATGACTGATTTTTTCATATTTAGAAATTTAGTTGATAATATAACTGATGTAGATTTTGACGCGGATGACGCAGATTTGCTATCGCAAAAGCATGGATAAAAACGGATTTCTAAATAGATTCTTTAAATGAATCTGCGTAAATCCGCGTTTTTGCGATAGCAAATCCGTTTTATCAGTGTTCTAATTCACTAAGAATATATTTTTAGGTTATTAAAATTTAAATCCAAGTCGGGCATTAAAGAAAACACCATCTTGAGAATTTGAAATAATGTCGTTGATAAAAGCACCGGTTTTAAAATACTGTATCCCGCTTACGACTGATATATATTTGTTTATGCTATAGGTAAAATTGGCTAAATATGCTGTCCCGATATACCGTTCGTCTGATGCGCTTCCGGGTAGATTTAGTGATCCGCTTGGTCTGTAAATCCCGTCTTGAGTTGAAAATCTCCAGTTAAAAACTACATCAACCTGCATCTTCAGCGTTGGCAGTAAATCCATTGTGGCATAAGGATGAATATCGATAAGATTTACCGGCCCCACCTGTGGGCTAAATCCGAAATAACCTCCTTTTGGAAAGAGCGGATTAAAAGTCTGCAGGCTTCCGTTGCCTTGGTTTTTATCCCCTGAGATGTAATCGTTCCGGAGGTTTATAGTGGGTTTGGATCTGATATCTTCAAAAGAATATCCAATATCTATAGATCCTGTCCAGGCATTTATATCGCCGGAACCAAAACTTCCAAACTGATAAGCTGCTTCCACATTATAAATAAAACCACCACCGTATTTCCAAAACCTTGTGCCAACAGTATGTCTTTGTTCTGAAGCAATTCCTTCTTCAAAAACAGCTGTATCTCTTCTGATTCCGAGGTAATACAAATCCAGGTTTCCTGCTTTTGGGAATATTATTTTGGAATAAGCTCCCCAGAGATTCCGTTTTTTTGATATTTTATTATCAAAAAGACCTGTATTGATTTCGTCTTCCATCATAGCAAAACCATCAACTGAAAATCGGGCAGAGGAGTACATTATTTTTGCTCCTGTAAAATACAATCTCGAATTCGGGCCTTCTCTTACTGAAATCAGTCTTCCGGAACCGTAATCGAGTTCCTGCCTTCCGGCACGAACGGTTATTTTTTTGTCTTCTTTCTGATATAAATTTACATCCAAAAAAAGATTCTGTACATTTAACTGATCTTCATCAATACCTCTTGACCCGTTGATTCTTCCGTCCTGCAAAGCACTCCTTAGCTGTACAAATACCCTGAAAGTTTTACCTAAATGCAGATCAGCATGAAGATCATAACGCTGGAGCAAAAAATTGTTCCGGCCAATGTTGAGCCGGCCCCAGTCTTCATTATTAAAATCAACATATTCATATCTGGCTTCGCCACCAAATGACAGGTAAAAATTGTTCTCGCTGTTTAAGGGAACGAATTTTAAATTCTCATAAAAATTTCGGGTTGAATCTCTTAACGACCCGTAATTTTCCTCGTAACGCAAAAGCTTAAAACTTTGTGCTGAAACTAAACTTCCCATTAAGAGAAAAAGAAAAAGCAGCCTGACGTTTTTTGATATGAATGGTGTTGATTTCAACATTGTGAAGGGTAAGATTGTTTCAGGTTGAAATAAAGAAATCAATTAGTGTTTCAGCATGTTGTGCGCGTAGTGAATACCTAAACCGTAAGAACCACCGTGTTTTTTCATTAAATTAGTTACCGGAACATATGTTTCTTCGCGTGCCCAGTCTCTCTGAAGCTCTAATAAGTACTGGATAGAAGTTATAGGTTTTGCCCCAACTTGTATCATTCTTTGCACTGCACGTTCATGAGCTTCTTCGCTTACGTCACCACAAGCATCTGTAATTACATAAACTTCATAGCCTTCTTCGATTGCAGATAAAGCTGGCCCAACGATGCAAACGCCTGTCCATAATCCTGCTAGGACAATTTTTTTCTTGTTTTTGCCTGTAATTGCCTTATAAGCTGCTTCGTCTTCCCAGGTATTCATTGTTGTACGGTCAATATATCCTGAAGTGGCAATTGGGTAATATTCTTCGACTTCAGGAAAAACCGGACCAGAAAAACTTTCTTCGGCAACAGTAGTTACCACAGTAGGCACATTAAAGATTTTTGACGCTCCGCAGATGATTGCCACATTGTTGCGCAATTCGCTTAATGCAATATTACTGGTAGCAAATGCCATTTGCCCTTCAAAATCAATTAATACTAAAGCGTGATTATCCGGTGACAATAAGTTTGTAGATGGTTTCATGATTATTTATTTTAAAATGTTATGTTTTATAAATGCTTAATGTGTTGAGAGTTTCCGGATCATTTCGGCGGAAACACTATCGGCATAGATTCCGAAAGCGCTGGTTAAAACCCCTTTCAGGGCATAAACTTCTGAGATAATGCCATACACTATATCTTCGTCTCCCGGATTTGTATCGCCCTCAAAACGAAAAATATATTCGATTTTGAATTCTTCCGGCGACATGGATTGTTTGTTGTTATTACAGCGAATACAATTTGTATCGAGATTAAAGTTTTCTGTAAAACCCTGATTGTTGAGCCATTGTAAAGCTTCTGTAACGGTATCAAATGATGGCTGTTGAAATGAAATCATAATTAATATGGTTTTAAACTAGCCTGCAAAAGCAAACTTTACAGGCAGTCTGATTCATTAAAGTATTGTTTGCTTATGCTTTTATAAAAGCCAGAATATCATTATTGATCGTTTCTGCTTCGGTAGTAGGCATACCGTGAGAGAATCCCGGGTAGGTAATTAATTTACCGTTTTTTAATAGTTTGGCTGCTCTCGGAGCCTGCTCATAAGGAACAATCTGATCATCTTCTCCGTGTAAAACCAGAACAGGAATATCTAAGCTTTTTAGATCTTCTGTAAAATCTGATTCAGAGAAAGCTTTGATACCTTCGTAATGTGATAAAACAGAACCCATCATTCCCTGGCGCCACCAATTTTGTTTGATGCCTTCCTGAACTGTTGTTCCTTCACGGTTCCATCCGTAAAATGCAATTGGGAAATCATAAAAATACTGTGCTCTGTTAAATCCAGTACCTTTTCTGATTTCATCAAAAACAGATAACGGCACACCTTCCGGATTCGATTCGTTTTTAATCATAATTGGTGTAATAGCACTAATGATTACGGCTTTTGCAATACGTCCTTTACCATATTTTGCTGCGTAGCGTATTACTTCGCCTCCTCCGGTTGAATGCCCCACGTGAATGGCATCTTTTAGATCAAGTGCAGCTGTTAGTTCAGCGATGTCTGATGCATAAGTTTGCATATTGTTGTTCTCAACGCTTTGTCCTGAACGCCCGTGTCCACGGCGATCGTGCGCAATAACCCTGTATCCTTGCTGAAGAAAAAACATCATTTGCGAATCCCAGTCGTCACTTGATAAAGGCCATCCGTGGTGAAAAACGATGGGTTGTCCCGTTCCCCAATCTTTGTAATAAATCTGCGTTCCGTCTTTTACTGTAATTGTACTCATTTTGTATGGTTTTAGATTAATAATTCCCGAGATAAACATCCGGTTCGATTCTGTATCCGGACTTGTTTTGTTAAATTGCTTATGTAAACTTAGGGCAGCGGCCAAAAGCTGTCGCTTAATCCAGATTAATAAATAAAAAATCAGTACTGTTTTGCTGTATTCTGAATTTATTTGGCGTCGCAGAACACTAGCCAAATAACATACCTATATGATGATGGCTTTGGCTATAAGGAGTTTGGATATTTTAAGTGTATTTTTTTATTACGATATATCGTAAAATTATGAAGAGGGTAATAATAATTTAGGAAATTACCTATCTGTTTGGATTAAAAGTTGCTTTTTAAATCCATAAATTAAAAATAAATTCCGCTTTAAGTTTTGCAGAAATTGTAAGGATTCATGATCCTAAATTAAGAAATAGTGAAGCGTTAACTTTTTTATGGAGAATTATTTAAAAGAACCGGGTTATTTCTTAAGAAATATTTTTCCGTATAAATTCAACATCGATTACAGCACCATGATCATTAAAAAAAGAGGCTTCGCCGTCAAGCTGCTGAGCTAAACCACTGATTAAGTTGATTCCTAAAGTTGATGAAGTATTAAAATTTTCAGGAAAACCAATTCCGTTATCCTTTATTTGAAGTTTTACTTTCAAATTTTCAAGAGGCTTCATCACAATAAGAATAACGCCTTTTTGATTATCTGGAAAGGCATATTTAATCGAATTTGTAATTGCTTCGTTCAAAATAAGTCCAACAGAAACAGCTTGTGCTTCGTCCAGATGTAATGGATGAAGATCTGTTTCAAAATTAATATGCTGCATATCAAATGTGTCGTTAAAATTATACAACAGATCATTGATATAATTTTCCATTTCTATTTCCCTAATAATATCTGTTCTGTATAATTTTTGATGTAAAAGGGAAATCGCATACAATCTGTGCTGGCTTTTTTGAATGGCATCAAAAGCTTCTTTGCTTTTTAAGATTGAAGACTGCGAATTCAGGAGGCTCATAACAATCTGCAGATTATTCTTTACACGATGATGAATCTCCTGCATAAGAGATTCTTTTTCGTTTACCAATTTCAGGAGTGTCTCGTTTTTTTGATCTATTTCTCTTTTTTGACTGATTAAAAGATCGTTGTTTTTTTTCTTGGATTGATAACTTATCCCAAACAAAAGGATACTCACTAAAAGAAAAACAACAATGCAGATTCCAAATTTTATGGTACTTTGAGCCTGGATCCTTTTTCCTTTTTCAGTATCCATATCCAATTTTAAATTAGATAATTCTTTTTCTTTCTTTTCAAGTCCATATAAAATTTGCAGTTCTCCAATTTGCCTGTTCGTTTTTTCATTAAAAATAGAATCATTCAGTTTTTTATATCTCTGAAAATATTTTATTGCGGCAATATAATTTCCTTTGGCAGAATCAATTTTAAACAAATATAAATTTGCGTCTTTGATTTGGGAAAGCTCCACAATTCCTTTTGAAAAATTCAGCGATTTTTGAAAATTGATCCTGGCATTATCATAGTTTTTATGCTCTTCGTAGAATTTTCCAAACTCAAAATAAGCTTTGGATAAATCAATGATATACATTGCATTACTTTTTTCATACAACTCAATCATTTTTTTAAAATTGGCTTCGGCAAGCTTAACCTGATTATTTTTGTTATAACAATAGGCCAGTGAACCAAAAATTATTGCTTTGCCACTATCATTTTGAGGAGGATATTCTTTTATAATTTTTTGTACTTGTTTTAGTGCTGCTTTTTCTCTTTTTACTTCAATGAGTTCCTTGGCCAGTAAATCTGTAAATTCATATAAGTTATAATAATCAATTTCTTTCTTGAATTTCAGTGTTTTAATTGCCTTTCTGAGCCATTCTATACTTAAATTATGTTTGCCGATATCTTTGTACGCAATTGCTAGCTGTTGATAAAAATCTGCATCATAATCAAGATCTCCTGTTTTTTCCATACTTTTTACACAGGCAAGAGAATAATAAAGGCTTTTACCCAAATTTCCTTTAAGCCTGTTCACATCTGCTAAAAGATCGTAAGTAAAATGCAGCTTTTTAAAACCAATTTTTTTATAAACAGCGAGAATCTGTAATAATTCTTTTTCTGCCAGATCTAATCTTCCCTGATTTAAATGAGCATCTGCTTTGTATTTTATGAAATAGGCAAATTTTTCTAAAAGGCCCAGATTTTTGTAAATCAGGGATGCTTTATCAAAACAAATTACAGCTTCTTCAAGAGTTTTAAAGCTACGTGGTGACTGCCAGAATAATCTTTTTCCCTGTATAGCCCATAAGTCGGCTTCTTGTTTATACTGTTTCGTTTTTTTATAATAAGCAATTACTTTTTGAATCATTTCAATAGCTTTTGGGTATTTGTTTTCTTCAAACAAAAGTTCTCCATAGTAAACCAGGCATTTATGTTTGAGGTTTTCATCGTTAATGCTTTTGCTTAAAACATAAGCACGATCAAAATTAGACTTTGCACTGTCCATATCCATTTTATGGCTTTCCGGTTTGTACAGGAAAGCGGCTCCACGATCAAGAAAATTAGTAATTTTTGCTTTAGTGGCAGAATGCTTTTGGCTGACAACAGAATTTGAATATGTAGGAATCTCTACAGAATAGCAATTGTAACTGAGCATTAAGAATGTAAACACAAGCTTTGCTATACGAATTCTTATCATATTATATGTAAGTAACTATTAGAAAAGGAATAGATATTGGATGCCGTTCACATACCAAATAATTAAGTTTTTAAAAGTAAATAAATTACCGTTTGCAAACAAATAGAAACCAACATCTAAAAATTATTAAAGAATTTGCCTGTATAAATGGTCAAAGATATTTAGCTCAACAACTATAATCCTTACAAAATATTTTATATCCTGATTTTTCTACTGCCAGCGCTAACAAGTTAAATATTTGTCAAATACCATTTTAATTATATGCTAAAAAAACATCCTTAATGCTACAAAATCAAGTGTTATGAATAGAGTATAGACAGTACAAAAAAAGCTGTCTTTAGCGGGCAGCCTTCTTCATTTTTTGTAATAGATTATTTGTCTATAAATACAATCTTTTTAGGAGTTTTAAACCTGACTTTTTATTTGTCAAGAGGCTCATAAAATTCTGCTTCCACGATTGGCAATTCGCCGTTCTTTTTATCTCCTGATTTTAATCCCGCCTGATCTACTTTTCCTGTAATTTCAACCAGGTTGATTTCGTTGCTGTCTTTAGTGGCGCCAGCTAATTCAATTCTGACTTTTTTACCTTTTGTTGGCTTGCATTCCAGAGTTACATATCCTAAACTGGTTGGTGTTGTACCATTGAATACTTCCTTATTGTCTACATAAATTCGGATTGGGTATTTTTTGCTTCTCCATCCTGCAAATTTTATTACTGCCTGACTGATTAGGGCTTCACGTTCTAATTCAAATTCAATTACCGGACTTCCGTCTTTACTGTTTGACCATTCTGTTAATTCATTATCATCATAACTTTTAGCAGCATCTGCCTGATTCGAAGCAGTTTTAGCGTCAATTATGGCAATTGGGGTTCTTATCTTTTTAAAAGAAGGTGTGACTGGTGACGGGCCTTTTTTAGCATAAGACGGTAATTGATGATCCGGCATAACTGTCGTGAGTTTTGCATTATCTACAGCAATGGTTTTAATCACCAGGGTTCCCGTTTTAAGATTCTCAGAAGAAGCATTTATTTTAATCTCTCCTTGTTTCTCTCCGGCTCTTACCATAATTCGGTTTACCCCGCATTCAACAGGAAGATTTTTCGAACCGATGTAATTATCCGGTCCCTGAGCGATTCCTCCAATAAATGTGCCTTGACCCTGAACATCAAAATTAATCATATTCAAAGCTGTCGGACAGCGATTTCCTTTGTCATCTGCCACTTCAACTTCTACAATTACGACATCACTACCATCAGCTAATGTTCCTCCCGGTCTTTGAATAGCAGTTAGTTTAATAGCAGCAGGCTTACCTGTGCTTTTAATTTCAGTTTCACATATTTTTTTGCCAGTGCTGTCATATCCAACAGCGCGAATGGTTCCGGGCTCAAACTTTACGTTTTCAAAGCTGAATAAAAACTGATCAGACTGAATGCCTTTTCCTAAGCTTTTGTTGTTGACAAACAATTCTACGGCATCAGCAGATGATACTACAGAAACTTTTTTTGTGACAGGGCTGTCGTAATTCCAGTGACCCATAATATGAGCACTAGGATTTTCGATATCTACCCATCCATCCCACATTACTTTATGTGCATAAAAACCATCTTTTGGAAGTCTCATTGGATCCACTTCACCACTTCTTCTGTAATTTTCAGCCCCTCTGAAATGAGTATTACTGTCTGAAAAAATAATATTAACACCGCCTGAACTTACTCTTGTCCCGGTTCCGGGACGTTCACGATAATAATCATACCAGCGTGTTACGTTTTCTATGGCATGCGCATCCTGATTGTGATTATAGGCACTCGCATCAGCTACTTTTGTTCCGTTAACATTCGAATGGGTTGTTCCACCAGTTCCCTCTTTGTGAAAAGGCGGGGTATATTCATCCCAATATTTACGAAGACCTTCATCACGACTGTATTCTGTAGCCCAAAAAGGGAGTCTTGCACTTTTGTTGATGTACAGCATTTCTCCGCCATATTCAGCAGTTTTGCTGTCGAGCATTTCCCTACTTCCTATAGCACGTCCTCCATTAGGGTCGTACTTATCTCTAATTGCCTTCATTTCTGCCATGTGCTCTTCAGAGATGTTTTCATTTCCACATTCGTAGAACAAAATACTAGGATTGTTTCGGTTATAAATAATCGCATCACGCATTAACTCGGTACGCTGTTCCCATCTTCTGCCGGTAACATCTTTTTCTGAATCTCCTGCCGGCATTGCCTGAATCAGACCAACCCTGTCACAGGATTCTACATCCTGTTTCCATGGCGTAATATGCATCCAGCGTACCAGATTAGCATTGCTTTCTATCATCTGGCTGTTGCTGTAATCGCTCATCCAGGCAGGAACTGACATTCCTAATGACGGCCATTCGTTACTCGTTCGCTGTGCATAACCGTGCATCATGATTACACGATCGTTGAGCCAGATCATGCCTTTTTCAAATTTGGTTTTTCGAAATCCGGTACGAATTAGGGTCTGATCAACAGCTTTATTGTCTACAACCAGTTCACTTTTGATATTGTATAAATAGCCGTAACCCCAGCTCCAGAAATTCAGGTCATTCACGATTTTGGAAGCTTTCAGGTCTTTTATTTCATTAGGAGCTATTGGAACATTTTCTCCCGAAAAAACAGCAACGACTTTTCCGTCCATGTCTGTAACACTAATTTTTAGTTGTGCATTCACAGCCAATTTTTCTTCATTCTTAACTTGTGACGAAACATTAATCAACGCTTTCTTATTTGCAATATCAATATCAGATACATATACGTAAGTTCCTGTTGTACCTAAACCAGAAAACAGAGGCAGGGTTTGATATACTTTTGATTTTATATGCAGAAAAACATTTTTGGGAATTCCACCATAATTAGCATTGAAGTTTTTGTCGTTCCACTGAAACCCTGATTGTGTAGCTTTCTCCTTGTATTTCCAGTCGTTATCCGTTTTTACCGCAATTACATTTTCCTGAGGAAAAGGCCTCATGAAAGACGTAATATCGAAACCAAAAGCCATGGCACCATTTTCATGTCTGCCAACAAATTCTCCGTTCACATAAATTTCTCCCATCTGTCTAACACCTTCAAATTCGATAAAAACTTTTTGATTTTTTGATTTAGCCGGAAGCTGGAATGTTTTGCGGTACCACGCAATCCCTGTAGACAATCTTGTAATATCTACTTTAAATGCTTCTGCCTGATTCCAGGCGTAAGGAAGATTTACTTTTGACCAGTTTTTATCATTATAACTTGTATTTTTTGCCTGATCATCATAGCCTGTAAAAAGCTTCCAGTCATAGTTGAAATTGTATTTAATTCCGTCGGGGTTTTGTTTTTGGGCAAATGTAAAGTTTGCAAGCAGCAACAATAATGTAAAAAAAGGATAAATAATCTTTCTATTCATTTTGGTCTCTTAATTAAGTTAGTAATCTTTCAAAGCTTCTGCTAAAACCTGTGAGAAGCATTAGCAAATTTAGTTTTGAACTGTATTTCTCTGCTATCAAAGATTGCCAATTCCTATCATATTCTGCCATGTCAAAGTATGATAAGAGAGTGTTTTTATGTATATGTATTTGATATATAATGTGTTGTTGATTGGGTGTAAAATTTGAAATGAAATAGAGCAAATTACCTTCACTAATTATTTTCCGTATTGTGAAGGGCTGCAGCCAAAATGTTTCGAAAACGTTCTTGAAAAATTAGAGGCTTCTGAAAAACCAACTTTATAAGCAATCTGCGAAATACTGAGATCCGAATTTCGGAGAAGCTTTTCGGCATGATCCATTCTGACTTTGGTAATAAACTCATGAACTGTACAGCCGCTGACAGCCTTTATTTTTCTGTATAATTGCCTTTGGCTGATTTTTAGTTCATTTGCCAGTATTTCAGGACCAAAATCTGTTTCTTCGATATGGGAGCTAATCAGATCAACCGTTTTAGACAGAAAAGCTTTGTCGAGATTTGGTGACTCAACCTGTAGCTGACTGATACTGTTGATATGTGCTAATCTATTTTGCAGAATAAGCCTGTTGTCCAGAACACTTTTAATCTGAGCTTTTAAGACTTCGACGCTGAAAGGCTTCATCACATATGCTTCGGCACCTAATTCATAACCCTCAATTTGATTTTCATCAGATCCTTTTGCTGTTAATAAAATGATTGGAATGTGACAGGTGTTTTCGTTCATTTTAAGTTCGCTACATAATTGAGTTCCTTCCATTTCAGGCATCATAACATCTGAAATGATAATATCAGGTATTGTCTGTAGGGCTGTTTCAAACCCTTTTTTTCCGTTGTATTCCTGAATGAGATTATATTCATTTGATAATTCATTGTTTAAATAAGCCTGAACGTCGGGATTGTCCTCAACAACAAGTACTGTGGGTTTAGTAGTTTCATCCGCAACAACAGGTAAAGTATCAACTGATTTATGTTCTAATGTTTCAATTAATATTTCTTTATTTTGAATAACAGGTGTATCTGATAAGGCAATAAAAGGCAATGAAATAATAACAGTTGTCCCTTTTTTCACAATGCTTTCAATAGTAATTGTTCCATTCAAAAATTCTACAAGACTTCTGGTTAACGATAAGCCTATTCCGGAAGAATATCCGTGAAAAGGAGTAGGGCCTGAATTATTGAAGGCTTCGAATATTTTTTCTAGTTCTTTTGCTTCAATACCGATTCCATTGTCCTGTACAGTAATATTTAATACATTTTCGGTATTGTTTAAATGAGCTGAAAGTAAAACGACACCTCCGTCAGGGGTATATTTTAGTGCATTAGAAATTATATTAATCAGAATCTGATCTGTTTTTTCGAAATCTAAATAACAATTTAATGATGTTTTTCCGACTTCAAGTTTAAAATCGATATTGCGTTTATCTGCTATATATTTGAAGGTATTGTAACATTCTTCGATAAACACATTAAAATCCTGAGTGCTTGTATTTAATTTTAATTTTCCAATTTCGGATTTCCTGAAATCTAAAATTTGCTGTATAAGTCTGGTCAGGTAATTTAGATTTCTGTTTATTATCGAAAAATACAGTGTTTTTTCATTAGCCGATAATTTTTTGTTTTCTAACTGTTTTATAGGATCCGCAATCAGCGTGAGCGGTGTTTTTAAATCGTGCGATATATTGGTGAAGAACTTTAATTTTTCACGGTTTAATTCTTCCTGTCTCTCAGTATTTAATCGTACTAACCTGATTTCGTTTTTGAGACGTTCTCTGTATAAAATTTCTTTAAAAACCCAGTAAGCAGAACCAATTATTAGTAGTAAAAACAGCACTTTGGCCAATAGTGTATCATACCATGGCCCACTAATATTTACTTCCATTGTCTGTAATGGAGATCTGGCATCATTCAGAGAAATTATTCTGGCTTTAAAAATATAGCTGCCTGGAGGTATCATGTTGTAAATTGTCTTGCTTGAACTGGTTTTAATCCATTTTTCATCATAACCTTCGAGCATATATTCGAAGACTTCTTTATTTGTTATACTGTAATTTAAAGAAGCCAATTCAATAGTGAAACTCCGGTTATCGGAATCGAGCTGGATTTCTTTAGTTTGGGAAAGATCTTTTGAAAGTACTTTTTTCCCATTAAAGAATTTCATCGGACTCATTTTTTCATTGGCTAAGTACAAGGATTTAAAAACAAGTTTACTATCAGATACTATCGTTTTGATTTCATCCGGATTAAAAGAGAGATATCCATTTTTGTCGCCAAAATATATTTTTTGTTCTGAAATATCTTTATATACAGCCCGCTCTGAAAATGTCCATAAACCAAATCGGTCTTCTTTCTGGTAATTTGAAACTTTATTGGAAACAATATCGATCATAGAGATTCCTTGTTTATGGGCGACCCAAAGATTACCCTGACTGTCATCGGTTATAGAAGATATGTATGAATTTGGGTTTTCCGAAAGAAGCTGTATTTTTTCAATTCGCATTGGGTTGGCAGAGGGAGTTATTTTATTTAAACCTTCGCTGGAACCGGACCAGATATTTCCACGTTTATCCTTGTGCAATGCAAATATGATATTATCGGAAGTATTGTACATGGAATTTTTCTGAAATGAATTTAACCGAACTGCATTATGTACCATGCCTTTACTGTCTAATTTTACACGAACAATACCATTACCCTCAGTTGCCAGCCAGAGTTCACGATTACTGAAAGATAAAATATCCATAACACTGTGTTCGTTAATTTCTTTCGACAAATCAAAAAATTGGATGCTGTCATCGGTTAGATTCACACGTGCTATTCCTTTATAAAGCCCCACCCACAAGTAATCTGAGCCGGCAGATTCTAAAGTAAATATCGACCAGGTTTCTAACTTTGGTGCCAACACTTTATTTATTACAGATCTACACTGGTTGGTTTTCGGATCATAGCATTCGAGTCCGGTGATTCCTCCAATCCAGATTCGCCCTTTATTGTCCCTCAATAAACTGCGTACATTCTTAATACTGCTGTTGGATTTATAAAAAGGGTCGCTAGAATCCAGTTTGTTGTTTTTGTAAATCAGAATACTTTCGTCTGTGCCTAACCAGATTTTATCTTTAGATTTTGTTACCGCTCTTACTGTTGCCAGCTTTTTATTGTCGCTTCCCTTTCTAAAACTGTAATGCAGTTCAAAAGGATTGCGGTTGGGGTTTGCTTTATAAATATCCCCGCTTCTGGTTCCAAGCCAAATAATATTCTGATCATCAATAAAAAAATCGGTTATATAGTCATCCTGCAACTGTCCGGGATTGTTGATGTTGGCTGTATACTGATATTCTTTACCCGAATTCAGTTCATACGAAGTAAAGAGGTGAGAGGATAAAAAATATCTTTTTCCGTCTATAATCTTATTTTTGTTTAGTGTATTGGAATTGCTTCCAAGGTCTTTGACTACAGATTTGGGAACATCAGCAGAATTGACAAGTTTAAAAGAATTTAGTTTGTAGTTAAATTTTGCATATCTATTGTCAAAGGTTAAAAACCAAAGCCCTGTTTTTTTATCAGAAATAATATTTCGTATCCGATTATTAGGGAGTGATGTTTTATCGTTTGGATTGTGATAATAAAAGTCAAATGTTTTACCGTCGTACCTGTAAGATCCATTCCAGCTTCCTATCCAGATATAGCCCACAGAGTCTTTTGCGATTCCGTGTATTTGTGTTACGGGATTTAATTCCTTTGAGGTTATTTTTTCAAAAAAAAGATTTTGCGCATCTAAGTTCGTTATGCACAAGAAAGAAATGAAAATAAAACACAAATAGGTATTTTTATTTTTAACTATATCCATAATCATTTGTTAGACATGATTTAAGTCATGTATCTAGAATTACTTTAAAAGGCGAATATAATGTTATAATTTAAATTCTATAGATTATCAGATTGCATTTAGTAAATCTGATTTCAAATACGATCCCTATAGCTGATTCTGGATTTATATGTTATATTATTTTTACTAATATCATCTAAAGTCTGATTTAGGATTTCTAGTCCTAAAAATTGTATTAATAAATCATAAGTATCTAAAAATGAGTATTTATACGTGCTGTAAAATATATTTATAGGTTTATAGCGGACTTAAAGAAAAAAGTAAGGAATCAGTAATCTCCAGGCTGAGAGTGGTTGATGGAATTGTCTATGGTCTTGTAAATGTGCGTACTGACGGAAGTAAAATATTGTGTGCAACATTAAACGAGGGAAAGAGCAAACGGGAAATAAAAACCTTTAATTCAAGATTTTAATCTATTTATTTTTCAAAGATTCTTATATAAAGATCTGCGAATGTTTATTTATTTGAAGGTGTTGTAATGTTTAAACCTGATTCAGGCTACTAAAAAACATCTGGGTTTTACTTATTCTTAATTCGAAAGAATTCGAAAGACATTTTTAGAATAACGCTATATAACTGCTAATACAATTGAGAGGCAATTGGCTTATGCAAAATTGGTTTGGCTTTAAAGAATTTGTCAAATCCAAAAATAGCACTTAATTTAGTAATCAACTCGATGAAATTGAAGAAAATTAGATGTCATTTTATATGGCAACTGAGAAAAAAAACAACCTACAAAATATAAATCATGGCGCTTATCAATCCACACATTAACTTCAACGGAAATGCCGAAGAAGCATTTAGTTTTTACAAATCGGTATTTGGCGGAGAGTTCGCAAAGGTTATACGATTCAAAGATATATCAAGCCCTGAATATCCAATTCCAGAGAATGAAGCAAATAAGATAATGCACATTGCTTTGCCTATTGGCAAAAACCTTTTAATAGGCAATGACATTCCGGAAAGTATGGGACAAGTAAATGAAAATGAAAACAGGTCAAAAATAGCCATTAGTGCAGAAAGTCTAGAAGAAGCTGACAAATTATTTAACGGACTCTCAGAAGGGGGAAAAATTGAAGTGCCTTGGAATTCAAATTTTGGAATGTTTAGAGACAAATTCGGTATTGAATGGATAGTTGATTTTGACCCGAAATAGAAAGTATCATCATAAAATTTTATGTAAATATTTGTCACTTCTTACTATTTTATTTAATATCTGATAAATTTATAAAGATGCTTATAAATACAGCTTTTGCAAAAAGTTCTGAATATCAAGCATATAATTTCTAATCTTCATTTTTTTTTGTTTTTATGTTGTTTTTTGTTTGTACATCTCACATTTATTCCTATATTTGCACCCGAAAACAGCGTTCAACTAAAGCTAATATAGTTAAGCATAACACTGTAAAAATGGCCTCGTGGCGCAACTGAATAGCGCATCTGATTACGGCTCAGAAGGTTACTGGTTTGAATCCAGTCGAGGTCACTAAAAAATCCCATTTCTAATGAAATGGGATTTTTTTTGTTATAAATTATTATTAGCCGTTAAACTTTTAAATTACTTAAAACTTATATTTGATTCTGACAGATACTGCAGAATCAAATAACTAATTTTTTATTAAAAATTTCATGAGCAATCCATTTTCTTCAAACAACCAAATTGGTATGGTATCTACTTTTTCTGAGCTTGTGCATACCGATTTCAAGGGCGAAATAAATGCGTTATGCTGGTATAGAAATTTAGACGGCGATTTTAACGAAATCGTAACACAACTATCTGTAAAAGAAAATGTAACAGAAGTTTATGCTCATGATTTAATTGCACTCCAACTATCAGAAAAGGGAAATATAGCAAGGGAAATAATCTTAAATGATTTACAAGTATTAACTGATTTTGGAGCTTCGCCTTCTCTTAATTTAATAAAGTGTTATGAGCGAGATGATGAATTTGATTTCATATCTACTGATGTGTATTCGTTTCATGTTGATCGCTCGCCTATTGCAACAGATACTTTTTTATGTACCTATCATGGAGCAGCGAGTGATATAGTATCTAATTCACAGGCTGAGCAAAAAATTCTAATTCCAGAAATCCGGGCAAAGCTAAAAGAGCTGCATAATGGTCCATCAGAAGAATTCGAAAACTTTCTGAAGGAGAATTACTTTGATTTACATTATCAGATACATGCTGATGTAAAACCTATTAATTTAGGGTTAATGCATTTATGGCGTCTGGCAGTGGATCATCCTAAACAAAAAGTACTACCTTGTATTCATAGAGCGCCATTAGAAAATGAAGGGGAATATCGATTGCTGTTGATTTGTTAACACAAGCCAATAGCATAAAAAACCTGTAAATCGAAAAACTTGAGTGGTTTAGCAAAACTTTAAGGACTTTGAAAAGATTGAAAAACTTTTGTTTTATTTCTTTAATTTTTTTTCTAAACTATTATTTATAAGTAAAATAGATTTGTAATTTTTATAAGTTTGAAATAAAAAAAGCACCTGTCTAACAGGTGCTTTCCAAACTTTTCCTATGATATATATTATGCTACGATTACGTTTACTGCATTTGGACCTTTTTGGCCTTCTTGTATGTCATATCGTACTGAATCGTTTTGACGAACGTTTTCTGATAGACCTGAAACATGAACAAAGATTTCGTTACCACCATCATTAGGTGTTATAAATCCAAAACCTTTTTCTTCATTGAAAAATTTTACTGTACCTTCTTGCATCTTAAAATATTTAATTTGTTCAAATGTATCCTTTTAATTATTGGAAATAGAGTAATAAAATTTTAATTATGATTTTATTAACTTTTCAAAATCTCAATTTGCTAAGATGAACACAATATCAGCAAAACTTTTTTTTCCGGAAGAAAAGGTCTCCACTTAAAATTTGTTTTTTACTCAATTTTTACCATTCCTTTAAACTGAAGTGAATAACAAATGTAAAATATTTTAAATAGAAAGTGTCTGCACAAATAAAAGCAGTTTTCCAAATTAGATAATTGAACATTGAACATTTTAGACAACAATTGGAATATAGTACACTCTCTATTGTGCTTTTATCTGTACGATGAATATTGTATTTGATCAGTAAAAGAGATTATATAGCAGACAGTAAATAAAAATGTTTAAAAATGAATATTGAACATTTAGTAAGCATTTTTATAGTAATTTTGAAATTGTAAATCCCAATCAACATGATAAATTCTGAAGACCCAGTCGGAACTTCAAGCGACTTAAAAGATATCGAACCCATAATAGTTTTATTGGCTGATGATGATAAAGATGACCAAGAGTTATTTAAGGAAGCACTTGATGCCACAAAAGTCCCTTCTGAAGTTATTACAGTAGACAACGGTCAGGAACTGGTTAACAAATTAAAAGATGGGTCAGAACCAAAACCTGATATTGTTTTCATAGATATAAATATGCCTGTTAAAGGAGGTAAGGAAGCACTGGCAGAAATAAAGAGTGATCAGGAACTAAAGGAAATTCCTGCTGTTATGCTCTCCACTTCCAATCACCCTAAAGATATTGAAGATACTTTTAATGATGGAGCAAACCTTTACATACAGAAACCAAATTCTTTCACCGGTTTTATTCTCATTCTCAAAAAAGTATTCACTCTCCACTGGACAAAAGCTTTAATGAATCCGTTTAAAGATATTTTTTTTATTTCGGAGAAGAATATTTCTAAGAAGGAGTAAAATAAGCTTGAATCAAACCCCTCTTTCCCAATACGTAATCTATAACTTTTTGAGCAGTTAATAGCTTTCTGTTGTACATATTCCGTCTTGTATTCATCAACTCTTAGAATCAGTTAATCCAGAAAAAAGTTTAAAGATCTGGCATCTTCTTTATTTCCAATAGTTCTTTCTGTTTTTGAATCTCATCGTACAATGTCACATAAACGTTTGGTGGATGTTTCCTTTCGAATACCATCTACGATAATTCTAAGATAAACGTTTCTAATTTTTACTTTCAGCACGGGGCATTTTCAAAAAGAAAAATAACCCAAATCTGCTATAACATAATTCAATTTTTTAGATTAATAAATATAGAATTTTAGCGTAAAGAAACAAGTTATTAATCTCGTTAACCTTTTATTTTACAGGTGTTTTTTTGCGTTTTCTGGTGCACAATTGGAAAAATGCAGGAGTATGCCCGATTTCGCACCTTTAACTTTGAGAAGTTTTGAAAAAATTGAAAAGTGTTTTAAAACAAAAAAACTGCGAATCCTAGGATTTTACAAGTTTTACCACGTTTTTTTTTTCGGGTTTTTGAAAAGATTGAAAAAAATGACTTTTTACTTTTTTTACCCTTTTTGTGGGGAGAGCAGGATTCTAACCTTAAGCTTGAAAACCTCATATTTCCTGCATTTTTATTTTTTTAAACCTACACTTTAAGTCGCAAAAAAGGTATCAAATCCACTACTTTATGCAACTCCAAATAAATCATATTTAAGTTCTTTAAAGAAAAATTATCTGTTTTTTTTATTATTACATTATTAAAAAGACAAATAATCTTTAAAAATACACTAAAAAGGAATAATCATCTGATTTAAACTCTAAATTAAAATTATCCATCTTTTATTTTGAAATTTGCAAGGTAAAAAAACTAAATATCCTCATCAAATGAAAGCGAACATACAAGAAGATACAATATTAAACGAAAAGCAAGATATTGAAAACACACAGAATGCAATCAAAAATTATTTTACATTCACGCTAAAGAGCACTTGTTTAGATGAAAACTATCACCCAGCAAGTCAAACGCGTCTGACAACCAATTTTGCAAATCTGGCCAGAGGAGATAATCGCCAACAAAACTTGCGTAATGCCTTAAATATGATTAACAATCGATTTAATGCATTGGCTCATTTGGATAATCCGAAAGGTGACCGTTACCATGTAGAACTTGAAATCATCACAGTAACGATGAGTATTGATGATAAGAATGGTATTAACAATCTGCCAATGATTGAAGTTTTAAAAACGAATATTTTTGACCGTAAGACTAATCAGCATATTGAAGGTATTGCCGGAAATAATTTTTCTTCTTATGTGCGTGATTATGATTTCAGTGTTTTATTGATCGAGTACAATAAAAATAAATCTAGTTTTTGTGTTCCTGAAAATTTTGGTGATTTGCACGGAAAACTTTATAAGTGCTTTGTGAGTTCAACCACTTATAAAGATTACTTTAAGATGTCACCGATCATTTGTCTAAGTGTATCGAGCAACAAAACTTATACTCGCACTGAGTATCAGCATCCGGTTCTGGGTTATGAATATTTGCAGGATCAGTATTCTCTCACTGATGAATATTTCTCTAAAATGGGATTAAAGGTTCGTTTTTTCATGCCTCCGAACAGTGTGGCTCCGATGGCTTTTTATCATTCCGGAGATCTACTTGCTGATTATACTGATCTTGGACTAATCAGCTCAATCAGCACAATGGAGACTTTCCAGAAGATTTATCGCCCTGAAATTTACAATGCAAATTCAGTGGCTGGGAAAATCTATCAACCTAGTCTTAAACAAGAAGATTATTCACTGACTCGCGTGGTTTATGACCGCGAAGAGCGCAGCCGACTGGCTATTGAACAGGGCAAATATGCTGAAGAGCATTTCATTAAGCCTCACAAAAGTGTGTTAGAACAGTGGTCTGCCAATTTCGCTCTTTAATTAATTACAACAACACATTAAAATTATTTTATTATGAAGAAATTACTATTACCCACCTCAATTGTTGGAAGTTTACCCAAACCTGCCTGGCTTGCTCCACCTGAAAAACTTTGGTCACCTTGGAAATTAGAGGGAGATCATTTATTTGAAGGGAAACAAGATGCTTTGCGTATTTCTTTGCATGAACAACAATTGGCAGGGGTTGATATCATTAGTGATGGTGAGCAGACACGTCAACATTTTGTAACGACTTTTATCGAGCACTTAAGCGGTGTAGATTTTGAAAATCGTAAGATTGTAAAAATCCGTGACCGTTATGATGCAAGTGTTCCTGTTGTTGTAGATCAGGTTGCACGTCAAAAATCAGTTTTTGTTGATGATGCTAAATTTTTACGTAAACAGACTAATAAGCCTATAAAATGGGCCTTGCCTGGTCCGATGACAATGGTAGATACCTTATACGATGACCATTACAAAAGCCGAGAAAAATTGGCGTGGGAATTTGCAAAAGCGCTCAATAAAGAAGCAAGAGAACTGCAAGATGCAGGGGTAGATATTATCCAGTTTGATGAACCTGCATTTAATGTATTCTTTGATGAAGTAAACGATTGGGGAATGGCAGTATTGGAAAGAGCCATTGAAGGTTTAAAATGCGAAACTGCTATACATATTTGTTACGGTTACGGAATACAAGCCAACACTGATTGGAAAAAAACATTGGGTTCAGAGTGGCGTCAATACGAAGAAATTTTTCCGAAAATTCAAAAATCTAAAATTGATATTGTGTCATTAGAATGTCATAACTCAAATGTACCTTATAATTTAATGGAACTTGTTCGTGGTAAAAAAGTAATGGTAGGTGCCATTGATGTGGCAACCAACACTATTGAAACACCCGAAGAAGTAGCTGATACGCTACGTAAAGCGCTGGAGTTTGTAAATATTGAAAATCTTTACCCTTCTACAAACTGCGGTATGGCTCCGTTAGCTCGAAACGTAGCTAGAGGTAAGTTAAATGCTTTAAGCGCAGGAGCAGCAATTATACGCAAAGAATTCGCTATTTAGTTCAATGTATTAATTAGAAAAACGGGGTTCTTTTTTTGACTCCTCTGTCCGTAGGTTTAACGACTCTACGGACTAACAAATGAATCTAGAGACTCCGTTCCGGGATTGGCTCTAAAAATTATACTTCTTTTCGTCGAGCCATACCCTGAGCGATGATGCTGGCTGCAATCAATTGCAAGGCATGGTAAAGCATGAGTGGCAACAATACGATGCCGGTAATGGTACTGTGCTGAAAAAGCACTTTTGACATGACGGTGCCGTGTACCAATGACTTTTTAGATCCGCAAAATAACACAGTAATACGATCTTCATCTGAAAAACCAAGCAAGCGGCTGAGTAGTCCTACACAAAGGAATACGGCAAAAAACAAGACCATCATCCCTGTAGCAAGTCCAGCAAGTTCAAATGCAGTGAAGCCTTCGAAAAGATGTTCGGAGAATGACTTACAAAACGATGTGTAAATGATGGTAAGGATGACTGCCTGATCGAAATATTTGAGCTGTTTCTTATATTTTTCAGCAATGGCCCCAAAACGGGAGTTGAGGCTGATGCCAATGATAACAGGCAACAAGACTTGAAGAACCAACTTTATGACGATATCAGTGATATCAAAATCGCCTGTTGCAGAAGCTATGAACAGCCCAACCCAGAGCGGTGTAACAACTACTCCAATCAAACTGGAAATACTCGCATTGAAAATGGCTGCGGGAATGTTGCCTTTGGCGATAGAAACCATAACCACAGAAGAGGAAACTGTGGATGGTAAAGCTGCCAGAAAAAATACACCTAACCAAAGCAACTCAAAGCCAGCGTTGACGAACAAGGGACGAAATGCTAAAACGATAAGCGGAAAAAACAAAAAAGTTGTCAACTGAACGACAATGTGCATTTTCCAGTTAGCAAGCCCGGCTTTTAGTTTCTCAACACTCAGTCGTAAGCCATAAAACAAGAAAATAAACGATACGCCTACATTGGCAATATCCTCCAGCGAAACAGGTTCTTTAACCAAGCCTGGCTTTGGCAAAAAATAGGCCAGCAGTATCATGGTTCCTATCATTAACAGGAAACCGTCGAAACCTGCTTTACGTAATACTTCTAATAATTTCTTCAATGTGTTCTTAATTTTTATTTTTAGATTTTTATACGGCAAAAATAAGTTTTGCAAGCCGTTAAATCTTATATTTAATTAAAATAAGGTTTTTGTATTGTTTTTTGTTATATTTGAAGATTATTATTCTTTTTCGCAAATTAATTCAACCTATTTTAAGTAAAATATTCTATGGAGCAGATAGACGATATTGATCTTCAGTTACTAAATATACTTCACGATAATTCTAAATACACAGTAAAAGAACTGGCAAAGATGGTAAATCTTTCGGCATCGCCAGTTTTTGAGCGTATTAAAAGATTGGAAAACAGCGGTTATATTAAGAAATATATAGCACTCCTTGATGCAGAAAAATTAAACAGGGGATTCATTGTTTTCTGTAATATCAAACTTAAACACCACGATCGTAATATTGGGAATCAGTTTGTTAGCGATATTATGAAAATAGAAGAAGTTGTGGAATGTTACAATATTTCAGGTGATTACGATTTTTTAATGAAAGTTTCTGCCAAAGACATGAAGCATTATCAGGATTTTGTGTTTAATAAATTGGGATCAGTTGAAAGCATAGGGAGTACCCAAAGTACATTTGTTATGTCGGAGATAAAAAACATGTATGGATAGTTCTATGATGGTATATTTATTTGAAATTAGCAAAGTTTTTTATCTGTTGCATAAATTTTTCCTAAACTAATAGCTTGATTTCGTAAAGGTCCTACTTTTCCAAATTAAGTAGTTTACTAAGTTTCTGCCGCAAAACTTATGTTGGCGATTATTTTTAAAATTCGCCTTAGCTTTTGTGGCAGAAAATGTATTAAGGCATCGATTTTTTGCCACGATTTTGCCATATAGATTTTGAGCAGTTTTAAAAAATTTGAAAAACTGTATAAAACAAAAAAAACCTGTAAATCTTAGGATTTACAGGTTTTACCCTTTTTGTGGGGAGAGCAAGATTCGAACTTTACGCCTGAAACCGCTGTAAATGCCACTTTTATTTATGTCTTGAACCTCTGTGCACCGATTCTGCACCCAAATTCAATTTTACTATTTCAATATTAAATCATTCACAAAAATTAAAATACTAACTAATTAACAGACAGTAGTATTATTCTTTTTGTTTTACAAATATATTATAAATATTTAAAATGCAGAGTTTCCGTGGTTCTGTCGCATTTGGGAATAGCTTTTATCTTTGGAATTTTAAAACTAAAAAAAAATGAATACCGCAGGTCATAGCTATCCAAAATCTATTATTCTTCAGGCAGTGTATTTTAAATTAAGATTTACCCTTAGTTACCGGGATGTTGAAGAGATCATGAAAATGCGAGGAGTTCATGTTGATCATGCTACCATTCAGCGCTGGTTTTATAAGTTTACACCTTTCATTGAGTCGGAGATCAAGAAGAGAAAGGTTAGAGTGGGGACAAGCTGGAGATTGGATGAGACTTATATCAAAGTAAAAGGTATTTGGTGTTATTTATATAGAGCAGTAGATAAATTAGGCAATACGGTTGACTTTCTTTTGACCAGAAGAAGACAAAGAATGAGCGCTCAGTCTTTTCTAATTAAAGCAATTAGTAATAACTGCATACCAAGAGTAATAAACATTGATAAAAGCGGTTCTAATATCGCAGCGATCAAAGTCTATAATAAGCGTTCGTTCTCAAAGATTAAAATTCGGCAGTGTAAATATCTTAACAA
Source organism: Flavobacterium salmonis (assembly GCF_903819435.1). Taxonomy (GTDB): domain Bacteria; phylum Bacteroidota; class Bacteroidia; order Flavobacteriales; family Flavobacteriaceae; genus Flavobacterium; species Flavobacterium chungangense. The sequence continues at coordinate 63,990 of NZ_CAIJDP010000079.1, read as the reverse complement.
TATTGCAGAACAGGACCATCGATTTATAAAATGGAGGATACAAAACGGGTTAGGCTTTAAAAACTTTGAATCAGCAAGACGAACATTGAGTGGAATTGAAGTTGTGCATATGCTTAGAAAGAATCAGATGATTAGACCAGGGATATCTATGTTTAAATCATTCTGTAATTGGCGAGCTAATTTTTAAATGACTTAAATTCTTATATTTGATTCTGACAGATGCGACAGAACCGCACAAGATGCAAGATAATGTATTATCTACGTTTTTTAGCGGTCTGCTTTCTTTCTACCTTTTCTTTTCCAAAGAAAAAATCCCGTAATAGAAAGCACTGCGGGGCTCAGTCCGGCAATGACGTAAAGTATTTTAACAAACAAATTATCATAATCACCCCGGTGAAGCTGTTTCATCATCCAGTAAAACCTATCGGAAAATGGTTTTTCTTCAATGCGTATTGTTTTGGTCCGCTTACCGGTATCACTGTCATAATAAACATCGCTGCCTTTACCCAAATACAGAGGGTTTTTGGTATTAGAAAACTCGCCGCTTACAACAATGTCCGTTTTTTTATCAGCAGCAATTTTTACGGCAATTGGCCTGAAATTGGGAATTTCCCTGGCCTGTTTTATCACTTGGTCTATATCTGCCTTTGCCTGATAATTCACTTCTTTTTTCGGGATTAATTCCCATTCAGCAGGTAAAAAGAGGCTTTTGTTCATCCAGAAACCGGTAAAAAAAAGAATGAAATTAAACAACAGAGTCCAGACACCGATAATCCTGTGCAGTGATGAATTAAGGGTTCTGGCGGATTTACGATTTAACTTCTCCCGGAACATAAGAGTAGCAAATATCTTTTTACGATAAATAATCACACCCGCAATTAAGTTTAGCAGTAAAGCAAGGCCTGCAATGGCTGTTATAAGTCTGCCTGGTTTATCAATTAAAAGTGAGTAGTGCGCAAGATACAGCCAGCGAAAAAATGGAGACTCAAAAGAGCCAAAATCACCCTCTCTTATAATTTTTCCAGTATAAGGGTCTACCATACAGCAGTAGAGATAATTATCGGTCACCTTATCCTGATAATTAAAAATCATAAATTCGTAGGTATCGCGCGTATTTCTTGGAAAAGTATGCAGCATAATCTGTCTTGCCTGAGGATAACGCTCAGAGACTTTATGATACATCTGGTTTAATGAAATGGTTTTACTGCCCTTCACACAGTAATGCATGGGCGGGTTATTGAAATACTCAATGTCTTTTTTAAAAACCAGCATTGCGCCCGAAATTCCAAAAAACAAATACAGCACCCCGAAAAATAATCCGAGGTAGCTGTGCAGCTGAAATGATATTTTTGTGATTTTTTTCACTTTAAGTTCTAAATAACAGCTTTATAATTTTAATTTTAAAGATAAGATAACCTCACGCAGCACTCCCGGGGTAATCATACCACGGCCGCCATACCAATAATACTCGTTGAGCAGATTATTAGCAGAAAGAGAAAAAACATATCCTGTTTTCTCAAAACTCAGAACCGAGTTGATTAAGGTATAAGCATTAGTGGAAAAAGAACCATTAGCGTTGTTAATCATCAAATCTTTACCATAATGACTGCCGCCCAGGCCTAAAGAAAACCCGCTCAAAGCTTTTGACTGCGCAGCGTAATTGATATACCAGGTTCCGGAAAGTTTAGGACCGGCATCTACAGGTCTGAGTCCTTGAGTAAGTGCATCAGAGACTATAAGCTTACTGTCGTTATAAGCAAAACCTGCATGCAAAAACAATCCTGCCATCGGATTTGATTCTAAATCTGCTTCAAAACCTTTACTGCGCTGCTCGCCATTCTGCAGATAGGAAGCCGAATCATTTGGATCCTGCCTTACCACATTGGTTACATCAATAGTATAATAACTCAAAACGGCATCCAGCAGGTTCTTTTGCAGAGAGATTTTAACGCCCGATTCCCATTGATTTCCATAAACGGGCTCAAAATTGGTCATCTGACCGTTTACTGATTGCGGTGCCTGAGGCTGAAAACCATTCATATAATTGGCAAACAATGCAATTCTTTCAGAAACAATCTGGTAATTAATTCCCAATTTCGGAGAAATAGCCGTTTGTGTATAAGCCCCGGTAGTTGTTTCTGTTAACAAATCCTCTGTCCCTTTGTTATCAATATAATTGATTCTCGCGCTGAGCATCACACTTAAATTCTTCAATGGGTTAATCACATCTGAAGCATATAGGGAATAATGATCCTGAATTGCCTTATAGTTCTCTCCATAGGGTTTTAAGGCCAGTTGATCAGAAATATATTCATTATTGAAATAAGCATTTTGAGGATCTGCAGCAGTGGCCGAAACTTTAGTAAAATTCATAGATTTACTGGCAATCCCGTACAGATAATGATAATATTCAACACCCGTAATTAGTCGGTTTTTAATACTGCCAATTTTGAAATTCCCAACAAAGTCTTGCTGGATTTGCTGACTGGTAATATTTTCCGGATACATTCTGTACACTCTTCGTGTCACATTCTGGCTGTCATCATCGAGTCTCAACCTTATATAATCTCCCGGGGTTTTATTGTTGATGGAAATTAAATTGGTTTGGGATTTCCAATTTTCTGAAAGCCTGTAAATGATTTTTCCGTAAATATTTACCGCTTTATTATTCAAAGTTACCGTATTGTCCTGGAAGGAGCGCAGATAATCCAGATTCAGTTCCCCGGAGGATTTAGCAGTCCCCAAAGCCACTTGGTACAGTGGATTATTGGTAGCAGTTTTGTTTAGAATTTCGGCATCAAGCTGGATATTTAAATCATCGCTAATCTTGTAAGAAATACTGGGAGCTAAAAAAAATGTTTTTGAAAAACCCTGGTCCTGAAAAGAACCTTTGTAGGTATAAGCGCTGGTTATTCGGGCAAGAACCTTTCCGTCTTTGTCAAGAGGTCTGTTGATATCAAGGGTGGCCCGCTGCAGGTTGTAAGATCCGCCCGTTGCACTAATGTCGGCAAAGGCAGTACGCTGAGGTTTTACAGTTACACGATTAATCAGCCCGCCGAAAGTAATCATAGTAGCGCCGCCGCCTCCGAAAATTACGGCGCTTGGTCCTTTGATAACCTCAAGCTGTGCTATGCTGACCGGATCCATATCAGAGGCTACATAACCGTTTACGCCATTTCTAAAACTCGAACGCGTACGAAATCCCCTAATGGAATAATACGGGGAAATACCGGCCCAGCTCGGGGCAACACCAGCGGCATTGTGCAGCATTTCGCCCTGGGTGTAAAAATTTCTGTTTTTAATCAGCTGCGGGGAAACCGAAGCGGTAACCTGGGGGTTTTCTAAGTTTTTAATCGGGAGTTTTGAGGCCAGTTCGCTCGATACGTCCTTAGATTTTCTGACCCCTTCAATAATCACTTCGTCCATTAGGGTATATTTACCCGGGATGCTGTCCTTTTTTTGTGCATAGAGCTGCAGGGAAGCCGCCAGGGCCAGCGCAAAAAATATCTGTTTTTTCATTTTGTAATTTTATATAATTGTAATTTGATTAGAGTGCAGGCACTCCTTCATTGTTTGTCACAATGAAAAATCATTCCAATACGAATTGAAATGGAAAGTAAAATTTATATAAAAAGGGAAGGGGGACGCAGATTCTCTGCTGAAACTGAAACAGGCTTATTGTCGAATCTATCGGGAAAGTCTGCTTTGACTGCGATAGGCGCGGTTAATGCAAAATTGTTATCCGAAGTATGCAGGATGCAGACCTGCTCTGTTTTTCCTTTCAGGCTGTCCTGCATTTTCTTTTCGTTGTCCTCGTATTTCTTCAGGCTCTTTTGAAGTTCACAGCGCCCGTTGCAGGTATTGAAAACCATTTTTCGCTGTACGCAGATGGTCTTTACAATCTCCTGCTGCTCGAGCTTAAAAGATGCGTAAAGAAACACACTGCCCAATGAGGGCAGTAAAATACTGCAGCCAAGCAGTATGATTAGGTACTTTTTCAACGTTGCTGTTTTGTTTACGGGCGCAAAAGTACCATTTTTTGTTTTTATTTTAAACGAAAGTTCTTCTTTACTTAAGCCAAAAGCAGCACTTTGCTTATTAATAATAACTTAAGCAGTATTTTTTTGGTTGCTTTAATTTGCTCTGAAACCAGATTAATCAAGTATTAAGAATTGTTACCAGAACCTGATTTGAGTGATCATTATCGTTAATTGTATATTATTTTTAATGAGCTCTTCCCGCTGTACGTTCTATACGAACCTTTAGCTAATCTTAAGAAATTACTAACCTATTCCAAATCCATAGTGTTACATCTTTGTATAAAAATAAAATATGATGATATCTTCTACACATCTGCATGCTATGGTAATACATTTTCCCATTGCATTACTTATCATTGGGTTTCTAAGCGAATTAGTGGGGCATTTAATACGGAAGCCATTTTTTAATCAAGCAGCTTTTTATTTATTAATATTAGGTACATTTGGGACTATTGTTGCTTATCTATCAGGCGATGCTGCGGGAGAAGGAATGGAAGAGGGTACTTTAGGAAGGGCAATAGGCATGCATGAAGAGGCTGCTATTATAACAATGTGGCTCGCCATGGGAACATGCCTGCTGTATGCTGCTACAGTATTTTTTAAGTTACAAAGTAAATGGTTCAAAGTAATTAGTGTTTTGCTGTTTGCTGCTGTAATTGGCGCTGTTAGCCGTACAGCCTATTTAGGAGGACAATTAGTCTACAAACACGGAGCTGGAGTAGAATTGGGCTTGCCTGATTTAAATAGTAATCAATAATATAGTATTAATGAGAGTTTTACTAGTAGAGGATGAATCGTCCATTTCAGGTTTCTTAAAAGAGGGACTTGAAGAAGAAGGCTTTGCTGTCGATTTAGCCGATAATGGCAGAAAAGGTCTTGAAATGGCTTTGGATTTCGTAAACGAGTATGATATCATGTTACTCGATTGGATGCTGCCGGGTGTTAGCGGTATTGAGATTTGCCGGAGTGTCCGCAAAGTAAACCAGGAGGTTCCTATTATTTTCCTAACCGCTAAAAATACAGTAGATCATACTGTTTTTGGCTTGGAGACAGGAGCCAATGATTATCTGAAAAAGCCTTTTGCTTTCGAAGAATTATTAGCGCGCATCAGAGTTCTAATGCGTAAAAAAACTGGGGAACAATCCGTTTTTAAAATTGGAGATATTCAATTGGATATTGATATACATGAAGTAACGAAATCAGGTAAACAAATCATCCTGACACAAAAGGAATTTGCACTACTCGAACTGCTGTTACGCAACAAGGGAAAAGTATGCCGCCGTACACGCATCATGGAAAAAATATGGGATGTTCATTTTGATAAAGATACCGCCGTTATCGATGTTTTTATTAATGGCATACGAAAAAAACTGGACGAAAAAAATTCAGAATCTTTTATCCAGACCATCAGAGGGGTTGGCTATAGAATTAACCAAGAGGAATGAAACTAAGTTTTAAGAAAAGAATTGCTACCTATAATTTAATTGCGATCGCTACATTAACAGCTATCGCTTTTATCACTATTTATGGTGTAGTCTATTATACTTCCTACAAGCACCTAGACGATGATATTACTACCGAAAAAGCGGAAGTTTTTTCTAATTTAGATTGGGAAGAGGATACCATCATCATGAACAAAATGCCCGAGTGGGAAGAAGCAGAGCACAAACAGCTTGAAGTCAATCCCACTTTCATACAAATCGTCGATTTGAATGGTGAAACAGTTTTTAAATCGGCCAATTTACAAGAGAATCACTTTCTTTTTGATCCAAAAAATAAAGCGACCACCTTTTACAACGCAACGATAAATAATCAAAGAATACGACAAGGCCAATTCCCTGTTTATAATAATGATAAAAAAATAATTGGGCAACTTACAATCGGTGTATCACAACAGGAATCCTATAATGTTTTACACAATTTGCTGATTGTGCTTTCTGTAATCTATATTTTTATCTTATCTATTTTGTACTTCATCATGAGTTTTGTGGCTTCCAAAGCCATAGCACCAATTCATCAATTGATTGAATCAACTGCTAAAATCAATTACTCCAACATAAATTCACGCTTACCTCTTCCCGAAAATGAGGATGAAATATACCAATTAGCCACTACTATCAATGAATTGTTGAACCGGCTGGAAAGTAGTTTCTACCAACAAAAACAATTCACCTCAGATGCATCCCACGAAATGCAGACACCACTGGCGGCAATAAAAGGGATTATCGAGGTGCTTTTAAGAAAACCCAGGACAGCCGAACGGTATGAAGAAAAAATGCGCGAAGTATTACTGCAAACCAATAGACTATCACAATTATACGACCAACTTTTGCAACTGGCCCAACTCGAATCAACAACATTGGTAACTAAAAAAGAACATTTTTTTCTGGAACCTGCAATCAAAAAAATTATCAAAAATCATGAGGCTCTTATCAAAAGTAATGCTATCCAAATACAAAAAAGCGTTCCGTCAGATACGTCAGTTTGGGCAGACCCGCTATTATTAGAAATGATTTTAGACAATTTAATTTCCAACTCTATAAAATATAATAAAATGGGCGGCGGGATTTTCCTTAGTTGGGATGCTGCAACCGGTATACTGAGTATAAAAGACGAAGGAGTTGGAATTGATGCTGATCAACTACCACTATTATTCAACCGCTTTTTTAGGGCCGATGAATCAAGAAGCTCTCAGATTCCCGGAAATGGGTTAGGCCTATCTATTGCCAAACGCCTATGCGATGCGCTAAATATTATCCTCACAGTAAGCAGCGTGAAAGGCAAAGGAACCACTTTTCAGTTACAGTTTCCTGCCTAAATACTTTAGCTGATTTTAAGATTGAACTTAGAAAAGGAAAAGACGCCCTGTCTGACCTTTACACTATTATAAATCTTTAATCAGTTATCTTATGAAAACGCAAATCATCACCTTCGGATTACTTTTAGCAACTCTTAGTGTTGCTTCTTGCAAAAACAACGAAACCCCACCAGAACCAGTTCCTGTAACTACAGCAGCTCCTGCTCAGCCCGAGGCTACTACACATGCAGCGCCGGCTGTAGCAAAAGATTCGGTAAAGCCCGAAGAAAAAGGAGAGAATGAAGCCGACGAAAAAAATGAAAAAGAGTAATCAATCCATAAACAAAAAAGAAATCATGAAAAAAAATGTAACCGTATTGGGGGGGATTGTAGCTATCCTATTTTCTTTAAGTTCTTGCAAAGAGGCTGACGAAAATAAATCAGAAATGAAAAATCCAACAGAAGCTATGGCAACCAATAAAAAGACTGTTGCTATGGGTTCAATTACAATGGCAGAAGCAAAAGAAAAAACCATCACCAACTTACAAGAGGCATTTAATGGTGAATCCAACGCAACAGCACGATATGATGCTTTTTCCAAAAAAGCTGCCGAAGAAGGGTATAGAGAAATTGCCTTATTGTTCAAAGCTGCATCCTATGCAGAAAAAATACATGCCGGTAATCACAAAGCAGTGCTGGAAGAAATGGGTGTTACTGTAAAACCAGCAACTATTGATGTTAAAGTACTTTCTACTAAAGAAAATCTTGAGTTTGCCATCAAAGGGGAAACCTATGAAGCAACAACCATGTATCCCAACTTTCTTAAAGATGCAAATACAGCAGCAAATCAATTAGCCTTGATTAGTTTAAACTATGCGTACAAAACAGAGAAAAAGCACAAAGAATTCTACGAACAAGCATTGGCCGCTTTAATAAGTAACAAGGCAAACACTTTACCCTCAACTTATTTTGTGTGTCCGACCTGTGGCAACACTTATGAAACTACAGCTCCTAAACGTTGTGGTATTTCAATGACAAGCGGCGAAAAGTTTGTTAAAATTAATTCACTTTAAACAATAGAAATCATGGACCAGACCCATATACATTTGTTAATTACACACCTACCTATTTTTGGTTCACTTTTGGGAACTTTAGTCCTGGGGTACGGCATGTGGAAAAAAAGTGATACCACTCAATTGGCATCATACTATTTGCTGGTAATTTCAGCTATAGGTGCAGCAATAGCCTATTTAACCGGCGAAGCTGCCGAAGAAACAGTGGAAAACATCCAGGGGATTTCTGAGAGTATAATCGAGCAACATACTGATTTTGCCAGTTATGCATTGGTGGCTTTGATTATAGTAGGTGCCACGGCTTTAATAGGAATCTACCTCAATATTACAAAAAGCACTTTTGCAAGACCGGTGGCAATAGCTGCTCTCGTTTTAGCACTAATCAGCTTTGGATTGGTCGCTCGTACAGGTTACTTGGGCGGACAAATCAGGCATACCGAAATTGCATCAGGCACATCGCAAACCCAAGGAGAACAAGGAGGCGAACAAGAAGGCGATGACGATTAAAGAGTATTGCCTTAACAAAATCACAACTCTATAAAAGCGATTCCCTACCGAATCGCTTTTTTTAAACCAACAATAGTGTTAAATTTAAATTCAAAAACTAAAAATGATAACAATCGATAACTATTTAGACAGCCATTACATCCACAGAAGTAATTGGTTAAGAGCTGCAGTACTCGGCGCAAATGATGGGATTATATCTATTTCCAGTCTGGCTATTGGCGTTGCGGCGGCTAGTTCAACACGAGAGCCCATAATTTTAGCCACCGTTGCTGGCCTGGTGGCAGGAGCCTTATCTATGGCGGCAGGAGAATATGTCTCGGTAAGTTCTCAAACCGACACGGAGAAAGCCGATATCGAACGAGAAATTGAAGAACTGCGGGAAATGCCTGAAGAAGAGTTGCAAATATTGGCGCAGATCTATGAGAAGAGAGGCCTCAAGAAAGAAACCGCTATACAGGTAGCCATCGAATTGACCGAGAAAGATGCATTGGCAGCGCATATCAGGGATGAATTAGGAATAAACGAAATTAGCCAGGCTAATCCAATTCAGGCAGCTGGCGCATCAGGGGCGGCGTTTACCGTGGGAGGTGTTTTACCACTGCTGGTAATTCTTTTTGCACCGATAAAAAATATGGAATACTGGATGTATGCTTTTACCATAGTTTTTCTAATTATTTTAGGTACAATTGCAGCAAAAACAGGAGGTTCAAGCATTAAAAAAGCAATCTTACGTATTACTATTTGGGGTACAATCGCTATGGGGCTCTCTGCAACGGTAGGTTATCTTTTCGGAATTAAAGTATAGTTGCCGCCTCTTTTATAAATTAGGTACTGATACTCTATTAAATAATCATGCAATGTTAGATCGTCGAAGTTAGTTATAAACCGCGAATAAAATTGATATAGAACATTTTGAAATGATAAAAACTGAAAAACAAAGGCTCGTTCAATTGTCGAAAATTGCAATGCCTTTCATTATTATTACAACGATATACACCGTTATTGTACTTGGTCTGGAAGAATACCTTGGTGATCACATTTATAAGATATCAGGTCAAATAGGTTCTGTATTTGGTCTTGCAGTGGCATTCTTCCTTGGGTTTAGAATGAATTCTGCTTATGATAGATGGTGGGAAGCAAGAAAGATTTTTGGCGAATTAACCAATAATACCAGAAGCTTTGTCACAAAGATATATGCGTATTATGGTAATGAAAGTCATTTTAAAGAAACAGAACAAACTGATTTAAGACTCAAAGCAAAAAAAACAATCGATTTAAGCATTTTGTTTATTAGACAATTAAAATATTTGCATATCACATCATCCAAAGACACATTTTCTATTCTTACCCAATTTCCTAAGTAACTGTCTTGGAAAAAGATAATCAAGTAAGATTTTTATCAATTTTGCATAAAATTGCAATTTCCTTTAAAATACTCATTCATTTTTTGATTGGATAACCGAGGAAGGTCCAGACGCAGTAAACTTAGTGTTAGTAATTATACGATAACACTTCCAAAAATAAAATTCTAATTTACAAATAATTTTGTTATAAGCTGCCGTAATTCTAGATGATTTTAGTTGCAAAATAAGTACAATATATGTTGACTTTTTAGAGCTTGTGCAATTGTTTTAAGTAGTTAATTAGATTTTCTGCATCACTGCTTATTTTTTTTTTAACATCAATTTTTAAGAAATCATTTTGTATAATTATGATTATTTTGTGCTGATTTAATTTTAAATTGAAACTGATCAGAGTAAGCACTAATGCAATTAAAACTATAATTAGGGATTGTTCTGATGGCTGAAGAATAGTGAAAAATAGTGCTGCTGTTAGTAAAATAACATAATATAAAGTGAATGTTTTTCTTTTGATAAATCGAATTTTTTTGATATTTTTTATGGAGAAAGTTTTTTTTTGACTATTTACCATAAGGATAATCCGATCAGTGTATATTTCTCCAAAACTATTTTGATAAATATGATGCATGAAATACTTTTAATTTATTTTTTTGAACAGCTTACATGAATTGGGGGAATATTTTACTAAAGATTCCTGTACTTAAACAAATCAGATAAAAGAATGTTGACTTTAAATTCTATATTAATTTGTTTTTATATAATTCAATTACCGGCAAACAGCCAGTAATTGAATTTTTATAGATCTATACAGCTGACTTTGGTAAAATACCCAAGCTTTTAGATATTGATTATATTTAAATCAAGAGAGCTAAATATAATAGTAAACTTCCCCCAAAAAGTTTATCAATATCTTATATAGAATGTTTTGCAACAACTGCAAATTTGATTGTTTTTTTTGGTTATTATTGTTCCGTAAAGAAGTAATATATTCTTAATTATTAAATTATTTCCTTTTGAAGGTTTTTATTAGTGTCGGTTTTTTTTAAAGTGCGCTCTGCTTTGAAATATTTATATTTATCGTGTCCTTATATACTAGTGGTGTCGACTAGTTAAGTGGAGAAATGTAAAAAAATAACAATGAGAAGAGATTTTGTAACTGACTTTCATAATCGGAGTTATTTATTTTTTTGCATCATCATATGTTTTCATTATATAAGTAAAAGTTTTAGCTGCTCTTTGTTTTAATAAGTATTTTTTTTATAATATTAAAATGTTCGTATTATCTTTTAAATAAATCTTCTAATTACTAACTTAAAAAGTAAAAGATTTGGGCTTTTGTTCTAGAGGAGCGTGAAGGATGTAATTCCAACCTTTCTCTTATTGAGACTGCTTCTAATGATGAAAAATATTGTTATATATGATTTTCTATAAGTTCTTTTAGATCACTAAAAACAAACGGCTTTTTTAAAAACTCTTTTACTCCTAAATCGCTACCCATTTTTTTATCTTTAGCTTCTATTTTAGTTGAAAGAAATATAACTGGAATAAACGCATATTCAGATATGATATGCTGTTCCATAAAGCCATAACCATCAAGTTTTGGCATCATAATATCACAAAGAATAATATCAGGTTTAAATTCTTTGACCTTCTCTAATCCCTCTACACCATCTTGTGCTTCAAAGACTTTGTAGCCCACAAAAGAGAGTAACTCGCAAATTGTACTTCTTAATGCTTCTTCATCATCAATAATTAATATTTTAGCCATATTCCTTTTATTTTTCTTTTGTATTTCAATACTATGCAAACTTGAATTAAATACGAGGAACGACATTTTCGGATGTTTATGGAATAAAAAAAACTCCTTTAAATTACGAACACATATTTTTCTCTAGTGTATTAATAAATTTAAATATAGCTTATAAAGCATTGAAGTACAAGGGGAATAGTAACTAAACTGCATTAAACAACAAATTAATGCCTTAAATTAAATATTAAATTTAGTCTTAATTGCTACGTAAACTTAGATTAATAATTTAAAACATAAAAGAAAAAAGTTAAAATATTATTTTTAAATGTAATAATTATATCACATTTTTTGTATTACTGCATTCTAAAATTTTAAAATTCTATTGGGTGTAGTGTTTGAAATTGATCAGATTAGATACGTTTTAGTTCTTTGGAGGTCAAGATTTCTAAGGGATTAAAAATAAAAAATGATAATTTATGATAATAAATATTTTATATAGAATTAAAGAGTTATAAATTTAAGATTAGATCTTATTTAACACCAAATTATTTTTATTATGGTAATTCATATTTTCATAATTAATTCAAGTTGCTAGTTAATTGATTTGTTTAATTGTAGTGCGAATACAAAGAGTGTAAGCTTTATAATAAACCCTTGCAGTGTCACCGCGTGTATTGTTCTTGGGAAAAGTTTTTTGATATCGCTAATTGTTGTTTCTACTCTTTTTCTCATTTTTAATTTTTCCCTTTTTTGTTCTAAAGTATCATTTCTTTTAGAATTCGACTTTCTTTGAATTTTCAATAAAATTGCTTTTCGTTCCAAAGCTTTATCTTCTAAACTATAATCTAAATAAGCACTATCGCCATATATTGAAGCTTCGGCAGGTAATTTATCAATCATTCTTCCTAATGATTTTGCATCAGCTGTTTTTCCTGGTGTAAAATGAAATGCTATTGGAATACCTGATTTTGTTGTTACTAATTGTACTTTGACACCGTAAAAGTAATTGCGCATACTTGCCGTGTAACCTCTCCACTTTTTATCTTTAAGAATTTTGCATTTTGAAATTCTCATATTATGGCATACCACTACTGGAAAAGAATCAATTATATAATGCATTTCGCAACAAAAGTCTTTAAAATAAGAACTTATAATTTCAAATAATTCATAAAGAAGATTGCCTACTTTATGAAGCCGTCTATTGAATCTGCTTTTCTCAAGCATATTAGGGATATACCCATATTGCTTCATAAATTGAATTGCAGAACAATGATTACCATAAAAACTTGTCGAGGAAACTATGGCTGTTATTATTATTTCACTGTCACTTACTTGTCTTCTAATATCGTCTTTGTGCTCAATTCCTTGTAAAATATCATCGATTAAACAAAAAATTGAAATAATTTTGTCTTTTGTAAGCATCATATCTGTGAGTCTTTAGTTGTCGTAAACCAAATTTCTCACTTTTGATGCTTACTTTTTATATTTTATAACTAGCAACTTGAATTAATTATTTAACAATCTTCATTCAGAATAATAAATTGTCAGTATGTTAATTTGAAAAACTTCTTTTGGAATGTAATAAAAAAACACCGTCACAGTTTATGATTTGAGACGGTTGCTTTTAATGTTTTAATCGAAAATGATAAGGTTAATTATTTTCTCTTTCAATAGATTTTATAAAATCACGAGGGGTCATATTAAGATATAATTTAAAACTAGTTGAAAAATACGAGAATGAACCGAATCCAGTTTCGTCAACTATATATTTGATATTTCTTTCCCCGCAATTAATTAATTTAACCGCATAATCTAGTCTAAATTCTCTTATATACTGACTGGCATTTTTGTTGGTTAATTTTCTTATTTTTTTGTCCAGTGTGGATTTACTAACGGCAAGATCTCTTGAGAGTTCATTCATATCAATGTTGGATTTTATTTTTTGTATTAAAATTTCATTTAATGAAGTGATAAAATCTTTTTCTGATAACTTAATAGTAATTTTAGAAAATGGATCCGGGCTAAATTTTTTTTCAATATTATTTTTAAGAGAGATCAGGTTATTAATTTTATAAATTAATTCTTGTACTTTAAATGGCTTTACAATAAAATCATTGACACCATTTTTGAGCTGTTTAAATTTTAAATCGTCATCCACATTGGCAGTGATCATAATAAAAGGAATTGTATTGAAATTATTATTTCTGCGAGTTTTAAAGAACAATTCTTCTCCATTAAGATTGGGCATAACCATATCGCAAATGATTATATCAGGTATGTTTTTGTTTAAATAAATTAGTCCTTCAGTACTGTCCTTGAAATATATTACTTCAAAATTATTTAATTTTAATAATTCAGATATAGTGTTACCAAGTGCTATATCGTCTTCAATTAGTGTGATTTTAGTTGTTTGTTTTATCATTTCATCATTTATTTTAAATCATTACGGTTATTTTTTAGAGCATCAGTATTATTTTGAAAAAAAAGCATAAAATGTAATACTTTTAGTGTCTTATTTGAAAAATTGATAAAAAAGATGAAAAAACTACTGTCGTATGTTTCTAAAATCAATAATCATCTATTGGAATGCTCATCAATAGATCATGCTTTAAATTTGTGTATTACTGATATTGCTTTAGAGCATGATATAGATAGATGTTACATTCTAAAAAATAAAAATAATAACAATCTGTTAAGTTTTGATTACTCTTACGCTTACGAATGGTGTAATGATGATATAATTTCTTTTATCGACCATTTTGATGTAAACAGGAGTCTTAATAATGCTTTTTTATCTATTGATACTGTTTTATCAAGAGATAAATTAAGGTTTGGGGCATGTAAAGATATTGATAATAAATTACTAAAAGAGATATTCAATATTCGTGCAGTCAAATCTTATTTTTTTGCACCAATTTTTTCTGACAATGTATTTTACGGTTGGATGGGACTTGAAGACTGCAAAAAGGAGCGGATTTGGGATGATGAGGAAATTCTTGTATTACAGCATATTATAAAAAGTATAGGGCTGCGACTTAGCCAGACTACTACTATATCAAAACTAGAGAGAACTATTGAAAAGTTCAATTTTTTTATGTCTAGTTCCAATCAGGCAATGTGGGAATTTGATATTGAAACTGGAAAAACAGATTTCAGTTTGAATTGGTTTGGAATATTGGGTTATACGAATGAAGAAATTAACAATACCCCCGATTTTTGGACAAAGATTTTTTCTACTGTTGATGGTAAAAAAATTTTAATTGATTTTAATGATTTTATAACTGGAAAATTAAAGCGTTTTGAAGGTAATACAAGAATTATTCATAAGAAAGGACATTCTATTACTGCAAAATATTCAGGGTTGTTAAAACGAAATAAAAATGGAATACCTACGAAAGTTATTGGGACATACATGGATATTAGTGAACTGGTGGAAAAAGAAAAACAATTAGTGTTGTCTGAAGCAAAATTTAGATTTATTGCTGAAAATACAACTGACTTAATTTGTCAGCATTCAAAAGAAGGGAATTTATTATATGTTTCCAGTTTATCAAATGATATAATAGGGTATAATTTTGAAGAGTTGATTCATAAATGTCCTTGGGATTTTATTCATAAAAGAGACTTAAGTAATATTAAAAAATATTATAATTCTATTTTGAAAAACAAACAAATTGAAACTATTGCATTTCGGCTTAAAAAAAGTGACGGCACCTATATCTGGCTGGAAACATCAACAAAAGTTATGCGTGATTCAGAAAAAAATATTATAGGATTTCAGACTTCGAGCAGGGACATAACTAAACGTATTAGAGCTGATAAAGAAATGGAAGCTGCACTTTTAAAAGAAAGGAAATTTAATGAATTAAAATCTAACTTTGTTTCTATTGCTTCGCATCAATTTAGAACCCCCTTAACGGTTATTTATTCTAATGCTGAACTTTTAGAGATGAAGCTAAATCATCAGGAAAAAGGACTGTGTGATGAATGTAAGGTTGTTATTTCAAGAATAAAAAATGAGGTAGAGAGAATGACTGAACTCATGAATAATATTTTAGTTTTTGGAAAGCAGGAAGCCAAAAAAATCGAGAAAGTAATTCAGCCTATAGATTTTAATGAATTTATTGAGACATTAACCAAGACCTATTTTAATAATGATGACAGAAGTAATATTAGAGTAACCAAGAGAGGAGTAAAAAGAATATTTTTTACTGATGAGTCACTGATCGTCCACATACTTACAAATGTCATTAATAATGCATTTAAATATTCTGTCGGTAAACCTGATCCTGAACTAATTATAACCTATTTAGAAAATAGCATCGAAATACAGGTCATTGATTATGGAATGGGAATACCCAAGAAGGATATCCCAAATTTATTTACTTCATTTTTCCGTGCTTCCAATACCAATTCAATTATAGGTTCTGGATTGGGCTTAGTTATTGTTAAACAATTCACGGAATTTTTAAACGGTACTGTAGAATTAAAAACAAAAGAAAATTTTGGAACAACAATTAAATTGACATTTCCTTATGGACACCAATAAAATTCTATTTGTTGACGATGAACCCAATATAAGAGATACCATAAAGGAACTTCTGGTATTTAAAAATTATGATGTGAGAACTGTAGCTAATGGGCAGGAGGCGTTGGATGTTTTAGATTTTTGGATGCCTGATTTAATTATATGTGACATTGTTATGCCTGTTATGAATGGTGCTGAATTTTATGAAAACGTAAAAAAAAACAAATTGTTAAGTCAGATTCCTTTTATTTTTTTATCAGCAAAAAACGAAATTGATTTGATACGTAAATGTCTGCTGGATGGAGTAGATGATTTTTTAACTAAACCGTTTAAAATAAATGAGTTAATGCTGGTGGTTACGGTCAAGCTTGAACGGTTTGAAAAATATAAAAATATACAAAATAGTTTACATAATGATATAAAAAAAAATACTTTCACAATTAAACCACACCTACTACTTTAATATCAGACAGAATGAAATTTAGTTGTAGACAATTTTGAGTACTGTTAATCAATTAAATATATTATGAAGAATTACATAAAAAAAATATTTTAGCTGACCAGATAATTAAAAAGATAAATTTTAAAGTGATGATTAAAATAGTAGCATTTTTTTCTTAATTTCTTTGTAAAAAAATCATAGATAAAATTCTTGTCTATTATTAATATGTTGCCTGCAGAACCAGTAGTAATGCTATTTTAATTCTATGCTATTTTTTTTTAAACAGTACGTATAATTTTAGGTTTTAAAATCTTGATTTTATTTATTTGTTCCTAAGAATAAATTGTTAAAATTATATTATTATCAAATACATTTAATCAAATTATGAATAAAATTGTTTCTCAAAATATCAGAACCATAAGGGAAATGAAAAATCTAACCAGAGATTTTGTTGCTGGTGAATTGGAAATGACTTACAGCGGGTATGGTAAAATTGAAAGAGGTGAAATTGATATAACTATTTCTAAAATATCCAGACTGGCAGATATTTTTGAAGTTTCGATTTCTGATTTATTATTTTTTGACGTATCGTATTTTTTCAATACCTATGCAGATAAAAAAAATGAAGAACAATCCAGCAGTCACAGTAATTTTTATGTAAATACGATGAAAACACATGACCACAGACTTTTAGATTTTCAGCAGAAAAAATTGAAAAAAAATATTTAATTATTAAGTTAGAAATTCAAAAGGCTAGTCGAAAGAAAGACGTTTTGTTATTTGTATAAATTTTGACAAGCGTATTGGTTTTATTAGAAGGAGAAAGAAATATTTCTATTCTCTAATCTTTTCTTAAGCTATGCTTCAAAGTTCTCAATAAGTATGTGTTTTTGTAGAAATACATAAGGCTTTTGTAGATGTTTAAGCTTTATTGGCGGTAGAAATTATCTATAAAGAAAAAAGAGACTGCAATATTATTAGTTCATTGCAGTCTCTTTTTTAAATGTTTTATGCCGTCATGAAATAAAATCATGGTTTCTTGATTTCATTTTCATATGCACAGTATAATTTCTGTACTGTTTTGATTTTGTAATTTATTATCAATTCTTTTTATTAGGAACCAATACCTTGGTAAACAAACCCGATCTTTTGCAGCTCTATTTTGTTTAGTATATTTCTTCCATCAAAAACAAAAGCAGGTTTCTGCATTGAATCATAGATTTTTTTCCAGTCATAGTCAATAAATTCGTCCCACTCTGTTAGAACTGCTATTGCGTGAGCTCCATGGCAGGCTTCATAAGGATTTTCAAATGATCTGATACTGTTTGTGTTTTCTTTCAATGATCTGGTTTCTAGGCAATTCAAATCAGCTAAGATCTTTTTTTGATTTACTTTAGGGTCGTAAATGCAGATAACCGCTTGTTCATTTATTAAATCATCTGCGGCGTAAATAGCTGCAGATTCTCTAGTATCATTAGTGTCTTTTTTGAAGGCCCAGCCTAAAAATGTGATTTTTTTTCCGGCTACTGTGTTGTACAGTGTTTTTACAATCCTGTCAGCAAATCTTTTTTTCTGATGGTCGTTCATTATGATTACTTGTTCCCAATAATCGGCTGTTTCATTCAGTCCGTATGTTTTAGCAATATAAACTAAGTTTAAAATATCTTTTTTAAAACAGGAACCACCGAAGCCTACAGAAGCTTTAAGAAATTTTGATCCAATTCTGCTGTCCATTCCTATAGCAAGAGCCACTTCACTAATGTCGGCTCCTGTTTTTTCACAGAGTTCCGATAAGGCATTGATAGATGATATCCGCTGTGCTAAAAAAGCATTGGCAGTCAATTTAGACAATTCTGACGACCACACATTTGTAGTTATTATTTTATCATGAGGCACCCAGTTTGCATATATATCGACTAAGGACTGTATGGCTTTTTGTCCTTCAGGTGTCTGATCGCCACCGATTAATATTCGATCTGGATTCAGTAAATCAGAAACGGCAGTTCCTTCAGCTAAGAATTCTGGATTAGATAAAATTTGGAATTGTACTCCATTGCCCGTATTATCAAGTATGCTTTTGATGGCTTCGGCAGTTCGCACAGGAAGGGTTGATTTTTCCACTATAATTTTATTGTCCTTTGAAACTTTTGCGATTTGTCTGGCGCATAGTTCAATATACTTTAAATCTGCTGCCATTCCTTTTCCTTTACCATAGGTTTTGGTTGGTGTGTTTACGGAAATGAAAATGATATCAGCTTCTTCAATTGCCTTTTCGACCTGGTTCGAAAAAAATAAATTTTTACCTCTTGTTTCTGCTATAACCGCGCTCAAACCAGGTTCAAAAATTGGGATATTGTCTGTGTTTTCATCATTCCAGGCATCAATTCGTTCTTGATTTAAATCAACCACCGTGATTGTAAGGTGTGGGCATTTTTGTGCTATAACTGCCATGGTAGGTCCGCCGACATATCCAGCGCCAATACAGCATATTTTTGTGATTTTCATTGTTATTTACTTTATAGTTTTTTCTATCATGATAAAAAGAGGTTCGAAAATATTTAGCTTTTAATATTAGGTAATGGGAGCGGCGAATCTTTAATCAGTTGTTTTATCGAAGAGTTAATTGTTTTGTACTTGTATTTGAACATGTATAATTGTCCATTAGTTTAAAGCTGATAAAATTAATTTTTAGGATATTTTTTTTCATCCTTTAAAGAGTTATATGTTCCAAAATAGGGTTTTATTATCTTTTACAGTTTCGATATTAACCTTTCGTTTATAATAATTTTGCTTGTGTAATTTTAATTTTTGATTCTTTATAGAAATTGAAACGATATGATGAGTATCATGATTTTCTAAGAGCTTTCCGCAAGAGTTAATAGTTATACTTTATTATTTATAATATTTTGGGATAGTTAAAATGTGACTATCCATGGTTAACCCTTTTTCAACTTTGAAATTTTTAATTTTTTCTGCACATTTTATCGATGTTAATACAACAAAAGCTTTTTTATATTTTAATCTAAATCAATTATGAAAACAGGAATTACATTTAGTGCTTTTGACCTGCTGCATGCAGGGCATATTAAAATGCTGGAAGAAGCAAAATTAAATTGTGACTATCTAATAGTTGGACTTCAGACCGATCCAACACTTGACCGTCCTGATAAGAATAAACCAAGTCAATCGGTTGTGGAACGTTACATCCAGCTGAAGGGGTGTAAATTTGTAGATGAAATAGTTCCCTATGCGACAGAACAGGATTTGCAGGACATTTTGCAGTCTTTTCAAATTGATATGCGTTTTTTAGGAGATGAATATAAAGAGAGAGACTTTACAGGAAGAGCTTATTGTGAAGAAAAAGGAATAGAGCTCTACTTTAACACACGAGATCATCGTTTTTCCAGTAGCGGTCTGCGAAGAGAAGTTTTTCAAATGGAACTTTTAAACGAAAATAAATGATTGGCAACAGTAATATTGTTCATGTCGTATTAACCGGCGGTGTTGGGAGCAGATTATGGCCTCTTTCTCGAAAAGCGAAGCCTAAACAATATCTTGACTTCTTTGACGGAATTTCATTGCTTGAAATGACCATTAGCAGAAATAAAAGCATGGCTGACAGATTAGTGATTGTAGGTAACGTTGAAAATTATGCAATGAGCTGTAAAGTAATGGAAAAATTTTCTGTTGCTCACTCACATATTGTTGAGGCGGCACCAAGAAATACTGCTGCAGCTATTGCTTTTGCAGCTTTTCAGTCTAAAGAAGATGATATCTTAATAGTGACACCTTCAGATCATATTATCAGCGGAGAGGAAGAATATCTTTCATCATTAAAACGAGCTTTTGTTATTGCTGAGAATGATTCTCTAGTCACTTTTGGCATTAAGCCTTCTAAACCTGAAACGGGTTATGGATATATTGAGTTCGAAGGAGAAAATGTGCTGGCTTTTCATGAAAAACCAGTCTTGAATAAGGCAGAGGAATTTTTAGAAAAGGGTAATTTTTATTGGAACAGTGGCCTTTTTTGCTTTAAGGCAGGAGTATTTCTGCAGGAACTTCAAAAACTGGAACCAGAAGTTTATAATAACGCAAAATTAGCATGGGACTCTAATGATTCCGGTTTCTTAGATTATGATCTGTCTATGCAGATTCCTTCGATTAGTATTGATTATGCTGTGATGGAACGCAGTTCTAGTATAAAGGTTGTGGCTTCACAATTTGACTGGTCAGATCTGGGATCATTCGAGTCCGTTTATGATTATTTAGTCAAGAAAGGCCATAAGGCTGATGCTAACGGAAATATTTTAATTGGATCAAACGTCCACACTTCTTTTATTGGCGTGGAAAACTGCCTTTTAGTTCATACTCCTGATGCTTTTTTGGTAGTAAAAAAAGAAAAGTCTCAAGAAGTAAAACGAGTTTATCAGGAATTAGAAACGGTTAATTCTCCGTTACTGTAAAGGCAGTATAAAGCACAGTTAAAAACAAAATTATTACAACATCAGAAATATTATGACTAACACACCAAAAACAGCTTTAATAACCGGAGTTACAGGACAGGACGGCGCTTACTTAAGTGAATTTTTACTTAAAAAGGGCTATATAGTACACGGACTTAAAAGACGCTCTTCTTTATTTAATACAGATCGTATCGATCATTTATATCAGGATCCGCACGTAGATAACCAGCGCTTTATACTCCATTACGGCGAGATGACCGACAGTACAAATTTAATTCGTCTCATTCAGGAAATACAGCCCGATGAGATTTACAATCTTGCAGCGATGAGCCATGTTCAGGTGTCTTTTGAAGTACCAGAGTACACAGGTAATGCTGACGGATTGGGGACTTTAAGAATTTTAGATGCAGTTCGTTTATTAGGATTGGAAAAAAAGACGCGCATTTATCAGGCTTCTACATCTGAACTATATGGAAAAGTGCAGGAAGTTCCACAGACAGAAAAAACACCCTTTTACCCGCGTTCCCCTTATGCAGTTGCTAAAATGTATGCCTACTGGATCACAGTAAATTACAGAGAAGCTTATGGCATTTATGCCTGCAACGGAATTCTATTTAACCATGAATCGCCAATCCGCGGGGAAACTTTTGTAACCAGAAAAATTACCCGTGCAGTATCCCGTATTGCTTTAGGATTACAGGAAAAATTTTATTTAGGAAACCTGGATGCTCAGAGAGACTGGGGACATGCCAAGGATTATGTCCGTATGATGTGGATGATTCTTCAGACCGACGAGCCCGAAGACTGGGTAATAGCTACAGGAACAACTACTACAGTTCGTGATTTTGTCAAGATGAGTTTTGCTTATGTAGGGGTAGAAATTGAATTTAAAGGAAACGGAGTTGAAGAAAAGGCTTACATAGCAGCATGTAATAATCCTGATTTTCAAATAGAAATAGGAAAAGAAATCTTAGCGGTAAATCCTCGTTATTTCCGTCCAACAGAAGTGGAATTATTAATTGGAGACGCAACAAAAGCGAATACTAAATTAGGATGGATGCCTGAATATGACTTACAGGATTTAGTAAATGATATGATGCAGTCTGATATTAAGATAATGCAGAAAGATCATCATTTAGAAGAAGCAGGATACCAAACAATGAACTATTACGAGTAAAATGAATATAGATAAAACTTCCAAAATATACATTGCAGGTCATCGCGGTATGGTTGGGTCTGCAGTATGGAGAGCATTGGAGAATGCAGGTTATCAAAATCTAATCGGACAGTCAAGCAGCGAGATGGACCTGCGTGACCAGCAGTCTGTTCAGGCATTTTTTGAAAAGGAGAAACCGACGGCGGTTGTAGATGCGGCAGCAAAAGTAGGAGGGATTCTGGCAAACAATAATTATCCCTATCAGTTTATTATGGAGAATATGCAGATTCAGAATAATTTAATTGATACCGCTTTAAAGTCAGGAATAGAGAAGTTTATTTTCTTAGGAAGTTCCTGTATTTATCCCAAAATGGCACCGCAGCCCATTCAGGAAGATTATTTATTAACAGCTGCATTGGAGCCAACCAATGAATGGTATGCCCTGGCAAAAATTTCAGGAATAAAAGCTTGTCAGGCCGTCCGTAAAGAATTTTCAAAAGACTATGTAAGCCTGATGCCTACTAATTTGTATGGGATTCATGATAATTTTGATTTAAAAAGTTCACATGTTTTACCTGCTATGATCAGAAAGTTTCATCAGGCTAAGCAAAATAATCATGCAACAGTAATACTTTGGGGGACAGGAAAACCCATGCGAGAATTCCTTCATGCAGACGATATGGCGCAGGCCGTTATTTTTGCTTTAGAAAACAGACTGCCGGATTATTTATACAATGTGGGATCAGGTGAAGATTTAAGCATCAAAGAATTGGCATTAATGATTCAAAGCATCGTAGGACATCAGGGTAAAATTATCTGGGATACTTCTATGCCTGACGGAACACCCCGAAAATGGATGGATAGTTCAAAAATGCAGCAATTAGGCTGGAAACAAAAGGTTAGCCTTAAAGACGGGATTGCAAAAACATATGAATGGTTTTTAGCCAATGTTGAAAATATAAAAGAAGTTTCATTCGGCTTGTAATTGAATTACATATTCCGTTAAACTTTTCTATAGACTTTTCGAATATCTTTTTTTTCAATGTTGTCGGTTAGAATACAGATCAAAAATAAAAGTAAAAATCAATTGTTTTTGTTTTCTTATTCGGAAAATGATTTGATAGATCTTTTAAGAATTAATTCATATGGAATTCCAGTTTTGTTCTGGAATCATTGTCCGCAGTTTCTCAATAAATTTAAAAACATACAAAACAGTGAAGTTTTAGAATGTCTGCATATAAATAGGGATTCAGAAATGATATTCGAGTCCATTTTGATAAAAGACCTGCGTTTCATCCAGACCAGACGATTCGAAACAATCTAAAAAAATCAAAAGCCGATTATCCAGAATTTCAAATCACTAAAATTCCACTTAAAAAAAACGTGATGGAAGCCGCCGAGTTTTTTTCTAATGAAATAAAAACTTTAGGAATTCATTTTTAAGTAAATATTGAAAGAGCAGAAAGCCTTTTTGTCAGATAAATTTAGGTTAAATGCGGTATGGGAAATTTGATGGGAAATGTCATAAAATATTATAAAAAAGAATTTACTGACAAAGTGATAGTCATAGAAGGTTATTCAGGCGGCAATGCACTTTGAATTTCTGTCTCAGATAACGGAATTGGAATTGCTGAGATGAGTCAGGACAAAGTATTTGATGAGTTTTTCAGAAAATCTAATAACTCAGTAGTATACGACATTGAACTGCATATCGTAAAACAAACCGTTGAAGTTTTGGAGGGATCTGTTAAAGTTAAGTCTGCTTGGGGAAGAGGCAGTTGTTTTGTTTAGAATTAAAAAACTTTAAGAATCAAAATTAATACTTTAAAAGAAAATGAAACAGTTACTATATATAGCGCCAGTCATAATTGATTTTGAAAAATTAAATGGGGTGTCTAAAAAAATACTAAATCAATATAAAGTTTTTATTAAATCATATAATGTCACGCTTATATCTTATGGTCCAGACTGTCTTTATTATCTGAATAATAATTTTTTTGAAACGATTCCTTTGGGAAATGCCAATCGAAGACTCAAGATGTATTCCTTTATTGATAAAACACTTTCGGTAAACAGCTATAATTTTATTTACACCAGGTATCATCTGTGTGATTTTTTGTTTCTCAATTCTCTGAGAATATTAAGTAAAAAAAAGAGTAAAATTGTTATTGAAATCCCAACGTTTCCTTACAAGCACGAACTGCTTAAGTGGAAGGGAGGAGCAATGCGGTATTTCATGGATGCTTCTTCTAATTTTTTGCTGAGACTTTATGTTGGGCGAATTGTTACTTATTCAAATGATCATAAGATTTTCGGTATAAAGACCATAAATACTATTAACGGTATCATTTATGAAAATGTTACGCCGGTACAAAAGAAACCTTACAATGCCAATGAAATACATTTGATTTCGGTATCTCTTACGATGAGTTGCCATGGCTATGACAGGTTAATAGAAGGACTGAAGGAGTATTATCAGCTTGGAGGCGATATTAATATAATCTACCACTTAGTCGGTGAAGGAGATGAAATCAAAAGGTATAAAGAATTAGTGATAAAATACGGCATTGAAAAACACGTAATATTTTACGGTTTCAAAACGGGCAGTGAATTAGATGCTCTTTATGAGAAAGCAGAACTTGCTGTTAATTCAATTGCAATACACCGAATAGGATTACAGACAGAGAGTACAATAAAATCTAAGGAATATGCCGCAAAAGGACTGCCTATGATATCTTCTTACGCTGTAGATGCCTTTTCAAGCCAGGACAATGAAAAATATGTACATCAGATAAGTCCAGATGAAACTCCTGTTGACATTGACGGACTTATAGAATTTTATAAAAAAATGTACCAGAATTCAGATCGTAATATTTCGGAAGAGATTAGGTCAGCATCTCAGAAAAGATGTGACATGTCTGTTACGCTTCGGGGTGTTGTAGAGTATTTTAACGCAGCTGTTTAAGTTTGAAGAATCATAATTATATTACAATTGGATTAGCGCTGCTGGGCATAATGGAGAGTTATTATATACATAACCAGCCAATTGCCAGAAAGGGTCTGGAATTACTGTTTTTAATTCCTTTATTTTTCACAGTATGCATATCTATTTATGGTAGTACAATAATTCGTTATCATAAGCAGGGAATAGGACTTAAAATTTATTACAGTATTGTTGTTGTTCGATACATTATTCAGCCCTTTCTTATTACGCTTTCGGAAGGAAAATTGAATTTCAGGATGCCTGGAGCCAAAGCTGATTCGTATGATATTGCAGTCCTTATTTATGGAATTGAACTATTTATTGCCTGTGCAGTTATAAAAAAATGGTTTCCTTTTTATATTAAAAAATATCGGAAGAAAGATATTTCGCAAAGACAGCTTCCTCTAAATTCCTACGGAAAACGAGTGCTGATTATTTATTTTTTATTCCTTTTAGTCCGTTTTAATTCCTGGATGCCTGGACTGAATATATTAGCATTAAAAGAATCAGTATCTAAAGTCGCAGTTGTATTTGATGCCACAATTTTTAACAGTATAAAAATCTTCATTTTCATACTATTGCTTGCTGAGGCAAAAAAATATGCGAGAAACAAAGCTGGTTTTCAGTTGTATTTCAGCTTAGGTGTCATTGCCGCCATTTTTAATTTTATATCTTATTTTGGAACTAATCGTTCCCTAATATACGAAACGGCGATTGCTACAATTACCATTTTGATTGTAAGTTATCCGCAGTTAAAAACAAAAATTCTGGCATTTTTACTTCCGTTCGCCATTATAATTATGGTTTTGTCCTATGTAAATAAACAATTTGCAGAAGATAATGCAAAGACTTTGGAAAGCGGCGATTCCAGTGTGGTAGTTTCCAATTTTATAGAAGAGTATGCAAATGGTCTCTGGACTGTTGCACGTTCTTATCAGGCCTCGATCGGTATAAGCGCTGCTAAATCAAATGAGGCTTTGATTAAAGATTTTTCAGATGGACTTTCAGGTTTGTCTGATCTGCCGGGTTTTAAGACCGTATCCAATAGTCTGGAAGATTTGCGTTCTTCCTCTGATGTTTTTAAAGATTCATTAAAACAAAGAGATGACAGGGGACAGATGCTGTCGCTTTCAGGAGGTTTTTTAATTATAGGTGGTAATATGCTGGGCTGGCCGGTTCTGATTTTAGGGAATTATATTATGATTATGCTTTTAGTAAGAATGGAAGCAGCTTCTAAAGTTATTCAGGATTTGTACTATAAATACATGTACATCTGGATGTCCATTCTTATGGGATTAGTCCATTGTTATTGTCTGCAGACGATTATTTTCTGCTGGAGTAAATACATACTTTTTTATTGGTTTGTCTTATGGGTAAACCGTATGGGAGTTTTAAAACAAAACAAATATAGGAGAGCTGAGGCTCGTGTAAAGAATCTAAATTATAGATGGACAGCTGGGTCTATTGTCTAAAAAAATGAAAAATAGTAAAAAAAGAGTACTCATCGTAGTCAATACGCAGTTTCCTTATGGAAAATCGGAAGATTTTTTATCCAATGAATTAGAATACGCCTCTGGTTTTGACGAAATAGTATGTTTTCCGATTTTAGTTTATGGCGCCCTGACGTTTGAGGATATTATTTATAAGAAACCAAAACAGTTGATAACATTTTACAACAGTGCTCTTTCTTATAAAAGTAAATCAAGAATAATAAAACTCCTTTTTTTGACTTGCACTAATTCAAAGTTTTATAAAGAATTATGGCTTTTGATACAGACAAAACGACTGACATTAAGAAATGTTAAACAGCTGTTTGTCTTTTTATTTATTGCACACAACGCGTTAGATGATTTAAAAAATATTATCAAGGAGAAGTATAAGAACTGTGATATCGTATTGTATTCTTACTGGATGCATATTAGTGCTTTTGTAATTATTTCATTAAAAAGGAAACTTAAAAAAGTAATCCGTTTTGAAAAAGAAATAACCCGCTGTCATCGATTTGATCTCTACGAGTATGCTGATGCAGGCCGCTATCTGCCTATGAGAGAATACATCTTATCTGAGATGAATGAAATTCATTCGATTTCAAAAGATGGTGTAGCATATTTGAATAAAAAGTATCCGCAGCACAGCGATAAATTAGAATTGTCAAGACTTGGTTCTTTGGACAAAGGAGTAAAGATTTTTCCTAAAAGCGAAACACTGCATCTTGTTTCCTGTTCCTGGATGCGTCCTGTTAAAAGAGTATCTGCTATTCTTGAAGCAGTTTCAAAGCTTTCGGTAAAGATAGAGTGGGTGCATTATGGTGATGGAGAAGAATTTGAGAAGATAAAAAAAATGGCCGCACAGATCGATAATCCTCAGGTATCGGTAAAATTGATGGGAGCTTACAGCAATGAAAAAGTACTTCAGGAATATGCCAATAAAACCTATGATGTTTTTATCAATGTAAGCGAAAACGAAGGAGTTCCTGTTTCTATTATGGAAGCCATGTCTTTTGGGAAAATTATAATCGCTACAAATGTTGGGGGAACGGCAGAGATTGTAGAAAATGGAGTCAATGGTTTTTTACTGGATAAAGATTTTACTAACGAAGAACTGCTTAATATACTGACCAAAACAGCTTTATTAGAGGCCGAAGAATTCAACGACATGTGCAGACAGTCTAGAAGAATCTGGGAAGAAAGATGTAATGCGGAGGCCAATTACAAAAAATTTTATCAGCAGCTTAAAGTAAATTCTGTACAATGAAAAGAAATACTATAAATATAAATCTACAGCCTGTAAACAATCAAGGTTCCGGTATTGCTCTCTTTGCCAATAAATTAATAGCCGAATTAGAAAAAAGTAAATTATATAAAATTTTCGGCAGTTTTAATTTTGTAAGAGGTGTCAAAAAGAAAGAATTAGGGAGATTTTCCTTTCCTGTAAAATATTCAGCTATTCCGGTTAAAGTTGTTTATTCCAGATTAATAAAAAAAGCACTGCCTTTTTATTATCACAATATGATGGAAGGTGAGTCAGATATTAATTTGTTTCTGACTTATAAAATTCCAAGAGTAAATTATAGTGGTATTGTAATAAGTACGATTCATGATTTAATTCCTTTAAGAGTTGCCACAGAAAACAGCAGCATAAAAACAGATTACAGAAATGATATAGATTATGCGATCAGGTATTCTGATTATCTGATTACCATTTCAGAGGCTTCTAAAAAAGACATTCTGGAAGAGTTTTTATACAACAAAAATAAAATTTTTGTCATTCCTAATGGCGTTGATTTTGAGTTGTATAGCAACGAAATTGAACAAGAACACTTAACAAAAGTCAAAGAAAAATATCAGCTGCCCAATAAGTTTGTGGTGTATCTGGGAGGAATACGCAAACATAAAAATGTAGATAATTTGATTCGGGCTTATGCTTTGCTTTCCGGAGATATAAGAGAAGAAATCAGTCTGGTAATTACCCAGGGAAATGAAGAATTAAAAAAACTGGCAGTAAATCTTAAGATAGAAAAACAGGTTTTCTTTACTTCTTACATTGATGAAGAAGACAAACCAGCGGTTTACAAATTGGCTTTAGCGATGGCATTTATATCGTCTTACGAAGGTTTTGGGCTGCCCATTATAGAAGCCATGGCGGCAGGAACTCCTGTTATTACTTCTAATGTTTCTTCTATGCCAGAGGTAGCCGGCGATGCAGCAGTATTAGTAGATCCATTTAAAATTGAGCAGACAACAGATGCTTTAGAGCGTATTATACTTGATGCTGAATTTCGAAAAAAGCTGATTGAGTCAGGTTATGAAAATGCCAAAAAATACAGTTGGACGCATTCAGGCGAAGAATTAATAAAATTATGTAATACGATATTAAATAAGCACTCATGATTAATTTGTTAAAAAAAATAATACGGTTAAGTCTGAGTCTCCCTAAAACGATCTATTTTAATTTCTGTCTGTTTGAACCTAAAACAGCTTTTAAGCTTCCGATCTTGGTAGATTACAGAACTAAGTTCTGCTCGCTGCACAGGAATACTGTTGTACTAAATGCAGAAGCAGTATTTGGAATGATTAAAATCGGCTGGGGAGAAGGTGCTTTGGGAAATGAATGCAACCGCTTTAGTTATTGGACAATAAAAAAAAACTGTAAAGTTATTTTTGACGGAAGTGCACATTTTGCAAGAGGAGTTTCTTTACGGACAGACAACGAGGGACAGATCATTTTTGGAAAAAACTTTACTGCAAACCAGAATTTCTTCTGCGCCAGTAATACTATTGTAACTTTTGGAGACAATATACTGGCAGGCTGGAATATTCATATCCGTGATGGAGATGGTCATCCTATTTATGATCAGGATAATAGGATTATCAATGCAAACAGACCAATAAAAATTGGCAGTCAGGTCTGGATAGCAAGCTATGCAGCTATTCTCAAAGGAGTAACAATTTCAGATAACAGCATAGTAGCTTTAGGTTCCATTGTAACAAAATCTTTTTCAGAGCCCAACATAATCATTGGCGGTGTACCGGCAGTAATGGTTAAGAAAAATGTTTATTGGGAGAAATAATACTTTAAATAATAATTTTAATGACAACAAACAGGACCCGGAGTTCTATAAAAAATTCTGCAGCAGCTTTAATAGGGCAGCTGATAACGATTATTTTAAATTTTGCAGTACGTACGATATTTATAAAAACTTTAGGAGCAGCTTATTTAGGAATTAATGGGTTATTTACCAATATACTTTCGGTATTGTCCTTTGCTGAAATAGGTTTTGGAACAGCAATTATTTATGCCATGTATGCACCGCTGGCAGTAAAAGACGAAATCAGGGTTTCAAAGCTTATGAATTATTATGCCCGGGTTTATGAAACCATCGGGACATTTATTTTCCTTGCTGGGCTGGTGCTGATTCCATTTTTAGATTTTTTTATTAATGATTTATCTGAACTCCCGGCAGCGCTTCCTCCATTATGTATTATTTATCTGCTTTATCTTTTAAATACCTCGGTGAGTTATTTCTTTAACTATAAAAGATCATTAATCATTGCTAGCCAGAATGGACATATTGATTCATTAAACCAGCTTTATTTTAATATCATAAAAGGCAGTCTGCAGATCGGTGTGTTGTTTGTATTTCACGATTTCCTAAGCTTTCTGATTATTCAAATTGCCTGTACTTTTTTAGGAAATTATTTTATTTCAAAAAAGGCAGATAAACTCTTCCCTTATCTAAGAGCAAATAAGGATGAGAAAATTGATAAAATAGACAAAGATGCTTTGAAAAGAAATGTGTTTGCCATGTCATTCAGCAAGCTTGGTTCTGTGGTTATTACAGGAGTAGACGATTTACTGATTTCAAAGTTTGTGGGAATTATAGTGATGGGAATATATTCTAATTATTTATTGCTTACCAATACAATTAGAATTGTTTTTATGCAGATTATGCTGCCTGTTACCGCAAGTGTCGGCAATTATGTAGCACAAAAATCAAATGATGAATCGCATAATTTTTTTAATAAGCTGTTCTTTATCAATGCTTATTTCGCAATATGCTGTTTTATAGCCTTGAGTACATTGGTAAATCCGTTTATCAATTTAATCTGGGGGAAAGAATATGTCTTTTCTGTATTGATTACTTTTCTAATCACATTTAATTTCTATTTGGACAGAATGAGAATTACCTCTCAGATTTTTATAGATGCCAAAGGCCTTTTCTGGCCCATTAAATGGAAATCTTTATTTGAAGCAGTCATTAATTTATTCTTTTCCTTTTATTTTCTGCTGGTTTTGAAATGGGGTGTGGAATCAGTAATTATCGCAACAATAATCAGCAACCTGACAACCAATATATGGTGGGAGCCGTACGTGGTTTTCAAATATGGTTTTCAAAAAAAGGTGCTGCCTTATTACATAACAATTCTTAAATACACAGGTATCCTGTTTATTTCTTACATAACAGTATGCTCTCTGCAGTCGTTTTTTTCGGATAGTTTCTCCGGTTTTGCCGCAAAGAGTGCAGTTGCTTTATTAGTTCCCAATATCATTATTGTCCTGCTTTATTTCAAAACAAATGAACTGCGCTATTTTGCAGGTTTAGCAAAAAACATAATACATAAAAAATTATGATTAAGAGACTGTTTTTAAAATTAACATTTCATATTCTTAAGACTTTTTTAAAACCGCTTGACGGCAGAATGCCCAGATTTTATATGATGGGTTACAATTTTATTTTGAAAATGGTCGGAGTTAAAATGAATGGCCTTCCAAGGTATATTTCAACGCAGGTAAGGTTTGATGATTTTAATAAAATTTACTTATCAGAGCGTGTAGTCATCTCCGAAAAAGTCATCCTGCTCACGCATGATTATTCCTTAACTACCGGTCTTATTGCGTTGAATAAAAAGCCCGACACAGATCTTGCTTTCAAAAAAGAAATTCATATCGGCAGAAATGTATTTATAGGTATGGGAGCTATTATCATGCCCGGAACTATTATTCATGATAATGTCGTTATCGGAGCTGGAAGCGTTGTGAGAGGAACTATTGATTCTGATGCTGTTGTTATTGGAAATCCGGCGCAGATAATTGGAAAACTAACCGAAAAGGCCCTCCGGTGGGAACAACATATGGAGAGTTCATTAATAAAGAAAGATAGAATATAAAAATATGAAGATACTTATTATCGGTCCGTTTCCCCAGCCTATCAACGGCTGTTCGTTAGCTAATGAAATTCTTTTAAAGCAGTTAAAACTGAAAAAGGAGATTTCCGTGGATGTAATTAATACAAATTCAAAAAATATTTCTTCAGAAAATGTCGGGCATTTCTCCTTTAGTAAAGTCTTTTCATTTTTAAAGGTTTATAAAAAAATAACGGCTGTTTCTAAATCAGATATCGTTTATACAACGCCAGGACAGACCTTTTTTGGGATAGTAAAATACATGCCTTTTTATTTCTATTGTCTCGCAGCTGGAAGACCTTACATTATACATATTCATGGAAATCATCTGGGGAATGAGTATAAATCTTTAAAAGGGTTTAAAAAGAGATGCTTTGCATTCTGCATCCGTAAAGCTGCGGCAGGAATTGTCCTTTCTAATTCTTTAAGGAGCAATTTTGATGGACTGCTTAATCCCAAAAAGGTCTTTATAGTGGAGAATTTTGCTCAGGATGATTTAGTTCAGAATAAAGAAATATCTAAACCAAAAGATAAACTCAGGCTTCTTTATTTGAGTAATCTAATGGAAGAAAAAGGAATCCTTGACTTTTTGGACAGCTTAATTCTGTTGAAAAACGAGGGAATTGTTTTTGAGGCAGACATAGCCGGTAAAATTGAAGATGAATCTGAGATTGTTATAAATCATAAATTCAGGGAACTGCAGGGCTTTATTAAGTACCACGGTGTTGTCTCGGGCCAGAGCAAAATTGACCTGCTGGAGAAATCTAATGTTTTTGTTCTGCCTACCTACTACCGTATGGAAGGACAGCCGATTTCATTGATAGAAGCTATGGCGACTGGGAATATAATTGTTACAACAAAATTTTCTGGAATACCAGATATTATCAGTGCAGAAAATGGCCGTTTTGTTTCCTCGAAAAGCCCGGAATCCATATTTAATACGCTGCTGGAAATCAATGAAAAATTAGAAGAATGTATCGATAAATACAGCAGGATTAATGCAGTGTATGTTCAATCGTATTTTACAGAAGAACAATTTGCAGCTAAAGTTTTTAAAGTCATCAAACATATTTAATTTGAATTATTATGAAAAAAGTTCGTTTAGATTTATTTAATTCCCGTTTAGGTCTCGACAGAGGTGCATCGAAGGCAAAAGAAATGCTGTGGTATGCAGTAAAGGTTGTTTTTTTTCTATCTGCTATTCCTTACCCTTCTAAATTTAAGGTGTTTTTATTGAAAGCCTTTGGGGCCAAAGTTGGTAAAGGATTAGTAATTAAACCCAGAGTGAACATCCATTTTCCATGGAAGCTGGTTGTCGGAGATAATGTTTGGATTGGTGAAGAGGTGTTTCTTTTGAATTTTGAATTACTTACAATAGGTAATAATGTATGTATCAGTCAGAAAGTTTTTGTCTGCGGAGGCAATCATGATTATAAAGATCCTACAATGCCTTATAGAAATGGGGTGATAGTACTGGAAGATGGAAGCTGGGTAGGTGCAGCCTCATTTGTTGGTCCCAACGTTAAGATAGGGATTAATACTATCGTTTCTGCTGGTTCAGTAGTAACAAAATCATTACCTGAAAACGGGGTGTTTAGTGGCAATCCACTTAAAATGGTAAAAGAACGCTGGTAATTTTTTTAGAATCCGGCCGCGGTATTTTAAATTACCATATCCTTTTTTTGATAATCAAAAAAGCTATAATGGACGTTCTCTGTATTCAATTATTATATACAGTTAGCGTAATCTGATCTGTTTTTGATGTTAAAAAAATGCTCTGCTGTCTGTTCCTGTGTTTTTTTACCAGTTGTGCCTGCTTCAATATTAAATTAACTAAAAAAATAATTATGAAAGTTTCTATCATTACGATCTGTTACAATAGAAAAGAAACCATTACAAATTGTATAGAGAGTGTTTTATCCCAGAATTACCCCGATATTGAATATATTGTTATAGACGGAAATTCAACTGACGGCACAAAGGAAATTATTCAATCTTATGGACAAAGAATCAGCACATATCTGTCTGAACCGGATAATGGGATGTATGATGCTATTAATAAAGGCCTGAAAATAGCAGGGGGAGATATTATCGGACTGATGCATTCTGATGATGTGTTTTACGATAATGAGGTTGTCTCAAAAATTGTTACCATGTTTAAAATGTTTCCTTCCCGTGATGGAGTTTATGGTGATGGAATTTATGTAACTAATGACGCGGAAGAAAAAATTGTGCGAGACAGAATAGGAGGAGCTTACAATTACAAAAAAATAAAATCCGGCTGGCTGCCTCTTCATCCTACAGTATATTTAAGAAAAAGTATTATTGAAAAACTAGGCTATTATAATCTTGATTTTAAAATAGCTTCAGATACCGAGTTTTTACTACGCTATTTATTTAAAAGCAGAGTAAAGCTGGCTTACCTTAACACTTATCTAGTAAAAATGAAAATGGGCGGTTTGAGTACGTCCCGTAGCAGAGTATTTGAAGTTCTTTATGAGGATTACCGAATCTACAGATATCATGGTCTTCCAGCCTTCAGTGCAGTATTGAGAAAAAAGCTCAGGGCATTAAAACAGTATTTGAATTTAGAACCTGTGGCTTAGAATTTCGCTGTAATGGATAATAGTAATCACAAAAGCTGCAGCAGAGTCCTGACTGGAGTATTATTTTTAATCTGCACAGCAGCTGTTTTTTATTATTCATGGCTGCCTTCCTCAAATTTAAAAACAGAAACCTATCTGCCCCGGATTATAATAGAATGGACTAGTGAATACCTTAATCTGCGTACAGCAGTTCCTTTTCTGCTGTTAGGATTTTTGTGTGATTTTTGTTGGGAATCAGATACTTATGATAAGGAAAGAAATTCCGTTTTTGCAGGAAGCAGGACCGTTATAATCTGCACAGTAATAGTCTGTCTGGCGGAAGCAGGACAGTTTTTTATATCAGACCGGCATCCAGATTTTATGGATATTTTTTTTGGAATTGCAGGAGGCATCTGCGGCGGGACGGCTGCTTTATCACTCAAAAAGTTAAATCATTATTTTTTTAATAAAAATGCGTAACAGACATAAATTTACTTTTATTTTTTGCAGTATCTTATCTGATATTTTTGCTGTAGTTATTAGCATATCCTTATTTCTTTACTTTGCTGAGGAAACAAGTGTACAGTGGACTTCGTCTTTTGTCAAGAATACTCATTGGATCGCCTTGGGAGAATGGCTGCTGGCTACTTTATATTTTAATTTATACCGTCTGGACACAGTTTTCAGCCTTCCTGTTTTTTACCGTAACAGCTGGCGTGTTTTCTTATTCCAGTTTCTCTTTTGGGAAAGTTATATTGTTTTTTTTGAGGGATTAAAAAGATACCAGTTAAGCATCGGAGCTGGGATTTTACAGTTTTCTTTTCTGCTTTTTTATCTGCTCCTTTCCAGGGTCATTTTCACTTTTGTTTTAAACAATATAAAAAAATGGGTCAGAAAGCCTTTTGTTGTTGCGATATGGGGATTTAATCCAACGAGTATCCAGTTGGCATCTAAATTAGAAAGCAGCTCTCATTTTTTTGATTTCCTGGGGATTATAAACGACGTTGAAGAGTATAATTTAAGAGATAAAAAGTCTTTTAACCGCGAGCTTATAAATGCCATTCACAAAGCATCGGAAAAAGGAATC
The DNA here is from genome assembly GCF_903819435.1 of Flavobacterium salmonis. Taxonomy (GTDB): domain Bacteria; phylum Bacteroidota; class Bacteroidia; order Flavobacteriales; family Flavobacteriaceae; genus Flavobacterium; species Flavobacterium chungangense. The sequence continues at coordinate 28,535 of NZ_CAIJDP010000079.1, read as the reverse complement.
CAGGAATTATATATTGTAGTGAAAACCGAGTTTATAGATGATTTAAACACCTACTTTGAGCTGGCCGACAGATACTGCATCAGATTAAAATTTGTTCCGGATTTATCTGATATTTCTAAATTTTCTTTCAGCAGCACCAGCTACGAAAACTTTCAGATTATTCGTCCAAGGAATGAACCGCTGCAAAATGCTTACAACAGACTGGTAAAACGCGTTTTTGATATCGTTTTCAGCCTGCTGGTCCTCATTTTTATTTTATCATGGCTGTATCCTGTACTCGCATTGATTATAAAAAAACAAAGTAAGGGGCCTGTTTTATTCAAACAACTGCGTACAGGCAAAAAAAATCAGTCCTTCTATTGCTACAAATTTAGAAGCATGGCTGTAAATACAGAAAGCGACAGCCTGCAGGCTAAAAAAGGGGATATGCGTGTTACTCCTATTGGAAAGTTTATAAGAAGAACCAGCCTTGATGAACTTCCCCAGTTTTTCAATGTTTTAATGGGTGATATGAGTGTAGTAGGACCGCGTCCTCATATGCTCAAACACACAGAAGATTATAATAACCAGATTAATGATTTTATGGTGCGTCATTTTGTAAAACCGGGAATTACCGGTTTAGCACAAATATCGGGACACAGAGGCGAAACTAAAAAAGTTTCTGATATGAAACGGAGGGTTAAAGCGGATATAGATTATCTGCAAAACTGGAGTCTTATAAAAGACTTGAAAATCTGCCTGCTGACAGTTGTATTAACCCTCAAGGGGGATGAAAATGCTTTTTAACGTAAAAACTAAATAATTATGAATGTTACCTATTATGTTGCCGGATTTCTTTCAGGCATTTCTATTGCCGGTTTTTTTATTGGTAAAGAATTGTATCGATTTTATATTAAAGATAAAGTTCAGAAAAAACAGTTACACCGATTGTCTAAATTAAATGATAAAATAAAAGCAAAGAAAACAGCCCAGTACGAATCAGGTGAATTGTCCAATTCGATGTAACTGCTGTTATATCTGACGGCTGTTTTTACAGACAGCACAATCCTAATGCCTTAAATTTTAAAATTTATTCCCAATTATAATGAATCGATTAGTATATATACTTTTTATTAGTATTTTATTTTCATCCTGTTCTTCTAGAAAAGATATTATTTATTTTCAGGATGCAGGTAATTATGCATCAGCCGCAGCAAATTTAAAACCTGTTTCTATTGAACCAAATGATATTCTAAGTATTAGAATCGGGGCCTTAGTGCCTGAAACTGCTCTGCCATACAACATTCAGGGCGCGAACACAGCTGGTGTAAGCAGTACAATAGATATTTTGAAAGTTCAGGGTTATCTGGTCTCTCCCGATAAAACAATTGTACTGCCAGTTTTAGGAGAAATAAACACTTCGGGCCTGTCTGTAAAAGACCTGGAAACAAAGATTAAATCTGAACTTGAAAAAGGAGGACATTTAGTTAATCCTTCCGTATCAGTGCGTATTTTGAATGCAAAAGTAACGGTTTTAGGAGAAGTAAAATCGCCGGGAACTTATTCCTTTTTAGAACAGTCGATTTCGATACCTCAAGCTCTCGGCTATGCTGGAGATTTAACAATAAACGGAAAACGTAATGACATGCTGCTGATTAGAGAATCTGAAGGAAAAAGAACCATCACGCATGTAGATTTAACAACAGCCGGCTGGATGAATGAGGAGCAATATCAGGTTCATCAGAATGATATACTGGTCGTTAATCCAAATGATGCTAAAGTAAAAACTGCAGGTTATATAGGAAATGCAAGTACAATACTAACCATAGCATCCTTACTTCTAAGCTCTATAATATTAATTGCAAGATAAATCAACTCATGAATAGTGATAAAAATGAATATTTCGATTTTATTGAAGAAAATAATTCAGCAGATTTAAAACAAATTATCAATAAATATTTAAAGTACTGGTCGGCCTTTTTATTGTCGATAATTATTTCTTTATTCAGCGCTTTTGTTTATTTAAGATATGCGAATGTGGTATACAAATCGGAGGCTAAAGTTAAACTGTTGAATGATAAGGAAAACTCAAATTTTACTTTAGATGTTTCTAAATTATTTAATAAATCTACCATAAACTTAGAGAATGAGATCGCACTGCTCAAATCAGTCCACTTGTCCGAACAGGTGGTTAAAAATTTGAAGTTAAATGTAGAATATTATTATAATTCCAGAGTGACATCCAAACAGATTTATAACCCGCCTTTTATTGTGGGTTATCGTGATGGCGCATCCAATCTGAAAAGCGCATTGAACTATACCATAACAGTAACGGCATCAGGATATACTATTTTAGATATTATATCTGGAGAAAGTTTTGAGGTAAAAGGATATGTATTAGACAAAAACATTCCCAATTTACCCATAACTATAAAGCCGGCTTTTGGGGCAGTAATGACGAAAAACACTAATAAGAGTTTCAATGTGGTTTTAAAAACGCTTCATAAAACTGCTTTGGAACTAAGTGATGCCTTTGAAGTGGATGCTGAGGGGAAAGACAGCGACATATTATCAATTTCATTAAAAGGTACAAACGGACCTCAGTCAGAAGCCGTTATCAATAATTTGATTGATGTTTATGAAGCCGACGGAATTACGGATAAAAAAGAAGTCTCCAGAAGAACCATTAATTTTGTTGATGACCGGTTTGTATACTTGAGAAGAGAACTTGATTCTATAGAAAGTTCCAAAAAGAATTATAAAAAGAATAATAAACTCAGCTTTATTCAAGAAGATGCAGGTTCAAGTATTCTTCAGAGAGCAGCTAAAGAGCAGTCTTCATTTGATATAGAATCACAATTATTACTGGCAGATCTGCTTAAGAACAGTATCGAATCTCAAAAAGCATTCGAACTTCTGCCGGCGGATATTGGGATACAAAATTTAGTAATCAATCAATTAGTTGCCGATTACAATACAGCGGTTTTATCCTATCAAAAATTTCAAACCAGTGCAGGAAGCGGCAACCCCTCCGTACAGCTGTTAGTGAGCACACTCACGAATTTAAGAAATAATATCATAAATTCTGTAAAAGGCTATAAACAGCAGCTCAGAACAACTCTTGTTAAGAGTGAATCTGCCCAGAAAGAGGCTGAAGGAAGTTTTGCTTCTCTTCCTGAAAAAGAAAAAGTGCTGAGAAGTATAGAACGCCAGCAGAATTTGAAAGAAAGTTTGTATTTACTGCTGCTTCAAAAAAGGGAAGAAGCTTCGATAAATCTGGCCGTAACAATACCTAATACTAAAATTATAGATTATGCGATAACAGATATTCATCCAGTATCTCCTCAAAAAAATAAGATTATATTGATAGCGTTTCTTATCGGTTTTTGTATTCCGTTTAGTATTTTATTTATACTTTTTAAATTAGATAATAAAATATATACAGCTGCTGATGTGGAAAATACAAACACAGTAATTCCTATCTTAGCAGAACTACCTTCATTAAAGGATGATAAAGACTCCAAGATGCAAAATTTGGAAGCTTTTAGAACTTTGGCCAATAATACCAATTTTATTACTCCTTTTACTGAAGATGAACTGGGGAAAGTAATATTTGTCACGTCATCTATAAAAGGAGAAGGAAAGACTTTTGTTTCCTATAATTTAGCGGCTGCTTATGCACATCTGGATAAAAAAGTAATCATAATAGGATCTGATTTTAGAAATCCGCAATTGCATAAACATTTAAACAATACCACAAAAGAAACCCGCGGATTCAGCAATTATCTGCATGATGGAACTATTCAATGGGAAAATTTATTATGCAGTAGTGGAGACGAAGATTTTCCATTTGATATTTTACTCTCTGGAATTATGCCGCCTAATCCAACATTATTACTGTCTAATCCCCGTTTTGAATGCTTAGTAAATGAAGTAAAAAAAGTATATGATATCATTATTTTTGATACGCCTCCAACCTTATTGGTAAGTGATACTCTTATGATTTCTAAGTATGCAGATACAACTTTGTTTTTGTTCCGTTCGGGAGTAGCGCAAAAGAATTTAATATCTTATTCAAATAAGCTGTATAAGGATCAAAAACTTATAAATATGGGTTACGTAGTCAATGATATTGATTTTAGTTCAAGTTACGGTTATAGTTATAACTATGGATATGGATATGGATATGGAAAAGAAATTGAAAAAGAAACAAGACTTGAGAAACTAAAGAAAAAACTTTTCAAAATTTAGCAGTTATAAAATAAAATCGCAAATACACAATGCAATCAATGGATGCAACAATGAATATTTTAAAAGAAGCGGAAGAGTGGTTAAATCCACCTTTTGATAAAGAAACGCAGGATAAAGTATATGAAATGATTGCTTCGTTTCCTGACCAATTAAAAGAAAGTTTTTATAAAAATTTGGAATTTGGTACAGGAGGAATGAGAGGAGTAATGGGAATAGGCAGCAATCGTATTAACAAATATACCTTAGGAAAAAGCACACAGGGACTTTCGGATTATTTATGGGAGGTATTTCCTGATCAAAAAATTAAGGCAGTTATTGCTTATGACTGCCGCCATAATAGTGATACATTGGCAAAAATCGTTGCAGATGTTTTCTCTGCTAATGGTATTGAAGTATACCTGTTTTCCGGTTTAAGACCTACTCCTGAATTGTCTTTTGCTCTTAAGTACCTTAACTGCCAATGCGGAATTGTACTTACAGCTTCTCACAACCCACCTGAGTATAATGGCTATAAGGTTTATTGGGAAGATGGAGGGCAGATTGTACCTCCTCAGGACCGAGAAATTATTTCCGTTATAGAGAATTTGAAATACAGCCAGATTAAATTTCAAGCCAATGAAGATTTAATTCGATATATTGATTCAGATATCGATGAGGCTTTTATAAAATCAACTATTGAAAATGCTAGTTTTAGTACACCCTTTGCGGCAAAAGACGATCTTAATATCGTTTTTACTCCCTTACATGGTACTTCAATAACGGTTTTGCCTGATACTTTAGCAGCGGCAGGATATAAAAACATACATATTGTTGAGGAGCAAAGAATGCCGAACGGAAATTTCCCAACTGTAAAATCTCCAAATCCAGAAGAACCTGAGGCATTGTCAATGGCATTGGCATTAGCTGAAAAAACAAATGCTGATATCGCAATAGGCACCGATCCTGACTCCGATCGTTTAGGAGTAGCTGTACGTGATGAAGAAGGGAAAATGATTTTATTGAATGGAAATCAAACCATGATTATTATGACTGTTTTTTTACTGGAACAATGGGAAAAAGCCGGGAAATTAAATGGGAAACAGTTCATAGCATCAACAATTGTTTCAACTCCAATGATCACTCAAGTGGCAGCGCGATATAGTGTTGGTTATAAAAGCGGACTGACAGGTTTTAAATGGATTGCCAAAATGATAAAAGATTTTCCTGACCTTGAGTTTATTGGTGGTGGAGAAGAAAGCTTTGGATACATGGTCGGCGATACTGTTCGTGACAAAGATGCTGTATCAGCTTCATTGTTAATTTGTGAAGCTGCCGCCCAGGCTAAAGCCTGCGGAAGTTCTCTTCATAAAGAATTATTAAAGCATTATGCAGAATTTGGTTTTTATAAAGAACATTTAGTTTCTATCACTAAAAAAGGACAGGAAGGATTGGCTGAAATTAATAATATGATGGCTGATCTGCGAGATAAACCTTTGAAAAAAATTAGCAATAAAAGAGTAATCAGGATTGAAGATTTCAAATCATCAACTGCTATAAATCTGCTGACCCAAGAAAAAGAAATTATAGACATGCCTAAAGCGGATGTATTGATTTATTACACCGAAGACGGGTCTAAGATTTGTGCAAGACCAAGCGGAACAGAACCTAAGATTAAATTCTATATTAGTGTAAAAGAAGAACTGCAGAATATAGAAAACTTTAAAGTTGTTGAGAATGTTCTAAGTAAAAAAATAGAAAACATTCTAATCTCGATGCAGTTGAATTAAAGAAAATAATAATTAACCAGAATTAAATCATAACCGTAAAATTTATATTGCTTAAATTTTAAAAGCTGTTCAATTGAACAGCTTTTTTTATATACAACAGTTATTCATTAAGAGTTTTTTATTTGCTAAATATAGTATTATTAAGCAGTAAACATTCAAATTTTTTTCTATTAGGAATTTCAAGTTTTACGTTTTTAAATTGATTGATTTCAGTTTCACTGTGTATATCAGATCCCGTAAAATCATACAAATCATTTTCAAGTAATTGTATTGCTTTTTTTTGAATTATTTTACCGTAATAACCAGTTAGAGAAAGTAAGTTTAGTTGAAAATAGACTCCATAATTTTTTAATTTTTCATATTTAATCATCGAATTATGAAAATATAAATTACGTTCCGGATGCGCCAGAATAATTTTATAGTTATTAATTTTGAGTTCAAACAGCATTTCATATAAATTTATGGATTTCATAAACAAAGGAAATTCGATTAATATATAATTATCGCTCAGGCACAGAAGCGGTTCTTTTTTTAATTTATCAATTAAAGAGGTATCCAGCATATATTCACTTGCATAGCCTTTCAAAAAATTTCTATTTATTTCTTTCGCGTAGACGGTATTAAATGCATTTTTTATAGTTTCAGGAGTATTTTCCCATTTTGAATTAAATGTATGAGGTGTTGCAATAGCACAGTGTATGTTTAATTCTTTCATCTGTGTGACAAGTTCCGTAGTTTCCTGAATTGTTTTTGAACCGTCATCTATGCCGGGGAGTAAATGGTTATGAATATCAATGTAATTTTTAGGAAGTAAATCTTTTAAATAATTCTTTGTTTTAAGGAAGGGTAACATAATTAAAATTTAATGCTAAATTTAACTCTTGTGCTTTTAGTTTCATAATACTACAAGTCCTCTTTCGAAACGATAAAGGAACTTATATCCTAAATAGTTTTCTTTTTTTTCGCATTTGAGAATAACTTTATCTTTATAATTTTAAACCAATCTAAAAATGAATCCGACAGATCATTATTATTCAGTCCAGTTCAGTGCTAGGTTTATTGGTGTTGTTGCTGCAGTCGCGTACAGTTCTAAGGTAAAACTCGAAGTCCTTTACAAACTCAAGATTCAAATCCGCAAATTCAAGATCTTGCTTTTTAAGCTTGAATTTTATAAACGCAGTCAAATGGTTTTTAGTAATGGTAAACCGGTCAAGGGTGCCTTTTGAATAGCCTTTTCCAAGAAGCGCCTCCATTTCATTATTATGCTTTTGAAATTCTTCTAGCACCTTAATCTTTGGCGCTGTCCTTCCTAGAACCTCGTCTATAATTTTCTCAGCGGTTATGGTTTTGCCGCTGTACATCATTTCGGTTTTGATTTCATTGATTTTTAAAGTCAGCGAATCCAAAAAGAAGTTCAATGACTTTGCATCTTCCTTTGAGCCGACCGCTCTTTCGAACCTTTGATCCCATCGTGTATTATCCCATTTTCTCTTAATTGAGCTTTCCTTACGGATACCGTCAACAGTTATTCTGAAATACACAATCCATTCTCTACTTTCTATTTTGGGTCTTTTTAAAAAGAATCTCAAACCAAAACTGCTTTCCAACATAATCCTACTTTTTAAATTAATAAATGTAGAATAATATTACTGCCAAATCAAGTCGTTAATCTCGTTAACCCCTGTAATATAAGGGATTTTTGCTGTTTCTGGTGCACTTTTCAGCGCGCCGGAAAGTGCACCGATTCTGCACCTTTAATTTTGTGAGGATTTGTAAATATTGAAAACAGGCCTAAAATAAAAAAAACCTGCAAATCGTTGAATTTGCAGGTCTTCAGACATTTTTTGTGGCTTTTTGAAAAGATTGAAAACTTTAAGTTTTCCGCCTTTTTGGCCTTTCCGTGGGGAGAGCAGGATTCGAACCTGCGAAGTTTTCACAGCAGATTTACAGTCTGCCCTCGTTGGCCGCTTGAGTATCTCCCCGAATCTCAGCGTTGTGCTTTGTTGTTCTAAGCGGATGCAAATATAGCAACGTTTTTCATGTTTGCAAACAAAAAATGAACTTAATTTTAAGTTATTATTTAATTCACTGGTAGTGAATTAAATAATAATAAAGATTTTTATCAATTATAAGGCTTTTTTAAAATTAAAGCTTGAGTTTTATAAATCGTAGTATTTTTTTTAGTTAAATATTTATAAATTTTAGTCCTATCAGAGTTATCAAATCCTGATTATTGAGTTCCTTAACGATTAATTTAATTAACCGGTAAATAATCTACAGATTAATAAAAATTCAAAAAAATGCAATGGCTTTGATTGGATTTGAAAAAATATACTGATTAAATATTTCAAAATAATTTATTTCAACGATTATTAATGTCATTTATCGAGTAAATTTCATTCGAAATAGGTTTAAATATATTTTAGTGATAGAAACCCCAATCCAATTATGAAAAAAATCCTACTCCCATTTATAATTATTATTTCTTCAGAAGTGGGTGCTCAAATACCCATTCATAAATTTAATTTCAACGGAACATTACAAAATACTGAAAATTCCATTTCTTTTATGGGGACAGAAAATTATGTAGCCGATAGGACGGGAAAAGATAAAAGTGCACAAAGATTAACAAACAAAGCATTAGAAGCTGTAATTGACAATCTCCCTCAGAAGGATAAACCAAGAACCATAACGATCTGGATCAAAATGAATGATATTTCTTCAGCAAATTATATCTGGGGGTATGGTGAAGCTTCTACCGCCAAGTATTTTGGACTCTTGCAACAAGGAACGACAACTTCTAATTCTGACTTAAATCTGGCAGCATGGGGAGCTTTAAACGATATAATAGTTAATATCCCTTTGACTAAGGATACCTGGTATCAATATAGCGCTACGTTTGATGGCAGCATTTCAAAAATATATCGCAATGGAGAATTGTTAAAATATGAAAAGGCTGCCACAATTAATACTGAAGGAAATATTTTCAGATTAGGAGAAATTAATACTAAAATTGGAATTAATGCTGATTTGGATGATTTAAAAATTTACAATACTGCTTTATCAGACAAGGAAATTCTTGCATTATACAACATTGAAAAATACACACAACCAGTCAAGGATGTAAAGACTGAAACAGTTTTAAAAAAAGAAATAGTACAAAGCAATACCAATACAACCACTATTATAAAAACAAATTCTTTGAACGCAAAGAAGATAGAGGTATTTTCTCAGGGGCAGAGAATATCAAGTAATACTACAAAAGAAATTGATTTAAATGAACTTCCAGAAGGCATATACTTATTAAAGATTACTGACCCACCGGCTAAAAAAACGACATCTAAATAACAAGAAAGGCTATCCATTACGAATAGCCTTTCCCTTTTTATTCTAGTTTTAAAAAATTGTAATTAAAAAAAAACAGAAATAAAATAATTCTAAATGTATTTTAAAAGTAAATCCTTTACGTATTTTATGATTCACTTTTTTTAACGATGTCTTTAAATAATCAATTCATTTATTTCAAAAACAACAAATCAATTTCACGGCTTACCCTTTGGTTTTTATCAATAATTTATAGAAAGCTTCAATTTTTAATTCTCAATTATCGTATTCTTTTTTTGAAAAATTGAAATGCAATTCCAGTAATTAACCGTCGGTGTTACTGTCTTTTTATTGAAGTTGAAACATATGAATAAATCATTTGCCCATTTTTTTTTGTTTTATAATTAAAAACCGTTAAAAAATGAGCGACAAATTTTTTAATTTTTCTCAAAAAAAGTCATTTTTTAGGTTAATAAATCAGTGAAAGAAAATCAATCTTTAAATCAATAAATAAAAACGTATCTTATTGATTTATAGATCGTAAAATTACTTATTATTTTTAAATACAAGTGTTAAAAAATGTTATTTTTTATTTTTAGGTTGTTATTTTTTTCAGAATATGATTTAGAAAAAAGACTTCACTTGAATTGAGTAGGTAAAAATGTAAAAATGGCTTATTTTTACACTATAATTATTTAAAACAAATAAAATAGAAAATGGATTGGATAACTGCCAGAGAATTCGAAGATATAACGTATAAAAAATGTAATGGAGTTGCAAGAATAGCTTTTAACAGACCAAATGTTAGAAACGCTTTTCGGCCAAAAACAACCTCAGAATTATACCAGGCATTTTATGATGCACAGGAAGATACTTCAATAGGAGTAGTTTTACTTTCTGCTGAAGGTCCATCAACAAAAGATGGAGTATACTCATTTTGCAGTGGAGGAGATCAAAATGCACGTGGACACCAAGGCTATGTTGGAGATGACGGACAACACCGTTTAAATATTTTGGAAGTGCAGCGATTAATTCGTTTTATGCCAAAAGTAGTAATTGCCGTTGTCCCGGGCTGGGCAGTTGGAGGCGGACATAGCTTACATGTCGTTTGCGATATGACATTAGCGAGTAAAGAACATGCTATTTTTAAGCAGACAGATGCTGATGTAACCAGTTTTGATGGCGGATACGGATCTGCTTATCTGGCTAAAATGGTTGGTCAGAAAAAAGCCCGTGAGATTTTCTTTTTAGGAAGAAACTATTCAGCTCAGGAAGCTTTCGAAATGGGAATGGTAAATGCTGTTATTCCACACGATGAACTAGAAGCTACAGCATACGAATGGGCGCAGGAAATTCTTCAAAAATCACCAACTTCTATAAAAATGCTAAAATTTGCCATGAACTTAACAGATGACGGAATGGTCGGTCAGCAGGTTTTTGCAGGCGAAGCTACACGTCTGGCATACATGACCGAAGAAGCAAAAGAAGGAAGAAATGCCTTTTTAGAAAAAAGAAAGCCTAATTTTGGCGAAAATAAATGGCTTCCATAAAAAGAAAAAATAGTTTCAGGCTTTAAGTTGCAAACGTAAAACCTGAAACTGAAACAAAAAAACAACTAAACAAAACATAATGAAACATTGGATTGAAGCCGCCAGATTGCGCACATTACCTTTATCAGTTTCGGGAATTATAGTAGGAAGTATTTACGCCTTATCTAATCCAACAGAAACCATCAACACACCAACGGAAGTATTCAGCTGGAAGATTTTTGGTTTTGCACTTTTAACAACGCTTGGCTTACAGGTTCTTTCCAATTTTGCAAATGATTATGGAGATGGTGTTAAAGGAACAGATAATGCTGATAGGGTAGGGCCTCAAAGAGCTATTCAGAGTGGTGTGATTACACCGCAGGCTATGAAAAAAGCCATTATAATCACGTCATTATTGACGCTTTTGTCTGCGATTACCCTGATATTTTTTGCTTTTGGAGAAAGTAATTTTGTCTATTCTATCTTCTTCTTATTACTTGGAATTGCTGCAATTGCTTCAGCTATTCGTTATACAGTTGGAAATTCTGCTTATGGATACAGAGGTTTTGGAGATGTATTTGTTTTCGTATTCTTCGGACTGGTAAGTACCTTGGGCGTTAATTTTTTATATTCTAAAGAAGTTGATCCTCTTTTAATTTTGCCCGCAATTTCAATAGGTTTATTAAGTGTAGGGGTTTTAAACCTGAACAATATGCGTGATGAAGAATCCGACAGAAAATCAGGAAAGAACACAATTGTAGTTCAGATTGGCGGGAAAAAAGCTAAAATTTATCATTTTTCAATAATTATTACAGCAATGCTTTTGGTCATTATTTTTGCCATTTTAAGCGATTATAATTTTGATCAGTATTTGTTTTTATTAGCCTTCATACCTTTAACAAAACATTTAATTACCGTTTATAAAAATCAAAATCCCAAGTTGTTAGATCCTGAATTAAAAAAGCTGGCAATCAGCACTTTTTTGCTTTCTATATTACTGACAATTTGTATGATATCCTTAATTTCGGATATCATTGTTAATCTTTTTCTAGGAGGAAGATAATTGTTTCACTTTAAATTTTTATCAAATGAAAATTACATTTTACGGTCACGCATCTTTAGGAATTGAAGTTGGAGGAAAACATATTATTGTCGATCCTTTCATTACTGGAAATCCGTTAGCTTCAGCAATTGATATAAACACATTAAAAGCCGATTACATTTTGCTTACCCATGCACATGGCGACCATGTTCTGGATGTAGAGGCAATTGCCAATCGTACAGAAGCTACTATTGTTTCAAATGCCGAAATTGCCAGTTATTATGCAAAATTAGGTTTAAAGGCACATCCAATGAACCATGGCGGAAGCTGGAATTTTGACTTCGGAAAAGTTAAATACGTAAACGCAGTTCATTCCAGTTCATTCCCTGACGGAAGTTACGGAGGAAATCCTGGTGGTTTTGTTATCGAAGGTGAACATAAAAACATATACATTGCCGGCGACACAGCCTTAACAACGGATATGAAACTGATTCCGTTGCGCACCAAATTGGATTTAGCCATTTTACCAATCGGAAGTAATTTTACAATGGATGTCGAAGATGCCATTATCGCTTCTGATTTTATAGAATGCGATAAAATACTTGGCTACCATTTTGATACTTTCGGATACATCGAAATCAATCATGAAGAATCTATCCGTAAATTTTTCGATAAAGGAAAAGATTTGATGCTTCTCGAAATCGGGGAATCAATAGAACTTTAAAATTATATTTCATTTATAAGAAGCTCTTTCCTGCTGTACACTATATCTTTTATGCCGAACGCCGGCATAAAAGGATGCCGTTTCCATCAGGGCTAGGGCTTTAGTTTTTATAAGACGTTAATTTCTTTAAAAAAAAACTATTTAAATCCACATAATAAGTGGTGAATTCAAAATTTAAAAATCTAAAATAAAAACAATGTCTAAGCAATTTGCATCACTAGGAATTTCAGCACCAATTTTAAAAGCACTAAGCGAACTGAACATTGTTGAACCAACCGAAATTCAACAAAAAACAATTCCATTACTTTTATCTGAAATACATGATCTGGTTGGCTTAGCCAAAACCGGAACAGGAAAAACAGCTGCTTTTGGATTGCCATTATTACAGCTAGTCGATACAAAATCTACTGTTGTCCAAGCTGTTATATTAGCCCCAACAAGAGAACTTGGACAGCAGATTTTTAATAATCTGGAAGATTTTTCTAAGCATATTCCAAATATTTCTATTGCATCTGTTTGCGGTGGAATCCCAATAAAACCCCAAATTGAACGACTTACAAATACAACACATATTGTAGTGGCAACTCCGGGACGTTTAATAGATTTGATTCAGCGAAAAGCCGTCGATTTAAGCCAAACCCAATATTTAGTTTTAGACGAAGCAGACGAAATGGTTGCTATTCTTAAAGGAAGTTTAGACGAAATCATTGCAGAACTTCCCAAAAAACACCGTACAATATTGTTTTCTGCAACTTTACCGGGAACCATCAAACAGTTAATTCAGAATTACTTAAATAAAAATGTAGTTCAGATTAGTGCCAACATGGACACAGTTGGCAACCAGGGAATAGATCACGAATATATTGTAGTTGATCCTATTGAAAAATTAGATATTTTAATGCATTTTTTAAACTCAAAAGACGGAGAACGCGGCATAATTTTCTGCAAAACAAAAGCTGCAGTTAATAAATTAGCCAAAAATCTGGCTATCAATCGTTTTTCATCAGGAGCACTTCACGGTAGTTTGTCACAGGGAATCCGTGACAGAATTATGGAACAATTTCGTGAAGGACATATCAATATTTTGATAGCAACTGATTTGGCCGCCAGAGGAATAGATGTAAAAGAAATCTCCTATGTCGTAAATTACCATTTGCCTGACACTTACGAGAATTACGTTCACAGAAGCGGAAGAACAGCAAGGGCTGGAGCAAAAGGACTTTCTTTGACAGTTTTACAACAGGAAGAAGTTGCTGAAATTTCAGATTTTGAAAGAGAGCTGGGTTTAAAATTTACTGAATTCAAAAAGCCTTCAACCATAAGCCTTGAAGAAAACAATACACTTTTATGGGCAAAACAAATCTTTAAAACAAAACCAAATCACGATATTTCAACCGATTTAAAAACAAAAGTAAAAACTGTTTTTCATCATCTGACAAAAGAGGAACTAATTGAAAAATTGTTAGCTAACTATGTTCTACAAAATAAGGTTGAGATAACTGAAAAACCGGTTAAAAAGTTTAAAAAGTAGTTTTAAAATTAGCTTTATAGTGCTTAAAAAACATCCAGAATGAATACTATTGAAATAAAGAGAATTTCGGTTAAGGAAATTACTCAATTACAGGAAATTGGCAGACAAACTTTCCAGGAAACTTTTTCAGAATCAAACTCTGAAGAAAATATGAAAAGCTATCTCGAAGAAGGATTTTCTAACGAAAAATTAACTGCTGAACTTAAAGATGAAAATTCTGAATTCTATTTTGCAATGTTGGATAATAAAGTGATTGGTTATTTAAAAATAAACTTTGGAGCATCACAAACCGAATTAAAAGACAATAAAGCGCTTGAAATAGAACGCATCTATGTGACAAAAGAGTTTCATGGAAAAAGCGTAGGGCAATTACTTTATGATAAAGCGATAGAAATAGCAAATCAAAAAACATCAGAATATGTATGGTTAGGAGTTTGGGAAGAAAATCAAAGAGCAATAAATTTTTATAAGAAAAATGGTTTCATCGAATTTGACAAGCATATTTTTAAATTAGGAAATGACGAACAGACAGATATTATGATGAAGCTCAAATTATCCAATTAATACTGAATTCATAAAAGAAATCAATAAGATTAGTTTGTGTAATTTTAAAAAATAAATTTTAAAGATGAGTTTGTACTTGAAATTATTAGTGTTAAATTTATAAAGTAATGCAAACAGAATAGTTTTTGTACAATAGTCTTAAAAACAATATATTATGAATATAGTCATCATTGGAGGTGGTTTTGCAGGATTAAATCTGGCAAAAGAACTTCTAAATCATCCTCAAATACAAGTAACGCTTGTAGATAAAAACAATTACAATTTTTTTCCACCCCTTATATATCAGGTTGCTACCGCTTTTTTAGAACCTTCAAGTATCAGTTATCCCTTTAGAAAGTTTTTTGCAGGTAAAAAAAATCTTCAGTTTCGTTTAGGCGAATTATTATCAGTTGTGCCTGCAGAAAATAAGGTGATTTTAAGCAACGGTGAGTTGTCATACGATCATTTGGTCTTTGCTACAGGTGCTGAAACCAGTTATTTTGGAATGGAAAACGTGATGAAAAATGCCATTCCGATGAAAACCTTGAATGATGCCATCGTAATGCGAAACACATTGCTTAAGAATTTAGAAAAAGCAGCGATTTGCAAAGAAATCCGTAAGCGTCGTAAATTATTAACAATTGTTGTTGCCGGTGGAGGTCCAACAGGAGTAGAGGTTTCAGGTATGTTTGCTGAAATGCGAAAAAATATTTTACTAAAAGAGTATCCCGAATTAGACACTACTGCAAGTAACGTTTACTTAGTTGACGGTGGAGATGCACTGCTCGCACCAATGAGCGAGGCTTCTCAAAAAGATACTTTAGAGGCACTTACAAAATTAGGCGTTGTTGTTAAATTGAACAGCAAAGTAACTGATTATATTGATGATACCGTATATTTTGAAAACGGAGAAACAATTAAAACCAAAAATTTGATATGGGCAGCTGGTGTTACTGCTAAAATTTTTGAAGGAATGCCAGCGGAAAGTTATGGTCGCGGAAGAAGAATGGCTACTGATGCATTTAATAAAGTGAATGCTACAGAAAACATATATGCTATTGGTGATACCGCTATTTTAACTGCTGATAAAAACTTTCCTAATGGCCATCCCCAGGTAGCACAGGTTGCCATACAACAAGGAATAAATCTTGCTAAAAACTTTAAAGCTTCACTTCAAAAAAAATCACTTAAACCTTTTGTTTACAATGACAAAGGATCGATGGCAATTATTGGAAAAAATAAAGCTGTGGTTGATTTACCCAATCCTAAATGGCACTTTAAAGGATTTTTTGCCTGGTTCATTTGGTTATTTGTTCATTTAATTTCGCTAATCACTTACAGAAACAGATTGAAAACTTTCTATAATTGGATGATAGCCTATTTCGCCAGAGACCAATCTCTTAGAATGATAATCAGGCCTGATAAAAAACAGGTATAAAAAAATCCGGAATTCAAAATTCCGGATTTTTTTATAATAAATTTCAATGCCCAATCGTAATTTCATCTTCAGAGGATATTTCTACTTTTTGTATGATAAAGCGTTTTCCAATATTTAGAATAATAAATGCCAAAATAGTAGTAGCCGTCATGATGACTACCATTGGTACAACCGAGTCTTTAACAAAAGCTCCAATAGCAAAAGAAGCTAAAGCTCCTAAACCAAGCTGAATTGCTCCCATTAATGCTGAAGCACTTCCTGCATTTTTAGCAAAAGGAGCCATTGTAAGTCCTGCAGTATTAGGATTTGAAATTCCTAAACAGCCTAAAAATAGAAACAACATTCCAATCGTTCCATATAAACCTAAAAGATCATTCAAAGAAAGAACCAAAAAAACAATACTTATCACGGATTGAGTGATTAAAGCACTGAATATCATTTGTTCGCTGGAAAATTTCTTCAATAGAACCGAATTTAATTGACTTGAACCAATGAAACTCACTGACATAAAGGCAAATATCCATCCATATGTCTTGGCATCAACATGGTAAATATCCATAAAAATGATGGGAGAGGCCGCTACGTATGAAAATAATCCGGAAAAAGCTATTGAACCTGTAAATCCATAAGTGAAAAATTGAGGTTCTTTAAGCACTTTAAAAAAGTTAGAAATGATTGGTTTTGGTTTTAATGAAATCGAGGTATCAGGTTTATAAGTATTTGGTAAACCTATTTGTGATGCAGCCAGAATAGCTATTCCCATGCACATTAATATTAAAAACACTACATGCCAGCCATAATCTTCGGTTACATAACCACCAATTGTTGGTGCCAGCATTGGTGAAAGTCCAAGAACAAGCATTAACAAAGAAAAAACTTTAGGAATATCTTTTACTGGAAATAAGTCCCTGACCATCGCGACAGAAGCTACCGTTGCGGCACAACTGCCAATTGCCTGAATAAATCTCAAAAATATAAAAGTATTAATATCAGCAACATACACACATCCTAAAGAAGCTAAAATATAAACCATTAAACCTATAAACAACGGTTTTTTTCGTCCAAGCCGATCTAATAAAGGACCATAAAGCAATTGTCCCGCTGAAATCCCGATAAAATAACTTGATAAACTCATGGAAACTTTTGCGACAGTAGTATTTAAATCTGTTGCAATTCCTGAAAAACCCGGTAAATACATATCAATTGAGAAAGGACCAAGTGCAGTTAAAGAACCTAAAATAAGGATTAGCTTAATATATTTTTTTGTTGTCATTTTTCTTAAATGATTGCTTTTAATTTTTTGCAAAGGTAAAGATTTCATACCTTGTTAGATAATTAAACTTATTTAAAATAATGGTTTGATTTTATTACGCAGAAATTTGTTATAAAAACATTTCAAAATATTAATCTTAAATTTAAGAATTATGAAAAAGTACATTTTAATTTTAGCTTTAATTTTCTCAACAATTTCGTTTGCCCAAACCATTACATCCAAACAAGAAGATGCAAATGAGGCACAGTATGAACTCCTTAAAAAAGTAAATGAATTTTACCCAGACATTACTTTAAACAAAACGATTACAAATTTTTACGCTGATGGAAAAATCATTGATTCACGACAAGAGTTTAATTTAAAAGGAACAAAGTTTTCCAGTTATAAATTAAGTATAGAACCAGATAATAAAAAATTATTATTTGAATATGAATCTGTTGAATCAGGAAAAGTCTATGGAGATGTTACAATTTTCAAAGGAAACGCTTTACGAACAACTTTTAATGAACAAAAAAGCGATTTTGAAGTTTCCTTAAATGGTAAAGCGGTGTATTCTAAAAAGCTTTAAAAGTCAAATTTATTTAAAAAGCATCAAATTTGATGCTTTTTAAATAAATATAATCTGAACTATAATTTATAGTATGATTTACAGAATGTCCAACAAGATGTTAACAAATTTATTAACAACGTATTTAAGCCTATTTTTTTAAAGTTTTAGTGAAAGTAAGCAAAATAGGAACATAAAAAAAGCCCCGTTTTATTGGGGCTTATTTATTGAATTTATCTACGTCTGACCTTAGAAAAATAAGGGTCATTTGTTCCATCTGGAAGGGGAGTAGTAATATTATATAAAAAATTAAGCTTATCACTATATATATCTAAAATATCCAAACTAACTTTTTTACCCCTTGAAGAATTGGGAGCATCCTTTTGAACTTCTGAATTTGCAGGAACATTATTAAAAACTATAGACTCAATTTTATAACAGCTTCCATCATCTATAACATAACAAACATCAACATATAACTCATCAATTACATAAGGAGTATCATTTTTACAGACAATTTTTAAATTCTCAATACCTCCAATACCGTAATAACTATATTGATTAGTAGAAACATTTATATAATTACTCCAATTGTTTCTAATATTTCTGTTTTTTATTGTTAAATCATGTAAATACTTTTGCTCTGCCTCATGATCTGATGATAAACCATATTCTTTTTCGGATTGATTATGAATATAGTTTGAATTAATTAAAGACAAAGAAAAAAGAAGAATAAGAACGGAAACCAGTCCAATCAATATTTTTAGTAAAGTAGTTTTTTTCATGTAGTTTAGTTTGTGAGTTTATAATTACTAAAGATTTTCAAATATAGTGCCAATAATTTTAATTTCACTTTGTCAATTGCTATAAAAGAATAAATAATTATACCTTAAAAAAATCTATTTCGTTAAATTCATAAGCCTTTGTAAATTAATACAAAGGCTTATCTATTATGTAATCATTAAAGTATTGCCGAGAAATATATTTACCTGTTTTTCGATTGTAAATATTAATGTAGTGATAATCAAATCCGACATGTTTACACCAATTATGGAGGTAAAATATAGACTTACAAAACTCAATTTTTATGGGTTTTATTGATTTATCTTTATTAAAGACAGTACAGCTATATGGAGTAAGTGTAGTATTAGCCATTTTATTAACCTCCTAAAGAAGGTAGTTTTTTCCAGTCAATAGCAACAGTAAAAGAAAAATCTGCATCATTTGAATTAATAAGCAATTTATCTATTAAAAACTCCCATTGAGTTTTACCATTAGCATTAGGCTGAACTTTAGTAACTCTATATTGATCACTAACAGACAATTTTATAATATTTTGATCTATTAAGGTTTCAATATCAAATTCAAAAAACTTATCCTGATTACCCATAAAACCAACTTGAATATAAGTATCGTCAATACTAAAATGAGAAGAACCGACAGGATAAAACTGAAAACCATCATCAGGATCAGAATTTAAACCTACAAACTGATTTACAAACTGAGCACCGATATTTACGCCATAAGGAAAAATAGTAGCCTCTGTAAGACCATTTTCAGAGCCTCTGTGAGAAACAACCAAAGTCCTCTGATTTCTTGAATGTGGAGTATGTTGTTTTACAATATAAGTAGGACAAACAAGACCATAAAATGACAAACTTTTAACAGACAATGGAGGAGAAAGAGAAACATCAACAAAAGAAGGAAGATTAACAGACCTATTAACCTGAAACATAACTTTTTTGTAAGCAGGCAAAAAATGATTTAAAGGAATAAGATTTAAATCAGTCATACCAAAATCATTAATAATTGATTTCATAAACAAGTTGTCGGTATGATAAGAAAGATCAATAGATGTATTATCAAATTGAAAACCGTCGACTCTTTTATTATCAATAAAAACAGCAAGAATAAAGAAATCTGTATCTATACCCTCTAAAACATATTTACGAGTATCAAAATGATTATTCATTTCACCATCAAAACCCTTTGCTTTCACCGAATAACTACTATCCATGTAAAGAATATAATTATCTATATAATCCATAAATTAATCAAATAATGGGATTTTCTTTAAATCCGAATTGGACAAATATTTTTTTAAATCTGCTTTTAAATCACGTCTTGTAATTACATAATAAGCCTTTACAACAAGTAAAGCCGTAGTAGATTGCTTAACTTTTAAAAGTTCACGAATAACGGCATCTTCATCTTCAAAATTTGAATAAGGCTCTGTAATCCAAGTGTACCAAGGCGCATCCTTAGTTTGCTTATCTGTACCTAACCAAACAGATACAGCTTCAGCGATAGCGTGTACATCCTGATTTGTAGTTACTTTATTAAGTTCTAACTCACGAGTTATAGGACTTTGTGAAGCAATTTTCAAATCATTTTCCTGTTTTTGAAATTCCCTATCATCAGCAGATAACTGAAACTTATCATAAAGCCCCTTTAAAATAGGATAACCAATAACAATAGCAATTATTACAAACCAGTACTGCTTAATGAAGTCAAAAAGCCAAACTGTATTGGCTTGGCTTTTTGTTCTATTATTGAGAGCCATTTTTTTACTTCTTTTTAAAAAGGTAATAGGCAAGAAAAGCACCAAGACCAATTAAAACGATATTCACAACTTTTTTATGCTCTGAGTAAAATGTTTTTATTTTTTCTAACATGATATTTATTTTTTAATAGTTAATTATCTTTTTTGGCGTTTGTTTAAACTGTAACGCTTAAAACAGTATAAAAAAAAAGCAGTACAGGAATCAATAAATAATTGAATTTGAATTTTTTCTTAGACACAATAGTAACGTTATCCAAATTATAATCCCCAATAATGTCTATTGCATCCTGAATATCTGAATCATAAATTAAATCATGATTCGGAGCGCATTCGCGCTTAATGATAGCACGCGCAATAACTAAGTAAAACTTAGAATCTACAATTTGAATTTTTTGATCAGGTGTTAAACCAACAGATTTAGAAATAACATCAATATATTTTTGAGTGTCATTTTCAGAAGGTGGCGCATATTCAGTAATAAGCTTTCTAATAGTGTTTTTACCTTTAGAAATATCATTTGTTAAATCACGCAACATGGCGCGGATACCGTATTTAACTTCTGTAAATTGTTCAAAATGACCATCAGTATTTTGACTATTAGGAATTTTACCCTGCCAAGTTATATTAGTCAAAACTAAATTACCCGGGTTGTTGTTTCTGATACCTCTGGTTAAATCTTTGCGACCTAAAAAACTACTCATTTGTATTACTTTTTAAAGATTCAGTAGGTTTTTTTTGTTCGTCAGCTCCAAAATCAATTTTACTTAATTCGTCGGCTACAACCTGAACACCTTTAATAATTGCGGTTACTACAGCACCGTACTTTACAACAATTCCAATAATTGAAATGACTCCTTTTAAATTTTTCATAATTTAAAGTTTTAAGTTTTTTATTATTTTTTATTTAGACAAATATGTACCTGTATAACCACCGTTACGCGCCTTTGGGTTCATAACAAGAGCCATTTTATCAATTACTACTTTACCTGTACTTTTCTCCATTGTACCCCAATGAAAAAAAGTAGCACCAGTTTTTGTATTAGTTGTAGTGACAGCAACAGAACCAAACCAACCTTTTTCAGAAAGCTTAGATTTTGAAGTCGTTACAGCTCTAAAAGAAATTAGCTCACGGTTAGAAAGTCGCCAACCAGTAGTTAAATACTGTTCCTGTCCTTTATTAGGCCCTGATTCTGGAAAATATTTAGTGTGTTTTGCCCCTGAGTGCTTAACTTGTTTCTTTGAAGGATTACTTTGATAACGGTTAGTTGGATAACCATTATTTTGATAACCGCCATTATAATTACCATTACCTTGATAATTATTATTGTTATTATATCGTCCCATTAATGAAAGATGTTTTTAATTATTAATATGATTTCAGCAAACTTTTTTAAGAAAATTACAACCGAATCGACCAAGAAAATAAAAAAGTAAATCCGATTGTAATTTTTAGATTTATCTTCTTCTTGCACGAGAAGAGTTATTTGAACCACGTCTCATAAACCAGATAAGAGCTAAAAGAGCAACTAAACCGCCAGTTAGATACATCCAATTCTTTTTAAACCATTGTTTCAAAGTTGAATCAACAACCTGTGAACCAAGATTACCCAAACCATTTACAGCAGATTGCGATACGCCTTGTAAAGCACCATCAACGACAGCACCAGATAACATCTGAGCAGTAGAAGCAGAAGCGGTCTGGACAGCATTTACACCCAACTGTTTAGCTTGTTGTTCAAGAGCATCAGCAATTAATTTTGCATCGTGTGCAGCCTGATAATCTTTTTGCTTTTCAGCTTCTTTCTGTTTTGCCCTTGCATTTACTGCCTTTGTCGCAATATCAATACCCTTTTGAACTAATTTACCACCAATAGGAACAACCGAAGCAACAGCACCGACAGTTTTAACCAAGGTTTTGAGATTAACGACTTTTTTCAATGATTTACCTATACTTTTAAAGAATCCCATAATTAAACAGTTTTTAAGGTTCTTACTAAGAAATTAATTATCTGACCCTGAGATTTATTAATCTCAATAGCATGAACAGCTACAAGAGGCAAACACAAACGGTCTGACAAACTTTGTATAACCGTACCAGTAGGAGAGATAGCCTGTATAGGGTCAATGTCCCTACTTAAAGTTTGTAATTCGAAAGGAAGATATTTAACAACCTGCCCATTTACAAAATGGTATGAGACATCATCGATAGTGCTATCTTTTGTCATGATAGCTAAATCATTTCCCGCTACATCAACTTTTTTGTTAAACTCTTCTGAACCGACTGTTTTTTGCTCAAAAAAATACAATTCGTTTGTATTTTCTGGTTCTTCAACGCCGTACAAATCATAAGTTTCTGCAGATACTAAATCTTCTAAAGTAATTTTAATACTTTCTTTTTCTTGTAGAAAAATAGAACCTTCGTTTGCGATTTCACAAAGAGCAATGAAATTATAGTCAGAATCAGACTGAACAGCCTCGGAACCGTAAGTACTAGCTAAAACAAAATCTTTTAAAAGTATTTTATTAGCTAAAATTACGTTTGAACCGTTAGCACGCTCAATGTAAATGCTTATTTTTTCAGTTGTTAACTCTGAAACCTCTAAAGAAGATGCAAGAATAAGAGAACCGATCGACTTTGTAACATTTAATTCTGGAGACTTTGAAACTCCTGTAATACTTGTAATTTTCATGATTTATAAATTTTTATTAGTAAAATTTCAGATACAAAGGTTATTACAAGTATTATTTTGGTGTTTCTATTTTTTTCTATTTCTTTCTATTTTTTTCTATTTTTTTCTATTCTAAGACAGTATTTTATAGGCTATTAGGTCTGAAATCATTAAATATTTTCTTTTTAATCCCAAGCTATCTAAAATAATTTGATATTCTTTTCTGGCAGTAGGATAACTAACATCCAACAAATGCATGAGTTCTGTTTTAGTAACTTTTTGGCTGGTATTTTGTGTTTTCATGGCTTATAAAAATAAAAGTTGATGCTCTGTAAATAGTTTAAAATCAAAGTCATTAATTATTTTTTCCTTTGTTCTAAACTCATGGAGGTAAAAATGAAATTTGTTTCTGAACCAAAGAAGTAGTGATTTTTCTGTAATCATATCAATGTCTTCAAGTAATAAATTAAGCGCAACGATATAACTAACACATTGGTTATTTGCGTAATATTCTCTAAAAAGCGATTTTGCTAAACGTTTTTTAATTGTGGTACTGGAAAGAGTAGGTTTTTTTAAGCGCTTAATTATAGGATTGAATTTTGTTATTTGTGATTGTAAATAATGAAAGTCGAAAAGCTGTATTAAATTTTCTTTATTTATTTGGCTTTTACCTGTATTCTCACGTAGTTCAAAAAAACCTTTGGTTGCAATCTTTAATAATTCGCAAAGGTTAGCTTTATCGAAAATACCCCAAGTCATTGACTGATATATTTTTGAATCGCCCTTTGAATGTTCATTTAAACCTCTAAAAAAAGCAGAATTTAACTGATACTCAAAACGCCACACATTATCGTTTTTCAGACCATTATCAGTATAATACTGATTTATATACGGTTTTTCAGTTAATTGTAAAGAAAGAGTTTTATTATAACATCTTATAATTTTGTCGGATGTTCGTTTTCCGATTTGGAAACCATTAAGGATTGATTTTCCTTTGTACGTTTCGAAATACGATTGTAAATTTTTCGGGCGACCACTAATAAGAAAATTACCATCAACAATATTAGAATATAAATTACGATAGGAGTTAAGCACATCACATTTATCCAAACAAATATCGAGACGATTAACAGATTTAAAATTATATAAAGTTTCATCGCAAAATTTTTCAAGTACATTTTTAAGTTCAGTATTAGAGAGTGTATAAAATAAATTGTTTTCAATTTGTAATTGGGCAAGTTGTTCTGAAATAATTGCGCTACGTGGCTTTGATGTATAAATCCCAATTTTTAAATCATTATAATACAGGTCAGCACGTATTTCAAAAATCTTAGTACCATAATCATAGGGTTTTAAATGAAATTCTGAGTTTTCGGGGAACTCTCCAAAAGGTTGACCTTCTAAATTCAATATTAAATAGTCAATATTTATGAGAGTAGTTTTTAATTGGTTCTTTTTTAATTTGGTTTTGGTTTGGTGTCGCTTTTTATATGGAATCATATTTTTACGTTGGTTTTGGGTGAGTTGGTTGCCGTTATACCCAACGGCAACGATTGAAAATTTTTGTACGTAATTTAATTACGCTTAATAGTAGTTAATAGGGTTGTTTAAATTGATGTATTAAAGAATTTAAATAGAAAGGTTCTAAACGAGATTTTAAATTTATCCTTTCATGAATAGAAGAACTAAGATAAAATCGATGTTTTCGTTTTAAATAACGATAAATCAAAGAAGAGCGGTTTTGATTAAATTTTTTTATTAGTTTTTGCATTGCTATTCATTTATAGGGTTCAAATCTTCGAACATTGTCCAATGATGTTTTGGTAAATCTTTTACAGTAAAAAGAATTTCGGATGTAGCTTTATCAGTAAGCTTTTTTAATTGAAAATTCTGTGATTCAAAGAACAAAGTTTGTTTATTGAATAGTTCATAAAGTTTTCTATCAATTTGACGGATTTCTTTAATTATTAAATCGTACTGATAATGTAATTGATTTACAGAAACAGTTTCTACAGGATAACTGCAATATTCTCTTAAATCATTTACTATACAAGCTATCTGAATTAAAAGACCATCTTTTTTTGAAAGTAATTTTTGAATTGCACACATATGTTTAAGGAATTAAAAGATTATGTTTAAGAAGTTTTGAAATCAGAGTTTTTTGAGAATTGCAGTAAAAAATAAATTCATGTACACAAAATGATTGAGTTATTATAAAGCAATCCGTACAAACTTTAATTGTAATTCCTATCTTTGAACCACGGATTCTTAGAAATAATGTTTGAAAATTTAAGTGTGAGGTTTTGCAAAACGGACGCATCTTTTTTAGAAATGTTTTTGCATTAAAATTTGTGTGACGCATCTTGTTTAATTCTACAAGTAATAGCGTGTAATTCTCTAAGGAAGTACGTTTTAAAGCCATGTGGTAATTGTTAATTAGTTATACCACAAATGAACTATAATTTATATTATGTAAAATAGAAATCATTAGAATTACTCATTAGAATTACTCATTAGAATTACTCATTAGAATTACTCATTAGAATTACTCATTAGAATTACTCATTAGAATTACTCATTAGAATTAATCATTAGAATTAATCATTAGAATTACTCATTAGAATTAATCATTAGAATTAATCATTAGAATTAATCTAATAGTGATTCTTTATTTTATTATTTTTACATTTGATATATTAAATAAACTATGAATACAATTGCTGAACATATTGCGGATTTTTTAAAAGAATATCCGCCATTTGATAATTTGACATTTCAGGAACTCTTTAATATTGCAACTAATATCCGAGTAATAAATTTAGAAAAACATGCTGTATTGTTTCAAAACAACGATATACTTCATGATAGTTTCTACGTGGTATCATCCGGAATTATCAACTTGACTACAATTGCTGATGCTGAGGAAACTATCATAAACAAATGTCATGAAGGTGATATTTTTGGTTTGCGTCCTTTTTTTTCAAAAAACAATTACATGATGACTGCCAAAGCACGTGAAGAAAGTATTGTTTATGCTATCCCTATTGCTGTTTTTAGACCATTTGTGGCAAATAATTCTGATGTTTTAAACTTTTTATTAGAAAGTTTTGCTATTAATTCGCGCCACACAAAAGACAATGTAAATTCTGGAGACAAACTAATTTCTGATAACGGATTTTATTCGGATACACAATCAGAAATTCAATATATTCAATCTCTTAATTATAATAATTCACCACTAACCACTACAGCTGATAAAATTGTAAAAGACATTGCTATTTTGATGACTGACTCAATGGTTGACAACATCGTTGTTTGCGAAAACAATAATCCTATAGGTATATTGACAGATGCTGATTTATCATCAAAAATAGCCACAGGCCGTTATCCTATTACTGAGACAATAGACAAGATCATGTCATCTCCTGTTGTTACTGTAATTGAAAATGTTTCTTTGGCAGAAGCTCAGTTATTAATGTTAAAGCATAATGTAACGCATTTATGTGTTACTAAAGATGGTACAAATAAATCGGTTGTTAAAGGCATTATATCTGAACATGATTTAATTGTAGCTCAAGCAAGTAATCCTGGTGTATTAATTAAAGAAATTAAGCGTTCACAATTGCCAAAGGACTTAAAACAAATTCGGGATCGATTGTCTGATTTAATTCAGAATTCAATCCAAAAGGATATTACCATTTCCCATATATGCAATATTGCCAACGAAATAAACCTGGCACTCATAAAACGTGCAGTTGAATTAACAATTTTGGATTTAGGCTCCCCGCCTGCTCGTTTTGCATGGCTAAGTATTGGTAGCCAAGGAAGAAAAGAACAACTTTTACTTACTGATCAGGACAGTATATTAATTTTTGAAGATGTGACACCTGAAAAATACAGAGAAGTAAAAGATTATTTTTTAAGACTTGCTAAAAGAACCACATCTCTGTTAGAAAAAGTAGGTTATGAATTTTGCCCAAACGGTCATATGGGAAGTAACATGTTATGGTGTAAATCACTGACTGACTGGATAAAGCAATACAATAGCTGGATGAATACTCCAGGTGAAAACAGTAATGACTTAAGCAGTATATTCTTTGATTATGAAATTGTTTTCGGTGAACCAAAAATTGAAGAGGCTGTAGAAAATATTATTTTTAAAAATGCGATCAACAACCCATTGTTTTTTGACTTTCTAGGAAATGATGCCTTAAAAAAGAATGCGCCTTTAAGTTTTTTTAAGAAATTTATTTTAGAAGAAGAAGGTCCTCACAAAATGAAATTCGATATCAAAACTAAAGCATTGATGCCTCTTATTGATGGTGCAAGGTTACTAATATTAAGCTCAAATATTAAAGGAATTAAAAATACCTATTTGAGATTTAAACAACTTGCTATTTCAGATTCTAAAAATGCTGAAATATATCTAAGTTGTGCAGAAGCATTTTTAACCTTATTAAAATTCCGAACAATTGAAGGATTAAAAAATGATGATTCAGGGCAATATATAAATATAAAAGAATTATCTAAAACAGACAAAGAGAAATTAAAAAATGCATTAGCTCCTATGCGAGATCTTGAGGAGTTAATTAAAAGTAAATTTCAACTTACACAATTTTCATAATATGTTGGACTGGCTGAAAAATATTAATAAAGAATATCCTGATTTTTGGAAAAATTACCTTAGTAAATTTGAAACTAAGCCAAATAGATTTGTAGCTATATCTACCGAAACTTCAGGACTAAACCCTATAAAAGATGTAATTTTATCTATGGGATCTTTTGCAATTGTTGATGATGGTATCATAATTCAGGATAATTTCGAAACAGTTCTATTACAATATAAATACCTACATGATAATGGTTTATCAAACGAGTTTATAATTGAAAGCAAAATGAAAAAGCTTCAGGAAAATGATGCTCTTCAGACTTTTATAGATTATTTAGGAAATGCAGTCTTGGTAGGTCATCATGTTAACTTCGATATTGAAATGATAAATGCTGCACTAGAGAGATTAGATTGTGGCAGATTAAAAAATGAAGCTTTAGACATAGATGTAATGTATAGAAAATTACACGATATAAATGAAAAGCAATTTTCACTGGATGACCTATGTGAAATATATAAAATTCCTAAAAGTGACAGAAATTCATCAGCCGAAGATGCTTATAAAATTGCTTTATTATTTTTAAAACTAAAATCCAGATTAGGAATTAAATAAATGTAGAATTTTTTCTTTTTAGGATTTCCGTTTAGGAACTAAAACATTAGAAGTTATTATTACGAAAACGGATCTACAAATGATCCGCTTTTTTTTGCATAATAGCATCCAAATATATATTTTATATTTTTTTT
>NZ_CAIJDP010000078.1:64220-209928 GCF_903819435.1 Flavobacterium salmonis | reverse complement strand
GATTTAAAAAGGTATGTCTGGGCAATTGCCAGATTAGGAGGATGGAAAGGCTATACCTCTGAGCGAAAACCCGGAATTACTACTTTATGGATTGGAATATAGAAATTCAATTCAATAATGCAAGGGTGGAAGCTATTTGAAGATGTGTCCTGACGGTAGACTGCTATCGGGGCTAGGGCTGCCGGCCCTATTTTGCGTTTGGAGAAATGTAAATTTGAATTCAATTGTTGTATTTCTAATTTACAGGCGGTGCAAAAATAAAGTATTTTTTGTAAAATATTTTCTGGTTGTTATGTGTTATAAAAAAAAGGAAAAGGAAACGAAAACAAAAAAATAACTAATCTATTGATTAAAAAATTTTTATGCAAAATAAGGCGTCAATTGTCTTCAATTGGCGCCATTTGTCTGTGTGACAGGAACAGGACAAATTTCTATAAATTTCATGGAGGATTTGAAGAGATTGGCTTACTACTGGTAGGGAATGTCTTTCATTGGCTTTATGAATTTGGTTTGGATGTCCTGTTGAGGATTGAAAGATAATTTATTTAATTTTTATATATGTGTGATGAGACTGCCAAAAAACTTAGACATGCCAAATAGCTTTAAAAAAAGCGACTTAACTTTTTATGGCAAAAAAGGTATCCTCTCCAAAAAATATGCGCCGTTATATTGCCACAAAACTAATGCACAATAGCAGCTTCTAGATATTTTCCGTGGCTTGTTTAAGGGGAAGGGTAACTATAAATTCAGCACCATTTTCTTTTTCTCCTCTAGCCATTATAGTTCCGTTGTGCCTGTCGACTATCTTTTTACAAAGGGCAAGGCCAATCCCGTTTCCCTCGTATTCATTTTTGGAATGAAGTCTTTCAAAAGCGGTAAATATTTTTTCTGCATAAACAGGATCAATGCCAATACCATTATCCCTGAAGGAAATTTCAATAGAGGCGTCCGAATCGATATTCTTTATAGTTGATGTGATGATAATTCTGGGAGGCTGGCCCGCTTTTGTGAATTTGAGTGCATTTTGGATAAGATTATAGAATAGCTGCTCAATAAGAATAGGGGCTCCCTCGATTTCAGGAAGATCGTCTATAATCAGAACGGCACCTTTTTCTTTTATGATAAGCTCCAGGTCTGTTCTGATGTTCTCCACCAGGTCATTTAAGAAAATCTTTTCAACTGGCTGGGTACTTTTGTCCATAGTAGAGTAGGCAAGTATCCCTTCAATAATGCATTGCATTCGATTAGCAGAATTGGCAATTTTATTTAATTGCATAACAGAACGTTCCGGCAGCCGGTCTGCAATCTCATTTTTTAAGAAAGCATTGAAGATTTTAATTTTTCTGACCGGTTCCTGAAGATCATGGCTCACCACATTGGCAAAATGCAGCAGATCATCATTAGAGCGTCGCAGTTCCAGGGTACTTTCTTCTATCTTTCTTTTAAGTTCTGCTTCAAATTCTTTTTGGTCATGTATATCCTGCACAACTCCTAAGATGGTTGACGGGGCACCCTTTTCATCTTTAATGATTTTTCCAAAAACCTTAATCCATTTCTCAGACTTTTCTTTCTGTATAATTCTCGCCTCGTAGCAGACTACTCCCTTTAGCAGGGCATCCTGATAAGCTTTTTCCAGAAGGCGGTTATCCTCCGGATGCAGTTTTGCTGCCAGTGCCTCTATTGTAATTTCAGCGCCGATAGACCAGAGTTTTTTAAAATTATCAGAAATTTTGATCTGATCTGTTATAAGGTCGATTTCATATGTTCCCATGCCACAGGCTTCGATAGCCATGCTCAGCATTTCATCGGAATTTACTTTTTGACTTGTGGCCTCATGTAATTTAGTGACTTCCATGCAGGTATGTACCACGCCGTAAACAGCTCCCTTTTCATCGCGAAGAGGGATAAAATTAGAATTTAAAAAAAGGGGTGCCCATATTCCCTTTACAAGGATGTCAACTTTTTGGTCGTTTACCTGAAAAGGTATTCCCGTTTTCATTACCCTTAGAATTTCTTCGCTGATCGATTCTTTGTGAAACTCAGAAATGCTGTCAGCGATTTTTTTGCCAATAATCTGCTCGCCTGTATTCCATAAACTCTGCATGGCGGGATTAGCAAGGCAAATTATTAAATCGTCAGTACAATACACTGCAGTGGGCACTGGAGTATGTAGTAATATGTCCTGTAGAAAAATTAAATTGTTCTGCACATTTATTGGCATTATGGTTGATGCTAAAGTAGTGTACTGCCTATGATTTATGTTATACAATTTAATGCAAATGATTGCACAACTCCAACATGTTTAATTCCCTAACAGTAGTATTGTGTGAATGTTAAGTAAAAAAATCGATATTTTTTAATATTATCGCTTTGCCCGAATATTATTAAGCATTTATAGAGTACTTTTGGTGCTTGTAAAGCGACCTCAATATGATAAGTTCTGAAAATCCCATGGCAGCTCCTA
This sequence comes from Flavobacterium salmonis, assembly GCF_903819435.1. Lineage (GTDB taxonomy): Bacteria > Bacteroidota > Bacteroidia > Flavobacteriales > Flavobacteriaceae > Flavobacterium > Flavobacterium chungangense. Next base: position 207,464 of record NZ_CAIJDP010000078.1, on the reverse strand, counting down.
AAGACTTAAATGAAAAAGAGCCGGTAAAAATTATATTGGCCGAAGATGACAAGGATGATCAGGAATTATTCATGGAGGCTCTTGATGCATCAAAAGTTCCTTCCGAAGTTACCACGGTAGAAAACGGGGAGGAATTGTTGAGCACCTTAAAAGATCCGGCTGCACCAAATCCCGATATTGTTTTTATAGATATCAATATGCCCGTTAAAGGGGGCAAGCAGGCACTCGCTGAAATAAAGAGCGATCAAAAGCTTAAGGATATCCCAGCGGTTATGCTCTCCACTTCCAATCACCCTGACGAAATTGAAGATACTTTTAACAAAGGGGCAAACCTCTACATACAAAAACCAAGTTCTTTTACAGGCTTTATTCTCATCCTTAAAAAAGTATTCTTTCTTCACTGGACAAAAGCTTTAGTGAACCCTGCTAAAAATATGTTTTTTGTTTCTGAAAAGAATATATCCCGGAAGGATTAAGGCAAATAGGGCTTTGGCTGTATTTTATCATACCAAGACGCGTTTTTATAAGGAATTTGTCGGTGTAAGGCTAATGCGCCAATATTCCACTATGTTTTGGATGACAGTTGTGAATACGGCAAAATCATCTTCTTTTTTGAAATAACCCTGCGCATGGCAGGCGTAGGCCCGAAGGACATTCTCAGGGCTTCTTGAAGTAGATAAAAAGATATAGGGTACACATTTTTCGCTTATTTCACTATTGGACAGAATTTCTTCGCGCAGTTCAAAACCGTTTATTTTGGGCATATTAATGTCGGAAAGTATAATAAACGGTTTTACTGCCGGATCTGACAGATAGGGCACCGCATCCATCGGATCTTCAATAAAAGTTATTTTATTTGGATACCCCAGACTCTCAAAAATATCCCCAAGCAGGGCCCTGTCATCCTGGTCGTCCTCAATAATTATAATCTCCCCGTTTGTTCTCATACAAGTAAAGATAATATTTATGTAGGACAAATAGTGGTGTTTTGGCATTTTATTGGCAGTCTGCAGCTTATCATTACTATAATTATTACTAAATGCCCGCACTTTTGCGGGCACTTTGGGAACCATAATTCCATATTGGCATTTTTATATAGCTATGGAATGAAATCCTTATAAGTATTTGAAGGATTAAAAATACTGCCATATTATTTTCCAGTATTAGCTGTTTATTTTCTCCTTATGATACTGCCTGAGCCATTTTTCCATTTTCTGAAGTAATTGAATTTCTTTCACGTGACCTGATGGATTTGAAAGTCCTGTAATGGTTCTTTGATAATAAAACCTTTTATTTTCAAAGAGGCAGGTGAATTTTAGGAATTCGTTGTGTGATACGAGCCATTTTTCCGGGTCAGCATCGTCAATTGTATATAATTTTAGTTTTTAGGTTTAATATTATTTTTTTGGAGCTCTTCCCTCTATACGTTCCAATCTTTTGTGCCGAAACCCGGCACAAAAGGATTTCCGCTGCACACGAGCGAAGCGAACTGGCGAAGCAATCGGGGCTAGGGCTGCTGAGTAGCAGTAATAAAAATAAGTGAGATTATAAAAAAAATGACTCCAATTGTCTTCAATTGGCGCGATTTGGCTTGTTTGTGACAGGAAGAGGATAAATTTCTATAAATTTTATGGAAGATTTAAAGAGATTGGCTTACTACTGGTAGAGCATGACTTTCAGTGGCTTGAGCAATTTGGTTTGGATGTCCTGTTGGGGATTGATGTAAATATCTACGCGTTAGTAATATATGATAACAGCTAAAAAAAAAGCGCCAATTGAATTTAATTGGCAGCTTTTGGCTATGGTGAACCAAATGGTAATTACTCATCTTTACGGTGGCTTTGTGATAGTAGCGTACTTATAAAGTTAATGACAGAGTAACTTTTTGGAACATTTTTACGTTTTAGAATCAGACTGTTGATCAGCAGGCTTCTACTGTTTGTCCATCATGGCGGCAACTGCGGTATCGGGCAAAATATTGCTCATACCGATCATGGCCTTATTCTTAAAGCCGGAAATAATTTTATCCTTGCCCGACATGAGTGCCTCATAGCCGTCTTTTGCCACATCGGCCGGATGCGCCAGCGAGGATTTGTCCTGCACTATTGTGCTTCGCTGCATATCGGCCTTATTAAAAAAGTCGGTATCGGTCGCGCCCGGCAATAGCGCGGTAACAGTAATATTATTGTCTTTCAATTCATGACGGATAGCTTCGGAAAATGAGTAAACAAAAGCTTTGGTCCCGTGGTAAACCGACTGCCATGGCCCCGGGCTCTTGCTGGCTATTGAAGCAAGATTGAGTATTTTGCCATAGTTGCGGGCTATCATTTGCTTGGTAAAATGTTTTGTCAGTATTACAGTGGAGGCGATGTTCAGGTCAATAATTTCCAGTTCGCGCTGTACTTCAGTATCTTTGAAAAGTCCGTAAACCCCTTGTCCGGCATTATTTACAAGCACATCGATCGATATGTTTCTTGACTCCACTTCCGCGCATAAGGCAAAGGCGTCCTCTCTTTTAAACAGATCTTTTGCAATAGCAATGACATCAATGTTATGCTTTTTGAACTCGGCAGCTCTGTTTTTTAACTCATTTTCATGCCTTGCCACAATAACAAGGTTGTAGCCATCCCTGGCAAAGAGCTTGGCAAGCTCGTAGCCGATTCCTTCAGTTGCTCCGGTAATCAGCGCATAATTTTTAGTATCTCCCATGATGTTATTTATTACAAGTTAATTTTTTTTACCCGGCCGGCAATTCAATATTTTAATCTACAATTTGTTCTTATGCCTTTTTAATGCAAATAATTTTATTTAATTTATTAATACCAGCAATTTTCCTTTTTGAATCCAGTTTTTTTCTTCAGAATAAATTTAGTCTGTCAGCCGATATCAGTTTTACAAAGTTTTAATCGGGATTTACAAAATTTGACTGAGAGAGTGTCTCTTGACAGCGGAGATCTTTGTAAATAGTTGATTAATAAGGATATATTGTTATTTAGGATCTTTTCCCGCTATACGTTGCAATCTTTTGTGCCGAACCCCGTCACAAAAGGATTTCCATTACTATCGGGGCTATTGGGCATCGGGCCCAATTTTGTCTTTGAAGAAATTAAATCTAATATGGAAGTTCGATAAAATTTAAATTCCAGACTATTTAATGCTTTTGAAAATTTAATCCTCTATCACCGTCTTAGACGCAATAAGACGAAATAAAGGTTCATATTTTTTAATTTGCAAGTCAAGATTTTTGTTTGATGCGACCGGACCGATGCTCCCCTGCAGGCAGTACAGTTTTTGTTTTTGTGTAAACATGAACTGCAGCATTCTTATTTTCATTTGGTCAGCAGCATTGCCAAGAGATTGTTCCACGTCGACCATCATACCTGGAATACCGTCAATTTTTACATTCTCGGTGCGGATAAGCGCAGATTCGGGAGGTATCATCTCGAGTATTGATTTTTCATTTAGAATAATCTCAGGCTGTTCGGAAAGATCATATACTACAATTGTGATTTTCTCATTGCCCGTTCCGTAATAACTGGTAAACTGCTGGATTGTCTCGGGCATGTGGGCTTCTTCTGCCAGCCAGCTGTGCGGAATAGGAACCTTAAGCGCAGTTTGTTCTGCTTTAGGATGGTTTTTGGTTGCGAAAGTTTTAATATGGCCATCATTGATTTCTTCATGGGGCGTGTGGTGGTAAGCAAATGACAGTATGCCTTTTGAAATCGTTGTATCAGTAATATGATGACTTCCTTTGCTTACTTTTTCAAGAAAAGCAATGGCATATTTTTGCTTTTCGATTGGGTTTTGAAGTTGTACATTAATCAGCGAATCGATATTTCGTTGTACTATCTTAAATTCGGACGCTGTGAGCTCATCCTGCAGGAAGCGTTCAATATTTCGTTCTGCCCTTGAAAATGGAATTTCAGCATTATTTTGCGCCGCGCTGACTTTGCGCTTAAGATCTGGAAATTGTTTGGCTATAGTTTTCAGAGCTGAACTTTGTCCTTTAAGGTAGGCATAGGTTTCAATAGCGAACATAACTTTAGGTGTCGGCTTTTGAGCCTGTGGATAAAATAGTGCAGGAGAGCTGCAAATCAGCAGCAGCAGTATTATTCTGCATCTTGTGAAAATTAGTAGCGCCATTTGTCTAAAAAATTATAATTTATATATTAACAGGAGATTTTCCCTGTTTCAATTTTAGTAGTTAATTGTAAGAAATAACACATTTCAAAACTGCAAAATTGTAAAGTAGTATCTTTATATAATTCGCTTCTCTTGTTATATAATTTTCATAATCAGCAATAAAACTGCTATTTGTTTTTCAAATTGTGATTTTAAAATCATACATTTATTTCAAATTATAACAATTATAAAGATGCAGGAAGGTACAGTGAAATTCTATAATGAAGAAAAAGGTTTTGGATTTATAACACCGAAAAACGGCGGGAGTGAAATCTTTGTCCATGCCACAGGTCTATCGGAGAGTATCCGTGAGAACGATGAAGTTCGCTATGATATTGCTGAGGGTAAAAAAGGCCTTAATGCAGTGAACGTCGTAGTGGCTTAATTTTCAAAAGAAAATGTAAAAGCACCTGTCTTTTGAGAGGTGCTTTTTTTTTTGTATCATGCCTTGATGAATCCATTTCTTAGTACATTGACATAATTATTGACAGATAAAGTGCAAAAAAAACACCTGCAGCATTACAGGTGTCTTTATAAAGTAAATAGCATAAGGCTAAAAAGTGTTATTAATTATAACAGTACAATTAAATTATTTGCAGATGCGGACGAATCTGCATAGTTACAATATCGCATCTTCTTGGCTGTGACAGGCAAAATAAAGTACTCATTGCAATATCGTAAGCCTCCAGCATTTCCAGTTTTTCTACTTTCTCGTGCTGTACTTTTTTTGGGTCAGTCTGCATGTCGCTGGTTACCGCACCGGGTTCAATTAGAGAAACTTTTATTCCAAGCGGATTTAATTCTTTACGCAATGATGTGCTAAAACCTCTTATTGCTATTTTAGTTGCCACATAAATAGTACTTTCGGCAGTACGGCTTTCTGCGCTCATCGATCCAATATTGATAATATGTCCTGATTTTTGCTCTTTCATTCTTGATGCGGCTTGTTGAGCAAAGGCTAGATAACCTGTAATATTTGTATCTATGACATACTTGTAATCTTCATAGGTTTCCTTGGTAAGTCCCGGCGCTGCGAGCGCTGCGTTGTTGATTAAAATGTCAATTCCGCCCAGCTCATTATCTACTATTTCAAAGATTTTATCAATGTCTTCTTTTTTGGTTACATCTGCCGGGGTGCCATAAACTTCGCTGCCCGGAAATTGTTGTTTGATATCGGCAACGGCATTATCGAAATCTTCTTGATCTCTTCCAAAAATAAGAACGCGCCCGCCCAGCGATACTAATACATCGGCAATTGCTTTTCCTATTCCGGTTGTTCCGCCCGTGATTACAATTCGTCTTCCATTGATGTTTTGTCCAAAGTAATTTGTTAATTTTTCCATTATGTGTTTTTATTTATTAGTAAATAGTACCATTCAATCGTAATTAAAGCCTGAGCTGAAATTTCATATTCATGCAGTTTTGCACTTTCGTGAAAGGCCTTCAATGGCTCTTTATTCTGAAATACTTTCATTTTAATACTTCGATCGCCTAATTTTATAATTTTTAAATTGCACGACATATCTTTATCCCCGTCAAGGTGTATGGTGACTGATTTTCCCCTTCTGGTATATTGATTAGGATAATCGATAAAAATTAAAAAGTCTTCATCGACTTTGATGTATTGTCTTGGCACGACACCAAATGCCATTCCGGCACCGTAAACTTCCTGACCAACCTGACCGCTTTTCTCCCAGCCATTGTATAAATCCTCTAATGGAACCCACAAATCAGCCTGTATTTCTCCCGTTTTCACTTCTTCAGAGAGCATTTCTTTAGGCAGCATTGCGGGATAATAATAGGCAATTCTGCTAACGGCAAATTTTATGAATTCGGGAATCAGCGTTTTTAACGCTGGTAAAATAGCCACGTCCTTTGCCTGAATGAAATATTCTGATAAAGCGGCATAGACTTCTAATTCTTCGTAAGCCGCAGTATACGGCGCGTCATTTAGTGGAAAGATGGAAAAGAAATTCGTGTAATTTTTTCCAAAGCCATATCTGCAGTCGTAAAGCTGTACATTTTTAAATAACCCGCTAAGGCAGGTATAACTTAAATCCAGATACAGTTTTTTATTGGTAATTTTATACAATTCTAATAATGCTCCCGCCGAAAAAGCGGTATTATTAGCCTGATATAAAATATTGACTCCCAGATTTTCCAATTTTTTTGCCGCTTTTTCTGCCTCGTTTAAATAGCGTTTTTCTTTGGTCAGCTTATAAACCAATAACATTAAATGAGCGTAAGCACCTGGAACATCTCTTTCTCCTCCTGCGCCCGGAGCGGTTTCTGCTTTGATTATTTCCAGGGTTTCCATATTATAAAATACCGGCCATGAATATTTAAAATGGTGCGCCACTTTTATGGCATAATCAATGGAATCTAAAACGAGTTTCTCTGCTGTTTTGTCGCCATGTAAAGCCAGCCTGGCCAAATTCATCAAAGGATGATGCAGGTACCAGGAATCCATCACCATTTCTTTTTTTTGTTCTTCGGACTGGTCAAGTTTGTCAACAAGTGCGGGAAGCCATCTGTTTATGCATTTAATTTTTGGATCATAAAAAGCGGGCAGCCCTTTTATTAAATCCTCACAAAGCGGCTGTTTTTCGCCGCTCCATTTTTCATATTCCTTAAATGGAGTGAGTACGGCAAGCTGAACCATACTCTCGGCAGGAGTTTCATAATCGCACAAATAGGCATTGAGATACGGATTTCCGTTATTTTGTGTCCATGCACCTTTGTTATAGGTTAGGTCTGTAATGACTTTCTGCGCAATATCAGGCCAGTCATTGTATTCAATTCTGGGCTGCGCCAATACCTTGTATATTTTTACAAGATTATTTAAGAAATTTTCGCAGATAGGTGATGTCTGCTCAAATATTTCGGTAGTTAATACAACATAAGCATCGGATATTGTAAAGGCTTTATCTGCAGGAAGAGGCAGCTTATCTGTAGCTGGAAGCTGAAATCCAATTTCCGGCCAGGTTCCGCCGACGGTGCTTTTTGATTCCGTTTGGGTCACTTCGCAATATTCTGATAAGGACGTAAGGTTTTGAAAATAAAAAAAGGAGCCCGTTTGCGGTTTTGTAATGCTTGCAAATAGTAATCCTGATCTGGAACCGAACTGCTCGATATGGATTTTACCGCTGGTATTTTCTACACTTCCATTTTGTGTAAGCGGAAGTATATCCCGTGGCCAAAACGGAATCATTAATGGGATGTTTGCCTTAAAGCTGGTAGTATAATGCAGCAAAGGCGAAGCTTCATCGGGAAAAGTAACGCGAAGTTCATAATTTCCAAGTTTGGAATTTAAAATTATGACGATACTATCTTCGTCATCAAAAATATTGGACACTTCAAAACAGCCGTTCATTGCAAATGCGGCGCGAAACGCTATTTTTCCATTATTGGGCATAAGGGCGACAATCCAGAGAGAATCGCCTGTATTGTAAAATTGATAAGTATAATCAAGAATTTTTCTTTCTAAAAGTATGTCACTATTTTCAATATCTGCCTGAGCAGTTGCGCTCCATGGTGTGATGGTATGCATAATGATAAGTTTTAGTTTATAAAAATGTGGTACGTACTGCGTAATGGATTATAGGATCTTCATGATGAACAAATTTCAGTAAAACAGCCGTATTTTGTTTTATATAATTTTTCCTAGTTTTTATAAATTTTTTCTTTTTTCTGTTAATGCTGGGCATCTTAAAATACTGTAAAGATCAGCTGAAAAGCTGTAAGGAATTATAAAACAGCGCATTGTAATTTTGATTTATAACCTTTAAAAATATCATTATGAAAACTGCGATAAAAAAAACAGCTGATACAAAAAGTAAAATGGGAACTGCTGCTGCTAAACCAACAGCGTCCAAAACAGCTCCAAAAGGGACCGTGACGGCAAAACCTTCTGCTGCAGAAGGGCTGAGAGAATTATTTGTAGATTCGCTAAAAGATATCTATTGGGCTGAAAAAGCACTGGTTGGTAAGGTTTTACAATCTATGGTAGTATAAAATTCCTAAAAAATCTCTTATTTCCAAATGTAGTAGTACAATTAGTAAACTAAATACAGTAAATAAGGGTAAACAAAGTTATACATCAAAGCATAGAAAACCCTTTGTTTATAGCGCATGGAATGTAGAAATATGATACTTTGAAATATATAGTTACTTTCCAATGCAGAAATTAGCGAAAATATTACCCAATAATTCGTCATTGCTGACCTGACCTGTAATAAGCCCGAACTGATAAAGAGCTTCTTTAATATCCAGTGCAATTAAGTCACTGGAAAGGTTCGTTTCAAGGCCAAATTTTACTTTTTGTATTTCGTCTAAAGCTTTAAGCAATGAATCATAATGTCTTGTATTTGTGATTATAGTTTCGTTATTTCTTAGTACACCGGTGTTTACAAAAGAAAGTAATTCATTTTTTAAATCATCAACACCAATTTTTTGTTTGGCAGAAATTAAAAGAAGCTTAGCATTTAGATTCTCAAGTTGATTTGTAATGTTTAAGACTTCTTCGTGAGACAAAACATCCTTTTTATTAACAACAATTAATAAAGGTTTTAATGGGTATTTATTTTTGATTTGTTCAATCTCTGAAACAAATTCAGAACTTGAAAGCTGAAACTTTAAACCATCAAACAAATAAACAACAACTTGAGCCTGGTCGATTTTTTCGAAAGTCTTTTTTATTCCAATGCTTTCAACAACATCTTTTGTTTCACGAATTCCTGCTGTATCGATAAATCTAAACCCAATTCCGCCAATAACCAATTCATCTTCAATAGTATCGCGTGTTGTTCCGGCTATGTCAGAAACAATTGCCCGCTCTTCGTTTAATAAGGCATTTAACAAAGTTGATTTACCAACATTTGGTTCTCCGACGATAGCAACCGGGATTCCATTTTTAATGACGTTTCCAATAGCAAATGAGTCGATTAGACGTTTTAGGACAAATTCAATTCGGTTTAATAACTCATAAAATTGTGTTCGGTCTGCAAATTCAACATCTTCTTCTGCAAAATCCAATTCTAGTTCAATTAAAGATGCAAAGTTTAAAAGCTCTTCTCTTAACCGGGCAATTTCATTACTAAAACCGCCTCGCATTTGCTGCATGGCAATTTGGTGTGAAGCTTCATTGTCAGAAGAAATCAAATCGGCAACAGCTTCTGCCTGTGATAAATCCAATTTGCCGTTCAGGAAAGCTCTCAAGGTAAATTCTCCAGCATCAGCCATACGACAGCCTTTTCTCAATAATAACTGGATAATTTGTTGTTGGATATAAGTTGAACCATGACATGAAATTTCGATTGTATCTTCGCCGGTGTAAGAGTTAGGTCCTTTAAAAACAGATACTAAAACTTCATCCAGCGTTTTTTCGTTATCCACAATGTGGCCCAAATGTAAAGTATGTGTCTTTTGCTTTGTTAAGTCCTTATTTTTTATAGATTTAAAAACAGAGTTTCCAATGGAGATTGCTTCGGCACCTGAAATACGAATTATAGCAATAGCTCCTGCTCCGGATGGAGTAGCCAATGCCACTATAGAATCTTGATTTATCATCTTGCAAAGGTAAGAAAAAAGCAGAAATCTTACGAGCTATGAAAATTACAAATGATAACATTAATGAGTCTAAAATAGCACTATTAAGAAATTATTAACTGTTAAAATCCTGATAATTATCAGTTTGTTTTGCCTTTATAATGATTAAATTTGAATAGAAACCAATTAATCAGATATAAAATGAAAAAGATATTATTTCCAACTGATTTTTCTGAAGCAGCTACAAATGCATTTGTCCATGCTTTAGAATTTGCTAAAGTTGTCAATGCCGAACTCATTTTACTGCATACTTTTGAAATTCCGGTATATGACAGTCAGTTTTTCCCCGAGAATTACGCAGCAATTTACAGTTCAATAGAATTGGCTAAATTTGACCTTTTTAAAGATGAAATCCCTAAATTAAGGGCTATTGCTGCTGAACGAAATTTAAATGAAATAGTAATAAAACACCGGTTAATGGATGGTGATTTGCTCTATAATTTAAAAAATGCTGTAAAAGAAGATCAAATTGATTTTGTAATTATGGGTACAAATGGAGTCTCAGACTGGACAACTTTCTTTTTGGGATCCAATACTAGTTCTGTGATTTCAGGGGTTGAGGTTCCGGTGTTATGTGTTCCGATAGATGCTAAATTTAAAAAGATAAAAGTAATTGGTTTTACTACCAGGTATCGGGAAAAAGATAAAAAAGAGTTGAGAAAAGTATTAAAAATAGCAAAGAAAACGGATGCAAAAGTTCGAAGTTTATATGTTAAAACTTCTGATTCGGATGTGTCCCAGCAAACCATCAAAGAATGGGAAGTCGAGTTTGCTGATGAAAATGTAGAATTTTTAGTGTTGCCAAGTGATGATGTCAAAGAAACAATACTTGATTTTATACTTTTTAAGGATATTGATGTTCTCACGACTATTACACATAAAAGATCCTTTTTTGAAGGGTTTTTTAGTTCTGGTTTTGCTAAAAAAATAACGAAAGAGGTTTCTATTCCTGTTTTAGTGATGCATGATAACTAATTTCTGATGTAATTAATCAGTGTTTTGTATTGGTAAAACCTATATTTGTGATTCATTAAATTAAAAAGATGGATTATTATCAAAACAAGGTTTCGCAATACACCGAATCATTACATACAACTAATAAAAAGTATAACAGTATAAGTATTTTAAGGCTCTTAAGTATTTTTAGTTTTTTGTTACTGATGTTTTATTATATTAAAACAAGCGAAATTTTATACTTAATTAGTGCTGTTGTATTTTTTATTTGTTTTATATTTTTAATGCGTATTCATTCGCGTCTGTCATTTCAAAAACAGTTTTTAATTACACTTTTAAAAATAAATGAAAATGAAATCTCTTTTCTAAAAAGAGAAAAACTTCCTTTTGAAAACGGTATTGAATTTAATGATTTCCATCATCCTTATGCATATGATCTGGATATCTTTGGAGAACATTCCTTATTTCAGAATTTAAACAGAACAGCAACTTTTGTAGGGAAAAAAACATTAGCAAACCAATTATTAAAATTGAACTCCAATGAAAGTATTCTTGAAAATCAAGAAGCAGTTAAAGAGCTTAAATCAAAAATAAACTGGAGGCAGGAGTTTTTTGCTTTAGCAGTTGTCAGTCATGACAGTAAAGATTCATATGATTCGTTAATGCATTGGAAATCATTTAAAAATAATTATTTACCTAAAGTTTTAAATGTACTTTCAATTCTTTTACCTGTCTTGTTTTTTGGCTTTCTGGGGGCTTATTTTATTACCTCAAAAACTATTCTGTTATCGTACCTGACTTATGTTTTTATCGGAAATCTGATTGTTTTAGGAAGTGGAGTTAAACGTATTCGATCTGAAATTGCCAAAGCTGAAAATATTGATAAAATAATAAAGCAATATAGTTTGCTGGTTCAGAAAATTGAAAATGAAACTTTTGAATCTAAGAAACTGAATGATTTAAAACAGCAGTTGTTTTTTAAAAACGCAAAAGCCAGTTCCCATTTAAAACAGCTGTCAGAATTGTTTTCTAGAATGGATACAATTAATAATTTTGTTACTGCAACTGTTTTTAACGGAACTTTTTTATTTAATCTCCATGTTTTAAGAGCACTTTTGAATTGGAAAAATGAGTATGCAGATGAACTTGAAAAATGGATTTCTGTTATAGGGGAATTTGAAACCTTAAACAGCTTGGCAAATTTAGCGTATAACAATTCTGACTTTGTATTTCCTGAAATAAACAAGGAGCATAAAATTGAATTTACAAATCTAAGCCATCCACTATTGAACCCCGTAAGCAGAGTAGGGAATGATACTCATTTTTATCCGCAGTCTTTTATGATTTTAACGGGTTCTAATATGTCGGGAAAAAGCACTTTTTTAAGAAGTTTAGGGATCAATATGTTATTAGCTGGTATAGGGTCAGTTGTCTGTGCTTCAAATGCTAATATTCATCCATTGCAAGTTTTAGTTTCAATGAGATTATCTGACTCTTTAGCAGATAGTGAATCCTACTTTTTTGCTGAAATCAAGCGTTTAAAACAAATTATGGATGCCTTGGAAGATAAACCGGCTTTTGTTTTACTGGATGAAATTTTGAGAGGAACCAATTCTGATGACAAACGAAACGGAACAATTGAAGTAGTTAAAAAAGTCATTGCTAAAAATGCAATTGGTGCCATTGCGACACATGATATTGAAGTTTGTTTAACAACTAATGAATATCCTGAAACTTTGACCAACCAATGCTTTGAAGTCGAAATAAAAGACAATGATTTGCATTTTGATTATAAACTTCGCAACGGAATCTGTAAAAATAAAAGTGCTACTTTTTTAATGCAAAAGATGGGGGTTATTTAATTCTTTGATTCAAACAAATTTTTGTAAAAAAAACTTTTTCTGCCTCATAAAGAAGAGTCAGAAAAAGTTTTAAAATAAAAAACGAAATGTGTGTTACAAGTTCGATTTAATTTTTTCTATAACAGCGTCATATTCTGAATCAGATAAATATGTTTTTTGAGGGTTCATTTCAAAAACACTTCCAAATCCGTAGCCATCTTTGTATTTCGGAACAATGTGCATGTGTAAGTGAGATAAAGTATCACTAAACGCTCCATAATTGATTTTATCAGGATTAAAAGCTTTTGCAATAGCTTTTGCTGTTGTAGCAGCATCTTCCATAAATAAATTGCGCTGTTCATCGCTTAATTCATAAAATTCAACTGCATGATCTTTGTAAACTACATTTAAGCGTCCCGTATAAGATTGCTCTTTAAAAAGGAAAAGTTGAGATACTTTTAAATCTGCAACTTTTATCATTAACTGGCTTAAGGTATCATTGTTTTGACAATACAGGCATTCTGAAACTGGACTAGGCATGTTTTGATTAAATAAAAGGTTTGTAATAATTGAAAGTACTTTCGGCAAAAATACTTTTTATTTTAAAAGGAAAAACTTTTTCTGCTTTTCAAAAATGAAAGAGGCAGAAAAAGTTTTTAAGGAGTAAACTAAAACTTAGGTTACAATTTGTATTTCAAGCTAACTATTACCTGACGTGGTGCGATTGGGTTTGTGCTATAATTTTCGTGGACTGTATAGTTTAATTCATCTGTAATGTTTGATAATTTACATAAAAGAGACATTTTTTTCCATTCGTAACCTACAGACGCATCAATAGTTGCGTAACCTTCTAATGGAATGTCACGATCTCTGATAGTAACTATGTATTTTGGATCATTTGGGTTAGTAGGTGCTGGTTTGATTTCTGTCCATAAGTAATCATCATTCCAGCCTCCTGTGCGGTCGCCAACATAATTAGCAATTGCTCCAAATGAGAATCCTTTTAATAACCCGTAAGGCAATTTATAGAAAAAGCTCAAATTTGCTGTATGTTTAGGAGTTCTTGCTAAAATATCACCTACCACAAGACTTCCGCTTGTTCCCGAAGATTTTGAAACTTTAGTTTCATTAAAACTATATCCTGCCATTATGTTTAAACCTTCAACAGGTCTTGCGGTAACATCGATTTCAATACCTTTTCCTTTTGTAGCTCCAACTAATTCTTTTAAATTAGTGTTTACATTTTCAGAAACTCCATCTGCTTGAAATTGAGCAGTTTGAGCTAAATTGTTGTTTTCAATCATGTAAGCTGTTACATTTGTACTCAAATCTCCTTTCCAGAAATCTTTTTTGATACCTACTTCGTACTGATCAATGATAGATGGGTCTAATGGTTTAAAATCAACTGTAGTTCCGGTATTTGGTGTAAACGAGTTAGAATAGCTGGCAAATAGCGACATATCTTTGTTAGGCTGTATAACCAGTCCTGCTTTTGGAGAAAAAGCTCTGTTTAATGCTTTTGCCGCAGTTACAGGGACTGCATTTTCATATGGCGTTGTGATTATATTTTTATTAGTAGGCTGTCCGTTTACTATTTCTTTTTCTATTACTTCTTTTGTTGTAGTAACCTGACTTTCCTGCCATGACCAACGAATTCCTCCTAAAAACTTGATATGTTCTGTGATTGAAATTAAATCTTGTGCAAAAGCTCCAAAGCGTTTTGTATCTGTTGTAGCCAATTGGGTTATTCTGTTGCTGTAAGGCACATTAAGGCTTTGAGTGCTGTAATCGTAGTTTAAGATATTTATGGCTTTTGCCTCTGTTGTTACAAGATCAGCAGGTTTTGCAGGATCAAAGAAACCAAAAGTATAATTTGGAGCTGTTGAATATTCATAGTCAACCCCGGTAAATATTTGATGTTTGATTATTCCAGTATTAAAGATACCCTGAAGATTCAATTGGTCTCCAAATATATTTTCTCCGGCATCAGCTTTTGTTAATCCTCTTTTCCAGAGAACTTCTTTTTCACCTGTTGTGCTATTGGTTGAATAAGCTAAATTAGATAATTGTGCTGTTGTTGTTTGAGTTCTTCTGTAGGATTGAAAAGAAGAATTAAAACCTAACTTCCAATTATCATTAAAGTTATGATTAAGTATTAATGAAACACTTGAAGATTTTGTGTTCCCCGTTGACCAAAGTGCTCCAAAAAATTGATTGCGTGGTAAATCTAAAATTTCTTTTCCAACAATTCCGGTTCCAAAATCCGGTGTCCAGTCGGCACTTAGATAATCTCCTTGTAATGTAATATGAGTTTTTTCAGTAAGGTTAAATAATAACGAAGGATTAAAATAAATACGTTCATTTTTTACATAATCCCTAAAGCTTTCTGAATTTTCGTAAGAAGCATTAATACGATAGGCGATTGATTTGTTTAAAGGGCCGTAAAAATCGATCGATGGTTTGTAAAAAGCATAGCTTCCCATTTGCATGGATAATTCACCGCCTTCTGTGAATTTTGGGGTCTTGGTAACTAAATTTAGAATTCCTCCCGGGGTAACATTTCCAAATAATAATGCTGATCCCCCTTTTAAAAATTCTACCTTTTCTAAACCTGATACATCTGGAATAGATCCTGTATTATAGCGAAATCCATTTTTAAACATGTTATTTGTATCCATCGTATAGCCTCTTGACCAAAAAGATTCTTGTGCACCACCACGGGCTGAACCTACATAAACGCCATTAGCATTTTTTATAACGTCACTTAAACGAATAGCCTGCTGTTGTTCGATAACTTCACTTCCAACAATCTGAACACTTTGTGGTAAATCCATTACCTTAATTCCTGAGCGAGCTGCAGAAATTGGTTTTTTTGGTTTGTTGGCAGTAATTTTAACCTCATTAAGAACTTCACCTTTTTTGTTTTTTACAGTATCATTAATTGCTGATGCAGTATCGTTATTTGAATAATCCTGGCTGTAAGTAGCAAAACTTAGAAATGATAAACTGAAAAGTAAAATATATTTCATGGTGTTTATTTAGAATAATTTAAAATAATTTTTTTGCAAATATAGCGGGTATGTTTATTATTTAAAAGTTTATTTAGATTAATTACTATTAATTTTACAACTATTTGTTTGTTAATTGTTTATTAATTTTTTTTAAATATACCGCTTCAATAATATAAGAAAAATAAGATGTTTTTAAAATGGTTTAAACAAAAAAAGCCTTTTTCTGAATTGAAAAAGGCTTAATTAAATCATAAAACTTAAATTTATTTTACGGCAATTAAATAAGTTGCCATTTTCCAAATTTCATCATATTTTTTACTGTTATGTTCTCCTGATACTTTTTCGGTATATGCAAATTCTACCATGTAATTTCCTGGCCAGATTGGCGTAAAAGAGATTTCTCCTTTATCGTTTGTCCATAATTCTTTTTCCCACCCGTTTGGGGCAATTACTTTTACTTTTTGCTTTTTGGCAGAAGCGCCTTCGTACAAAGCAAATATGTCGATTTTGGCGTTTTTCTTAGCGATGTCTGCATTTTCACTAAAAACGCTAATTACATTATTATTTGCCGTTGCATAGTTTCCTGCAGTTTTGTTTCCTACTACAACTGTTGCACTTGAATTGTAATCTAAAACCATAGTTCCGTAAATATCTTTTACTTTGTGGTGCATTACAATGGTGTAAACTCCGTCTTCATCAGGTGTAAAAAATGCCTGATATTTATTTTCTAATGCTTTAGAAGTTAATTTGGTTTCTTTTTTTGAAGGAGAAACCAATACTAAAGTAAAGTCTTTTAAATCTGAAAACCATTTGTCGGCTTTGGTAATATCGTTATCTGCGAATTCTCCAAAATATATGGATATTTCCTGAGCCTTGCCTTTTGTACCAGTAGCTTTAGTTTCAATCCATAAGGCGTGGGCAAAAAGGGCAGGGCTTACAAGAAGCATTAAAATTGCAAAAGCCAGTTTTTTTAAGTTATTTGATTTCATAATAAGTACGTTTTTAATTATTGTTTGTGATAAAATCCCTTAAAAACTAATTTAAAGGATTCATTTTTATTTAGAATTTGTAACTAACCGACAAGCGAACGTTTGTTCCCGGTTCTGCTTGCCAGTAATAATACCCCGGATCGTATTTTCCACCAGAATATAAATATTCGTCTAAAATGTTATTTACAATTACATTATAAGTCATTTTTCCTTTTTGGTATGTAACTCCACCATCTAAACGGAAATAATCAGGTAAAGCTGTTTCATCGCTGTCAGAAACAAACCATGGAGATCTGTCAATTTGATATTGGTAACCAATTGAAAGGCCTAAACCGTTTAGTGCTCCCTGATCCATTTTATAGTTTAACCAGGTATTCTGAACATGTCTTGAAGTTCCCGCAACCTGAGTTCCTACTAATGACTGGTCTGTATCTTTAGTGACTTTTGCTTCTGTAAAAGCATAATTTATAACCACATCAAGATTCTTAACAATTTCTCCTCTAATATCAGCTTCAAAACCTTTTACTTTTTGTTCTCCACTTTGTCTCATATACTGAATGCCTCCTGTAGAGTGGTCCGGATCCGCAGTCAAAATGTTTTTATTTGTAATTTGATATACTGCAAAGGTCGAATTCCATTTTCCGTTCATCCAGTCTCTTTTGAAACCAAACTCAAGATTTGTCCCGGTTTGTGGATCAAAACTATTTCCTAGCCAGTCAGTTCCATAGTTTTCATTAAACGATTCATCTCTTACAAAATAAGCCGAAGTATTTTTGTCTAAAGAATAGCTTACACCCAATCGAGGCGTAAATTTACTGTCTTTATATGATCCTGAGTATGCATTTGAAGTTTTTAGTGTTGTATATCTGCCCGCAAGCGTTACACGAAGACTGTTATCAAAAAATCCTAACTCATCCTGTAGGTAAAAAGCGTTGTACCCATTGCGATATTGTACACCTCTTTCTCTGATATCTTTACTTCTGTCAAAAACAGGTAATTTATTAGCTGGAACATTACCATGAGTTGGGTTATAAATATCAAAAGGAACAATATTACCATTAACATCATAGCCATTCAAAGCAAACGTCTGGCTCCAGTCATGATAATTTAATTTGTCACTCATATCAAGACCGCCTAAAATTTTGTGAGTAACAGAGCCGGTTTTTTCTTCACCATTTACGAAAAATTGACCTGTTTTGGCTATTCCTAAAACATCCCAGATAGATACTCCACGGTGTAAAATATTATCGTTTCCAGAATCAAATCCAGGGTATTGAGGCCACATTGACATTCCTTCTTGTTTGAAGTTAAAATAAGCAGCTTGTCCTGTAAATTTCCAATTATCACTTAATTTGTGCTCCAAAATTGCCAAAATACTTTGGTCATTCATATTGGTTGGATCAAAATTTGGCTCAGCATTAGTAAAACTTTTAGGCAAATCTGCGTATCCTTTGTTAGAAAAAAGATAGTTTGAACCTATTGCAAGAACCTGAGAAAATTGATAAGTATATTCTAATGTAAGTGAGGTTTGATCATCAATTAAATATTTTAATACAGGAGCGATAGAAAAACGATTGTTATAATCGAAGTCACGGTGACTGCCTTTCATTTGTCCCATAGCATTGATTCTGTACAATAACTTTCCATCTTTCGATAATTTTCCGTCAAAGTCTAAAGCACCTCTGTACATGTCAAAACTTCCTAATGCAAAATTAGCCTCACCTTTTGTACGTCCGCTTGGTTTTTTGGTTACAACATTATAAAAACCGCTTGGGTTACCATTTGCGAGCATAAAACCGGCTGGTCCTTTTACAAACTCGATACGCTCTACCATACTCATGTCTTCGGTCAATGGTCCCCATGTAGTGCTTACATTCATCCCATTTCTAAAAGCCGCAACCTGGCTGCCTCTCATAGTAATATTAGCATAATTATCCCAGTGTTCTACTCTGGTAGCGCCACTTACGTTACGGGTAACACCTTCAAGCATATCATATATTTGCTGATCCTGAATTAATTTTCCGGTAATTACCTGAATGTTTTGCGGGATTTCAATAATAGCCGACTGCAAACGAAGCGAGGATGAAATTCTGTTGGTTTTAAAAGCGCTTTTGTTACTTAAAACTACAACCTGATTCAGTTCTGTATTTGATAAAGTCAATTTTAAATCTGCAGTCGTTACTTTACCTGCAGTAACAGTTACTTCTTGATTAAGATCATCATATCCCACTAGTGTAACTACTAATGTATGTGTTCCTGCAGGCACATTTTTAAGTTCAAAAGATCCATTATTATCCGCAATCGTGTTTTTGTTTATTCCTTTTACAGAAACAGAAACTCCTTCTGCAGCTTTATCGTCGCTTGTTTGTATTGTTCCTTTTATTGTACCTTTTTGGGCAAATGAAGTAGTAAGTGATAGCAAAAAGATGCTGAAAAGTAATAAGAACTTTAAGTTATTCATATGAAAATAGATTTGTTATTATTTAGACTTAATAAAAATAATATACAAATATAAAATTTAATACTTGTTTAACAAATATTATTTAGATTAAATATGAATAATATTTGTTAATGTATTGGTTTTAGGGGAGTAAGGTTTCAAAAAAAAATGCCTTACTTGATAGTAAGGCATATAAATTGGTTTAAGTATTGTAAAATTTCTTAATAATACAAATTTATTATCTGGAATTGAATTAAACTTATTTTTTGATCTGTTTTTTGCTTTTTCTAAAGAATGTCGTATGTTTTGACCTTCCTATTTGTAACAGAAGAGTTAGGATATAAAAAAACATATCATTTTGCAGCAGCTTTCAAAAAAACGTTTGCTTACTTGCTAAGTAGACTAAAAATTAAAGAGTACTAATTTAAAAAATCAGTTCTTTTTTGGAATTATTATGTGTTTTTAAAATTTATAGCTAAAACTGGCCAAAACATTTCTTGGTTTCTGAGGATTCACTGTGCCCCATCCGCCATTGAAATATTCCTTATTGGCAATGTTATTGATATTTAATGCTACTCTAAATTTGTTGGTACCGTAAAAAAGGGATCCATTTATAACAGTGTATGACGGCAGTACAAATTTCCCGAGTTTATCACTGTTGATAATTGCATTTTCACTGGCATAATTTCCTCCAAAGCCTAGTCCAAAATCTTTCAGCATTCCATATTGAAATTTATAAGTTGCCCAAATATTAGCTAAATTTTCAGGTCCTGACCACATTGGTCTTTTGCCTTTTTCTAAAAACACATTTTTAATATCTCCTTTTGTTACTTTACTCTCATTATAGCTGTAGCCCGCAATAATATTTAAGCCTTTTGCAGGAGATGTATTCAGATCAAATTCAAAGCCTTTGCTTCTTGATTCACCTCCCTGAATACTATTTAAAGGATTTTTTGGATCAATTGTTACCAAATTGGCTACTTTGATATCATAATAATTTAGAGTTGCATTTAATTTTTCGTCAAGAACATTTGCTTTAACACCAAATTCCAATTGATTGGCATGTTCCGGATCAAAGGCTTCAGAACCGACAGAATTTCCATTAGTATCATATGATTTTTTTGGCGAAACGTTTTTAAAACCATTCATGTAATTAGCGAATATAGAAAGCTTGTCAATAATAGGCTGATACAATAAACCGAATTTTGGGGATAAGGATGTTTGATTATAATCGTCATTATCAGTTTTTATATCTGCTTCATTATCAAAATGATCAACACGTAAACTGGCCATTGCTATTAAACTTGGAAAAATATTGATAACATTTGATGCATATACACTGTATGTTGCATCTTTGCTATTATAATTTGTCGTGCCGGATTTTGCAAGAACAGCATCTACAGAACTGCGGGTTGGGTATGTTGGAGCATCCTCAGTTCCGGTATAGGGATTAAGATAATTAACTTCTCCTTGTGGAGTAATATTATAAAGCCAGGCATAACCGGAACCGCCAAATTTTAATTCTTGTGAAAAGTAATCAAATCCGGCAACAATCCTATTGCGCATATTTCCGATTTTAAAATCACCGATAAAATTTTGTTGAATATCAGTAGTTACTGTTTGCGATTGCTCTTTGGTAATATTTACAGCAAATTCGCCTAACCCATTTTCATTATCAGGCATATATGAATAATAGCCATCCGATTTAGTAGAACCTCTTGATAATGCTGTTTGCGAAGTCCATTGTTCAGAAATATTGTAATTCATCTGAGCCTGTAAATTGAACTTGGGGTTTTTTATGGACAAATCATTACTATAAAAAGAAAGTTTAGTGTTGTAGTTTAATTCATCAAGATTGTCAAATTGCAATGGTGAGGATCTTCCTAAAAATAACATCGGAGGTGTTGTTTTTTCTTCTTGCATAAATTCAGTATTAATCAGGAAAGATAATTTTTCATTAACCTTGTAGGATAGAACAGGTGATACAAAAAAAGAAGTACGGAAACCTGCATCCTGAAAACTATTTTCTGTCTGATATGCAGCATTAATTCTTACAGCAACATTATCTGACTCATCTATAGAGGTATTTATATCAGCAGTAACTCTGTTAAGTCCAAAACTTCCGGTAAGATAAGACACTTCTGTGCCAAAACCTGAATAAGGTTTTTTAGTTACTGTATTAATGAGTCCTCCGTAACTAATCAGACTGCTTCCAAACAAAGTTCCGGATGGGCCTTTTATAACTTCGATCCTTTCAATGTTGGCAGGATCTAAACTACCATTTGTTAAACCGGGTAATCCGTTTACAATATTTGCCTGTACATCAAAACCTCTCAATGTATAAAAGGATCCGCCATCTCCGCTACGACCTGTTGATTCCCATAATTTTTGAATACCGGGAACATTTTTCAAGGCATCATCAAAATTTGTTATCGCCTGTTCTTTTAATAAATCAGCAGTAACTACATTGTAAACTTGTGGATTTTCAATGTTTTTAAGGGGCATTTTTGAAACATAAGTGCTTTGTTTCGGAAAGAGTTTTGCTCTGTTATTATTATATATAGTTACTTCTTGTAGTTGTTTGTTTGAAACTTTTAACTGCAAATTAAGTTTTGTTCTTTCATTGCCTGTTACTTTTACCTCTTGTTCGAGTGTTTCGTAACCTGTTAAAGATATTTGTAAAATGTAGTTATTGGCTTTTATATGGTTCAATTCAAAATTTCCATTTTCATTAGTTATTGTGTTGTATTTAGTGTTTTTGAGAATGATATTTACACTGGCAGCTGGTATTCCATCTGATGTAGTTATGATTCCACTTAGTTTTCCTTTGTCCTGAGCAAGGCAATTTGTGGCTGAAATTAAAAACATGCAAATTATAAAAATAAAATATTGCTTTGGTAGGTTAGGATAGTTCATAGTTGTGGTTTTTGAAAATGTATCTTAATAAGTAAATAGTGCAAATCTAAGTATTTAATGTAAAGAAATGCTTAAATATTTGTTTTATTCTTAG
The DNA here is from genome assembly GCF_903819435.1 of Flavobacterium salmonis. GTDB lineage: Bacteria > Bacteroidota > Bacteroidia > Flavobacteriales > Flavobacteriaceae > Flavobacterium > Flavobacterium chungangense. The sequence goes on along the minus strand of NZ_CAIJDP010000078.1, from coordinate 185,430 downwards.
TTGTTTGTGTTTCTGTCTAAGAATTATTTTATTGATAAAAATACCTAAATATTTAATTTTTATTGAAATATTTTTAAAAATTCACTTACCAAACCTTATTTTTGTCGAAACTACTAAATAGTTGTTGTCTTTTTTTTATTGTTTCGTCCCAACCAAATCAAAAAACCTGTGATAGGTAAACTCGCTGATACCAAACTGGCAATAAAGGCGAGTATTTTACCTGCTAATCCTAAAATACTGCCTACGTGTAAATCGTAATTAATAAATCGTAATTTTTCTCCGTTATTTTTATCGTTATAAGTTGTTGTTTTTAGAATTTTTGCTGTGTATTGGTCAAACTGTATGGCTACATCATCAAAGCGGCTTTCATATTTGGTAAAAGTTCCAACTGTTGCCGTAGAATCATTTGCTTCTGGTAGAAAAACAAAATAGCATTTGGCTTCGGGATGTAATTTTTGAAGGGTATTATAAATTGTATCGACTGAACTTTTCCAGGTAAAATGTGTAGTATCAGATTCGATAATCTTTGATTCTTTTTTAATCGTTTTTCCACCATTAAAAACCCATTGCACTCCTTTATCATAACAATCAAATGCCCAGACTAATCCGGTGAGTGCAATAATTAAAGCAAAAATCATCATGTAATATCCTAATATATTATGTAGATCGTAATTTTTGCGTTTCCATTTAGTGGTCTTTTTCCATCGGAACCAAAATCGTTGTTTGGCAGCCTGTTTGTTTTTTGGCCACCAGAGTATCAATCCTGTAATTAGTGAAATGATGAATATAATGGTTGCACTTCCTACGATTGGATCACCTATTTTGCTGTTTAAACAAAGCGTTTGGTGTAACATTCTGACAAAAACAAAAAACTCAAAGTTGTATTCTTCCCGTTTTTTCACGCTCCCTGTATACGGATCTAAATAAATGTAGGTGCTTTGATAACGATTCCAATACCAAATAGCATCTTTATCAAGTTCCTCAAAAAACGAGATAATTACAGTATGTTCATTATCATTAATTACTTTGAAACTTGAAAGTGACTGTTTTGGGCTGTCTTTGTTCGCTTTTTTTGCAATTTCGATTAATTCACTAATAGGCAGTCTTTTGTTTTTTACAGCCTCTACATGATAATATTCATGTATTACAGGACGTAATTCTTCTTCAAAAACATATATACAACCTGTAATTCCAAGGATTACTACAATTAACCCCGAGCCTAATCCGAGCCAGAGATGGATTTTAAGTATGAGTTTTTTTAATGACATAAATGTGTTTTATTTATAAAAGACAAATACCTCTGTCCATAACAACAGAGGTATTTTTAATGAATTATTATGTTTAGAATTTTAATACCAGGTTAACCATTACGTTTGTTGGTGCTTGCGAATTTCCATAAAAATCCCAATACTTTTCATTTGTCAGGTTGTTTAATTTAACTCCGACTCTCCAGGTAGACTGATCATAAAATATAGTTGCATTACATGTTCTATAAGCAGGCATATAAACAATGTTATCCGTTTGGAAAAAGCTTTTATCCACAAAATTAACTCCAAATCCGGCACCTAATCCTTTTAGTTTACTTTGCAAAGTATAAGTGGTCCAAAAGTTAGCTACGTTGGCAGGTGCTCCAGCAGCTTTATTTCCGTTGATTAGCGGATCTGTTGTATTTAAAATACGATTTTCATTGTATGCATATCCACCAATTATGTTTAAACCTGAAATAGGATTAGCTATCAGCTCAAAGTCTACTCCTTTACTTACTTGTTTTGCATCTTGAATATAAGTTGGCAAATTTTCTCCGGGTACTACAAATGTTCTTGTAGCATTATCAATAGTAATATTATAGTAACTAGCTGTGGCACTTAATTTTTTATTGAATGCTTCTGCTTTTATACCTGCTTCATATTGTTTTGCATAAATAGGGTCTAAAGCCAGCTGATCGCCGCTTGGCTGCGTTACCGGAGCTGCATTTTGAAATCCGTTCATGTAATTTGCAAAAACAGAAACCTGATTTTTTACAACTTCATACACCAATCCTAATTTAGGAGATAATGCCGTTTGATCATATCCTTTTGTAGTTGCTGTGTTTTTTTGTTCAAAGTTGTCTAAACGTAAACTCAACATTGTATACAATCTGTCGCAAATGTTGATTACATAACTCGTATAAGCACTAACAGTTTGTTGATTAGCAGCTACTGAAGAATTTTGATTTATTGCAGCTTCAGCCGTTTTTCTTCTAAAAATGGTATAACCTGTGGTTATGTCAATATTATCAAAAGTTGCAATTCCGGAAGAAAACTTAGACTCATTTAATCTGTAATTTAAGCCCGCTAAAAATGTATGTTTGATACTTCCGGTTGAAAACTGACCATTGATGTTTTCCTGAATATTAGTGAAATTATTTTCAATAGGTCCCCAGTTACCAACTCTTCTTGTCGCTTGGGTAGGAGAGCTCCACACAGCATAAGTTTGATAACTACGTTCTACATTTTCACCTACGTAAGAAAATAGAGTGGTTGATTTCCAGTTTTCTGAAATTTCATATTCTGCCTGTGCAAAAAATTTATTTCCTGAAGTTTTGGCATCATTATCATCGTGGAATAATGTTTTTTTATAATCTAATTTTAAATCACCCGGGTTTGTTATTCCAGATGTTGGAGTATACGTATTATAAGTTCTTCTGGTATTGTTAGAATTTATTAATTCTGCATCAATGTTAAAAGTAAGTTTGTCGCTTGCTTTGTAGGTAAGGCTTGGCGAAATTGCTATAGTTTTATTAAATCCGTAATCTAAAAAACTTTTTTCATTATTATATGCCAAATTTACTCTGAATAAAACCGTTTTATCCTTATTAAGAGGTGTATTCACATCGGCAGTTAAACGGTTTAAATTAAAACTCCCGGCAGTATAAGAAACTTCTGTTGCCGTAGTTTCAAAAGGTTTTTTGGTTACCAAATTGACAACACCTCCATAAGAAGATATAGAAGAACCGAATAAAGTTCCTGAAGGGCCTTTAAGAACTTCAATTCGTTCAACGTTTGAAAGATCAACAGAAGAACGTCCTGAAATAGTTTCCATACCGTTTCTGGCATTGATTCCGGTTGCGAATCCTCTAAAAGTGATTGCAATTCCTCCTGAAGGAAAACTAACAGGAACCGCTCCAGGCGTATTTCTTATGGCACTTTCAATGTTTACCGCTACTTGTTCCTGCAACAGTTCTTTATGAATTACACTATAAACCTGTGGGTTTTCTAGATTAGATATGGGCATTCTTGCTACATAATCGGTCTTTTTAGATAAGATACTTTTTTTACTGCTTATTACAACTTCCTGTAATTCTTTGTTAGAAACTTTTAATTGCAAGTTTAGGGTTGCTGTTTCATTTTCTGTTACTGTTACTTCTTGTTCTAAAGTTTCATAGCCAGTCAAGGAAACCTCTAAAGTGTAGGTATTTGGTTTTACTCTGTTAAATTCAAAAACACCCTCTTCATTGGAAATGATCCCATACTTAGAGTTTTTAAGAATAATGTTTACACCTCCTGCGGCATCTCCGTCAGATGTGGTGATTGTTCCTTTTATTTTTCCATGGTTTTGTTGTGAAAAAACTGTAAATGCTGATAATAGCAAACTGATTGAAAATAGAAAACGACATGTTTTCAGATTAAAATACTTCATTAAAATAAAATTTGTTTTGGTTATTATTTTTATTTAGAATTAATAAAAACAGTGTAAATGTAAAAATAAATACCCCTTCTGCAAATATTATTTAGACTGATTTTAAATAATTTATTAATATTTCCTCCAAAGGAGTAAAAAATGTTAGAAGTATTTTTTTTATTATAAATTATTAAACATTTAATTGTTTTGTTATTTTAAAGCATTTTAGAAAAGTTTAAAAAGGGAATTTGGTTTTAAAAACCTTAATTTTGCAGAAAATTAAATTGAAAATAGCTCAATGATTATTCCCTTTTTAAAAAAAATACAGAATACTCCCAAAGGATTTAGATTGGCTAATACTGTATTTTTTTTTCTTTCCGGATTTGGATATTCCTCATGGGTATCCCGTATTCCGCATATTCAGGCCCAATTACATTTATCCGAAGCCCAATTTGGAGCAGTCTTATTTGCTTTTCCAATTGGTTTGATGCTGACAATGCCTTTTACCGGAAAATTATTAAATAAACACAGCAGCCGCTATATCATGCTTTTAGGGGCAATTATGTTTAATATTGTACTGTCCTTACCGGGTTTAGTAGCCTTTGTATGGCAATTGGTTCTCGTACTTTTAATTTTTGGAGCTTCGCGCAATATTTTCAATCTATCGATTAATGCACAATCTCTTGAAGTACAGAAATTATATCCAAAATCGATTATCACGAGTTTTCATGCTGTTTGGAGTATCGCTGTTTTTTCGGGAGCAGGTTTTGGGTATGTAATGGTAACACAGCATATTGCGCCATCTCATCATTTATTAGGAGTAAGTGTTTTTATGCTGGCTCTTACGGCTTGTTTTTATCCGTTGAGCATTCATAATGAGCCGGTTCCTGTGAAGAAAAAATTCTTTGCAATGCCGGAAAAGAACCTTATAAAATTCGCTGTCATTTGTTTCGTTTCCATGGCCTGCGAAAATACCATGTATGACTGGAGCGGTATTTATTTTGAAAATATTCTGAAAGCTTCTCCAAAATTAACCAGTGCTGCATTTGTGTTTTTTGCAACAGCAGTAACTTTAGGACGAATATTTGGAGATTCTGGTGTAACGAAATTTGGGATAAAAAAAATTCTGCTTTACAGTGGAATTTTAATTACTGCAGGTTTTGCACTTTGTTTTATTTTGCCGTATGCTTACCCAACTATTTTTGGTTACGTTTTAATTGGTTTTGGAGTTTCCTGTGTGGTTCCGTTAGTATTTAGTATTGCCGGAAGATCTTCAAAATTAAGCAGTGGCTCAGCTATAACTTCTATATCTACAATTGGGTATCTTGGTTTTTTACTAGTTCCGCCAATGGTGGGTTTTATATCTGAATATTTAAGTATGAAATGGGCGTTTTTAATTATGGCAGTTTTAGGTATTCTGATGATTTTTATGGTGAATAAGATAGGGGAGGATGAGTAGTTTTTTTAAGTTGCTAAGCGACCGAGATGCTTAGATTCTAAGTTTTTTGTGAACGATAAAAGTTTAAAATTCCGTTTGAGTACTCATTTTTTGCTAATTTCTTTTATATAATCTTTCCATTTTTGTTTTTCAATAATATATGAATATTGATAACTTTTTTCGCAAAATCTTATCTTGTTTTTAAATTCCAGAGTATCAACATAAAAGTAATCAAGTTCTTCTTTTTGATTATAAAAATGAATAGAAGATGAGCTTTTTGGACAACAGCAGTAACCAGTTTTTGTAGCATTTTCAAAAATGGTTTCAATGTCCTGGACTTGTTGTTTTGTTGTAGTTTTAAATTCTTTAGTTGCAATATACGATTCAACATTTACTCTTTTATTTGTTAATCTTGAATCGTAAGCTTTTATAACGATTTGATTACTATCTGTTAATATTGAATTGAAGGAAAAATTATCCCAGATATCATCAATTGAATTTTGGTTTTTTTCGTTGCAGCTTATTATTAAAATTGAAAATAGAAATAATAAAAAGACTTTTTTCATTAGAAACAATTTTTAGGTTTATTTCAATAATACCAGAAATTATATTTATTAAAACTCGCAAACTTTAGATGTATTAGTCTCTATTTCTTTTTTGAATTCTGAAGGTAAATGTAATTTGGATGTACAAAAATCTTTCATTTCATATTTTTGTGTTTTTTTATTGAATAGTATTGCCTGATGTGAAATGTAGTCTGAATTATAATACCATACATTGGTATCTTTATCAATATATAAAAGCCAATAATGATTGGCGCTAAAAGTTTCGTTTAGACTTTGCTGAAATAATATTTTATTATTACGATCTCGAATGGCAAATATTTTTGAACCATCTTTTAATTCTTTAATTAAAATATTTCTGTTTTTGCCCGGGATATTGTAGATTCCTGCATCATATAAAAAACCTGATTTAATATTTTTGGATCTTAATTCAGAATTATTGCATGATATAAAAAGAACTAAAAATAAAATATGAAATGACATTGATTTTATAACAAATTGTAATGTTCTATTTTCCATGATTCTAAGAAAAGATTACTTCTTCTTCATAATAAACCTTTCCGTAGTCGGCTTCCCATTCAACTTTCCTGAAATCTCAGCTGTCAAAGTATTATTAGCTCCTTTTGTATAAGTGATTTTTTGTGGATAATCGTGTTTAGGGTTTTCGAAAACCAATTGTTTGTCTGATTCTGAAGTAGAAGGGAAGGAAACGGGTTTGTCATCATTTTGACCTTTTACAGTCGCTTTGTAAGTAAGCGTTTCACCTAATTGAGCCAAAATAATGTTTTCAAAATGCAAAGTATCTTTACCTTTGATAAAATAAGAAGCAGCGTTAAAAGTACTGTCGTTTACTTTTTTCCAGTTTTCGGTTAAAATCCCATCCGGTGAAGTATTTTCCCAGTTTCCAATTAGCCAGTCTGCTTTTTTGATTTTGTCTTTTTCAACGGTTTCTTTTTTCTGACAGGAAACGAAAGCTATAATAAGTGCTGTAAGCGTAATTTTCTGAAACATATTTGGAAGTATTAGTTTTAATAGTACAGCTAAAATAGATAAAAATTATTTGCCATATCCCGAATGACTAAGATAAAGAAGCAATTATATTAATTTTTGTTATTAAATTTTGTTTACGCAGATTTAAAAAAGATTTATAAAATTTAAATTAAAAAAATCTGCTTAAATCTGCAGAATCTGAGTGAAGCAAAAAATATTTTCATCTTTTAATCTGGGGCAGAAAAACTCAAATACTAGCTGTTAAAATCGAATACACCAATTCCTTAGTTGGTTTTTGATTTTTTAATTTTGCTCTTACATCATCAAAAGTCACTTTAAAATCACAACCCGATTTATATTCACTGCAGCCGTAAGCGTTTTTGCCTTTTAGTATTGTCCCTTTTTTGCACTTTGGACAGATTAATGAATCTGAATTTTCTTTTGAGTCAGTTTTTTTATCACTTTTCTTTGGTTCTAACTTTAGTTTATAGTTTTCTTCAAACCGAATTAAACCTTCAACAGTGCCCTCATCAGTTTTAAAGCCTTTTATATTGACAGTTGAACCTTTTTGAATCAGGCGTAAATATTGGTTCTCAGTAATCTTTTTATCATGAAAAACAAAAGGAAGCACAAAATCACAACCCAACTTGTACGCACTGCATCCATAAGCTGATTTACCTTTTATGAGATTTCCTTTTTGGCATTTTGGACATGTTTCTGCCGAAATTCCTGAGGATTTCTTTTTTTCTTTTTCAGGTTTTACAACTGGTTTCTGAATCATTGCTGCATGAGAAATGTTTGCGTGTCTGGTTTCACTTCGTACTTCAGTAACCAAAGCTTCGACCATGCGTTTCATGTTCTTGATAAAGGCACCTGCAGTAAAAGTACCTTTTTCAATGTCTTTCAGTTGTTTTTCCCAGGAACCGGTAAGTTCTGCTGATTTTATCAATTCATTCTGAATCGTATCAATCAATTGAATGCCTGTTGGAGTAGGCAAGACCTGTTTTTTATTTCGTACAATATACTGACGTTTAAAAAGCGTTTCAATAATATTAGCGCGCGTAGACGGACGCCCTATACCATTTTCTTTCATCAATTCGCGTAAATCTTCGTCATCAACTTGTTTTCCTGCAGTTTCCATGGCACGCAATAAAGTCGCTTCAGTAAACTGATTCGGTGGTTTGGTTTCTTTTTGAAGGAATGATGGTTCGTGCGGTCCTTTTTCACCAACCACAAAATTTGGCAGTAAATCTGCTTCTTTTTCTTTTGCACCCGGATCTTCAAAAACAACACGAAACCCTTTTTTTAAGATCTCTTTTCCGGTAGCTTTAAACATAACTTCAGCAGCTTTTCCTATTACGGTTGTGTTGGCAACCAGACAATCATCATAAAAAACGGCAATAAAGCGTTTTGTTATAATATCATAAACCTGCTGTTGATTATATTGCAGATTGTTTTGAACTCCGGTCGGAATAATAGCGTGGTGGTCAGTTACTTTTTTATCATTGAAAACCTTAGGCGATTTTTTGATTTTTTTCGCTAAAATGGGCTGCGTCAGTTCTGTGTAACTGGTTAATTTTTGCAGAATCCCAGGTACTTTTGGATAAATATCATTGGGTAAAAATGTCGTATCTACTCTTGGATATGTAATTACTTTTTGCTCGTAAAGTGTTTGAGCAATTTTTAGTGTTTCCTCTGCCGAAAATCCGAATTTTTGGTTGCAATACACCTGTAAACCTGTTAAATCAAACAGTTTTGGTGCAAATTCATTTCCGTTTTTTTTATCAATCGAGACAATTTCAAAATCACTTTCTTTGACTTTATTCGCCAAAATTTCCCCATCTTCCTTATTCAAAAAACGACCTTCTTCATAACTAAAAAGTGTTTCCCTGTATAAAGTCTGTAATTCCCAATAGGGTTGGGGCTTGAAATTTTCTATTTCTTTAAATCGGTCAACCACCATTGCCAAAGTTGGTGTCTGAACCCGGCCAATAGACAGGACTTGTTTATACCCGCCGTGTTTTACGGTATATAAACGTGTAGCATTCATACCTAATAACCAGTCACCAATAGCTCTGGAAAAACCGGCGTAAAATAAATTATCGTAGTTAGCAGCTGGTTTTAAATTTTCAAAACCTTCTTTTATCGCTTCGGTGGTTAGCGAAGAAATCCATAAGCGCTGTACTTCGCCTTTGTAATGGGCTTCGTTCATCACCCAACGCTGAATAAGTTCTCCTTCCTGTCCGGCATCCCCGCAATTTATTACGACTGTGGCTTTGTCAAATAAACTTTTTATGATTCTAAACTGTTTTTCGATACCCGAATTTTGAACTACTTTGGTTTCAAATTTTTCAGGAAGCATAGGAAGGTTGTTCAAATCCCAACTTTTCCAATGCGGCTTGTAATCATTGGGTTCTTTTAAAGTACATAAATGCCCAAAAGTGTAGGTCACGGCATAACCATTGCCTTCATAGTAACCGTCATGTTTGGCATTGGCACCCAAAACGGATGCGATTTCTCGTGCTACACTTGGTTTTTCGGCAATACAGACCTTCATTTTCTCTTTTTATTTGAAAGCGAAATTAAGGATTTAGAAATTGGTATTGAAATTTTTTACGGTTTAGCAATCAGGTTTGGTATTAAGACGCAAAGTTTTTTCTTAGCGACTTAGAAGCTTAGTGACTTAGCGTCTTTATCACCCTGCAAAGAAATTCAGCATTGTTTTCAGGGCATCTTTTGAGTGCATTTTTTCACTATTTTCAAGTGATTCCTTTGCTGCTACTGAAGCTCTTTCACGCATGATACTTTCATACCCGGAAATAGCTTGCTGAACTGTTTTAAATTTATCAGATATCAGGCATTCGCTTAGTTCCAGCGCATCGAGCATGGCCATGTTAGCTCCTTCTCCTGCAAAAGGAGGCATTACATGCGCTGCATCACCAATCATTGTTAAGTTTGATAAAGCGTCCCAGTTTTGATTTAAAGGCATACAATAAATTGGACGCGGAATAAAAGGCGCAGACACATTTTCGAATAGTTCATACCAAAAAGGACTCCAGGCAGGGTATTCATTTTTAAACCATTTTAACATTTGTGTTTTATCAGTATAATCAAGACCATTTGCTTTTATCCAGTTTTCATCAGCTTTAAAACTAATATAAAAGCCAAGATCGCCACCGCCTTTTTGTCCGAGTAAGATATTTTGCGTGTCTCCAAATGCCATTATCTTTCCCCCATTTATTAATGAAGAAATGTTAGGAGCATTTTTTTTAGATTCATAAATATTACCTTCAAGCATTACTATACCAGAATAAAATGGTTTGATATCTGTGATATAAGGTCGGATTTTCGAATTGGCACCATCAGAAGCAATGACAATATCTGCATAAACTGAATTTCCATCTTTAAAATGCATTAACCAGCCTTCATTTTCGGCTTCCATCGAAACAAAATGACTGTTCCAAATTACGGTTTCAGGCGGTAAGGATTCCAATAATATTTTTCGTAAAGCACCGCGATCTATTTCCGGGCGAAAATATTCATTACCAAAATCTTGATCAATATTTGTTTCATGGTCGCTGAAAAATATTTCTGCTTTTTCGTTTAAGATTAATGATTTATCTGCGCCGGGCAGAAAATTATTTTTGAATTCTTCAAACAACTCGGCTTTGTGAATTGCTGCCAATCCTGATCCGTCGTGTAAATCAAGAGGAGATCCCTGAACTCGTGCATCTTTATTTAAATCTCTTTCGTATATTTTTACATTTACGTTTTGCAATTGTAAAAGTCTGGCTAAGGTAAGTCCGCCGGGACCGCCACCGATTATGGCAACTTGTTTATTTTCTAGTAACATTCTGTTTAAATTTAAATTAATTTTATCCCGATTGGCTTTTCTGCATTATGTCAGGACAAAATTATGGTTGTTTCAGAACGGATAATAGTATAAATCGGTCATCTTTATTTTTCAGCAATTCACTGGGTACAACGCCGGAGAATTTTTTTATTTCTTTGATGAAATGCGTTTGATCTGTGAAGTTTAACTCTGGAAAAAGTCTGCCTTTTGCAATATGTTCTAATGATGCTTTGAAACGCAATATTTTACAGAAAGCATTTAATGAAAGACCAAATTGCTTATTGAAATAACGATTGATTTCCCGGCTGCTCCAGGCTATTTTTTCTGAAAGTTCCTGTACTTTTATTTCACCATTTGATGCGTAAACCAGTTTAAAAAGTTTACGTTTTCTTTCGTCAATTTCTTTAGGTAAAAGTTCTTTTAGTTTTTTTGCTGTTTTGGTATAAAATGCTTCAAAATCTTTTAAATCGTCGTTGGTAATATCCCAAAAATCTTTTGGTAAAACTTTCGCACTATTCAAAATATCGGCAATAGAAGTCTGCAAAAGATATTCGGCTCCCAGAGGTTTAAAACTAATTTTAAAAGCCAGTGTATTGGACGGAATAACTTGTTGTTCAGGCACATTTTCAAGACCAATAAGTGTAATTTGAAATGCCTCCGAGTGGGATTGCATAAAAAATAAATCAATTCTTCCGTCGGGCATTAAAACAACCTCCATGTCTTTGTTTGACGGGTTATGAAACATTCCAATATTTTCTACAAAGTCAAGAAGTGAGTAGTCTGGTTCTATACCTTTGTAGTAAAAGTCATTGTTCATATTTGATGTTTGTATGTAAATTGTTGTAACAAAGTCAAATTTATTATAAAATATTGAAGGTTGTTTGCAAAATAAAAAAGCCAAAAGAATCTGAACCTGTAGCTTTTTTGCAAATTCTTGTTGTAAAAGGAAGGAACGATTAGCTCCCCTGATGCATTATAGATCGTTGCGGTATAATAGTTTAACCCGGTAATCATAAGATTTCCAATAAAACAATATTCTAAGGTGAGTATTAAAAATAACAAGATATTTACTTCAAATAAACTTTTTTGAAAGATTAAAATAATTATATTCGCTTATGCTAATTTAATCTTAACCAGCTATAAATGAATATAAAACAAGCTACTACAATAAATGAAGTCATTCAGTTATTGGATGAAATAATTGAAACATCAAAACTGGAACAAAGTTCTATAGGTTTGTTTACTATGCTATATCGTGAAGTTACTGTAAGAATCAAAGAAGGGATTGCTGATGGTTCTTTTCAGAATGGAGAGCGGATGGAAAAACTGGATGTAATTTTTGCTAATCGATATCTAAAGGCGTATTACCAGTATAAAGCGAAAGAAAAAACATCAGACTGTTGGGAATTCTCCTTTAAGCAGGCAGAAAGTTTTTGGCCAATAGTTGTTCAGCATTTACTGTTGGGAATTAATGCACATGTAAATCTGGATTTAGGAATAGCCTCGGCTGAAGTTAGTACGATTGAAAACATAAAAGATTTAGAATCTGATTTTAATCAAATCAATATCATTCTTAGTAATCTGGTAGAGCATGTCGAAAAATGCTTAATCAAAATTTGGCCAACACTCGCAATTATACTAAAATTATCAGGCAAAATTGATAACTTTTTTATAGATTTTAGTATGAAAACTGCTAGGGATGGTGCCTGGAAATTTGCAAATGAATTTGTGACTACTTCGGAAGACCAAAGAGAAGCCTCTACACAGAAAAGAGATAAAAGAATTGCCGAAATCGCCAGATTGGTTTCAAATCCAGGATATTTTGTAAGTGCTGTTTTCAAGTTCATTCGTTTATTCGAAAGGGGAGATGTTGCTCAAAAAATAATGAATTTGAAAATAATTGAAGAAAAAAAAACTGAGTGTGTGGTTATTTAGTTTTAAATAATCAATTTCAACATAAAAACCACAAACTTTCGCTTGTGGTTTTTTTATATTTAAATTTTAGATTTGCTTTAATAACTAAAGTGATCATCCATTTAGTTATCTTAATTTTTGTCGCAAATTATAATCGTCCATGATTTCCTTAACACTTTCCTGTTTAATTTGCTTTCTGGTTAGGCCTTTCAGGCTTCCTACATACCCATTAAAAACATGGCTAATATAAAGGGGAGAAAGTTTCGATCTGTGAGAGGCATTATGACATGAGAAGCAATTAACCAGACTATCGACTGTAACCTGATGTATTGATTTCGGGCCAAATCCTACCTGAACATAGGTTTCCATCGTAATATTGTAGGCTGCAACAGAACCTCTGGTCAATTTTCCGGGTGTAGATTCTGAAAGAGTACCACTTAGCGAGTCTAATAAAGCAGCTTGTTGCTGAGTCGTATTGTATCCTTCTGTATTGATCCATATTGAACCATTGTAAAAATAATTATTCCAAATACCTTTCAACTGTTTCTTAACACTTTGATTAATGGTACGAATATTATTAAAGTTCTCCGAGCCATTTTGACTTGTTTTCATGAAAAGCTGAACATCATGAGAACCTTTCATTGCCTTTTCAACCGGAACACCATGTTTATAAACCGAAAACACATCAGTATAAATCCCGTTTCCAGACGTTATATTTGTAATTGTTGAAGTACTGCTTTTATTAAAAAAGGGATAATCTACAGTACTGGTAACAGGTGCATCAGTCGTTGGTGTTGCTTTTGACCAGTCATAAGCAGGAGCAAGGTTTTCATGCTCAAAAGTAGCCCATACAAACTCCGGATGGTTCTCTACAACTCCTACGACATGCATTCCTAAAAGTGCAACTTTGGTTTTTACTCCATTAATTACTCCCTGCGTAATAAAATAAGAAGAAGGATCTTTAAGAACACTCGCATCAATCCAGGAGGTTTTAAGTTCTAATGAACCTACAGCAAAAGTGATGTCTTTTAAGCTAGTAGGGTCATTTTTTGCTATTGGACCATATTTTAACATTGTATCGTGCATCTTTTTATCCATGAATATCGAATAATAAACCGTAGTAGATTTTGGAACACCAGATGTATAATTAGGTGTTTTTAAAATATCAGTAGAAGAACTTGCCTGAGCAGTATCCGTTAAAACAATTCCGTTAGCAGGATCTAATCGCTGACCTGTTGCACTCACCTGGATCAGCGATGTCATAAATGATGGTACTCCATTGACCTCATTGGTCAGCCAAAGAAATTTTTGCCAGGACCACTGGTGAAAGTCACAATTGGTTACCGTTGCATTGTTGGCAAATACGCTTGTTGGGCCTTCATTTGGCGCAGGAGTTTGTCGGGTGTTGTTTACCATCGTAAACCAATCGGAAGGAGCCAGGCACTCAGTAGCTGCGGTACTGTTTTGTGCAGTTGTATAATCATCTTTGTCTCCTTTTGAATCCTTTTTACAGGCGCAGAGTGAGATTAGCGTAATTAAAAGTAATACCTTTTTTGTCGTTTTCATAATGGTTTTCTTTAGTTAATTTTTGTAGTTATATCTTTTGGAGACCTGAAACTAAACAATTAAGAAACTGACTGCTGAAAAAATGTATTAAGCCTTCAGGATTTAGGTACAAAGACAAGAAAAATGGGTATAAGTAAAATAGCATAAGGTACGATAGTTCTAATATCTTAGCAGAGGCAGTTTACGAATACGACTCAATAGAATATTGTAGCTGCTTATTTTTTGGCAAGAGCGGAGTATTTATTTTTACTTTTTTCTTGCCAGCACAACCCAGTCCCGCTGGTCTTTTTCTTCGACAAAATTTTCAATTGAATATACGATATCAAAACCTAGATCTTTCATTAAGCTGAGAACAAAATCTTTTGACAGGCAGCTGTAATAAAATTGCTCTCCAAACATTTTGTCAATATGTTCGTCTTCTTTTTTTCCGTGGGTAAAAAGAAAATAACCTCCGGGAGCTAACAGGTGATATACTTTGTTGTAAATTTCTATCTGGCGTTCTTTTGGGAAATGGAAAAGCGAGTCCCAGGCAATAACTCCGTTAAACTTTTCATCTGATTCAAAATCAAAAAAATCGCAAGTACAAAAGACTACGTTATTAATACCGATAGATTTGGCTGCTTCTATCATTTTAGCCGATAGGTCAATTCCTGTTATGGAAAAATTACGGTCAGAAAGATATTTTGCTATTGGCATTCCTGTTCCGCAACCAATGTCTAAAATAGTTCCTTTTGAATTTATATAGTCAGCAAAGTCTATGATGGGTTTGTTTACAATAGTATTATTTCTGGCGTTGATCCAGCTTTCAATAATTTTATTGTATGAGTCTTTGTTTGTCAAAGGTTTATGGTATTTATAATTAAAAAAATCTGCGCTATTGGGTTTATAAGGCAGATTTATAGTTTAAAAATATCAATTCTTCGCATCCACGAGATTTCTGATTCCAAAAACGTAAGTTTTGTTTGGACTATTTTATCACTTTTATCTCTCGGATTTTTAGTAACAAATCTCGCTGTAGAATTATTAAAATCCAACGTATATTTTGCATCAAAGTCTTCTTGTTTATTCGAAAAAAATGTAACCAGATTGTCTTTTGCACTCCATTTTCCTTTTCCGTATTTATTTACTTCAGGTGGAATTCCTTGTTTGATATTTGAATAATAATGAAAAACGAATGTTCCGTCTTGATTTAAGGTCAGTTTATATTCAAATACATGTTTTCCATCAGTGTCAACCAGTGAACGCTCGTAATTACCAACGAATTGATTTGATTGTGCGAACGAGTTGAAGGTGAAAATTAAGAGTAGGGTAGTGATCTGTAGTAGTTTCATGGATTAGATTTTTTATTTATAGTATGGAAAAACCCAAAGGTCATAATGATCAGGAATATAGGTAGAACAATCTTCTATTTTGCAAATCTGAAAGGAGCGAATCACATTTTCATAAGTAGTTTTTCTACTAAATTTTAAATGAATCCCCTTATTTGCATCTTCAGCTTTCATTATTTTTTGAATTTCAAGCTGAAACAGATTCAGGATACTATCATTATATTTTCCATTTCCGTTAAGTTGCAAATTAATTATTGATTTTGTTTTTACATATTCTTCTAATGTAAATCCCAATCTTTTCTCAATATCTTTATCACGATAATCAATATGAGTAGCTTTTTCTGCGAATGTATTATTTCTAAGCATCCATAAAAAACATGCAGCAACAAAAATCATAAAGAATGCTCCGTAGATATAAAAGGATTTTGTTTTCATTTAAATGGTATTAAATAGCTGACAAAGCGTTGTACTTCAGCAGAAACACTTCGCAGATATGGTAATTACGACTTTTAAGAAGAAAGCTTCAAAGAGCAGTTTTAATACAAAACAAATGTCTTACTATAAACGCGTTTATTTTCTATAAAAATATTCATTTGCCAATTGCCTTTAATCAATTCATAAGGCTCATCTAAACTGTAAGATGAGGCTGAAGGGATATTGGTTGGTCTTTTTGTTGTGTATCTTATGCTTTTAAATTTTTCGCCTTTATCGTTTGTTATTTTTTCAGGATAAATCCATTCAATATCGATGTTAATGTCAACAGTATCTTTGGCAGTAACCATGTAAACAACTCCAAAATTTGCTTTTTTAACAGCCTCAATTGAATCTGTTTTTTTTATGATCTCAAAATCTTGTAACCAGCCACGGGTTCCTGTTGGAGAGTTCTTAAGTTCTTCGGTTTTTCTGCCTTTAACATTTGCTTGTCCATAATCGAGCTCTTTAAAATCTAAGTTTCCATAAGTTTTAGATTTAACAGTTGTCTGTGAAATGATTGTTTGTAAAATAAAGAAAGAAAACAATGTATAAACGATTTTCATATTATATTGGGTTTAAATTTAGTACGTAATTATGTTGGTTTTATCAAATCAATCCGGATAGGGACTAGTATTTATTTATGTTAGCTCTTTTTTGCAAATTAAAAACGGTACCTGAAGGACCCATAATCCAATGCATGTCTTTAGGGATTTTCTCAATATCATCACAGATTTCTACACCGTTTTGTTTTAAATAATGTGTAGCTTCTTCAACATCAGGTACCGTTAATTGTAACCAGGTTTCAGAATGGGTATAATTATCTACGCAATCTAACCAAATAATATTATTTCCAAATTGCACCGAATGTGTTTTAGAAACTGTCGGGTTATCTATAGCCACTTCTTTAACTTCTAATTTTAGAATGTCGCGGTAAAAAGCTACTGTTTCCTCATATTTGTGTTTAGGAAGCTTTATTGCAGTATTAATTCCTGCTTCAAATTTTGTTTCCATAAATTTAAATATTAAGTTTTACTTTTTTTTAGACGAATTGTGAAATATATCTTGTCATCTATGAAAAACTAGTGATAAAAACAACAAGAAATGTTTTATATACATAACAAATATAAGATCTTTCGTCTAATATTTTATAGGTCTAATAAACACAAAAAAAGTTTTTAATTCCCTGACTCAGATATCGGTTGTATACACTCGATTGTATACAATCACTTAAGAGTAATCTATTATTTCTAATTTCGTTTTGAATAAAATCAAAATCATGGAAATACAAAATAAAGAAAGAGCGGCACAATTATTAGAATTAATAGATAAAAAGAAGTATTTCAAAAAATTAAAATCAGACAATAAAATTGGTAATTCGTTTGACGTAACACTAAAAGTATCCGGTTACAACCAATTAAACTTAATGGTTTCAGATTTGCTAAAAGCAAGTATTCTTTTGCTTCATCATGATTCGCCAAGTTTGCCAATTCATACCGTAAACACAGATATTAATGTAATGACTTTACTTGAAATTGCCTTGCAGCTCTTGCCGGAAGATGAAATGGAGTTATTGGATGAATTGCATAAGCTTCAGTTGTGATTTTTAGGTATAAAAAAGCGCAAAGCCAGAGTTTGCGCAACACTTAGAATGAATAATTACCAGAGCAGGTATTGGTGCCAAAGAAAAGTCCTTTTTTGCTCTTTCGAAAGCTATTTCTTTTTCTTTCGCTGTTTCAGCTTTATGACATGATTTAATAAAGCTAGAACTTTCTTTAATGTGCTTGTCAGAACACATCTGGAAAAAAGGTGAGAAGAAAATCAGCATACTTAAGCTTGCTAAAAAACGAATTATATTTTTTCTGTTTTTCACAATAATGTTATTTAAAATGCTCTATAACGCCTGTTGTGTGATTTTGTAATTTTACATTATAATATTTCTTATATATATCTTCTTTCCATTTTTCAAATTCTGTATGCAGTTGGAAAAATAAATTTTCAGATTCATTTTCAGGTTTTACTTTTTTAAGAAAGATACCTATTCCAACATTATGTGATTTTTCATTATGATTAATAACAAAATGCTCATCTTTTGAATCTTCCATAAATGTGTCAGCATATAAATACTTCAATTTTAACTCTTTTAGATTAATTAATGACACAATTAAGTTTTTAATTTCTATAGGGATTTGTGATTCAATTTGCTTTTCAATCTTTTGACTATATGAAGTATCATTCTTTTTTTTATTATTTCTTAAATAAAAACTTAAATCAATTTTGCAGTCAAAATATATATCTATAAAAAATGCAATTCTAAATAATCGTTCAGTCCATCCATCGGAATAAATATAGGAAAGTACATATTCTTCATTCAAAACATAATTACCAGTTGAATCAAATTTTTGAATATCGATCTGTTTAAAGTTCATTTTTACTTCTTTTTTTAACAATATCACACAACGGCTGTTACAAGCCGTTTCTTATTTAATTATCATTCCACTTACTTTATCAAACTCTTCTCTTTCCTTGTCGGTCATTCTAAGACGCAATAATTTGATTGTATATCCGCCTTCTAATTCTGAATTCTCAAGATACATCCAATCACTAATGCGATCAGATTCAATTTTTACGGTGTCGCCTTGCCTAACTTCAGAGGTAAATTCCGGAAGATTGTCAATGATTCCAAAATATTCATTCTTTTTTTTGAATATGCTGTTTACCCAAATGTGCTCATTTCCTTTATCATAAGGAAAAGTCATTTTTATACCAAACCCATTATAATTTGGATTTTTAGATTCTAGAGCTTTATAGAAATGTGGTAAAGTTTGTTTGGCTTTTTCAATTTCAGTATTTATTTCTGAATCGACTTCTTCAACCATATAAATTGTAGGTTCGTTTTCTCTCTGCAAGGAATTATCTTTTTTGCAATTGATTAATGATAAAGATAAAATCAAAGTAATGAGGATTCTTTTCATAGGATTTGTTGTGAAATGGCTTGTAACTTGTTTATATGGTTGATAAACATAGGTAATATTTAATTTACGAATGTATAAATAAATTAGCATAACTCATATGGGGACTTTTAATTAGTGATGCTTCTAATGTTCTTACAAGACCTGGTGTTCCTAGCCCTGATAGCAGTGGCATCCTTTTTAGGCAAACGATAATACTTAATTAAACCGAAAATATTCTGCCTAAAAAGATATAGCGGATAGCAGGAACCAGCTCCTGAAAATCATTAAACTTATTATTAAATTTCTCATCAAAAAACACAAAAAGTTAAAGATAGAATTTTCCACAAAAATTTTGTAATTTTGCAGTCCAATAAAAGGAATTAGAAAATGTTAGATAGACTTCAATATGTAAAGCAGCGTTTTGATGAGATTTCGGATTTGATTATTCAGCCGGATGTTATTGCTGATCAAAAACGTTATGTACAGCTTAATCAGGAATATAAAAGCATTAAGGCTTTGGTTGAAAAGAGAGAAGAATATATTCTTGTTTTGGCCAATATTGACGAAGCAAACGAAATTATTGCTGACGGAAGCGATGCAGATATGGTTGAAATGGCCAAAATGCAATTGGATGAAGCAAAGGAGCGTTTGCCACAGCTTGAGGAAGAAATCAAATTTATGTTGATTCCTAAAGATCCTGAAGATGCTAAAAACGTTATGGTCGAGATCCGCGCCGGAACGGGTGGGGATGAAGCGAGTATTTTTGCAGGTGACTTATTCAGAATGTACACTAAATATTGCGAATCGCAGGGGTGGAGAACTTCTGTCGTAGATATGAACGAAGGAACCTCAGGAGGTTTTAAAGAGGTTATCTTTGAAGTTTCCGGAGAAGATGTGTACGGAACTCTGAAGTTTGAAGCAGGTGTTCACCGTGTACAGCGTGTTCCGCAAACTGAAACTCAGGGTCGTGTACATACATCGGCTGCAACGGTTATGGTTTTGCCGGAAGCAGAGGAATTTGATGTTCAGATTGATATGAATGATGTTCGTGTAGATTTTTTCTGTTCATCAGGACCTGGAGGACAATCGGTAAATACTACGAAATCGGCTGTTCGTTTAACGCACATTCCAACCGGATTAGTGGCGCAATGTCAGGATCAGAAATCGCAGCATAAAAATAAAGATAAAGCCTTGAACGTTTTACGTTCCCGTTTATACGAACAGGAATTGGCGAAGAAAGAGGCTGAGGATGCTACAAAACGTACTTCTCAGGTAAGCTCAGGTGACCGTTCTGCTAAGATTCGTACCTACAATTACGCTCAGGGACGTGTAACAGATCACAGAGTTGGTTTGACACTTTACGATTTAGGAAATATCATGAATGGTGATATTCAGAAAATTGTGGCTGAACTTCAGTTGGTGAACAATATGGAAAAACTGAAGGAAGCTTCAGAGATTTATTAATTTTGAGGATCTGAATGCTGAGAGACTAAGTTTATAAAGTTTTTTACGTAATATATAGTAGGCCGAACTTTTGTTCGGCCTTATTTTTTAGAAATTAATTGTACAAAAAAAAGAGACTCTTTCAACTTTGTGAAATAGTCTCTTTTTCGGTTGAGATAAAACAATTATGGCTTAAAAATAAAGCCTGGGGTAATCTCAGAACCTTAAATATATAATAATGTATTAACTGTTTAACCGTTTTTTATAGCAGAAACGTATAAAGCGAGTTAGATACCTAAAAAAACTCTTGTGTATTCAAAACATTTATAAAAATTTGAGTAAATGTAAACACCATTTTTGATTATTATTTCGTTTATCTTTTCCATAATACATATATTTAAGTTTAAACAATTAATCTTCGGATGTTTCGTATTGTGAGGATTCTTTTGTACTTACATTTTGATGCTGTGGTTTTGATACCAAAGTCGTGACAGCCAGCTGTACTATAGATCCGAAAATATTTTTGAATGTCGAATCTGTTTTTCCTATTACCAGTTTTTTTGCCAGATAACCTATACCTATGCTTATGGCTGACTGAGCAATATCGCTTTTAAAACCAATAGTTTCATTAATTTCTTCAACTGTGTTTCGAATTAGGTTAAGAGGTTTTAAATTCTCTTTAATTTCATCTATTTCATCCTTAATTTCACACCATTCCTTGTCTTGCTGAGCTTCTAAAAATTTAATTTTTTGATTTAATGAATCAATGGTGTAAATAGTTTCCATAACAGTCTTTTTTATTTATTAATCATTTAATCAATTTTTAGATTCTTTTAAAATATTCGAAACAATCATGTTTCCAATAGGTGTTTTAATCAGTTTATGTTGTGTTTTATGTAGAATCACAGCAACTAGTAAGTAAAACACTGCAAGTGCAAAAAAACCATAATAATATTCACCAAGTTCTTTTCCAATCCATAAACTAAGTCCAATATTAAGAAACAAAGTAAAAAATGCAACAACAGCGCCAACCGCTATCCGTGATGTTAATGTTGATAAAACATCTGCAGTTGCTGATACCGTTTTGAGTTTAATTAATTCCAAACTCGTTTTGGTATAGTTTTCTGCTTTTTCATACATATTCAGGTTTTCGTTTGTTGTTGCATTAGTTTCCATGATATTGGGTGTTTTTATGGTTTAAAAAAGTCACTTTTAGTAGTTGGTTTTCACGGTTTTTGCTTCATCTTTAATCGAATTGAAGTCGTCTTTTACCTGATTGAATTTTGCTTTTCCTTCTTCGATAATATCTTTACCGTTTGTACTTAATGTGCTTAAAATGCCATCTACTTTACCTTTAAGGTTATCTCCGTAATCTTTTGATTTGTCTTTGATTTTTTTTCTGGTTTCTGAACCTTTATCCGGTGCAAATAATACTCCTAAAAATGCTCCTGCCGCTGCGGCTCCTAAAATTCCTAAAATTGTGCTACTAGTTTTCATAATATTTGATTTAAAAGATTAATATAAAATGTTTAATATTGTTTGATTTTTAAATTTCGCGACCTTTAATAAGTCTGAATAGTATTGCTATAATGGCAATTACCAATAATATGTGAATAATACTTCCTGCGCTGTATACAAAGAACCCTAAGGCCCAAAGTATGACAAGAATTACTGCGATTGTATATAATAGATTTGACATGGTTTATTTATTTAAGGATTAATTAAGCTTTTAATTTAATTTATATGATAAGTATAAACTTAAGTTGCTGTTTTTTAAATCTGATGAATCATCTCCATCTTTAACGATAGTTGTCAATCCGTAGTTGTAACGTACTCCGATACTTATTGGGCTAAAATCTAATCCAACACCAGCGGCAAT
This sequence comes from Flavobacterium salmonis, assembly GCF_903819435.1. Lineage (GTDB taxonomy): Bacteria > Bacteroidota > Bacteroidia > Flavobacteriales > Flavobacteriaceae > Flavobacterium > Flavobacterium chungangense. The sequence goes on along the minus strand of NZ_CAIJDP010000078.1, from coordinate 163,371 downwards.
ACCGGCATCAAACTTGTTAAAATTATCAGTATCAAATTCTTCTTCAAAATTGAAGGATCCCTCGCCTGTAACTTTAGAACTAACAAGGTAAGAAGCATATCCACCTGCATGTATGTTAAAGTTTTTGGTAAGGTTTACTCTTACTAATAAAGGAACCTCAATATAATTTAATTTGAATTTTGCATTTCCTTCTATTAGAGCATTGTTATACTCTAATTTTGAACCTCTTGTAGTGAACAATAATTCAGGTTGAATTGCTACAAAATCGGATACTGGCAGTGTAGCATAAACACCGGCATTAAAACCAAATAAAACATTTTCGTCGTCTGCGTCATCTGTGTATAAATTAGACATGTTAAGACCTCCTTTTATACCAAATTCAGTAGTTACATTTTCCTGAGCCTGAAGCATACCAAATGATGCTGTCATAAAAAGTGTCAAGGCGTATAAATAAAATGATTGCTTTTTCATGTTAAAAAAATTAGTTAATAATTGTGATTTGATTTTGAGTTGATTTCTTTTTTAATCTTCTCTGTTTCTCTTAAAAATTCGTATTGTTTTGGTAAATAATGAGTAATCAACTTCAATACTGCTACATCACTTGTTTCTCGCGCGATAGATTCAAATAATTTTATCATTCCTGATAAGGATTTTATGATAGAATTAATGTAAGCATAATCAAAATCCATTTCTTTTTTTGCAGTAAGCTGATACAAATCTTTATTTGCAACTCTTGTGTTTATTTCATTGATTATAATGAGTTTTTCAACAGCTGTTTTGCTAATATCCTGCAGTAACAGATTTTGACTGTTTTCTATTTTAATACTGACACTTTTTATTGCGTTATTTAAACTTTTATTTTGTGCCAACTGAGTTTTAGAAATAATTGATTTTGTTATCTCTGCAGTTGCAGTAAAAAAATAAGTTTTAATTTCTTCCGGATTTTTTGTAAGAACGTATTTGTTGTCTACTTTTTTCAGATTTTCATTTTCATTACAGGATGAAATAGTTATTGTTGCAATTACTATAAAAGCTGTTTTTAAAAATGATGGTTTTGATAAGCACATCTGTTAAATTATTACTTCATTATTACATTACAAAGATGCTAAACAATAGTAAGGTTTGCTTTACAGCATAAAAAAGAAACGTTATATAATTCCCATTATGGAAAAAATATAACGTTTTAAGAAAGTCTTTTTTGGGAGGTTATTCCGGAAGAAATACTGTGAATACTGAGCCTTTACCCAGTTCACTGTCGGCAGTAATGTATCCTTTGTGATTTTCAACAATTTTTTTGCAAATCGCTAATCCGATTCCGGTTCCAGGATAATCTGTTTTGGAATGAAGACGTTGAAACAGTACAAAAATATTGTCTTTAAATTGTGGGTCAAAGCCCAGTCCATTATCTGTAAATGTAATTTTATAGAATTTTTTAAAGGGCAAATCGATCAATTCAGGATACTCATTTGATAAAATCTTATCGCAGTTAATATTGATTTGTGGTGCTGTTCCTGGCTGGCTGTATTTTAAGGAATTACCAATTAGGTTAATGAAGAGTTGTTCTATCTGATAAGGAATGACTTGGAGTTTAGGAAGTTTGTCAACTTTAATGTTTCCCTTTTTTTCGTCAATTATTACAGCTAACTCTGATTTGGCATTTTCCAGTAACTCATTCAGATCAGATTTAATGAACTCTTTTTTTGTTGTATTTGTTTTCGAGAACAATAATAAATCATCAATTAAAACTCGCATTCTTTTAGCGGATGTTTCAATCTTTAGTATATATTCCTTGGCACTGTCAGACATAGCCGCTTTGTCTGCATCGGAAATTCTCGAAATAAAAGTTTGAATTTTGCGTAATGGTTCCTGTAAATCATGACTTGCAACATGATTAAATGATGCTAATTCTTTGTTGCTTTTTTCAAGTTCATTATTACGTTCCTGAAGTTCAATATTTAGTAAATGTTCATCAGTGATGTCAAAATTTATACCCAATAGAATCTTACTGCCATGCTGGTCTTCAAGTAATTTCCCCGTAGATTTAAAATATCTGATTTCATCATTTGGTTGAATAATTTTGTAATATATAAAAGGGAGTTCCTTATTGTTAATTATCCCTTCCATTGAGGCTGCAATTGCTTCCTGATCTTCAGGATGTACAAAATTTAGAAAACTATCTTTGTTGGGTACGAAAGCGTTTGGACGAAATCCTAAAAGACGAAATTGATTATCAGAATAATCTATTTTGTCAGTGTCTAAATCCCACTGCCAGGTACTAAATTTACCAATAACTTCAGATTCAGCTATTAAACCGGATGAGATTAAAAGCTTTTTGTTGTATATTTTTAAGCGTTCTAAGTCTTTGCTAATTTGTCGGTAAGCTAATAAAATAAAACTTAAAGCGACTAAAAACAATGAAATTGAAAGAATAGGACCGAGAGAAATTTCTTCGTCGTATTTTTTTAAGCTTTTTTGTAAAAATGATTTTTCTATATCATTCATTTCATCCACCTTAAAACGAATGTTCTCCATTAAAATACGGCCTCCGAACATATGATTGTCTAATTTTCTTTTATCATAAGTTTCCGGAGCACTGTATTTTAAACAATTCTCAAATGAAACATAGCGCTGAATAATTAATTTGAATAATTTATTGAGGTTTTGTTTTTGTGTTGGATTGTCAGCAGTAAGTTTCTTTAAGGCAATAAAAGATGTGTTTACCTTGTCGCGGGAATAAAGATATGGAGTAAGAAATCTGTGATTGCTTGTAATCATAAAACCACGCTGACCGGTCTCTGCATCTTTTATAGCCGACATCAGCCGCTCAAGCTCTATGTTTATTTCATAGGTGTGCATGAGCAGCTTGCTGGATTCGTTTAAATCGCGGTTGTGTTTGTAAGCTATTGAAGAAAGAAAGAGTAAAATGAAAATAGCTATTATAAAAATAACTCTCAAATAGTTTGAGGAATTAAACTTAGGTATCCATTTCATTATTATTGCAATTATTTAAGACTTAATAAGAAATTATCACGATTTAATCCTGATGTATGATAATGCCAATTTAGCGTTATAACTTCGTTAATAATTTTTTTAAGTGCATTAAAGTCACTTGGTTTTTTTATGTAAATATTTGCTCCTTCAATAAATGTATCTTCAATATCCTCATCAGAAGATGATGTTGAGTAAATTGCAATTATAAGGTTTTTAAGGTGTTCTGTTTTTTTTATTTCGATCAAACATTCTTTACCTGTTTTTTTAGGCATGTTTAAATCCAGAAATAAAATATCAGGCAATTTAGTGTCCGGGTTCATTAGATGTTCCATTAACTGTAAGCCATCGAAAACAAATTCGACATTGGTTTGTACTTTTACCTCTTCAAAAGCATCTTTAAAGAAAAGTCTATCGTCTTCGTCGTCATCAGCGAGTAAAATGTGTAATGCGTTTTTTTGCATTGATTAAAGGTATTTGGGTTTTATTTTAAATTTTCTCTTCGTTTTTTAATAATTCTCAGAAATGCCGAAGGGGTTATTCCGGTTGTGTTTTTAAATTGAGTACTTAAATGTGCAACACTTGAATAATTCAGTAAAAAAGCAATTTCGGTTAAACTCATTTCATTTACAATCATTAACTGTTTAGCTCTTTCAATTTTTTGAATGATTATAAAATTTTCAATAGATGAATAGGTTACTTCAGAAAATACATTTGATAAATAACCATAACTATGATTTAATTTGTCAGCCAAATAAGCAGAACTTTTAAAGTTATTATTGTCATCAGTATAAACTAATTCAATAATTGCATCTTTTATTTTTTGAACCAGTACACTTTTTTGATTTTCTACTACTTCAAAACCAAAAGGACTTAAATCGTTTTTAAGGGCATCTAATGCTTCTGTACTAAGATTCTCTTCAAGTTCAATTTCTCCAAAACCTAAGGTAGAAAAATTTAAATTTTGCTCCTCCAGTTTTTCTTTGAGAAAAAGTGTGCAAATTGTATTAATATCAAATTTTATAAATAATTTCATTTTGTAAAAAAATATGTTTAAAGATAACTAATTTATTTGGTTTTTTGAGTTAATTCGAGCTTTTAGGAAATGTAAAACTTTAAAGTTTGAAAATCAAAAAAATACCGCCTAATTTAAGTTAGGCGGTATATTGCATATTTTGAGATGATTTATAAATCTGATACAATTTTATCCCATTCTTCTTTTGTTTTACCTAATTTTTGCTGGATTTTACCGTATATTTCATCTTCTTTTCCTTCTTCATATAACAAATCATCATCAGTCAAATCGGCATATTTTTGTTTTAATCTTCCTTTGAACTCGTTCCAGTTTCCTTTTATTTCTGTTGTATTCATTGCTTTTATAATTTTAAAGTTTATATAGTATAAAATTCAAAATTTCGCTCTTGGTTTGTGTTATATAAATTATTAAAACTATTTCATAATTCACATTTTTTCTTTTGTACAGAGTGCGTTTTGGGTTTTTTAAAAGGACAGGATTATTCTACATAATAAGTATAAGATGTTACATCAAATCAATGTTTTGGTAATACCAATTTAAATGTAATGTTGTAGTTTTGCCGTCAATTAAACTTAAAACCCCGATTTAATGAAAAAACAATTACTTATTCTATTAATTTTAATGACATCCTTTGCGAGTAAAGCGCAATCTTATTCAGGTTATTTTCATGATAATTATGCCGGTGTACAAAGTGTACTTTTTAATCCTGCGTCAATTGCTGATTCCCGTTTTAAGACCGATATCAATTTGTTTTCTGTCAGCACGGCTGTTAGTAATGATTTGTATGGTGTAAAACTTTTTGATGTTTTTAAAGACGGTTATGATTTTGACAGTCAATCAAAAATGACCTCGTCAAACGCAAACAATGCTCTTATCAATTTGGATATTATGGGGCCGTCATTTATGTTTAACATTGCTCCAAAACATACATTGGCACTTTTTACCAGAGCAAGATCTGTTACAAATCTTAGAGATGTTAATGGTAATCTTGTTGATCAGGTTAAAGATGGATTAGATCAGTCAAACAGTTTTAGTTTTAATGTTGGTAGTCCAAACGGAGCATCACATGCCTGGGGAGAATTAGGAATTTCCTATGCAGCGGTTCTTTTTCAAAAAAATCAGCATTTCTTAAAAGGAGGTTTAACTGCTAAATATTTGCAGGGTGTTGCAAATGGTTATATTCAGGGAAAAAATGCAAATGCAGTATTTATCGAAAACCCATTAGATCCTGAAAATAGTACTTTAATTACTAATGGAGAATTAAAAATTGGCGGAAGTCAGGATTGGGAAGCTAATGAGGATTATGAATTTGATATAAATTCAAGCGGAGTAGGCTTTGATTTTGGACTTGTATACGAATGGAGGCCGGATTATGAAAAATATGATCTCAGCAAGGCTAAACCTGCAGATAATAATTTTAGAGATTTAAATAAATATAAAATACGTTTCGGATTATCGGTTACGGATATTGGTTCTATAAATTATAAAAAATCAAAACAGGATATTTACGATATATCAGGTACTCTTACGCAGCAAATGATTGATGATACAGATAATTTATATGATCTGTTAAATGATCGTTATACAAAAACTTCAACTTCAAAAGGAGTAAAAACAAATTTGCCTACAGCACTTCACACAGATGTTGACTGGAATATACACAATAAATTCTATCTGAATCTTAATGGAGATATCAGTATGGTTTCAAACACAAAATTAAACGCAACCAGTATTGCTGACAGAGTAAGTTTAACTCCCCGTTATGAAAGCAGATGGTTTAGTTTTTATGTACCTGTTACCTGGATGGAATATAGCGGAACTCAGATAGGTACAGGATTGCGTGTAGGGACTTTCTTCGTTGGGTCTGGATCTGTTGTGTCTAATTTAGTTTCTAAAGAATCGAAAGCAGCTGATTTTTACGTTGGGCTTAAGCTTCCGGTTTATGAGAAGAAATTTAAAGATACGGATGGAGACGGAGTTATAGATAAAGAAGATGGGTGTAAAAAAATAGTGGGACCAATTGAAAATAATGGATGCCCATGGCCAGATACAGATGGTGATAAAGTTTTTGATAAAGATGATACTTGTCCTGAAATTGCAGGTCCTTTAGAAAATAAAGGATGTCCATGGAAAGATAGCGATGGAGATACATTATTAGATAATGTTGATGCATGTCCAACAGTTTCCGGTCCGGTTGAAAACAAAGGTTGTCCATGGCCGGATAAAGACGGTGATACGATTTTAGATAAGGATGATGCCTGTCCGGATGTTGCGGGGTTAATTGAAAATAAAGGATGCCCGGTTTTAGATACTGATAAAGATGGAGTTGCTGATAATGCAGATGGTTGTCCGTTAGTAGCGGGACCGGCAGAAAATAAAGGTTGTCCTGAAGTTAGCAAAGCTACTTTGGCACAATTGCAGGTTGAAGCAAAATCTATTTTCTTTACAACAGGTAAAGCTACATTAAGTGATGCTAAAAAAGTAGAAACTTCAGGAAGATTTGATGCTATCAAAGAAATTTTAAAAAATTATCCAAATGCTAAGTTTGCTATTTACGGACATACTGATAATGTAGGAAATGCTAAGGCAAATCAAAAGTTGTCTGAAGAAAGAGCAAAAATTATTATGGATGCCTTAATTGAAAAAGGAGTAAATCCGGCTAACTTAACCTCACAAGGATTTGGAGCTTCAAAACCGGTTAAACCTAATAATACAGCTGCCGGAAGAGCTGCAAACAGAAGAACTGAAATTGTTTATTTAGGTAATTTCTAATAACAGTTGAATATAAATACCAAAAGCCATTCTTAATTGAGTGGCTTTTTTTATTTTTGCATACTTTCAAAAAAGAATCATTCTTAATATTGGAAGAACTAAAAAATCACCAATGACCACACAACAACTACACGAACAAATACTTCAGAAGAAATCATTTTTATGCGTTGGATTAGATCCTGATCTGGATAAAATTCCGTCACATTTGTTAGAAACAGAAGACCCTATTTTTGAGTTCAATAAAGCGATAATTGATGCGACACATGATTTGACTGTAGGATATAAACCCAACACAGCTTTTTTTGAGGCCTATGGTATAAAAGGCTGGATATCGTTGCAAAAAACGATCAATTATATAAACGAAAACTTTCCGGAAATTTTTACTATTGCGGATGCAAAACGTGGCGATATTGGAAATACTTCCAGCATGTATGCAAAAGCTTTTTTTGAAGATTTGAATTTTGACAGCGTAACTGTTGCTCCATACATGGGAAAAGATTCTGTTGAGCCTTTTCTGGCTTTCGAAAATAAACATACTATAATGTTGGCTTTAACTTCAAATGAAGGTGCTTTTGATTTTCAAACTCTTACCGCGAATGGAAAAGAATTATATAAGCAAGTTTTGGAAACTTCTAAAACATGGAAAAATAGTCATAATTTAATGTATGTTGTGGGTGCAACCAAAGCTGAATACTTTGCAGAAATAAGAAAAATTGTTCCCGACAGTTTTTTATTAGTTCCGGGTATTGGAGCTCAGGGTGGAAGTTTGTCAGAAGTTTGCAAATACGGGATGAATGATAATGTAGGGTTATTGGTAAATTCTGCCAGAGCTATTATTTATGCTTCAAAAGGAAATGATTTTGCTGAAAAGGCGAGGGAAGAAGCATTGTCTGTTCAACAAGAAATGGAAGAGATTCTTAGTTCCAGGTTTCAAGTTTAAAGTTCAGGTTGGCAGCTACACTTTGAACATAATTTTGCCACAGAGATTCACAAAGTTATACTAAGATAATTTTAAAATTGTTTTATAAAAAGCTTTGTCAACTTTAAATACGATAATCTCTCTAAAGAAACTTTGCGAATCTTTGTGGTAAAAATACTAATCAGAAACAAATCAAATGAAACAACTCAGAGATCAAATTGGTACGTTGCATTCTTTTGAAACACCCCCAAAACGCATTATTTCGTTAGTACCATCTCAAACAGAATTGTTGTATGATTTAGGTTTGGAAGAAAAAATTACAGGAATAACTAAATTTTGCGTTCATCCCTATCATTTAAAAGCAACTAAGAAAATCGTTGGCGGAACTAAAAAAATCCATTTGGAGAAAATAAAATTATTAGAGCCAGATATTATCATTTGCAATAAAGAAGAAAACACAGAAGAAATTGTAAACCAATTAAGCAAAATATGTCCTGTTTGGGTTACAAATATTGTTTCTGTTGAAGATAATTTTCAAATGATTTCAGATTTTGGGCAGCTTTTTAATTGCAGGACCGAAGCCCAAAAGTGGAATGATAAATTGGCTTTTGCTTTAAGGGATTTCAAAAAATATGTCCAGGATATTTCTATTAAAAAAGCAGCATATTTTATTTGGAAAGATCCTTATATGGTAGCCGGTAATGATACTTATATAAATGAGTTATTAAAGTTAAATCATTTTAAGAATATCTACGAAGATAAAGGACGTTATCCCGAAATAGAACTTAAAAAAATGCGATTGGAAGGTGATCCGGATGTTGTATTTCTTTCCTCAGAACCATATCCTTTCAAAGAAGAAGATGCTTTTGAAATAGGGCGCTTCACTCATCATGCCAAAACTATTTTTGTTGATGGTGAGATGTTTTCCTGGCACGGAAGCCGGTTATTAAAGGCTTTTCCATATTTTAAATTGCTTCACGAAAGATTGAAAAATTAGTTTAAAGTTTTTCTTTGTTTCAAGTTTCAAGTTGTTGGAGTGTAAATTTAACAGCAAAGCGCGCAAAGTTTATATCACACAGCTTTGCATGCTTTGTGGTTAAATAGTGCAAAGTAAAGCAACCTCAAACTTGAAACCTGAAACAAAATAAACCATATAGATATAAAAAAAGAATGCCGGCATCTCGAAGACGCCGGCATCATTTAACTAACCAAAACCAAAATAATAAATAACCAGTTTATTACATTACAAATGTCCGACATATATCTTTCCTTTGCTGTTAAGGTTTTGTTATTACTTTGTTGGATATAAGTTAAGATTTTTAAAACTGTTAACGGCTGCTAAGTTTTGCCTTTTCTTTAATAATATCAGCAATTTTTCTGTTTTCAATTTTGCTTTCCAGCCATGATATTATATCCAAATACAGAAAAGCTCTTTTTTCATACGTGTTTTTTTCTAATTCAATAAAACGTTCCCGCATTTTGATAAATTCCCTTTTAATATCGGCTGGATAGAAATTATTAAGGTTTCTCATGAATTTAATAATTTCCTTCTGAACTTCATGCAGGTCATTCATTTTCAGTAAAAACTTATAGGTACTTTTGAGGTGATTCTCCAGATAGTAATCCTTGCCTAACTCGTAATGTGCTATTAAGGACAGGAGTCTTGCAAAACACATCAAATCTTCACGCATTGTCAGGTTTTTATTATTGATGATTTTATCTAAATAGTAAATCGAATCGTTGTATTTTTCATTTCCAAAATAGATAGATGCAATTTTGTAATAAAATAACATTTCGTGATGTTCATCAAGATGTTCGTTGTGAATTTTTATTTTCTCTAAAATTTCAGGAATCAAATATTCGCTTTCGGCAAATGTACCTTCAAGAATATGATAGTTTAATTTATTATTATATACATACAGAAATGATAGTGATGCGATGTTATCATTTGCAGGAAATTTATCATCATTAATTGTCTCTTCTAAAAGCGTTAGGTATTTCTTAAAATTCGATTTATATTTCAGCATATAAAGCGATTCTAAAAAGTAATGATTTCCCTTAAGAAAAAATACCGGATTTTGGTAAATCATATTTGGATTATCATAAAACAACCTGACCCATTTATATGCGTATTTATAGCTGGCAAGAAAATCCTGAACAAGAAAACTTCTCCATAAATTGGCATTGTAAAACCAATATTTTTCACGGAAACCAAACTTGCTTTCGTCAAGTTTAGAAATGTGCTTATTGAAATAATCATCAATATATTTATACTCCTCATCGCTTTTTACATAACCGGTCTTCAACATAATTCCATAAAGCTGTAATGATAAATTAGATAACTTACTGGAGATTGTATTTCGATAATTCAATTCCTTTGCCTGAATGACCAATTCATCGGCACGGCCCTGAATACTTCGTGTAATATATTGGGATTCGATTAATTTTTCGAATTCAACAATTTCATAAGCCATTAATTTTTCATCGTTTTCAAGTGCAGTGATTTTAGTTTTATCCAGGATTTTCAAGCTCTGTTTGTATAATCCTTTATTGTATAGAATAACAGCAAAATCAATTTGTTCCCGCAATTGATAACGAATATTCTGGCTCGGAATATTCAAGCGAATACTAACTAAAATCTGTTTATATAAGTATGATTTTAAATTAGATAACTGAACTTTTTTGATAATGCCGTTTTTAAGAATAAGCTTTTCATCGTAAGTTTCAGACTTATCCAAAATATTAAATAACTCAATGAATTTAGTATTCGAACTCGTTTCTAAACGGCTTGCAAAAATTTTAAACTGTCTTTTTTCGGATTTAGAAAGGGATTTAATCAGTACAAATAAGAAATCTTTTTGATGGTTAGCCATTGTAAAATATAATAATGTAACTTATTGATTTTTAATTGTTTAACTCATTATAAATTGCGTTATGAACAGTATAATTTCATTAAAATGAATTTCATACTGAAGAAGTACAATATATATTTGTTTCAAGATGTGAAATTACATTAAATAAATGAATATGAATAGAGAGAAAGTTCAAATTTTTGACACCACTTTGCGTGATGGTGAACAGGTTCCAGGATGTAAGTTAGATACCAATCAAAAATTGGTTATTGCAGAAAGACTAGACAAAATGGGAGTTGATATCATTGAAGCAGGTTTTCCTGTGTCAAGTCCGGGCGATTTTTTATCGGTCTCTGAGATTTGTAAAATTGTAGAAAATGCAACCGTCTGCGGATTAACAAGAGCCGTAAAAAATGACATTGATGTTGCTGCAGCTGCCTTAAAGCATGCTAAGAAACCTAGAATCCATACCGGAATCGGAACTTCACAATCTCATATCCTCCATAAATTAAATACTACTCCGGAAGATATTATTGCCAGAGCAAAGTATGCTGTAGCACACGCAAAATCATATGTTGAAGATGTTGAATTCTACGCAGAAGATGCTGGTAGAACTGATAATGCTTTTTTAGCTAAAGTGTGCGAAGAAGTAATAAAATCAGGTGCAACCGTTTTAAATATTCCGGATACAACAGGATATTGTTTGCCTGAAGAATACGGAGCAAAAATAAAATATTTAAAAGAAAACGTTAAAGGAATAGAAAATGTAATTCTTTCCTGTCACTGTCATAATGATTTAGGAATGGCTACTGCAAATTCAATTTCAGGAGCTATAAATGGAGCACGACAAATAGAATGTACTATTAATGGTATTGGCGAGAGAGCAGGAAATACAGCACTTGAAGAGGTAGTGATGATTTTTAAACAACATCCTTACTTAAATTTAGATACAAATATCAATACAAGAGAATTGAACGAAATGAGTCGTTTGGTTTCTGATAGTATGGGAATGATAGTACAGCCAAATAAGGCAATTGTGGGGGCAAATGCTTTTGCTCACAGTTCTGGAATTCATCAGGATGGTGTGATCAAAAACAGAGCTACTTACGAAATTATGGATCCTTTGGATGTAGGTGTTAATGAGTCTTCCATTATTTTGACTGCAAGAAGCGGAAGAGCTGCTTTAGCATACCGAGCTAAAAAAGTAGGTTATGAACTTACGAAAGTGCAATTGGATATCGTATATGTTGAATTCTTAAAATTTGCAGATATTAAAAAAGAAGTTTTAGACGAAGATATTCATCAGATTATTGAAGCTTCCAAGATTCAGGGAGATTTAATTAGAAGTTAATTTAGAAAAAACAGATTTTAAATACATAAAGAACGAGGCATTATGAATTTGAAAATAGCAGTTTTACCAGGAGACGGAATAGGACCGGAGGTAATTGCACAAGCCAAAAAAGCGTTGTATGCAATTGGCGAAGTGTATAATCATGAATTTGTTTTCGAAGAAGCTCTCATGGGAGCAATTGCTATTGATAAAACAGGAAAACCGCTTCCTGAACAAACACTGAATCTCTGTTTAAATACTGATGCTGTTTTGTTTGGAGCTATTGGTGATCCAAAATATGATAATAATCCAAATGCTAAAGTTCGTCCTGAGCAAGGGTTGTTAAAGCTACACAAAGAATTAGGGTTGTTTGCAAACATCCGACCAATTAAACCTTATAAGTCATTAATTGACGCATCTCCTTTAAAAAGAGAAATTATAGAAGGAGCTGATTTTACTATTTTCAGAGAATTAACAGGTGGTGCTTATTTTGGAGCAAAAACATTAAATGAAGAAGGAACACATGCTTCGGATTTATGTGAATATTCGGAAGAAGAAATTGCCAGAATTGTACATCTTGCTTTTAAAGCAGCGCAAAACCGTCGTAAAAAGTTAACAATGGTGGATAAAGCAAACGTTTTGGAAACCTCAAGGTTGTGGAGAAAAGTTGTTCAGAAAGTTGGTGAAGAATATAAAGATGTTACACTGGACTTTTTGTTTGTGGATAATGCGGTAATGCAACTGATTTTAAATCCAAAACAATTTGATGTGATTTTGACAGAAAATTTATTTGGAGATATTTTGTCTGATGAAGCAAGTGTGATTACAGGATCAATAGGTTTGTTAGCTTCGGCTTCTTTAGGTGAAAAAAATGCGCTTTTTGAGCCAATTCACGGTTCGTATCCTCAGGCAAAAGGGAAAAATATTGCCAATCCAATAGCTTCTATTTTGTCGGCAGCAATGTTGTTAGAGCATTTTGGACTGTTTAAAGAAGCAAATGTAATTTATAAAGCAGTTGAAAAGGCAATTGAATTTAAGGTAGTTACAATAGATTTAAAAGCAGATTCAAAATTTGGAACTAATGAAGTAGGGGAGTTTGTGTCAAACTTTATTTTCAGTAAAGATGATTTGCTCTATTTTAATAATGATAACGTTCATATCGGACAATCTACGATTGTTTAATATTTTTTGTTAAATGTTGCAATAATTAACAAGAAGTGTTTGAAATGTTGAGATTTTATTTTTTTTTGTCCTATTAGTTTTTGTACTTTTGTGGCATCAAAAAAATAAATGATGCAAATCTCAATTATTATTACTTCTGTCATTGTTGTCAATGTGTATAGCACATCTGCATCGGGAATGGTATAAATATAATTGAAAAATATATATTATAACCTCCCACTTAGTTGGGAGGTTTTTTTTAGGAATAAAATTAGAAATACAAATAATACAATGGAATTAAACAAGTACAGCAAAACAATCACGCAAGATGAAACTCAACCAGCTTCACAAGCAATGTTCTACGGAATTGGTTTGACAGAAGAGGATCTTAAAAAAGCGCAGGTAGGAATTGTGAGTATGGGCTACGACGGAAACCCGTGTAACATGCACTTAAATGACCTGGCTAAAGATATTAAGAAAGGGGTCTGGGATGCTGATTTGGTCGGTTTGATTTTTAATACTATTGGTGTTAGTGATGGTATTTCTAATGGTAATGACGGGATGCGTTTTTCTTTAGTTTCTCGCGATGTTATTGCTGATTCTATTGAAACTGTAATGGGTGCACAATGGTACGATGGTATGATTGCTGTTCCGGGTTGTGATAAAAATATGCCGGGAGCTTTAATGGCTATGGGTAGAGTAAATCGCCCTTCTATTATGGTTTACGGAGGATCAATCCATCCGGGAAAATGGAAAGGTGAGGATTTAAATATTGTTTCTGCTTTTGAAGCTTTAGGAAAAAAAATAAGTAACAAAATTACTCCCGAAGATTTCAAAGGTGTAATTCAAAATGCTTGTCCGGGCGCAGGTGCTTGTGGTGGAATGTACACAGCAAATACAATGTCATCTGCAATTGAAGCGTTAGGAATGAGTTTACCTTATAGTTCTTCTAATCCTGCTTTAAGTCCTGAAAAGAAACAAGAATGTGTTGATGCAGGTAAAGCTATCAGAATATTATTAGAAAAAGATATCAAACCAAGAGATATCATGACTCGTAAAGCATTTGAAAATGCAATTACAATGGTAGCTGTTTTAGGTGGTTCTACAAATGCAGTTATGCACTTAATTGCAATGGCTCATTCTGTAGGTATCGAATTGACTTTAAAAGATTTTCAGGATATAAGTGATAAAACACCGTTGTTGGCTGACTTGAAACCAAGTGGTAAATACTTAATGGAAGATTTACACAATGTTGGTGGTGTTCCGGGAGTAATGAAATATTTATTAAAGGAAGGTTTCTTACATGGTGATTGTTTAACTGTAACAGGGAAAACAATAGCAGAGAATTTAGCTTCTGTTCCTGACTTACATGATGGTCAACAAGTAGTTTTTGAAATAGCAAAAGCATTAAAATCAACAGGGAATATTCAGATTTTATACGGAAACATAGCAACAGAAGGTTGTGTAGCTAAAATTAGCGGCAAAGAAGGTGAGTTTTTTGAAGGTACAGCAGTTGTTTTTGAAGGTGAAAAAGATGTAATCAGAGGAATACAGGCTGGTGAAGTTAAACCTGGAAACGTGGTAATTATTCGTTATTGTGGTCCAAAAGGAGGTCCTGGTATGTCTGAAATGCTTAAACCAACCTCTGCTATTATGGGAGCTGGTTTAGGAAGCACTGTTGCTTTGATTACTGACGGACGTTTCTCCGGAGGTTCGCACGGTTTTGTAGTAGGTCACGTTACCCCGGAAGCTTATGAAGGTGGTGGAATTGCATTAATCGAAAATGATGATGTTATTACAATTGATGCAATAAATAATACCATTAATATGAAAGTTTCTGATGAAGAATTGGCAAAACGAAAAGCTAATTGGAAGAGACCTGAAAATGGAATTAAACAAGGAGTTTTACTTAAATATATGCGTTCGGTCTCCAGTGCCTCTGAAGGATGTGTTACCGACAAATAATTTAATAAAAACTACGTCTAAATCTGAAATAAGGATTGAGAGGTGAAAAAAATAAAATAAAATGAAAATATCAGGGGCAGAAGCCGTTATTAGATGTTTATTAGCAGAAGGAGTAGACTTAGTTTATGGTTACCCAGGTGGTGCCATTATGCCGGTTTACGATGAATTATATAAATTTCAGGATCAATTGCACCATGTTTTGGTACGTCACGAACAAGGTGCAGCACATGCAGCACAAGGTTTTGCAAGAGCCACCGGTAAAGTAGGTGTAGCAATTGCAACCTCAGGACCTGGAGCTACAAATTTAGTTACAGGAATTGCAGATGCTCAAATCGATTCTACGCCATTAGTGTGTATTACAGGTCAGGTTGGAAAACATTTATTGGGTTCTGATGCTTTTCAGGAAACAGATATTATTGGAATCTCAACTCCGGTAACCAAATGGAATTACCAAATTACAGAAGCTCACGAAATTCCGGAAATTATTGCAAAAGCATTTTATATTGCAAGATCAGGGCGTCCCGGGCCAGTTTTGATTGATATTACTAAAAATGCTCAATTCGATGAGTTTGATTTTAGTTATGAAAAATGTACTGGAATCAGAAGTTATCATCCAAAACCAGTATTGAATATTAAAAAGGTTGAAGCAGCAGCGGATATAATTAATAATGCCAAAAAACCATACATTATTTTTGGTCAGGGTGTTATATTAAGTCAGGCAGAAGAGCAATTGAAAAGATTAGTTGAAAAATCAGGAATTCCTGCGGCCTGGACAATTCTGGGACTTTCAGCTTTGCCAACAGATCATCCTTTAAATGTAGGTATGGTAGGAATGCATGGTAATTATGGGCCTAATCTTTTAACCAATGAATGTGATGTTTTAATTGCATTGGGAATGCGTTTTGATGACCGTGTTACAGGAAATTTAGCGACTTATGCTAAACAAGCCAAAGTAATCCACTTCGAAATTGATCCTGCTGAAATCGATAAAAATGTAAAAACAGAAGTAGCTGTTTTGGCTGATTTAAAAGAAGCATTAACAGCTTTGATTCCATTAATTGACAAAAAATCGCATGATTCATGGCATAATAAATTCAAAGAAAAATATAAAATTGAATTAGAAGCAGTTATAGATGAAGAGTTGACACCAACGAATGGAAAAGGAATTTCGATGGGAGAAACGATTGAAATGATTAATAAACACTCTAAAGGTGACGCAATAATGGTATCGGATGTAGGACAGCATCAAATGTTTGCCTGTCGTTATGCTAAATTCAATTCCACAAAAAGTAATGTTACTTCAGGAGGTTTGGGAACTATGGGGTTTGCTTTACCTGCAGCTATTGGTGCCAAAATGGGAAGACCAGACAGGGAGGTTGTAGCTATAATTGGAGACGGAGGTTTTCAAATGAATATACAAGAATTAGGTACCATTCATCAAACGAAGGTTCCTGTGAAAATTGTAGTACTAAACAATGAATTTCTAGGAATGGTTCGCCAATGGCAGGAATTGTTTTTTGATTACAGATACGCTTCTACGGTTATGGTAAATCCAAATTTTTGTGCTATTGCAGAAGGGTATTATATCAAATCAAGAAAGGTAACGAAAAGAGAGGATTTAGATGCTGCAGTCGCTGAGATGCTGGCTTCAAAAGATTCTTATTTCTTAGAAGTTATGGTAGAAAAAGAAAATAACGTATTTCCAATGATTCCAACAGGAGCTTCGGTTTCTGATATGAGATTAAGTTAAAAATTATGGAAGAAAAAACATTTACCATATCGGTATACTCAGAAAATAACGTAGGCTTATTAAATAGAATATCAGGAATATTCTTAAAACGGCACATTAATATATTAAGTTTAAACGTTTCCGAATCAGAAATAGAAAATGTTTCAAGATTTATTATTGTAGTTGAAACAACAGAGAAATGGGTTAAGAATATTGTTGGACAAATCGAAAAACAAATTGAAGTTATAAAAGCATTTTATCATACAGATGAAGAGACAATTTATCTGGAAAATGCATTATTTAAAATAGCTTCAAGCTTGCTGTTTGATGAAAAACAAATTCAGAATATAATCAAAGACAGTCAGTCAACGATTGTAACTGTTTCACGTGATTTCTTTGTGATTTCAAAATCAGGAAGACGCTCAGAAATAGAAGAATTATATGCGAAGTTTAAACCTTACGGAATTATGCAATTCGTGCGTTCAGGAAGAATTTCTGTATCAAAAGAAAAGATGGAGATTTCATCATTATTATTAGAAGAATTAAAATAGTTTATCAATTTTCAAATTAAACATCATACTTATTAAATATTAAAAAAATGGCCAATTATTTCAACACATTACCACTTAGATTACAATTAGAACAATTAGGGGTTTGCGAATTTATGGATCAATCTGAATTTGCAAACGGGATAGATGCATTAGCAGGAAAAAAAGTCGTAATCGTAGGTTGCGGAGCGCAAGGTTTGAACCAGGGTTTAAATATGAGAGATTCAGGTCTGGATATTTCTTATGCTTTGCGTGCAGATGCAATTGCTGAAAAAAGAGCTTCTTTTAAAAATGCTACTGAAAATGGTTTTAAAGTAGGTACTTATGAAGAATTAATTCCAACTGCTGATTTGGTTTGTAACTTAACTCCGGATAAGCAACATACCGCTGTAGTTACTGCCATTATGCCATTAATGAAAAACGGTTCGACTTTGGCTTATTCTCATGGTTTTAATATCGTAGAAGAAGGAATGCAGATTCGTAAAGATATCACAGTAATTATGTGTGCTCCTAAGTGCCCGGGTTCTGAAGTGCGTGAAGAATATAAAAGAGGTTTTGGTGTACCAACACTTATCGCTGTTCACCCTGAAAACGATCCAAACGGTTTAGGTTTAGATCAGGCTAAAGCTTATGCTGTTGCTACCGGAGGACACAGAGCAGGAGTTCTAAAATCATCATTCGTGGCTGAAGTAAAATCAGATTTAATGGGTGAGCAAACTATCCTTTGTGGATTATTGCAAACAGGTTCTATTTTATGTTTTGATAAGATGGTTGAAAAAGGAATCGACGCTACATATGCTTCTAAACTAATTCAATACGGATGGGAAACTATCACTGAAGCATTGAAACACGGAGGTATCACAAATATGATGGATCGTCTTTCTAATCCTGCTAAAATTGAAGCTTATGAGCTTGCAGATGAATTAAAAGATATTATGCGTCCGTTGTTCCAAAAACATCAGGATGATATTATTTCTGGAGAGTTTTCAAGAACTATGATGATTGACTGGGCAAATGATGATGTTAACTTATTGAAATGGAGAGCTGCAACCGGTGAAACTAATTTCGAAAAAACAGCTCCACAAGAAGCTCCAATTTCAGAGCAGGAATATTTCGATAATGGAGTATTAATGATTGCAATGGTTAAAGCAGGTGTAGAATTAGCTTTCGAAACTATGACAGAAGCTGGTATTATCGAAGAATCTGCTTATTATGAGTCATTACACGAATTACCTTTGATTGCTAATACTATCGCAAGAAAGAAACTATTCGAAATGAACCGTGTAATTTCTGATACTGCAGAATATGGTTGCTATTTATTTGATCATGCATGTAAGCCTTTATTGACTGAATTCATGAAAAAAGTAGAAACTAATATTATTGGTAAACCATTTTCAACTTCAAATGGAGTAGATAATGCTGTTCTGATCGCAGTAAACAAAGAAATTCGTCAACATCCTATCGAAGAAGTGGGAGCTTGGTTGAGAGAATCTATGACTGCAATGAAAAAAATAGGATAATATATTACGCACCACGTTGTGTGTTGGGATTTTGCACTGTATCTTGGTTTTATATAATATTTTGAATTAGTAAGCACTTATTAAGATAATAAAAGATATGGCGCAGTTTACATTCACTTAACTTTGAATTATTCAGGTTAAGTGAAGTAATCCCTAATTATTTCGGTATATTTTGTAATAGATATACTGTAGAAGTTTCTGTTATGATTAATGTTGCTTTTATTTTCAAAGTAAAAAGAAAATAGTAAGATCTGGTAAAATTAATTGTTATTGAAATTGTTAGAATTAAAAAGGCATGGTATTTAGAAATATCATGCCTTTTTTTATTGTTAATATTTGATTAAAAGTTTAAAATTTAGGGAAAACACAATAAAATTAATGTTTTTTTTAGTGATCAGTATTTTTTTGATAAAATTTATAAATTAAATAATTTTAAGAATACATTGTTATTTAATACATTTATAAAAAAATTACAACAACTATGAGTTATTATAAAATAGAAAATTTAGAACAATATTTTAAACATTACAATAAGTCAATAAGAGAGCCAAGAAAATTTTGGGGTAAAATTGCAGAGGAAAATTTTACTTGGTACCAGCAATGGGAAAAAGTTGTTGATTTTAACATGGCTGATGCAGAGGTAAAATGGTTTACTGAGGCCAAAGTTAATATTACAAAAAATTGTATTGACAGACATTTAAGTAAAAGAGGAGAAAAAACGGCAATTATTTTTGAACCAAATAATCCTTCTGAGAATGCAATACATATTACATATAATGAACTATATGAAAGGGTTTCCAAAATGGCAAATGTATTGCGTGAGCAAGGAGTAGCAAAAGGAGACAGAGTTTGTATTTATTTACCAATGATTCCTGAACTTGCCGTAGCTGTGTTGGCTTGTGCAAGAATAGGTGCTATACATTCGGTTATTTTTGCCGGATTTTCTGCTTCAGCAGTTTCTGCAAGAATCAATGATTGTGAATGTAAAATGGTAATCACTTCTGACGGAGGTTACAGAGGAAATAAAACAATCGATCTTAAAGGCATTGTTGATGAAGCATTAGAAAGCTGTCCGTCAGTTTCTAAAGTTTTGGTTGTGAAAAGAACAGAAACTGAAATAAAAATGCAGGAAGGCAGAGATATTTGGTTACAACCATTATTAGATGCTGCTCTTGATTATAATGTAGCAGAAATAATGGATGCAGAAGATCCATTATTTATTTTATATACATCAGGTTCTACAGGAAAACCAAAAGGAATGGTTCATACCACAGCTGGATATATGGTTTATACAGCTTATACTTTTAAGAATGTTTTTAGTTATGAAGAAAATGATATTTTCTGGTGTACTGCAGATATCGGCTGGATTACCGGACATTCTTATATATTATATGGACCATTATTGAATGGAGGTACAACCGTAATATTTGAAGGAGTTCCATCTTATCCTGACTTTAGTCGTTTTTGGGATATTATCGAAAAACATAAAATCACGCAGTTTTATACAGCACCAACTGCAATTCGTTCATTAGCTAAGGAAAGTTTAGATTATATCCAGAAATATCCTTTAAAATCACTTAAAGTTATCGGTTCTGTTGGAGAACCAATTAATGAAGAAGCTTGGCACTGGTTTAATGACCACGTTGGAGATAAAAGATGTCCTGTTGTTGATACATGGTGGCAAACAGAAACAGGTGGAATTATGATTTCGCCAATTGCTTTTGTAACACCAACCAAACCAACTTATGCAACTTTGCCATTGCCAGGTATTCAACCGGTTTTAATGGATGATAAGCGTAATGAAATTGAAGGTAATCAGGTAGTAGGTAGTTTATGTATTAAGTTTCCATGGCCTGGTATAGCCAGAACAATCTGGAATGATCACGACCGTTATAAAAAAACATATTTCTCAGCTTTTCCGGGTAAATATTTTACAGGTGACGGTGCTTTAAGAGACGAAGTTGGATACTATAGAATTACAGGTAGAGTAGACGATGTTGTAATTGTGTCAGGGCATAATTTAGGAACGGCACCTATTGAAGATGCCATAAATGAGCATCCGGCAGTTGCTGAATCTGCAATTGTAGGCTTTCCTCATGAAATAAAAGGCAATGCCTTATATGGTTATGTAATTTTAAAAGAAACAGGTGAAGTTAGAAACAAAGAAAATTTAGCGAAGGAGATTAATCAATATATTGCTGATCATATTGGTCCAATTGCTAAATTAGATAAAATACAGTTTGTATCAGGATTGCCAAAAACTCGTTCAGGTAAAATTATGCGTAGAATTTTACGAAAAATAGCTGAAGGGGATTTTTCTAATTTTGGAGATACCTCTACTTTGTTAAATCCGGAAGTTGTTGAAGATATTATGAATGAAAGAATTTCGTAATACATTATAAAAACTAAAAAAGCCAAATCTTAATTTTTAAAGATTTGGCTTTTTTCTTTCAATCAAATAATTTTACATCTTTAAAATTAAGTTGTATTACTCTTTTTTCAGGCTCAATCCCATTGGAACCATCAAAATACCTTTTTCATAAATATTCAGATATAGTGTAATTGGTTTTTTCTGTCCTTCCCACTTTAACTCGTAGACATTTAAAAATCCAGCTCCCATATCACTTCGTTTGGTTGGAAACGGGCAACAGGTCTCTAACCTTGTATATGTTATTTTTTCGCCGTTTGGACCTGCTAAAGCGTTTAAAAAACGAATCTCATTCAGCGTCTCATCTTTAGTGTTTCTGTAGAAAATATTAATAGGATAGTCCGGGTTATAGCCATACTTTTTGTCTTTGCTGAATTCTTTAATGACAAACGTATTATTTTTGCTTAAAACTAAATCGGGAGCGTTATCATCTACATTTTTTAATGTCGATTTAGTACTTACGCATGAAGTAACGGCAATTAATAAAACAATAAGAATGGGTATTTTTTTCATGGACTTAATATTATTTTAATACAAATGTAAAAGATTTTTTCACCAGAGATTTATGAATTAAAACTAAATTTTAGATTTTATTGAAATTAATCTATTCTTAATTTTGATTTTTAAAATCAATTTGTGACATCAGTTATGATCAGATATTATGCCATAAAATTATGAATAAAAAAAAACACTCTACCCTGAATTCTGTGAATGTGGTAGAATGTTTTTTATATTATTTCATTTTAAACAATTTCGGCACTAAGTCCAGCTTCCAAAAGCTGTGTACATTGTGGTTTTAATTTATCGATAGGTCCTGTTTTTACGGTACATTTTCCATTATAATGTACAATCAGTGAACATTGTTCAGCTTGTTCGGCTGTATGGCTGCAAACACGCATTAAAGTCTCAATCACATGATCAAAAGTGTTTACATCATCATTATAAACAATAATTTCGTTATTGAAACCTATGGCTTCTTTTTCGCGATTTTTTTCTCTTACTTTTTCTTTAGTACTCATATTTTTACGTTTTGTACTTTAGTAATTTCGATTAATTAATTTACGTATTTTAATGAAACCCAGTTGTTTTTTTGAAACTTTTTTACATATGTTAAACCCTTTTCGGTACAAGAAGAATCAATAAAAGGAATATCTTCTTCATAAAAACCGCTCAAAAGTATAATGCCTTTGGGGTTAAGGCAGTCAACATAAAACTGCATATCGTTTAACAAAATGTTTCGATTGATGTTTGCTATTATTAAATCATATTTTTTGCCTTTTAATAAAGCTGCATCACCTTCGTAAACGGTGATGTGAGTGCAATTATTGCGTTCTGCATTCTCTATCGAATTCAAATAACACCAGTTATCAATATCAATGGCATCAATTGGCTGAGCACCTTTCATTTCAGCCAAAATAGCTAAGATCGCTGTTCCGCAACCCATGTCTAATGTTTTTAAACCTTCAACATCAATTTCAAGTAAATGCTGAATCATCATATGTGTTGTTTCATGATGACCTGTTCCAAAACTCATTTTTGGTTCAATTACAATATCAAATTCTGCATCGGTTTTCTGATGAAAAGGAGCACGAACATGACATTTTCCATCAACATCGATTGCTTCAAAATTCTTTTCCCATTCTTCATTCCAGTTAATCTGATCAATTTCTTCAACAGTATATTCGATTTTAAACTCTTCAGATTTTAAAATATAAATGTCATCTAAAATATTCTCATCCCATAAATCTTTTTTTACAAAAGCTGATATTCCATTCTCTGTTTCTGTAAAACTTTCGAATGCTTTTTCGCCTAATTCAGCTATTAAAATTTCTGATCCTAATTCCTTAGGCTCTATTGTAAAATGATATCCTAAATATATATTTGACATAAATAATTTTTTTTGCAAAGGTAATAATCGAAATTAGAAGTTGTTTATAAATAATCGATATCCTTACAAATATTAGTGTTAATTTTGATCAGCGTTTTTAGCCGATTAATCATATGAAGAATATTATTTTTGTTTTACTTTTTGTGGTGTTATGTTCAGGAAGTTGTAAGAAAGAACACGAAGTTATCAGATCATTTTGTTATTGGAAAACCGATTTGTCTTTCGACAAAGAAGATGATTCTTTGATAAAAGATTTGAATGTAAAACACATGTATGTTCGTTTTTTTGATGTTGAGTGGAATCCATATTCAAAAGAACCTTTACCTGTTGCGACGATTAATGATATTAGACTGAATGAGAGTAATCTGGATATTACACCAAGTGTTTTTATAACAAATGAAGTCGTTATCCAATCTGACAGGAAACAACTGGATAGTCTTGCAATCCAGATATTCAGGCGAGTTCTGCAAGTTGGTAATAAAATGAATCAAACCAAGGCTGAATCAATCGCATATAAAATTGTTTATCCGGAAAATTATCATAAAAAGAAAGATTTTAAAACACTGAATTATGATTCTGTAAAATCTGCTGAGCTATCAAAACTGAAAGTTAATTTTAAAGAAATTTTGATAGATTGTGACTGGTCAGAAAAATCAAAAGAAAATTATTTCTATTTACTTCAAAAAATAAAAAAAGGATTTCCAACTTCTAAAATTGCTGCTACAATTCGGCTTTGGCAGTATAAGTATGCTGAAAAATCAGGCATACCACCGGTTGATAAAGGTTTATTAATGTGTTATAATTTGGCAAAACCGGATGATTTTAAAACAGAAAATTCTATTGGTACAAGTGCTGAGCTCGAGCAATATATGACTCACAACCAATACAAACTCAGGTTAGATATAGCTTTACCGCTTTACAGTTGGGCTGTGCTTTTCAGAGGTAATGCTTTTAAAGGCATTTTATCCGATTATGATCAATTATTGAATGACACAATTAAATTAAAAAAATCTTCATCGAATAAATTTATACTTCAGGACGATGTGTTGGTTGGGCAAACTTATTTACGAAATGGAGATGAAATCAGAATTGAAAAGATTTCAAATGATGAATTGGACAAAATGATTTCTGTCATTAAAGATAAGATTCAGATTGATGGACAAACCCGGATAACTTTTTTTTCATTCGATAAAAAATACATAAATGATTATGGAACTCAAGAAATATCTAATTACTATGCGCGTTTTTAGAATTTTAATTTTAGTATTAAGTTTTCAGGTTTCTTTTGCTTGTGGATGGAGTGTTTCACCTGAGACAAGCAGATTGGCATTGTTTAAAGCGCAACGTGAAGGTTTTTTTAAATTGACTCCTTTTTATTATTCTGCTGATTCTTATTATTCTACCAACACAATTTCTAATGCAGATCAGGAATTGAATTGTTTAGAGTGGAAGAAAAAACTAGGTAATCAGATAAATAAAAATGATGTCTATTTTGTTTTGTATCAGACAGATGCAGAAGTTTTTCAAAATGCATATGAGAACAAGGCTTTAAAAGATGTATTTGCAAGGAATACTTTTATTGAAACTTTATTGATGCCCCAAAATAAAGCTTTTTTAGATTATATTTTATTCGCAAAAAAAATGGAATATGATAGTAGTCCAGTTGAAAAATGGGAATCCTGGGATAATATTGATTATGACAGTAATGGAAAAAAATCTTCTGATTTAGAGAATTTCGAACAAAAAATTGCTTCCTCCAAAGATGCTTTTTTAAAACAGCGTTATGCTTTTTTAATTTTACGATATAGTTTTTACGCTCAGGAACCAAAAGAGGTAATCCGTTTGTACGATACCTTTTTTGCTGAAAATAAAAAAACAATATTAGCACCCTGGGCATTATATTATAAAGCTTTATGTATTGATGATTTGACTTTGCAAAACTATTTACTGAGTAAGGTTTTTGCAGCTTGTGAAGAAAAATCATTTGCTGTTTTACAACATTATAATTGGAAACTGACCACAGAAACTTTAGTCTTAGCTAAAAGTGATGAAGAAAGAAGTGTGATTCTGGCTATTGAAAGTTTGCGAAACCCGGCCCCGGATTTAAAAGCTATAAAAGAAGTTCATGCATTAAGCCCCAATAGTTTGTATTTGAGTTTTTTAATTGGGAGGGAAATCAATAAACTAGAAGATTGGATTTTTACACCACAATTTACCAATGGCAGCCCTTCTGTAGTGTTAAATGGTGAAATATGGTATGAAGATTTTGCCAAAGCAAAACAAGAAAATTACAGTAAGGATATTTTATATTTAAGAGAATTGAAAGATTTTTTGATTAGTATTCTGGATAATACATCCGGAGAGCAAAAGGATTATATCACAACTGCAATAGCACAACTGTGTTTTATTGATGACGAAGTTGATTTAGGGAAGAAATATACCAATATGATTTCTGATAGAGCTAATGCTACAATACAAATGCAAAAGAATATTCAGCTGGCTTTAATTGCACTAAAACAGAATGACCTTAATAATGAAAAAGTTCAGAACCAGCTTTTTGAGAATTTTAATGCTGTAGAAAATCTGATAGAAAGTGATAAAGGCTTATTTAAAAATCTGTATAGTTTATATAGAATTGCCAGTAATGAATTTTTCAGGCAAGGAAACAGAGTAATTGCGGGTTTATTATTTATGAAATCTGATATTAAAAATGAAGGTGAATATTCGAGATATAACATTCCTTATTTCTATACCTATATTGGTTATTTTGATCGCCATGCGACAGTTGAAGATATCGATAAGCTGATTACTTTACAACAAAAGGAAAATAAAACGCCTTTTGAGAAATACATTTGTTCAGGGACGATATCACCTAATATTAACTATTATAAAGATTTAAAAGGAACCCTTGCTTTTAGAAATAATAATTTGGAATTAGCTTACGAAACTTTTTCCGGAATGCCGAAAGATTTTTGGGAAAAGAATTATTCATTTACGAATTACCTGAATGAAAATCCATTTGTGCCTAAAATACTTCAAAAAACGGAAGAACGTAAATTTAATTATCGTTTCAATAAAGCAGAATTTATAGCAAAACTTATTCGCTTAAAGAAACAAAACACAGCTGCCAGTAATCTGCTATTAGCACATGCCTATTTTAACGTTTCTTATCTGGGAAATTCCTGGATGATGACTGCTTATGATTGGACTTCCGGAGAATCCTACATTGATTATATTTATGGAGATAATACTGATGTTGAAAAAAAATACCAAAATGGTAATTATTATAATTTGACAATGGCAAAACTATATTATGAAAAGGCCTTGAAAATGTCTAAAAATAATAATGAAAAGGCAATGGTAAGCTTAATGATTTTCGAATGTAATTATTATAGTTATCATGCTGATCATGTTTATTCAGATCAGGAAGTTGTTCCTTTTGAAGCAGGGCAGGAGCTGGAGGATTTTTATTCAATTTATTCAAATACGGCAAATTTTAAAAAATACAACTGTCCGCTTTTGGATTCTTATATAAATTAATCAACTTTAATAATACTGGATTATCAACTAATATAGTTCCAGATGCTTTTTTTCTTTGTAAGTTCAATGAAAACTGCTTTTAAAGTAGCATGTTCAGGTTTTTGTAACGGAGCATCTTCTTTTAAAATTTTCATTGCATAATTTCTGGCCAATGACAAAATATCGCGATCGCGAACAATATCGGCAATTTGAAGATTTAATACACCGCTTTGCTGAGTTCCCATTAAATCGCCCGGCCCACGAAGTTTAAGATCAACTTCGGCAATTTCGAATCCATCATTGGTTTGTACCATAGTTTCCATTCGGGTTTTGCTATCGGAACTTAATTTATGGCTTGTCATCAAAATACAATAACTTTGTTCGGCTCCACGCCCTACACGCCCTCGTAATTGGTGTAGTTGTGATAATCCAAAGCGTTCGGCACTTTCGATAATCATAACACTTGCATTTGGAACATTTACACCAACTTCTATTACCGTTGTTGCTACCATGATATTGGTTTTTCCTTCAGAAAAGCGTTTCATTTCGGCATCTTTATCGGCTGGCTTCATTTTACCGTGCAAAATAGAAATTGAATACTGAGGAAGCGGAAAATCGCGTGAAATACTTTCGTAACCATCCATCAGATCTTTGTAATCCATTTTTTCTGATTCCTGAATCAGTGGATACACGATATAAATTTGTCTTCCTTTTGCAATTTCGTCACGAAGAAATTTCCATACTTTTAATCTGTTACTGTCAAATCGATGAACCGTCTGGATTGGTTTTCTTCCCGGAGGCAATTCATCAATTACAGAGATGTCTAAGTCGCCATACAGACTCATCGCTAAAGTTCGGGGAATAGGAGTGGCAGTCATAACCAAAACGTGTGGCGGAATTTCATTTTTCTTCCATAATTTTGATCGTTGCTCAACACCAAAACGATGCTGCTCATCAATAACCGCTAATCCTAAATTGTGAAATTTTACCTTATCTTCCAGCAAAGCATGAGTGCCAATTAAAATGTGTAAACTGCCATTTTCAAGCTCTTCATGAATAATTTTTCTGGCTGAAGTTTTAGTTGAGCCGGTTAGTATTTTAATATTAATGTTTAATGTTTTAGCTAATTCAGATAAACCAATGAAATGCTGATTGGCAAGAATTTCAGTAGGAGCCATCAAACAGGCCTGAAAGTCATTATCAATTGCCAAAAGCATACTCATAAACGCAACAATAGTTTTTCCTGAACCAACATCTCCTTGTAAAAGTCTATTCATTTGAGCATTACTGCCCATATCGGAACGAATTTCTTTTACAACTCTTTTTTGTGCATTTGTGAGTTCAAAAGGTAAATGATTTTGATAAAATTCATTAAAATAAGTACCAACTTTTGTAAAGGGATGTCCTTTTATCTTGTGCTTCCGAATTAGATTTTTGGTTATTAATTGTAACTGGATGAAAAATAATTCCTCAAATTTTAAGCGAAACTGTGCTTTCGCCAAAGCATCTGTACTTTTAGGGAAATGGATATTGAATAAGGCTGCTTTTTTAGAAATTAATTTTAATTCTTCAATTAAGTAAGAGGGAAAAGTTTCAGTAAATAAAACTTGCGTTTCGATGAAAAGCTGTTCCATCAGTTTGTTAATAGTCCTGTTTGAAATACCTCGGTTTGACAAGGTTTCCGTTGAAGGATAAACCGGTTGCATAGCTGAACGAAGGCTTTTTTCGTGCTCAGCAAATAATTCAATTTCCGGATGTGCCATGCTAAACTGGCTTCCATACAAAGAACATTTTCCAAAAATAACACACACTTCATTTAGTTTTA
Source organism: Flavobacterium salmonis (assembly GCF_903819435.1). Lineage (GTDB taxonomy): Bacteria > Bacteroidota > Bacteroidia > Flavobacteriales > Flavobacteriaceae > Flavobacterium > Flavobacterium chungangense. The sequence continues at coordinate 134,891 of NZ_CAIJDP010000078.1, read as the reverse complement.
AACTCTCTCTAATCCATTTGTGTCCCTGAAACCAATTAAGTTCAATTTGTCCAGTGTCATCCACAAAAGTCGCTACCAGGCGTTTTTTGTTTTTTGCAAATTCTACCGTTTTTATATTGATGATTTTTCCAATAATCTGAACTTCAGTGCCAGTATTTTGAAGCTCATTTATTTTGTAATAACGTGTCCTGTCAATGTATCTGTTTGGAAAAAAATTAACTAAATCTCCATATTTATGAATTCCTAATTCCTTACGAAGTAACTGACCACGGCTTGGGCCAACGCCTTTTAAGTATTCGATTGGGGTATCAAGGAGATTATTGGACATTGTTTTTTATACGGTTAGATTTTAGAATTTTCAATTGATAGAATGAAGAAAACAGTTGATATATTTTGTCAGTTTTCTTTGTGTTATATATTTTTCTTTCCTTAAGCGAAGATAGATTTTAATTAGGAATTTTAAAACAGGAAGATTTGAACTCAATAATTATTTTTATAAAAATAAATAAGAATTTTCTTTTTATAAAAAAAATATATAGTAATCTTGTACTGTAAATATTAAGCTATCAAATAACCAAATTTTAGTAACTGCAGAGAAAATGAAATCAAAACCAGTTTTTTTTATATTCCTTATAGTAATGGGGATAAATTATAAAATGATAGCGCAAACTCCAATTGTGTCTATTACATCTAAAACAAACGATGACAGAAGTATTGACTTATCATATACAAAAGACAAACCTGGGACATATACAATAAGTTTAGAATTTGCCAATGTAGAGAACTGCGATATAAGCAATTATAAAACAGAAGTTAGGGGTTATTCCGGTAACTTGTATAGATTAAGACCACTCGATAAAAGTAGAGGAATTAGATATTCTATGAGATATTATACTGTCATGGGAGAACTTAATCCGAAGATTGATACTTTGTTTCGTTATACACTTCCTTTTAAAAACGGAAAAAAAGTAAAAATTTATGAAGCCGGAAATATAGGAGAAAAATATTTGGGACAGGAGAAAGCTTTAAATTGGAAGTCTTATTTAGTTCATTCAGAAAAACCAGATACGATCTGTAGTATGAGAAAAGGAATTGTAGTACGGGTAAAAAATGAATATGATGATAATTCATCGACCAATGCTCATTATACCAGCATGAGAAATTCAGTAGTTGTAGAACATGCAGATGGGACTTTTGCAGAATATAAGGGCTTTAAAAAGAATGGAATTTTTGTAAAGTTAGGAGAAACAATTTATCCACAAACAGAATTAGGAATAACCGAAAAGTATGATTTAAAATCCTACCGACTTGATTTTTCAATTTACTATTTATCTGATATCGCTTTGAAAGAAAACCGAAATCAGACATTAAAAGGATATAAAAGCAATTATAAATATTTGATGCCTAATTTTGTTACACAAGATGGTGAAAATACAATTGAATCTAAAAAAGAATATATAACCTCTGCAAATGAAGCCATTATAACACAAGAATTTTCACGTTCAGAAAAGAAAAAATATGCTAAAGAGCATGTATCTGCTAAATGATGCAAAAATTTAAAATTTCTAAATCTGATTTAAGTTTTAGAAAACAATATCTTTGAAGTATTAAAAAAGATAAAATTAATGACAACTCACTTAGCACTTTTACGAGGAATCAACGTTTCAGGTCATAATATGATAAAAATGGAAGCATTAAAGACAATGCTCGAAAATATAGGTTTTACCAAAGTTAGAACTTATCTGCAATCCGGAAATGTGTTTGTTGATACAGAAGAAGAAAGTGCTTCGAAAGTAGGATTCATGATCAAACAGGAAATTTTTAAGGTGTTTGGACATGAAGTACCCGTGGTGGTTATTACCAAAGAAGATTTGGAGCTGTGTTTTAAAAATAGTCCATATTTGAAAGAAAAAGATGTTGATACAAAAAAGCTATACGTTGCATTTGTCTCTATTGCTTTAAAAAGTGAAAATATAAATGATTTAAAAATAAGTCAGTTTAAACCAGACGAAGCCAGCATTGATGGTAACAGAATATTTATCAAATATGCAGTTGGGGCCGGAAAAACAAGATTTGACCAAAAATACATTGAGAAAAAGCTAAACGTAACGGCAACAATCAGAAATTGGAATACAGTAACTAATTTGCTAAAAATGTATTCTGAATAACAAATAAAAAAAAGCAGAATCCAAATTAATTGAATTCTGCTTTTTTATTATTGTTTATGCCTTTTTAAATTCTGAATATACCTCCAAAAGCAATGATTCGCTGAAAGAAGAAAAAGTCCTGAAAAGCACTATCGTCATTACTTGCCGTAGTTTTGATATCCTGCATATTAATATAACCGCCTTTAAGTTCTCCCTGTATATAAAAATGTTTGAAAAAGGTAATATTAATACCTGCTTTTGCAGAAACTCCATAACCGGAAACATGAAAATCATCGTGACGTTCTTTTCCTAAAAGCATTGTATTTGTTTTAGGGTATAAAATTCCACCACCCAGGCCTTCAGTTAGATTGATTTGAACTTTGTCTGTATTTGGCAGATGAAACAATTTTGAAATATCATCAAATCTAGAAACTTCTGTGTTTACATAATTCAAACCATCCGTATGTTCATAAGTTAAGAACGTTTCATCAGTAAAGTCTACAGGTGTGTTGTTATAAGTAGTGTTGTCATACTGAGAACCAGTATTATTAATATAACCGGTGACATTTGCTATTTGATTTTGGTTCATTACATATTTCATGTGATCAACTCCAATGGTTACACTGTAATGATCACTAAAAAAATAACCCAATCTCAAATTAGTTTGAGGGATAGTCATTCGGGATGGATTAACATAATCAACATGCCATCCTTTTGGTTTATCATGTGCAGACATATCATGAACCGTGAATTCATAATCTTTTCCTCTGAAGGTTACATCAGATTTAGAGTAACTTTCTCTGTTACCGCCCCATGAAAAAAAGAACTTTCCTTTGTTATGTGCTGTGTATTTATCTTGTATTGCGATTTCATCCTGAGCAAATGTATTTACAGCAAAACACATTAAAAAGAAAGGCAAGAATAAAAAATTATTTTTCAACGAACTATTGTATAAAATTTAAAATGAATTTACTGTTTTTCTAATGGCAACTAATTTGGTCATTAATCCTTCAAAATAGTCTAAATGAAGCATATTGGCACCATCACTTTTAGCATTTGCAGGATCAAAATGAGTTTCGATAAAAATACCGTCAACACCCACAGCAATACCCGCTTTGGCAACAGTTTCAATCATATCAGGTCTGCCTCCCGTAACACCAGCAGTTTGATTTGGCTGTTGCAATGAATGTGTTACATCCAAAACTGTGGTTGCATATTGCTGCATAGTAGGTATTCCTCTATAATCAACAATCATATCCTGATAACCAAACATAGTACCACGGTCTGTAACCATAACATTTTCATTATTACAATCCAGTACCTTTTGTACAGCATGCTTCATGCTTTCAGGACTCATAAATTGTCCTTTTTTAAGGTTAACTACTTTTCCTGTATTTGCTGCAGCGACAACAAGATCGGTTTGACGAACCAAAAAGGCAGGGATCTGCAAAACATCTACATATTGTGCAGCCATATCAGCGTCTTCATTCGTATGAATATCTGTTACGGTTGGAATATGAAAAGTTTCAGAAACTTTTCGTAAAATTTTTAATGCTTTTTCGTCACCAATTCCGGAGAAACTGTCAATTCTGGAACGATTGGCTTTTTTAAACGATCCTTTAAAGACATAAGGAATTTGAAGTTTGTCGGTAATACCAACTAATTTTTCGGCAATTCTGAGAGCCATTTCTTCTCCTTCTATAGCGCAGGGACCTGCCAACAAAAAGAAGTTTCCACTTTCAGTGTGTTTAATTTGTGGAATATGTTGTATGTTCATAATATGAATTTTTTGACAGTGCAAAGGTAGTTATGATTTACGATTTAAGGTCTAAGAATTATGTTTTTTTTAAGAAGCTATTCCTGCTATCCATTACAATATTTTTCTCTAAACCTTTTTTTTTCTAAATTCTGGTAGGATCTTCCTCTGGTCGCTCTGCAAAAACAAGAAAAATAAGTTTTCTCAAAAAATGATTTCCATTTCTATCAGTGCTGGGGGTTTTAGTGGTATAGCAATTTAGTTATAGATAATTTTTCAAATTTCAAAAAGTTAATAGATATTTTTAGTAAGAATAGTTATTGAATTTTATTATTTTAGCTTTCTAACAATTTTATCGAAAATTATGGAATGGACTCTTTTTGAAACACTTTGGAAACGTACATTAGATACAGAATCTGCCACTGACAATTCTACATGGAACGAAGAAATAGAAATGTTATATAGGTTAGGTATCAGTATGGAAGATACGCTTCAATATTTGTATTTCAGGAAACCTGATTTTGAGTCTTTTAAAAATTGGGTACTAGAAAATAAAAAAGAAATAAAAAATATAAAATTAGTTGATTCTGAGGATGTTCTTTCAAAAGAAGATCTTGATTTTTGGGATGAAAATGGATATGTAATAGTAAAGAAAGCAATTCCAATATCTGATTGTATGGAAACTCAAAAAGCCATTTGGAACTTTCTGCAGATGAATCCTGAGGACAGAGAAACATGGTATAGAAGGCATCCGGAGCAAAAAGGACTTATGCTTAATTTTTTTAATCATCCCACTTTAAATAAAAACAGATCATCTTTACGGATACAAAAGGCTTATGAACAGCTTTATAAAACAACAAATATTTATAAAACTATTGATAAAGTAAGTTTTAACCCTCCTGAATCTAAACACTTTAAATTTTTAGGAAGTGCGCTTCATTGGGATGTTAGTTTAAAGCTGCCGATACCATTTGGATTACAAGGTCTTTTATATCTTACAGATTGTGATGAAAATGAAGGCGCATTTCATTGTGTACCTGGATTTCATAGAAAAATAGAGCAGTGGCTTGGGGATTTAAGGCCAACGGACAATCCAAGACGTGTAGCTGAAGAAACACTAAAACCAGTTGCTATAACAGGAAATGCAGGGGATTTTATTATTTGGCATAAAGCCCTCCCTCATTGTGCTACTCCCAATCGTGGTTCATTGCCAAGAATGGTACAGTATCTTACCTATCTTCCTGATGGTTACAAAGAAGACTCAGAATGGATTTAATAAATAGTAAAAAGCTCTGGATTTCCAGAGCTTTTTAAAATATTACTCTTCTTTCATAGTATGATAAACGTTCATTACGTCATCATCTTCTTCGATTTTTTCAATTAGTTTTTCAACGTCAGCAATTTGGGCTTCAGTTAATTCTTTTGTGATTTGTGGGATACGCTCAAAACCTGAAGATAATATTTCCAAACCTCTATTTTCCAATTCTTTTTGTAAAGCGCCAAAGCTGCCAAAAGGAGCGTATATTAAGATTCCGTCTTCATCTTCAAAAACTTCTTCGGCTCCAAAATCGATTAATTCTAATTCTAATTCTTCGGCATCAATTTCACCTTTTGCAATACGGAAATTACAAGTGTGATCAAACATGAATTCAACCGATCCCTGAGTTCCCATTGTACCGTTGCATTTGTTAAAATAGCTACGAATGTTGGCAACTGTTCTATTGTTATTGTCAGATGCAGTTTCAATTAAAATTGCAATTCCGTGAGGCGCATATCCCTCAAACAAAATTTCTTTATAGTTGGCAGTATCTTTATTACTTGCATTTTTTATAGCGCGCTCCACATTGTCCTTAGGCATGTTAGCTGCTTTTGCATTTTGTATTACAGCTCTTAATCTGGAGTTGGCATCCGGATTTGGACCACCTTCTTTAACAGCCATAACAATATCTTTACCAATTCGGGTAAATGTTTTGGCCATTGCTGACCAACGTTTCATTTTTCTTCCTTTTCTAAATTCGAACGCTCTTCCCATTACTGATTTTTTATTTTGAGATGCAAAAATACAGTTATTCCTTATTTTTCCAAAATCAAAACTCTATTCTTTTTTAAATTATGTTATATCGTAAAGAAAAGGCCAAAAGTTTGGGTTGAGTTATTTTTCTTATTTAAATGGTAAAACAGATTAAAATTGTGTTTTGTAGCGGAAGGCTGAATTTATTTTGAAGTATTAAATTCATTAATAATATTTACAGCTTCGTTTAAGTAAGGATTTGTCTTGAGATTGTCAATTTGGTATTGATTGATTGTTTTTTCGGCAGGATAAACACCTAATAAAAACTGATTGACTGTTGAATTATAAACATCCAACGGATTGTTATCATCCTTAAAAGTATTAATTTCTGTCCATAATTTATTTCTAATGGTTTTTTGTTCAAAAACCGAATCGAGTGTCATTGGGACTTCTGATTTTGGAACATTTATCATTTTGTCAATTTTTGAATTGATTTCTTTGATTTGTTTAAAATAAAAATTATCGGCCAGTCTTGCTGAGCTGTTTTTCGCAATTTTATCAATTAAAGCTCTTTTTACATACGGTCTGTATTTTAATGACGGGATAATACTGTCGTTTTTAATTGCAGTTGGAAAATTACTTTCTTTTTGGTAAACATTTTCATAAAATTCCGGAAGTACGACATCTGGTGTAACTCCTATATTTTGATGGCTTTTTCCCGTAATCCTGTAAAATTTATTAATGCTGATTTTTAAAAAATCTGTAGTCGTATTTTCATCAAGTGGAATAATGGTTTGCATTGTGGCTTTTCCTAGTGTATTGCTTCCTAACAATAAAGCGCGGTTGTAGTCCTGCAATATTGAAGCAAAGAATTCGCTGGCAGAGGCTGTGTTGCTGTTTACTAAAACTACGATAGGACCTTTGTATATAAGACCTTTGTAAGGATCATCAATTACGGATCTGTTCTGTTTATTATCTATAACTATTGAAATTGGCCCGTAATCAATAAACATTCCGGACAATCTTATGGCTTCTTCCATAGAACCTCCACCATTATTAATTAAATCGATTACAAGACCTTTTATATTATCTCTTTCAAGTTTTATAATTTCGCGGGCAACGTCATCAGCACATCCTTTTCTTTCATTTTGATTCAGATCTGCGTAAAAACTCGGAATTTTAAGATAACCAATTTTACTGTTTTTGCCTATAACGAAACTATAAACAGAATTATCCTCGTCTTTCATGATTTGTTTCTCGATATAAACCTCAAAACTTTTGCCTGAATTTCGCTTTAAAGTAAGTGTAATATTTTTATTTGATTCAGATGAAATCATAGTAGAAACTGATTCTAATGAGGAACATGAAATTTGTAAAGTGTCTTTTTGATTGGAAATTGAAACTATCTGATCTCCCTTTTTAATCTGTCCTGTTTGAAAAGCCGGTCCATTTGGGTCCAATTCTTCAATAATGATTTCATTTTTTTCATTCAGTTTTAAGCTCATTCCCAAAGAAAAATGTTCTTTTGAAAGTGAGGCTACAAAACTGGATTTTGAATCATCACTAAAGTAGGCAGTGTGAGGATCAAAATAAGTACAGAAAAAGTTATAAAGGTTTTCCTGTTGTGTGTCTTTTCTTTCTAAGAGAGTGTTGATTCTGCAAATTTCGTTTGATAAAACAGTGGTTCTTGATTGTAATTCAATCGATTTAAAATTTAATTTGATAGAATCGAGATCATTACTTGTTTCAGTGATGTTATCCAAAATTTGATAGCGGAGTTTTTTTTGCCAGACTTTTTCCAGATCCTCTTTTTTTAGATAAAACGTAAATGCTTTTTTGTAAAACCGGATAGTATCTTTTTTATTGTAATCAATTGGTACGGCTTGAATTTTCTCTAAAACAGTTTTCGTTCGTAAAAGTCCATTTGTGTATTTAGCATTGATATCATATAAAAAATTACAATCTCCTTTTAAGACTAAATCATCTAAATTTAATCTGTATTTTTTGGAGAGCTCGTCATATTCTGATTTCAAAAAAATATTTCTGGAAGGGTCTAATTCATCCATTAGATTGTCAAAAACATATACTGATAAACTATCATCCACAGGCTTTGGTCTAATGTGTTCACTTTGAATTAGTGCATTTATTTTGGTAAGTATTTCGCACGTTTGATCGCTATTTTGACTAAATAGAATGTTCGTTGTAAGCAGAAATATCGATAATGCTTTTTTCATATTTGTGAATCTTAGATTAAATTTACGTTTAATTTTTTTATAAACTGTTACATTTTTTCTAAATATTCCTAATATCAAAACTATGTATTTTAGTAAAAAAGGATTTACAAAAATAGGCTAAAATCATTTTATAGATAAATTTAAAACAAAAAAATGCACTACAATTAAGTAATGCATTTTAAGTTATGGATAAGACTTAATTATTTCTTATAAAAAGGTAATTTTACAACTTTAGCAGCAACATCATTTTTTCTGATTCGGATAAAAATCTCGCTGTCAATTGCACTATGATTTACAGTCACATATCCCAAACCAATTCCTTTATTCATTGATGGTGACATAGTTCCGGAGGTAACACTACCAATTACAGCACCGGTAGCATCTACAATTTCGTAATCATGTCTTGGAACAGCGCGTTCCTGCATTTCAAAAGCTACCAGTTTTTTAGAAACGCCTTCTTCTTTTTGCTTTTTCAGGCTTTCTGAGTTTGTAAAATCTTTATTGAATTTTGTAATCCATCCTAAGCCTGCTTCAAGAGGAGATGTTGTATCATTAATATCGTTTCCGTACAAACAAAATCCCATTTCAAGACGTAAAGTATCACGGGCAGCAAGTCCAATTGGTTTGATACCAAAAGAAGCTCCGGCTTCAAAAACTTTATTCCAAACCTGTTCAGCTTCAATATTTTTACAGTAAATTTCAAATCCTCCGGAACCTGTGTAGCCGGTAGCAGATATGATTACATGTTCAATTCCTGCAAAATCAGCCACTTCAAAATGATAATATTCAATTGCTGACAAATCTATTGAAGACAAAGATTGCATAGCTTCTACCGCTTTTGGTCCCTGAATTGCCAATAATGAATAATCATCTGAAAGATTTTTCATGTCAACCCCTAAATCATTATGAGATGAAATCCAGTTCCAGTCTTTCTCAATATTTGAAGCATTAACTACTAATAAGTATTGTTCTTCTTTCATTTTATAAACAATCAAATCGTCTACAATTCCGCCTTCATTATTAGGTAAACAGGAGTATTGTGCTCTCCCAATTGTAAGTGTAGCAGCATCATTTGAAGTCACTTTCTGAATTAGAGCCAAAGCGTTCGGGCCTGTTAATAAAAACTCTCCCATGTGCGAAACGTCAAAAACGCCCACACTGTTACGAACCGTTTCGTGTTCAGCATTAACACCTTCGTACGTAATTGGCATATTGTAACCTGCAAAAGGCAGCATTTTTGCTCCTAAACCTTCATGTATGTGCGTAAGCGCAGTATTTTTCATTTTATTGTTTTATAAAAATTGAGATGCAAATTTATTTAAAAAATATCTAAAATAAGGCGTCTAAATTATAAATTTCGCAATGATTAGGAGCTGTTTACTTCTTTAGTTCGCTTTTAGCTCGTGCCCTGTTATTCGCTATATCTTTTTGTTTTGAAGAAAAAACAAAAAGGATGTCACTACTACCAGGGCTACGGCTCTATGCTTATAATAACTTGTATTCAGTTTTTATGTAACTTTAAATATTAAATTGCCTAAATGAAAAAATCCTATTTAATCACAAAAGAAGAAATTCTTAAATTTTACAAAACTGTAAATTCATTAACACACAAAGGACTTCAGGGACATGGAGTTATCATTGCCGGAAGTTATGGTAAAATAGGGGCAGCAGTTCTGGCTTCGAAATCGTGTATCAAATCCGGCTGTGGACTTGTGACGACTTTTATACCAAAGTGTGGTTATCAAATTCTGCAGATTTCAAATCCTGAAGTTATGGTTCTCACTGATGAAAATACAAATTTCATCACTCAGATAAATTTGCCTTTTATTCCGCAAGCAATTGGAATCGGACCCGGAATAGGGAAGGATCTGGCTACACAAAAGGGTTTGTTTGAATTTTTGAGAGTGAATAAATTACCCTTGGTTCTTGACGCTGATGCTTTGAACATTTTGTCAGAAAACCAGTCCTGGCTTGAACTGATTCCTGAGAAAACAATTTTAACGCCACATCAAAAGGAGTTAGAGCGTTTAATAGGTAAATGGGACTCCGAATCTCATAAATTTCAAAAAACAATCGCTTTTTCAGAACAATATAACGTTATTATAGTGATGAAAGGAGCACCAACTTTTATTATAAATGAAACTACGGTCTATCAAAATACCACCGGAAATGCTGCTTTGGCAACGGCGGGAAGCGGAGATGTACTAACCGGAATTATTACTAGTTTGATTGCTCAAAGTTATCAGCCCCTTGAGGCAGCACAATTGGGTGTTTTTCTTCACGGATTGACGGCTGATATTGCTTTACCCCAAACAGGCTATCAATCTTTTATTGCCTCGGATATTATTAAAAATCTTGGAAAAGCTTTTTTGAGTCTTGAATATTAAAATTAACCTCCAGTCATTTATAAAAAAAAAAGCAATACTCATCATATTGCTTTATTATAGAAAAAAGACTAATTGAAAGCTTTTTTAATTCGGTCCAAATCACGTTTCGTGTCCTGTTCTTTCAGGGATTCACGTTTATCGTAATTTTTCTTTCCTTTACAAAGACCAATTTGTAGTTTGGCAAGTCCTTTTTCATTTGTAAATAATTTTAGCGGTACTATAGTCAATCCTTTTGCCTGAACACTTTTTTGAAGATTTTTTAACTCTTTCCTGTTCAATAGCAATTTTCTCTCACTTCTTGATTTATGATTGAATTGATTTCCAAAGGCATATTCTTCGATATAGGTATTAATGGCAAAAAGCTCATTATTACTAAATTCACAAAAGCTTTCGGTAATATTTGCCTTTCCTAATCGAATGGATTTAATTTCAGTTCCGGCCAAAACAATTCCGGCAGTGTAGGTGTCGATTATTTCATAATCAAACCTGGCTCTTTTATTCAGTATATTGACAGTTTTTAACATAGATGACAAATTTAAGAACAAATATATGAAAGAGCAATTGTTTTTGTAGAAATGATATAAATTTGCAGAATGGAAAATCAAAAATCAAAAGATCCTTTACACGGAATTACACTTCAAACGATAGTAGAAAAATTAGTTGATTATTATGGGTTTGATACTTTGAGTGAATTAATTTCGATAAAATGCTTTACTGAAAACCCCAGTATAAAATCAAGTTTGACTTTTTTAAGAAAGACAGATTGGGCTAGAAAAAAGGTAGAAGAATTGTATGTGAAATCACTATCTAAGTTTCCTGAAAATTAATTTATTTTGTAGGAAATCATAATTCCCCCTCCGTATGGAAGCCATTCACCACTTTTATTCCAATTTTTTATGTTTTCATAACTTCCGGGCGTTCCATCATTATAATGACCTTTATAAAAGCCGTGATGCCAGCCTCCTCTAATAAAAATATCTAATAAAAATTTATTATTTAGTTTTTTATTGTAACCAATTGTGGCTCCAATTCTGTAGCCCATTCCTTTCTCATAGCGATTTGGGAAATCATTCCAATAATCCCATTTTTGAAGTTCATAACTATCAAATCCCATATGGCCTCCAGCATATAAACCATTATATTTTTCTTTAAAATGGTACCGTATTTCAGGTGTATAAGTAATAAACTTCATTGGTTTTTTGCCATCAACTGATTCCCAAAAGGAAGCCATTATATCAAAGCTAAAAGTAGTTTTTTCTCCAATACTGGTTTCTACTCCTACATTTGGAACAAGAGCAAGTGCTGTAAAAACATTAAATTTTACATATGTTTGACTTTGTACGCTACCAGAAAATATAAAAACAATTATAAAAAGTATTTTTTTCATGCTTAAAAGTTGAAAACAGTAAAATTATCTTGTTTTGCCTGTAAATATAATGGAATTTAATAATGATAATTATATTTTTTTTAAGCATTCATTATTAATGAAATTTTAATTATTCAATAGTGAATAAATTACCTTATCCAGAAATTTTCCTTCATAAAAGTCAGATTCTTTAAAATGAGCTTCTTTGACGAAATTGCATTTTTGTAAAACCTTTTCAGACGCAAAATTCTCAGGATCAATTACGGCTTCAATTGAGTGTAGTTTTAAATCGTTAAACCCAAAAGTAATTAATCGTTGTACTGCCTCTGTAATAATTCCTTTTCCGTGAAAATCAGGAAGTAATATATAACCTATTTCGGCTCGGTAATTTTCAGGCTGCATTCTGTAATAACCAATAATACCAAGGAGTTTAGAGTTGGTTTTTAAAGTAATTCCCCAATTAATGCCGGTATTTGTTACTATTTTTTCTTCAATCATTGCAATATGTTCGAGCGCGTCTTCACTAGATTTTACTAAAGGTCTGGGAATGTATTTCATTGTTTCCGGATTAGAACGTAATTCAAAAACTTCATTTACATCGTCGTTTGTAATTCGTCTTAAAATCAAACGATCTGTTTCTATAACCGGAAACGGAGTAAAATTAAAATTCAGCATATTCAGTGATATTATAAAAAGTAAATAGAACTATAACTCGCTCAACTCATTATTTTTTCTTTTAAAAAAAGAAATTTGCATAAATAATGATAATAAGATCGTTAGGATTGCACCAATAAAATTCAACCATAAGTAACCTAATTTTTCCTCACCACTAGGGTAAATGTATATCATAAAGTAATAAATGACGAAAATAGTAAACTGGCTAATAATTGCACTATAGAACATTGGTTTTGCCTGAACGCTTCGCAGATAAAATCCAACCAAAAAGATTCCCAGAACCGTACCATAAAAAATAGAACCAATTATGTTAACCAACTGAATTAAATTCTCAAATAAAGTACCTACACAAGCAAAAAGTATAGCAACAATTCCCCAAAAAAGTGTGAAGAATTTGGTTGCATTAAGATAATGTTTTTCAGACTTCTCTTCTTTTAGATTTCTCTTATAGATATCAATTGCAGTAGTTGAGGCCAAAGCATTTAAACCTGAAGCTGTTGAAGACATCGCTGCCGAAATAATAACAGCAAGCAGTAATCCAATAAGTCCTTTTGGCAAATAATGTAAAATGAAATGAAAAAACACATAATCTTTATCATTGGTTTCGCTATTGCTATCAGCTTTAGAAATCAATTCTTTTGCCCGGTCTCGCAGATCTTTTTCCTTGTTGGATAATGTGACTAATTCTTTTCGAAGAATAGGATTGTCATAATCCTGATTTAATTGTTCAATATACAAAAGATTGATTACTTTTTTATCTTCAGATAGCTTATTTAGTTTGATTTCCAACGCATGATATTGGTCTTTGAAAGCAGATTTTTCAATAACAATTTTATTATTCGGATTAAAGTTTAAAGGAACGGGATTGAATTGAAAAAACACAAAAACCATGACTCCCGTTAGTAGAATAAAAAATTGCATAGGAACTTTTAAAAGACCGTTCATAATTAATCCCATTTGGCTCTCCTTAACAGATTTTCCAGATAAGTAACGGCCAACTTGTGATTGATCAGTGCCAAAGTAGGCAAGCATAAGGAAAAAACCACCTGTGATTCCGCTCCAAAAAGTATATCTTTCTTCAGGATCAAAAGAAAAATTTACAATATTCATCTTGTCATTTGCACCGGCTATATGCATGGCACTTGAAAAAGTCATATCCTGTGGCAAATAATGTAGAATTAGAAAAAAAGTGATAAACATTCCGGACATAATAACAAACATTTGCTGCTTTTGAGTCACGTTTACAGCTTTTGTTCCTCCTGAGAAAGTGTAAATGATAACCAGTACACCAATAATAATGTTCATGAAAGTTAAATTCCAGCCTAACAGAGTTGATAATATAATTGCAGGAGCATAAATGGTTAGGCCAGTTCCTAATCCTCTTTGGACTAAAAAAAGAATAGCAGCTAACGAACGGGTTTTTACATCAAATCGTTTTTCCAGAAATTCATAGGCGGTAAAAACTTTGTTTTTATGGTATAATGGAATAAATGTCAAACAAATGACAATCATAGCAATAGGCAATCCAAAATAAAACTGTACAAAACCCATTCCGTCATGATAAGCCTGTCCCGGTGTAGACAAAAAAGTAATGGCACTTGCCTGTGTCGCCATTACTGAAAGCCCTACAGTATACCACGGTGTTTCGTTATTTCCTAAAATAAAGTCTTCGACATTTTTGCTGCCTTTGGTTTTCCAGGATCCATATCCTACAATGAACAAAAGGGTAACAATGAGTACAATCCAGTCAAATAGCTGCATAAGTTATGAGTATAATTGCATGATTAAGAAAAAAATAATAATGTAAACAGCATTAGCAACTAATACATAAGTATAGCTTTTTTTCCATTTTTTTTCTTTTTTAGTTTCCATTTTGAGTTTTAGTTTTTTAATTCCTGTTTTGGAGCCTCTATGGGTTGTTTTAACGATATAATATTCGAAAGTAATCGATAAGCACCGGGAACACCTTCAGGCAATTCTCTAAAAAAGCTCAGGCCTGTGTAAATGTAGTATCCTTTTCCATATGGAGCCACTAACAAAGCACCATTTTTTCCAGACTCACCTTTATCATGGGAGGATATAATAGGAGTAAAAGCAGAATCGAACTGGTTAGGATAATATAATCCTTGTTCTTGTGTCCAGCCTTCAAAATCTTTTGTACTGATTTTATTTGGAATATTTAAAACCGGATGATTCGGGGCTAAAAAAGTAATTTTCGCATTTTCTTCTGTAACACGATCATTAGAAGGTTTAAGCGGGTAAGGAGCTATCTGGTCAGTAATTAATTTACCATTGGTATTGTATTGTACAATCATAGTTTTGCCACTTTTTACAAAATCAAATAGAATAGATTGTTTATTAGCCAGAGCAGTTAAAGTGTTATAGGCACGAATTCCGGTAATGACAACAGTAAATGAATCAAGTTTTTCCGGAGTAATTTCTTCTGGTTTTAAAATAGTTACTTTATAACCCATCTGTGCTAAGCTTTCAGGAACTTCATCACCTGCACCCATAATATAGCCAATAGCACCACCACTTGTTTTTAAATCAATTTTTAAAAATTTTGATTCAGCAGATTTTAAAACCATTTGTTTGGTAATATGCGCAAAATCAATGACAGTTTCATCTTTGTCAAAACGTTGATTGTTAATAATTGCAACGCTTTTAGCAATAGCTTCTTCAAAATTTGATGGAGGTGTAACTTCAAAATAAAATGTTTGTTCCATGCCTTTTTTATCCAAAGAAAACGGAATTAGTTTTGGAGAAACTATCCAGCTTTTAGGCAGCTCAAGTTGCAAATCTCCCTTAATACCATCTTTTCCGGCACGTACTTTTACCGGTACCAATTTACTTTCATTATCTTTAAAAATCAGTACTTTTTCAAGAATTGAAGTAGTTACTTCCGGTACAATATCCAGAAAATTATACATTTCGCCTTTTACACCGTCGTTATATTTATATACTACAGTTCTTTCAAACGGAATTTCAATACCATTAATTTTTACATTAAAAACAACTTTTACATCTCTGATAATATCGGGAATTCCTATGATTTCCTGCTTAGAAACGGTATACATTCCAATACTAGCTTTTTCTTTCAGCCAATAAGGTTGTGTATATTCCATAGTCTCGGGAAGCTCAATTTCGAGTTTTAATCGTTGGTCGTTATTGTTTTTTAAGAAAAGTTTATATTTAACCGTGGTTTTGTTATCCGGTAAAGAAGTTAAGCCTGTCAATTGCATTTCAACTGAAGATCTGTTGATTGCTTCAAGATTTAATTTAATAGTGCTTCCTGGTGTTGCTTCCTGTTCTTCGGCAACTGCTTCTAAATATAAGCCTGCACTGGATGCGATGATGTTTTTTATAGCATCCGATTTTAAATCTTTCCAATGAGTATCTTCCAAAGACTGAATCATATCATAGGCACTTACCAGATCAGGAATACTGGCTGATGGATTGTTGAAATTATAATTGGCAATAATTTTTGAAATCAGTTCCCCAATTGGTTTTCCGTTTTTGACACGGTTCCATGTAGTGTCAATTCCATCAAATAAATTGTTGCGGTCTTTTGGTTTCTCTCCATTTATCAGTTCCAGATATTCAGTTTCGTTACCACGGCTTCCTGTACTTCCAAAACCTTGCGATTGATGACGGCTGCGGCTTAAAGCTGCAATTTCCTGATTCGATTTTCCTGTTCCGGCATAGTAAACACCAGTTTCCAGTGTAGTAAATTTAGATTTATCAGCCGCATCAAACTTTTCCTGACTGCCGTAAAACCACCATGACGGATTAAAAAACTGTCGTTTTACCTGCCATGGATTTACATATTCTAATTGTTCAGGATATATTTTAGGATTATTTGTCAAATCAAAACTCTCAACACTCAGCATTGCGGATGAAGTATGATGTCCATGAGTAGTTCCTGGGGAACGATGATCAAAACGGTTAATGATTACATCTGGCTGGAATTTTCTAATGGTCCAGACAACATCGGCAAGTACTTTGTCTTTGTCCCATATTTTTAAAGTTTCATCAGGGTTTTTAGAAAAACCAAAATCATTCGCACGAGAAAAAAATTGTTCCCCGCCATCAATTTTTCTGGCTTCAATTAATTCCTGAGTTCTAATTACACCCAATAATTCACGTAATTGAGAGCCAATTAAATTTTGTCCACCATCGCCACGTGTTAGAGATAAATAACCGGTTCTGGCATTTACTTCATTGGATAGATATGAAATTAATCGCGTATTTTCATCATCAGGATGTGCTGCAATATACAGTACAGATCCTAAAAAGTTTAATTTTTGAATTTGATTATAAATTTCAACAGCATTAGGTTTTTGTGGCTGTTGAGCAAAAGAAATTTGTATACTGATAAAAAAAATTAAAAAGAGCTGAGTTTTTCGCATAGCGTGATTCGAATTTTTGAAATAGCTCCAAAAATACTAATAATATCTTTGTACAATATTTAAATGATATGTTAATGTTCAATTTATTTCAGATTTAAAAGATACTTTATTGTCTTTAGGAGCTATTTCCAGCTGTACACTATATCTTTTGTGGCAAACGCTGCCACAAAAGGATGCCGTTTCCATCTGGGCTAAGGCTTTAGGTTTAATTAGAAATTGAGTAAAAACTAATATTTTAAAACTTCAATAATTGAATCTAAAAAAATACTTTTTTCTAAACCAAAAAGCAACATTCACAAGTGCAATCAATGCAGGAACTTCTACTAATGGACCAATAACACCTGCAAAAGCCTGTCCGCTGTTAATTCCGAAAACACCAATGGCTACAGCAATTGCTAATTCAAAATTATTTCCTGTAGCTGTAAAAGCAATCGCAGCACTTTTCGAATAATCGGCACCAAAATACTTTCCGATAAAAAAGCTAATGACAAACATGACAACAAAATAAATCACCAAAGGAATCGCAATTAGAAGTACATCCATCGGAATTTCAACAATCAATTCTCCTTTTAAACTAAACATAATCACAATCGTAAACAGTAAAGCAATCAAGGTAACAGGAGATATAAAGGGAACATATTTATTCTGAAACCATTCTTCTCCTTTAAGTTTTACCAAGCTATAACGACTTATACTACCAAGCGCAAAAGGAATTCCTAAATAAATGCCTACGCTTTCTGCAATTTGCCCAATGCTTATATCTACATTAAATCCTGTATACCCAAAATAAGGAGGCAAAATCGTGATAAAAATATAAGCATAAATACTATAAAGCAAAACCTGAAAAATACTGTTTAAAGCGATTAATCCTGCGGCATATTCACGGTTTCCATCAGCCAGATCATTCCAAACCACAACCATTGCAATGCAGCGAGCCAAACCAATAAGTATCAAACCAATCATGTATTCCGGATAGCTTTTTAAAAATAGAAGCGACAGTGCAAACATCAATATTGGTCCAACTATCCAATTTAGGAATAATGAAGCGCCAAGGATTTTTGTATTTTTAAAAACTTCTCCCATGTTTTCATATTTCACTTTTGCCAAAGGCGGATACATCATCAAAATGAGTCCAATTGCCAACGGAATATTGGTAGTTCCGCTGGAAAAGGAGTTTATAAAATTTCCGCTTGACGGAATAAAACAGCCAATAGTAACACCTATTATCATGGCAAGAAAAATCCAGACTGTAAGAAATCGATCCAGAAAACCCAGTTTTTTTCTTTCTGCAACCGGAGCACAATGATTTATAGCCATATTATTTTTTTATTTGAGAGAAAACATAAAACATTTCAGTTGCAATTTGAAGACTACGTTCCTTATATTTCTCAGTTTGCTGTGCTGTATTATCAAAAGCTTTTGGATCTTCAAACATAATCGGAATTCTGTTTTCTGCCCCTGCAATAAACGGACAGCCTTCGTCAGCCTGTGAGCAGGTCATAATTGCAGCAAAACCACTTTCAGGATTGAATATATCATCATAAGTTTTAGAAAAACCAATAATTGGAGATGCATTCTCAGCAAATTTTATGGCATAAACGGGATTGTTTTCCTGAGAAAGTTTTTGAATTTTAAAACCTGTGTTTTCTAAAACTTCAGCAACTTTTGGAAACATTGCTGTAGCTTCCGTTCCTCCCGAATAGCAAAAAATATTTTTGATTCTGTAATAATGGGCTGCCGTTTGCGCCCAAATTTGCGATAAATGACTTCTTCTGGAATTGTGTGTACAAATTAAATTCAGGCGAATGTCTTCTTTACTGTCAACTTTAAACTGAATAAAATCTATAAGCGGCTGCAAAATATTTTTGCGTTCAAAGTCAATTCCATCAAAATCAAAAGATAACACGGTTTGTTCAATTTCAGGAAATAAGATTTCTTTATTTAGCATTTTCTTAGATGTAAAAATTAGCAGCAGCTTCCGCCAGGAGTGCAGGAATTAGTATTGTCTGTATGAAGTTGGGTAAGATTCAATTTAGATTTTTCTTTAGGAGTTCCACAATTTTCCTGAGCCAAACAAGCCGTTTGCTTATTAAGAAGTTGAAAATCTTTACCATTAAAGTCTAAATCATATTTGCCAATAGTATGGTCTTGGTATTCTACTTCAATTTCAAAATCTTCAATTCCCAAAACCTTTTCCGAAAGCTCGATAATATGAATGAGTTTTTGTGGTTTTAAGCGATGTTCAAAATCATTGGCATCCCAAAGCTGAAAATTAACAACAGTTTCTTTGCGAACCGTTCCGCCACAATCAATAAAGTTTTTGGTAATTAAACCAACTTCGGTTACATGAAAATATTCCGGAACATAGCTTCCGTTTGGTAATTGAAAATTTACTGTTTCAACAGTATTCAGTATTTGTTTGATTTCTGAAAGTTTCATAATCTTTTATTTAATTGTTTATTGCAATATTGCGATTTTTGTTGCGAAAAAAAGTTTTTAACAACACTTAAGTTGGATTTTTCTAAAGTAAAAATTGAATCCAGGTATATAAACCAAAACATGTAGTAAGCCTATTAAAATTGAACCAGGTAAGATATTTAGAACAATTATTTTAAAAAGATTATAACTTTCAAATTCCTGAAAATTATTTTGCAAGCTCACCATGCCTTCTTTTGTAAGATTGATTTTAAGAACTAGAAATACAGCAAGACCGGCAAAATGAAAACCATTTACCAAAAGATGTATCATATACTCCCAGCGAGGTAGACCACCCATAAATTCCCGACTGTCTTTTTCTACAAATGCATCGATAGTCATTATAAAAATGTCCAGAAGAATAAATAGTAAACCTATAATAAATAGTTTGTTATTTTCGATGCTAATAAACAATGTATAAAGAATACCTGAAAATAAAAAGGCTCTTATAGTATGCATGAGATGCTCAAATTTACTCTCTTTATTTTCATGCAAACGATATTTATAAAGATGTAAATACAATCCATCAAACAATGCTAATGCTGAATATAAGATTAATAATATTGTACAGATAACAAAAGCAATTTCCATATTAACAGCATTTTTGATTTGTAACAGTCAGGATAATTTTAGAAAAGTATTCCTTTAAGGTATCAAATGTTTTTTCGTCGATACAATAGCAAATCGAATTTCCTTCAATGTTTCCTTTGATGAGACCTGCGTTTTTCAATTCTTTCAAGTGTTGAGAAACTGTAGGTTGTGCAAGAGGAAGTTCATTTACAATATCACCGCATATACAAGTATCTACTTTTAATAAGTATTCAATGATGGCAATTCTGGCAGGATGCCCCAATGCTTTTGCAATTATAGCAATCTGATTTTGCTTATCGGTAAAATGATCTGTTTTAGTTGCGCCCATTATCTTATTTTTATATTGCAATATTACGATAATTTTTTTTTGAAAAAAAACTGATGATGACATTTTTTTATATCTAAAGAGATAGGTTAACCCGTTGGGTGAATTGATTAAAAAAATTGATTTGATTATAAAAAGTATAAAATCGGGAGTAAAATATCATTTATAACTTAAGGAATTAATGTCATCCTGAGCGGAGTCGAAGGCTTTTGAATACGAAAGGGCTTCGACTAAGTTTATCCTGAGCGAAGACGAATGGACTCAGCCTGACACTTATTTTTAATTTCACCCAGCGGGTATAGTTCAATCAAATTCCATTTTTAAGATGTAGAAAATAATAACAAATATCATTCAAAACGCATTCTTCACATTTAGGTTGTGGCCGACAGATTTCCCTGCCTAAAAAAGAAATTGCCATACCAATTTCTGACCAGATTTTCTTTGGTAAAGCTTCCATCAATTGTTTTTCTACTTTGTTGCCTTCCTTGCTTTCCTGTGCAATTCCAAGTCTGGGAGCAACACGAATTACATGCAAGTCAGTGATAATGCCTTCTGCAGGCTGATCGGTTTCCCTTAAAATCACATTGGCAGATTTTCTTCCTAAACCTTTCAAAACGGTAAGTCCATTCATGGTGAGTGGAATACTTTTGTCATCTTTTATGGTTCGGGCAATTTCTAAAAGCCAGTTTGTTTTGGTAGCATGATTACGAACTTTGCTGACGTATGGTGTAAAAGTTTCTGAATCTGCTTTTGATAAACTTTTTAATGTTGGGAATTTAGTAAACAGATCTGGAGCTATATTGTTGATATTCGCATCAGAATCCTGCGCTGATAAAACAACCATTACCAATAACTGATATGTGTTTTCATAATTCAAAGGATGTTTTTTGCCCTTATATTTTTTTAAAATGGGTTTTAAATCTTGTTCCCAATTTCTTTTTTCTCCAAATAAATCCATGTCAATTTCAATTTAATTATTGTTGTTCTCCAATGAATTCTGAAATTTTTTTGATTACATCATGATTTCCTAAAATTTTACGGTGTCCTAAACCTTCAGTTAGGTATAAACTGCCGTTTTGAAGATTATTATGAATGTGAATTCCAGCTTTTACAGGAACTTCCGGATCATTTTTGTCATGAATTACCAAGACTGGAATTTCTATTTCTTTTGCGGCTTTATACGCCGAAAAATCATCCATCTTTACCTGATATTTTTTTTCAAAGTAATTACGCAAACGAACACTAATTTCGGGTTTTAACTTTAATTTAGAAATAAAATCATCCAAAATATTCTGTACAATATCACCACTTCCAATGATTACAGCTTTTTTAACTCGTAAGCCGTTTTTGAGTGCATTCAAAACCGACATTCCACCTAATGAATGACCAATAGCAATTTCAAAAGGACCATATTGGTTTTCAATTTCTAAAATCGAGGCTATAAATTCAGACATTATAGTAGTACTGCCTTTAGATTTTCCGTGGGCAGGAGCATCAAAACTCACAATTGAATATCCATTTTCTAATAATGAATCAGCGATTTTGAACAATTGCGTTCCCCTTCCTGACCAACCGTGTACCAGCAATATTTTTTTATTTTTTTTTCCATATTCATAAACCGTAATATCTTTATGTATAGCAGGAATATGAAGTGTGTTTTGGATACTTTCTGAATCCATTTTTAATTCTCTTTTCGGAATTTTATGTTTTATTGGTGTTGTAAAAAGTTTAGCCGCATATAGCGTAACGAGTTTATGGGAAATAATCGCACATAATTTGACAGAAACAATAATAAAGAATGGGATTTTTAGAGATTTTGTAGGATTTGGTGTTTTTTTTGGCATAATGATAAATTTTACTCCAAGGCTAAATTTTATTTATTTTTTCCTAAATTTAAAAAACATAAAAGTACCACAAATTATCAGAGTTTTAATATTAATAGAATCTAGTATCAATTTTATAAATAGAAGTCTTACATGAAAATATTTCATATTAGTACTGAGTGTTATCCAATGGCAAAAGTGGGCGGTTTGGCCGATGTTGTTGGCGCATTACCTAAATACCAAAAAAAAGCGGGTCATGAAGTCAGGGTAGTAGTTCCATGTTATGATACTAAATTTAAAAATGAAAATGTTTTTGAAACGGTATATTCCGGTAATGTTGTATTAGGGAATTTTGATTTTCCATTTAATGTCTTAAAAGAAGTAACAGATAAATTAGGATATGAATTGTATCTGATTGAAATAAAAGAATTATTTGACAGGCCAAATGTTTATGGTTATGAAGATGACATTGAACGCTTTGTATCCTTTCAAATTGCTACTTTAAACTGGATTTTAGAGGAGAATATAATTCCGGATGTCATCAACTGTCATGATCATCATACAGGATTAATTCCGTTTATGCTTCTGTATTGTTATAAATATGAAATTCTAAGTAATGTTAAAACCGTTATTACTATTCATAACGGATTGTATCAGGGATGGTTTAATCATGATAAAATGAATTATATCCCGGAGTTTGATGTACGTCATGCCGGTTTTCTGGAATGGGATAATTGTTTGAATTCGTTGGCAGTAGCGATTAAATGTGCTGGTGCAGTGACTACGGTTTCTCCAAGTTATCTGGATGAAATTAATGTTTCTGCAAACGGACTGGAATCATTATTTAATAAAGTTCGGATCAAATCAAGAGGAATTTTGAACGGAATAGATATCGAAGTATGGAATCCGCTAACTGATAAAATGCTGGAAGAACATTATTCTATTGAAAACTTTGACTTTGGAAAACAAAAGAATAAAGAAAAATTGTGTGAGCGATTCGAATTAGATTCTTCTAAGCCTTTGTTTAGTTTTATTGGTAGATTGTTTGATGAAAAAGGAGGTGATCTTTTGCCTCAGTCTTCTGTGTTGTCTTTGTCTGAGAATTTCAAAAATTTGAATATCCTGATTTTAGGATCGGGAAACCCGGATATTGAAAGTCAATTAGTTCAGTTAAAAGAAGAATATCAAGGAAATTATAATGTTTTTATTGGTTATAATGAAGAATTAGCGCATTTGATTTATGCAGGTTCAGACTTTATTTTAATGCCTTCAAGAGTAGAGCCTTGCGGGTTAAACCAGATGTATGCTTTGAGATACGGAACCATTCCAATAGTAAGAAGAACTGGTGGTTTACGGGATACAGTAATTGATTTTGGTGATAATGGAAACGGAATCTGTCATGATCAGGCTTCGGTTGAGGATGTTTGCTATTCGATTAATCGAGCTGTAAAATTATATACTGATAAGAATCATTTCAATGAAATAATAAAAAGAGGGATGGCTAAAGATCATTCCTGGGAAAGAGTTTGCCAAGAATATATCGAAATATATAACCAAATAATTGAAAAAAATGAAAGTTAACAAAAAGGGAGTCGTTGCTATTATTTTAGGAGGTGGTCAGGGATCACGTTTATATCCATTAACAGAAACCAGATCGAAACCAGCTGTTCCGATTGGTGGAAAATACAGATTGGTCGATATTCCGATATCCAATTGTATCAATTCGGATATTTTTAAAATATTTGTTTTGACCCAGTTTAACTCGGCTTCATTAAATGCGCATATTAAAAACACTTTCAATTTTAGTATTTTCAGTCAGTCATTTGTTGATATTTTAGCTGCCGAGCAAACTCCTGATAACCCAACCTGGTTTCAGGGTACTGCAGATGCTGTTCGTCAGTGTATGTCACATTTTTTAAAACATGATTTTGAATATGCTTTAATACTTTCCGGAGATCAGTTGTATCAAATGGATTTTAATGAAATGCTGGACGCTCATATTGCTGCCGATGCTGCGATTTCTATTGCGACGTTGCCAGTAAATGCAAAGGATGCTCCTGAATTTGGAATCTTAAAAACCAATAATGAAAGCTGCATTGAAGCTTTTATCGAAAAACCAAATGCTTCACTTTTACCAGAATGGGAATCGGAAGTAAGCGAGCAAATGCAGGCTCAGGGAAAAAAATACCTGGCTTCTATGGGAATTTATATTTTCAACCGCCAATTATTGGAAGATTTGATGTCAGATCCTGATACCAAAGATTTTGGTAAAGAAATTATTCCGCAAGCTGTTGGTAAACATAAAATCCTGAGTTATCAGTATGAAGGATATTGGACAGATATTGGAAATATAGAATCCTTTTTCGAAGCAAACATTGGTTTAACTGCAGATATACCAGAATTTAATTTATTTGATAACGATAACAAGATTTTCACACGCCCAAGATTATTACCGCCATCAAAATTCAGAAATTCAAATATTAATCAATCGCTAATTTCTGAAGGCTGTATCATCAATGCACAGGAAATAAAAAGTTCTGTAATTGGCATACGTTCCAGAATTGGTGACGGAACTGTTATTCAGCATTCGTATGTAATGGGGAATGATTTTTATCAGGATCTCGATGAAATGAATCAGGACACTATAAATAATAAGATACATATTGGAATTGGAGAAAATTGCTTTATAAAAAATGTTTTAGTTGATAAAAATGTACGCATCGGAAATAATGTCTATATTAACGGAGGTAAGCATTTAGAAAATTTCACTAATGAATTATACAGTATTAAAGATGGTATTGTTGTCATTAAAAAAGGAGTGGTGCTTCCGGATAATTTCAGGATAGATTAATTTTTAGTCCTTTAGTAAGTAGTGATTAGCGAGAGGTAATTACTAGGAAAAATCATTAAAATAAATGAACTGTTACTAAGAACCATTATTACTCATCAATAAACAACAACTAATTACTAAGTACTATTCACTAATTACTAATAATATATGTCCAACGTTATAACGCATTCCCTATTTACCGATTTTGATATCGATTTATTCAAGGCAGGAAAACACTTTAGATTATACGAAAAATTAGGTGCACACTTAGTTGAAGTCAATGGGGTTAAAGGTGTTTATTTTGCTGTTTGGGCTCCAACAGCACAATCTGTTTCGGTTGTAGGCGATTTTAATTACTGGACTCAGGGTGAGCATTTACTTCAGGTACGTTGGGATTCTTCAGGTATTTGGGAAGGCTTTATTCCAAATTTAGATAAAGGCGCACTTTATAAATACAAGATTCAGTCTAACATTGACGGAATCGTAACTGAAAAATCAGATCCTTTTTCTTTATACTGCGAAAAACCACCCCATACTGCTTCTGTAGTCTGGGATTTAGATTATAGCTGGAAAGATGAAAACTGGATGCAGTCGCGTAATGAAAAGAATGCTTTAGATAAACCTTATTCGGTTTACGAAGTACATTTGGGCTCCTGGAAACGTGGTAATGATAATAAGTTTTTAACCTATTTGGAATTGGCTGACGATTTGGTTACTTATGTTAAAGAAACAGGTTTTACACATGTAGAATTTATGCCTGTTATGGAATATCCTTATGATCCATCATGGGGTTATCAGTTAGTTGGTTATTTTGCACCAACCTCCCGTTTTGGAAAACCACAGGATTTTATGGTGTTGGTAGATAAATTACATCAGGCCGGAATTGGGGTAATTTTAGATTGGGTCCCATCCCATTTTCCTGATGATGCACATGGGCTTGGATTTTTTGACGGTTCACATTTGTATGAACATCCGGATCGCAGAAAAGGATATCATCCCGACTGGAAAAGCCTTGTTTTTAATTACGGTCGTAATGAAGTTCGCGCTTTTTTAATCAGTAATGCTGTTTTTTGGCTTCAAAATTATCATGTTGACGGTTTACGTGTTGATGCTGTAGCGTCGATGTTGTATTTGGATTATTCCAGAAACGATGGCGAATGGGAACCTAATATTTATGGAGGAAATGAAAATTTAGAAACTATCAGTTTTCTTAAGGAATTTAATGAAGTAATCTACGCTAATTTTCAAGGTGTTCAGACAATTGCAGAAGAAAGTACTTCTTTTCCAATGGTTTCCAGACCAACATTTACAGGAGGCTTAGGCTTTGGAATGAAGTGGATGATGGGGTGGATGCATGACACTTTAAAGTACTTTCAGAAAGAAACCGTTTACCGAAAATATCATCAGAATGATTTGACTTTTTCAATGACATATGCATTTACCGAAAATTTCATGCTGCCTTTTTCACATGATGAAGTGGTTTATGGGAAACAGTCTATTGTCTATAAAATGCCGGGCGATGAATGGCAGAAATTTGCCAATTTAAGGTTGCTTTACGGTTATATGTTTACCCATCCGGGAACCAAATTATTATTTATGGGTTCTGAATTTGGGCAGACTGCCGAGTGGAATTTTGAAAACAGCCTCGACTGGCATTTGTTGCAGTATGATTATCATTCAGGCATAAAAAAGATTGTGACCGATTTGAATTTATTGTACAAATCACAGCCTGCTTTATATGAAAAACAGTTTAGTGGTGAAGGTTTTGAGTGGATTAATTATTCGGATCATCAAAATGCGGTTATATCGTATATCCGAAAGGGAAATAATTCTAAAGAAAATTTGATTGTTGTTTGCAATCTTACTCAGGTAGTTCGGGAAAATTATAGAATTGGAATTCCTCACAAAGGAAAGCTAAAAGAAATTTTTAATACTGATTCTCCTCTTTACAGCGGAAGTGGAGTAGGTAATCCAGGAACTTTACAGATTGAATCTTCTTCCTATGATGGAAGGGATTTTTCTGTTGAATTAATTTTACCGCCATTAAGTGTTACAGTTTATTCTTTGGTGTAATTAAACAACTTTTTTTAGACTGTTATTTTGTTATTTTTTAAAGTTATAAATTACTGAATTGATGTTTTTTTAATACATATTTTATCACTCATTCAGAAAAAACGTTTTCGTTAATAAACCTAATAATCATAGGGGCTTACTTAGTTTTTTTGTATGTTTGGAACGAACATATGTTGGTTTAATTAATTCATTAGCAATATGATTGTAAATACACAGTTAGAGTATAAGGGAGATTTGTATCCGTCAAAAATTGTGTCGTATGAACACGAGGGTGATTCTGTTTTTTTTAATACTGATAATAAGGTAATCCTGAAAGTTACTATTCTAAGGGATAGTTTAATCCGTTTTAGATTTACTACAAAAGGCTATTTCAGTAACGATTTTTCGTATGCTATCGATAAAAGCCAGTTGCATGGATATAACTTTCTCGAACTGACAGAAGAAGAAACTTATTTTCAGATTAGAACCAGTAAAGTAAAGTGCAAAATTCAAAAAACAGATCTCCGTTTGTCAATTTATGATTTAAATGACTTTTTAATTCTGGAAGACGAACTTGGTTTTCATTGGGAAGAAAGTTATGAATATGGCGGGAATATTGTAAAAATGAGTAAATCATCAAAAGATGGTGAATGTTTTTATGGTCTTGGTGATAAAGCCACCCAAATGAATTTAAAAGGCAAAAGAGTTGAGAATTTTGCTACAGATCAATACGCTTATCAAAAAGATCAGGAACCCTTGTATAAGGTTGTTCCATTTTATATTGGCTTGCATAACAAGCAATCATACGGTATTTTCTTTGATAATACATTCCGAACTTTTTTTGATTTTTGCCAGGAAAGAAGAAACGTTACAAGCTTCTGGGCAGAAGGCGGCGAAATGAATTATTATTTCGTTTATGGCCCACAAATGCAGGATGTAGTGACAACATATACTGACTTAACAGGAAAACCTGAATTACCTCCGCTTTGGGTTTTGGGATACCATCAATGTAAATGGAGTTATTATCCTGAAAGCAAAGTAAAAGAAATCACGTCAAAGTTCAGAGAACTTAAGATTCCATGCGATGCCATTTATCTTGATATTGACTATATGGAAGGTTTTCGATGTTTTACGTGGAATAAAAATTATTTTCCGGATCCAAAGAAAATGGTCACTGAATTAGCCGAAGATGGCTTTAAAACAGTTGTAATCATTGATCCGGGAATCAAAATTGACAAGGATTACTGGGTGTATAAAGAAGGATTAGAGAAAGATTATTTCTGCAAAAGAGCCGATGGGCCTTATATGAAAGGAAAAGTGTGGCCGGGGGAATGTAATTTTCCTGATTATACCAATCCTGTGGTTCGCGAATGGTGGGCAGGATTATTTAAAGAATTAATCTCGGATATTGGTGTAAAAGGAGTCTGGAATGATATGAATGAACCTGCAGTTATGGAAGTTCCTAATAAAACTTTTCCTATGGATGTTCGTCATGATTATGATGGAAATCCTTGCAGTCACAGAAAAGCACATAATATTTACGGAACACAAATGGCAAGAGCAACATACCATGGTGTAAAACGATTTGCTTATCCAAAACGTCCATTTGTTATTACAAGATCAGCTTATTCTGGTGCCCAGCGTTATACTTCGTCATGGACCGGTGATAATGTAGCAACATGGGAACATTTATGGATTGCCAATATTCAGGTACAGCGCATGTGTATTTCCGGAATGGGCTTTACAGGTTCTGATATTGGCGGCTTTGCAGAACAGCCAACCGGCGAATTATATGCCCGATGGATTCAGTTAGGTGTTTTTCATCCTTTCTGTAGAACACATTCTTCCGGTGATCACGGAAATCAGGAACCTTGGGCTTTTGATGAGGAAGTAATTAATATTACACGAAAATTTGTGAGTCTTCGCTATCAGTTATTACCTTATTTATATACGATGTTCTGGCAGTATATCGAAGAAGGGATTCCAATGCTGAAACCTTTGGTATACTACGATCAGGATGATACACAGACACATTATCGCAATGACGAATTTATCTTCGGTAATCACATACTAGTTTGCCCGATTCTGGAGCCTAATGCCATAGGAAGACGTATGTATATTCCAAGAGGCGAGTGGTACAACTATTGGACAAATGAATTTGCAACTGGAGGTCGTGAAGTTTGGGTTGATTCTAAATTTGATGAAATTCCGGTTTTCGTAAAAGCAGGGTCTGTTATTCCAAAATATCCGGTTCAGCAATATGTTGGGGAATTAGAGTTTGATGAACTTGTACTGGATTATTACTTCAAAATGGGAAAGGAAAAATCAGAAGTTTATGAAGATGCACAGGATGGTTATGATTACAAAAAAGGACGTTTTAGCTTTTTATCTTTTAGAACCGTCGGAAAAGAAAAAGAAGTAATTATCCAGTTGTACAAAGAGGGAAAATATGAAACTCCATACACTAAGTACAAAATTAACTTTATAGGATTACCTTTTAAAGTGACCGAAATTGAAATTGACAATGAAAAGATTGAATTTAATGCACTTGATTTTGAAACAAACCATTTCTTAATCGTTGAAAAAGAATTCAATGAACTTCATATTATTGGAGAATAATATTGCCTAAGTAATAATAGTTTAAACTAAAGGGTTTAGCTTTTTTGATTAAAGCTAAACCCTTTTTTAAAGGTATGGCAACTTCTTATTTTTGTAAGTAATACTATGTTAGCTGATATAAAAATCGGTTTCTTGTACTGTTTCTTTTTTTGAAGTTTGGCAATGCGATAAGAAACTACACAACAGTATTATTAAAAATATTTCATTTGTAAATTTAGAATTTAAAATATTCCTGCCCTTTATCATGCACAATACGGATGTATTCTATTTCGCCTTCGGTCTGGCGGTACATGATGTTATAAAAATCTGCTTTTGCTTGTTCATCGGGAGTCAGGAAGCCATTAAAAGTAGTGAAATAACCATTTGACAAAGTAGTGACAGAACCGTCTTCATGTTTCGAATTCAGATCCGCATCATAATATTTGATAACTGGCAAATCTGCCGCTTCTCTTTTTTTATTAATGTCACATACTTTCATTCCCGCTTTTACTGCTGCGCCTTCTATATTTAAAGATTTAGAATAAATTTTAAATGGATAAATGAAATTTTTTGGTGCTTCGGATCCTATAGTATTCCTTTTTTCGATTCTTTCGTATTTTTCTTTTTTATAGTCTTCATCATACAGGTCTACATTTTTATCTTTATCTTTATCTTTTATAAATGCTACAGATACTCTTCCTTTAGCTTCCTGTAGTTTACCCATTTGTCCCAAAGGACTATCGAGATTCATAAAGAAAATATGGAGTTCATCAATACTATTATCTTTATCGGATTCGGAAACATAAATTCCTAAATCGTCCCAAATATATACACTTGTGTGATGTATTCTACTATATTTACCAAAATTTTTCACCCATTCAGCTACGGGTTTACCAAAAGGTAGCTCCTTGTTTTTATAAGTAATACTATGTTCGCTGATATAAAAATCGGTTTCTGGCATGAATTCTTTTTTTGGGGTTTGACATTGCATAAATATGGTACTCAATAGTAAGATTGCTAATTGTTTCATTTAAAATAGTTTAAAATTTCCTGTACTTTTTTGTTACTAATCGCTCTTTCGGTTACCTTTTCAGCATGCTCATAAGGAGTAGCACTTTGAAGTCTTGGAATAATAGTATCATTCTCTTCAATCCAAATATTAACCGCTTTATTAGCCCAATCAGCAGCCTGGTAAACAGGGTGTATCGTATATTTGTTTATCACATATTTAGCCAGTTGTTCTCCTGTGGGATCGCTATTTGTTTTCCAGATCTCCAGAATTTTTTGGGCAACATCCTGGACAGCTATTTTGGCAAGTTCAGAAGCCAAAGGGTTAAGAGGATGAAGGGCATCTTTGGCAATTTGGGTATGGATCGGCTCAGTACTGTGATTTTTATTTTTCTTTATAGGATGTGTCTCTACTCCAAATTTTTGCAAATGTATGTACCTCTAATAATGTAGGCAGATAATATATTAATATGATTGCATTAGAGTTTAATTATCTTCTGATTTATACAATCTATTGACTATATAAAAAGTAAAAATTAATTCAAATACAAAATATGATAAAATAATTACTTTGGCTATTGTATCATAACTTTCCGTCTTAGTAAATAGCCGGAATTGATAAAAAGAATTTATATAAAACTGTTGTAAGCAATTACCTAAAACCAGAAACATCATTATGCCTTTATAATCAAATTTCATCCGATTTTCAATAATAACAAGAATGATAGTTAAAATATAAATGACAAATGTTATAAAAATTGCAATTACAGCAAATATAGGATGACCTGCTCTTTCATAATGTTTTGGAACATAATTATCTAATCTTGCAAAGAATCCAAGCAGAACAAAAAAATGAACCGGAAAAATTAAGAGACCTATGTATACTATTTTTTTCATTATAACTACTTGTCTTCTGATTTATACAATCTATTGATTACATAAAAAGTAAAAATTAATTCAAACAGAAAATATGATAAAATAATTATTACTGATGAAGTATCAAATGATTCTGAATCAGTAAATAAATTATACTCAAAAAAAGCTTCCCAGAAAAAATGAAGAACACAGTGTACAAATAAAATAAATAAAACTATTTTTTTAAATTGTGTTTTATTGAGTTTTTCCAGCGCTAAGACTACAAACATAATAACACAAGAAAATATTGTAAAAATAAAGGATAATGCTGAAGCCATTGGATTACCAGTTTTATTCCAAGGTGTATAAGCGTCTAACCTTACAAAAAAAGCTTCTAACAAAAAATATTGAACAAAGAAGATTAAGATTAGTATAATAATATTTTTTTTCATTTAAAATTTTAGTTTAAAGGCATTAGTGTAGTAGAAAAAATTTTCTGTTTTTAAACTAAATTTCACACGTAGTATGTCTGTTATTTCTTCTCCTTCTAAAGGTTTAGGATAATTACCTTCATACATCATATATTTAGTTGCAAATTCTTTTGCATTTTTTGCATTTTTTAAATAGTCAGTATTTTTAACAGCATCCACTGAAGCGAAGAATCTGTTTGGACTACTATAAAAGACAGGAATATAAAACTCTCTTTTTCCTCTTTTTTTAGCAATTTCATAATCAATAATTCCTTTTAAAGAACATTTATTATCAGTTGCAAATTTCGTCATTTTTTTAAAAACAGAAAGATCAAATTTACTTGAGTCAAGATGAAATTTTAATGCTAATATCCAAGCCAAATTTTTTACATAATTTAAATACCAATCAGGTCTCAAGTATATCATGTCTGGTTCACCTCCATCAGAACAAAAATGATCTGTTGTAAAATACCCTCCTCCATACATTTTAAATTTATCAGTAGGCTTTAGCAAATAAACTTCTTGAAGTACTTCAGTCAATGTTTTACCATTAAAAGCTTCATGTTGGTAGTCTTTATTTGTTAAAAAATCATAACCATATTTTTTAGTATATTGATTAATTCTAACAATCCAAGGTTCTACATCTTTTGCTAAAACCTTACCTCCTTGTCCTTTCCAAGAAGAAATGGCAAGAGGTAAATTTTTATTTCCAGAATGCAAATCATAGGCTACTAAATTCGATGGTTTTATATTATCTAATTTAGAATGTGCATAAGTATCCCCAAATCTATGTAGGAGTTCTCCTAATTGACGTATCGAATCTTCACGGTTATTATGATCAATTTTTAGCCATAAAAATTTTACTGCTGTCATAAATTCTTCAATACCATGAAATCCTCCCGTGAGAGAATGCACTGGCCCCTGATAATCTGGACTTATCCAGGTATCATTCAATTCAAAATCCATTTCGTTATGAATTGTGGTGTCTGGAGCTTCAGCAGCAATTGCTAATTCTTCAGCATCAGCTTCTTTCATTCCCAACATTAAACAAACCAAATACACTGTACTGTAATGTCCGTCTGTTTCATAAAAGACAACCTTTTTATCATTCTTTTCAAACTTTGATGGTAGCGGGCTTTCCGGCTCGCCATAACTATATTCAGGTGCAAAATAATCAATACGTCCATTCGAATTAATTTCGACTCCTTCTTTGGCATACCATCTTGTAGTTCCTCCTACTTTTATATTAACATTTCCTTTTACTCGTATATTTTCTGACATCTATTTATTTTCTTCGATTATTTCAAAAGTTAAAAAATCTATCGCATGAAACTGTTCTTCTGCATAGAAGGTTTTATTAGCAATTTCCTGAATTTGTTCTTTGGGCATCATTATCATCACTGTCCCATCTGACATTTGTATTTCATCTCCCATTTTTTCCAGCTTAAAGTATTCAAAATTTATTCTGATGTGACATGGAGAACTTGTCATATAATTGCCAAAAGAATCCCGGTAAATTACTTCGTGGTTGTTTACTCTAAAATGCGAACTGTTTTTAGAATTATCATAACTAAAATTGTCAACTGTCCCCATTATTGTAATTCCACTGATTATTCTGATTGCCATGACATTAGTTTTGTTTCGTTTTTTCGCTACTGTTATTTTTTATCTCTTTTTGAGAATGTATTTCATGACCGTTTTCTGTTTGTGTAATAATCTTACTCCCAGAAGTCAGATTGTGGTCTTTTGTAGTTTCTGAATTCAAATCTCCATCGATATTTACATTATGATTTCCACCCACATACAAAATCTTATCCAATCCAACTCTGGTATTTAGTATTCCGACAACATTTGTCGATTTATCAACACCCGCACTTTCTGTAATATTCATTCCTGCAGTGGTAGTAATATTTTCGGAGGCATTCATAATAATATTGGAAGCATTCATTGTTATCACTTTGGGTGCAGTAATATTGATATTTCCGCCAATAGTATCCAGTTGAATTTCATTGCCAATTTTATCTGTGATAATGATGCTTTCGTCTTCAGTAAATTTTAGGATATGCCCACTACGCGTATGAATTACTTTTACATTATTTTTACCGTCTGCATAACCGCTGGATTGGCTTCCATTGTATTGTGCTCCCAAAACATACGGATTCTGTGCATTGCTGCCTTCAAAACCTACTAAAACTTCTTCGTCAATTTCGGGAATAAAGTAAAATCCTTTTCCTGAACCTGAATGTGGCTGTATCATACGAAGCCACTCACTTGAATTGTTTCCGCCTGCCCAGTTAAACTGTACTTTTACACGTCCTAATCCTTCCGGGTCATTATTGTCTTTTACTTTGGCTGGCTGTGTTTCTGCTTTGGCAAATACATTGACGTCTGTAAAATGTGGTGCTGCAACATCTGCCGGAATGGCCTTGAAATTACAGGAGTAATTTCCGTGAACCTGAGAGATGTGTGATACTTCTGTCACAATAAGTTCATGCTCTACAGTCTGGTTTACGATGCTGAAAACCTGTCCAAGCCCTAACGGAAAATAAGAAGTTCCACTGTAATATACACTATTGGCGTCGCTGCCTGCTGTTTGCAGTTTAACCATTTCTTCGATTTCTTCGCTGCTTTGAGCATTGGTTGTATAAGCTCCATTGCTTAAGTCGTTTTGGGTAACGGTTCCCTGATTGTGTCCTACAACGGCCGAGAAACTGTCTTTACTTCCTGAAGAGGTTCTTGCTGCCGAGTTACGAATATTGGCTGCACCATTGTAATCATACCCTCCCAAAGAAATTTTATGGGAAGCCATATTGGTCTGGATTTTAAAACCATGCAGCGAAGATCCGTTGATGAGTTTTATTTTACTGGTTTTAGTCTGTCCGAACTGCATTCGCATCCCGTCAAAATAAAACCATTGCCCGTAACGTCTGGCCAATCGTTTTAAGAAATCAAAATTGGTTTCATTATATTGAGCCATGTATTTGAACTCCTGAAGATAGGTAGATTTTATAGCATCTCTTTCATAGAATTCTCCCGGACCTTCTGCTAAAATATCCAGTACAATATCATTCATACCTCTTTGCTGGTAGGTTCTTGATTTTTTCATATCATCCAGAACGATAGTATGGCTAATACCTGTAACATGTAATCCTTCGGCACTGCCATGAAGATCTATAGAAGATAATTCTGTTATGATTCCTTTGCTCATCAACCGGATTCCGGTAAGGCTTTTAAAGGTAAAGATAACTTCATCTCCAAGATACGTTCGCAATGCCTTTGCCTGATCTGCTGGATTGATTATCGCCTTGCCTGTATATTGCCATACAAAAGAAAAATGATGGTGATCGGCCATCTTTTTGTGACAGTTCTAAATTATGATAAACTACGTTTTGGGTAAAACTACCTATACTGATATGTACCTGTTCTGAAAAATGTGCCATAACTATTTTTACATTAATTATTAAGTAAGAATTTTTTGTAAAAATAGAATTTAAAATTACTTTAACAAATATAATGAGTTATAATTTGTATTTATTTTACTACTTAATTCAAGTTGCTAGTTAATTGATTTGTTTAATTGTAGTGCGAATACAAAGAGTGTAAGCTTTATAATAAACCCATCGAGTGTCACCGCGTGTATTGTTCTTGGGAAAAGTTTTTTGATATCGCTAATTGTTGTTTCTACTCTTTTTCTCATTTTTAATTTTTCCCTTTTTTGTTCTAAAGTATCATTTCTTTTAGAATTCGACTTTCTTTGAATTTTCAATAAAATTGCTTTTCGTTCCAAAGCTTTATCTTCTAAACTATAATCTAAATAAGCACTATCGCCATATATTGAAGCTTCGGCAGGTAATTTGTCAATCATTCTTCCTAATGATTTTACATCAGCTGTTTTTCCTGGTGTAAAATGAAATGCTATTGGAATACCTGATTTTGTTGTTACTAATTGTACTTTGACACCGTAAAAGTAATTGCGCATACTTGCCGTGTAACCTCTCCACTTTTTATCTTTAAGAATTTTGCATTTTGAAATTCTCATATTATGGCATACCGCTACTGGAAAAGAATCAATTATATAATGCATTTCGCAACAAAAGTCTTTAAAATAAGAACTTATAATTTCAAATAATTCATAAAGAAGCTTACCTATTTTATGAAGCCGCCTATTGAATCTGCTTTTCTCAAGCATATTAGGGATATACCCGTATTGCTTCATAAATTGAATTGCAGAAGAATGATTGCCATAGAAACTTGTCGAGGAAACTATGGCTGTTATTATTATTTCACTGTCACTTACTTGTCTTCTAACATCTTCTTTGTGCTCAATTCCTTGTAAAATATAATCGATTAAACAAAAAATTGAAATAATTTTGTCTTGTGTAAGCATCATATCTGTGAGTCTTTAGTTGTGGTAAACCAAATTTCTCACTTTTCATGCTTACTTTTTATATTTTATAACTAGCAACTTGAATTAATTACTAATTATTTTCGTTTGCAAATTTTTATTTTCAGGAAAAATCCTTCAAGAATGCAAGCTTTTGAATGTAAATAATTTAAAAATTGGACATAAAAAATCCCAACTAAAACTATTATGATTTCAGTTGGGATTCAAAACACTCTTTACAGAGTTTTATTTAACTTCTTCTTCTTTTTTAGCAGTAGGTTGATCGTCTTTGGCTGCGTTTTTAAATTCTTTAATTCCGCTTCCTAGTCCTTTCATTAATTCCGGAATTTTTTTACCTCCAAAAAGTAATAAAACAACTGCCAATATAATAAGGATTTCTGTAACGCCAAATCTTCCCATAATAGTAAAATTAATGCCGAAGCAATTTATAAATTTTTGTTGCAAATGTATATAGAATATACGTATCAGAATAGTTTTTAGACTAAAATGT
Organism: Flavobacterium salmonis; assembly: GCF_903819435.1. Taxonomy (GTDB): domain Bacteria; phylum Bacteroidota; class Bacteroidia; order Flavobacteriales; family Flavobacteriaceae; genus Flavobacterium; species Flavobacterium chungangense. The sequence continues at coordinate 97,984 of NZ_CAIJDP010000078.1, read as the reverse complement.
TTATTTTGAAGAGCGTTAAATATTTTATAAAATAAAAAAATAAGAAGTATTGTATCAAATTTGACACATACCACCAAATGTAATAATTGTTATATTTGCGAGTATAAACATCCGCAATGACCAAGAAAAAAAAGAACTTCAGAAAAAAATTGTTCGTAAAAAACCGATTGGTAATTTTGAATGAAAATACATTTGAAGAAATCTTTTCGTTCAGACTTACTTTAATGAATGTTTTTGTTGTTTTTTCTTTAGGCGGAATATTCTTAATTCTCATTACTACTTTTATCATTGCATTTACCCCTTTGCGTGAATTTATACCCGGATATTCGTCAACACAGTTAAAAAAAAATGCTTTAGAATTAGCTATAAAGTCTGATTCATTAACAACTTCATTAAAGAAAAATGAAGCCTATATCAAATCGATTCAAAAAGTATTGACAGGTGAATTAGAATATGCAAAGTTCAACAAAGACTCTATTTTAGCTGAATCTGAAATACAGGTAACTAATATGAAGGCTTCTGAAGAAGAAATTAAACTTAGGGAAGAAGTTTCCAAAATAGAGAAGGAGTCAGGCGGTAGCAAAGCAAACAAAAAGAAATAATACACACAAAATGTCAATTAAATCTATAGCAGCAAAAATATTTGCACGAAAAATATACAATCAAACAAAAGTATGGTCTAATAAACCGGTTGAAACTCAGCTGAAAGTTTTTAAAATTTTGATTGAGAAGGCCAAAGCAACCGAATTTGGAAAAGATCATCATTTTGATACTATAAAAACAATTACAGATTTTCAAAAGAACGTTCCAATTCGGGATTATGAAGATTTAAAATCGTATATCGAAAAAGTAAAATTAGGCAAGGAAAATATTCTGTGGAAGGGAAAACCTATTTATTTTGCCAAAACTTCCGGAACAACATCCGGAGCCAAATATATTCCGCTAACCAGGGAATCAATGCCTTATCACATCAATGCGGCACGTAATGCTATTTTGCATTATATCAACGAAACAGGAAATGCCGATTTTGTTGATGGTAAAATGATCTTTTTACAGGGAAGTCCAATTTTGACTGAAAAGCACGGAATAAATTTTGGAAGACTTTCAGGAATTGTTGCTCATTTTGTACCGAAATACCTGCAGAAAAACAGAATGCCATCATGGGAAACCAACTGCATTGAAGACTGGGAAAGCAAAGTTGATGCTATTGTTGATGAAACAATAAAAGAAGATATGTCTGTAATTTCCGGAATTCCATCATGGGTACAAATGTATTTTGAGCGATTACAACAAAAAAGCGGTGGAAAGAAAATAGGTGATATATTTAAGAACTTTAACCTGTTTATTTACGGAGGAGTAAATTATGAGCCTTATCGGGCTAAATTTGAAAATATGATTGGCAGAAAAGTAGACAGTATTGAGCTATTTCCTGCTTCTGAAGGATTTTTTGCCTATCAGGATTCTCAAAAAGAAAAAGGAATGCTCTTGTTACTTAACTCCGGAATTTTCTATGAGTTTATAAAAGCTGATGAATTTTTTGAAGAAAACCCAAAAAGTTATACCGTTGGCGAAGTAGAAATAGATGTAAATTATGTTTTGATTATTTCTACAAATGCAGGGCTGTGGCGTTATAATATTGGCGATACCGTTAAATTTACGACTTTATTTCCGCATCGCGTAATTGTCTCGGGCAGAATCAAGCATTATATTTCTGCTTTTGGAGAACATGTTATTGCAAACGAAGTCGAAAATGCGATGAAAGAAGCGACAGCAGGAACCAAAATTGTCATTAACGAATTTACAGTAGCACCACAAATTAATCCATCAAAGGGATTGCCTTATCACGAGTGGCTTATAGAATTTGAAAATGAACCGGAAAATATACTATCTTTTGCAGAAGCAATTGACGATTCGATGCGAAAACAAAACATTTATTACGATGATTTAATTACAGGAAATGTTTTGCAGAAAGTAGTTATAACCAAAGTTTCTAAAAATGGATTTCAGGAATACATGAAATCGCAGGGAAAATTAGGCGGACAGAATAAATTGCCAAGGTTATCAAATAATAGGGATATAGCGGATAATTTGAAATAGAGAAACAGTTCTTCTAACAATTTGATAAAAACTATTTTGAATGAATTAAATAGATAATTCATAACTTTCCTTACATTATGTTCCTGGATAATCTTTTTTTAAAGAGGATTTTAAAAATAAAAACACATGAAAGAAACTAAACATATATCAAGATCAAGAGCGCAGGAATCATCTGCAGCGATCGAAAAAATGTACATTACAATGCGCCATTTATTCAATCGTGGTTTTTATAAGCCAATGGGTGTGTCAGGCGATAGTCTACGGGAATCATTATTGGCTTTACGCCCTGAAATTTATGGAAATATTGGTGAAGAAAAAGTTGAACTAAATGGGCTTTTATATGTTATAGAACGTCTTCCGATAGGAATCGAGCAATGCCGTTTTATCAATTTAACTTCAGATGAAGGATATTCAAAATCACATTTTCAGCCCATTGTTCCTCCAAAAAGAAGAAGAAATTGCTACCGTATTGATGAGGAACAAATGAATGTTGAAATCACACGAGGCCGCTCTGATATTTATGATATTTTAACGCATTTGACTTTTATTTTCATCGAATCTCATAAAATTAAAAACAGGGTTTTATTAGATGACGGTGGCGAAGTTTCGCGTGACTGGTTAAAATTGGAACAAGCTGTAATGCAAACCAAAAAACTGCCTCTGGTAGAAAGGGAAAAAGCAATATCGCATGTGGCCAATATTTTAGCCAGAACATTCGAAGAAGTTTTAGATATTTATGACGCTTTCGGGTCAGAAAATGCACCGGATCGTTTCCTTCATGTAATTTATTGGCTTGGAAAATTAGCCATTGAAGAAATGATCGACAATAACAAAAGAACGATTACTTTTAGCCCTGTTTTAAGAGAACGGCTAGGACATCACATTCACGGCGAAATCTGGGCAACAAATATTAAAGAGGTTTTAAAGGCAAACGATCTTTTAAAGAGACCAATTCACATTATAAGCGCCAATATGCACAGTGTAATGAATTCCATTTTTGCTACACCATTGCTGAAACCAAAATTCAAGGACAAATCTGATTTCTTTATTTATGAAGAGTTGAGCAAATCTGCAGCTAAGGAAACCAGGGCTATTGTAGAAGAACTGGCTATAAAAAACGGAATGATTTCGTTGCCTGACACTTCAGGAACCAATATCGATGTTCAGATTTTTGATACAGCCAAAATTGACTGGGCCAAAACAGCTTTTCCAAAAACGAAATTCGATGAAGAAAAACCCGTTATTATTGTAATGGATTATGCATTTGGCGAACAGGCTTATGAAACAATTGACGAGCTTTTGAAACCGTATAAAAAAGAAACGTTATTGAATGTAAAATCAGTTTCGATAATGGGTAAGGCAGGAATCCTGGAAGGAGGAAAAGGAGACATCATGATTCCTTCAGCGCATATAAATGAAGGGACGGCCGATAATTATTTCTTCGAAAATGAATTAACAGGTGCCATGTTTGAAGGAAATGATATTGCCGTTTTTGAAGGCGCAATGGTTACCGTTTTAGGGACTTCTTTGCAAAACAGGGAATTATTAAAATTCTTTCATGAATCGACATGGGGTGTAATTGGCCTTGAAATGGAAGGTTCTTATTACCAAAAAGCCATACAGTCGGCTTCAAAAATCAGAAAAAGTGTGCCACATGATATTAAGGTTCGATATGCCTATTATGCTTCTGATAATCCCCTAGAAACCGGAAGTACTCTGGCCTCAGGAGGTTTAGGAACCACAGGGGTAAAGCCAACTTATTTAATTACAATTAAAATACTGGAACAAATTTTTAATAATAAATAATCAACATTCAAAAGTTTAGTCAATAATAGAAAAAAGATAAATGCTAAATTTATTTTTATAAAATTGAAAAAAGTAAATTTGCTTTTGGAAACAAATCAATATGAAAAGAATACTTATTACAGGTGCTGCAGGATTTTTAGGATCACATTTGTGTGATCGGTTTATCAAAGAAGGCTATTATGTTATTGGAATGGATAACCTGATTACAGGAGATCTTAAAAATATTGAACATCTGTTTAAGTTAGAACATTTTGAGTTTTACCATCACGACATTACCAAATTTGTTCATATTCCGGGCGAATTAGACTATATTTTGCATTTTGCTTCGCCTGCAAGCCCAATTGATTATTTAAAAATTCCAATTCAAACCTTAAAGGTAGGATCATTAGGAACTCATAATTTATTAGGTTTGGCCCGTGTAAAAAAAGCAAGAATTTTAATTGCCTCTACTTCTGAAGTATATGGAGACCCTTTAGTCCATCCGCAAACTGAAGAATATTATGGAAATGTAAATACGATTGGGCCTCGCGGAGTTTATGATGAAGCAAAACGTTTTCAGGAATCCATAACAATGGCTTACCACACTTTTCATGGTGTTGAAACCAGAATCGTTCGTATTTTTAATACTTACGGACCAAGAATGCGTCTTAATGATGGCCGCGTAATTCCGGCTTTTATTGGTCAGGCACTTCGTGGAGAAGATTTAACGATTTTTGGAGATGGTATGCAAACCCGTTCGTTTTGTTATGTAGACGATCAGGTTGAAGGAATATACAGATTATTGCATTCAGATTATGTATATCCGGTTAATATTGGGAATCCGGATGAAATAACTATTAAGGATTTTGCTGAAGAAATTATAAAACTTACCGGGACAAACCAAAAAGTAGTTTACCATCCATTACCTATTAATGACCCTCTGCAACGCCAGCCGGACACTACAAAAGCAAAAGAATTATTAGGATGGGAAGCCAAAGTAAACCGCGCAGAAGGAATGAAAATTACGTATGATTATTTTAAATCACTTTCAAAAGAAGAACTTTCAAAAGAAGAGCATAAAGATTTTTCAAATTATATAAAATAAATGCGGACAAAAACAGGAAAATATTCAGGCTATATTCGGCCATTCTCCTATTTGATTGATTTGCTTATTATCAATTTTTTTGCGGTTTATATCGCACATTTTCCTGAAAATCAAATTTTATTTTTAATCGTATTAAATGTCGGTTGGATTGGTATTGCTTCTGATTTAGGTTTTTACCAAGTTTATCGTTATACAAAAGTAATTGCAATTTTAAATTGTGCTTTAAAACAAGCCTGCTTATTTGGTTTTGTCGTTTTTGCGCTTGCCTTCTTTTATGCTAAGCAAACCAGTTTTAGAACGTTGTTGTTTTATTTATGGTTTATATTTATTCTTATCTTATTTATTAAGTTTTCAATCTATTATTTCCTGCAGACTTATCGCGTTGTTTTTGGCGGAAATCACAGGAGAGTTGTGCTATTAGGTAATAAAGCAAGTATTTCGCCTTTAAAATATTTTTTTACCGAGAATCCTGATTATGGATATGAACTGATTCATGTTTTTGAATTTGAAGAAGTAAAAGATGAGCATATTGAAGAAATGTTTGAATTCGTGATGAATAAAAATATGGACGAAATGTATTGTTCCATTATTGGATTATCTCAGGATCAGATGAATGCACTTATTGATTTTGCTGACAGTAATTTGAAGACATTAAAGTTTATTCCTGATGGGAATCAAATATTTTTTAGAAATTTCATCTTACAATATTATGATTATATTCCTGTAATTGCACTTAGGAGTATTCGACTAGATGAAAATTTGTATAAAATAATGAAACGAACTTTCGATGTTACTTTTTCAATAGTAATTATTTTGGGTGTTCTTTCATGGATTCTTCCAATATTAGGAGTTTTAATTAAACTGGAATCTAAGGGACCAATTTTACTCAGACAAAGGCGTAACGGACTCAATAACAATGAATTCAATTGTTATAAATTTCGATCAATGGAAATAACCAATGAAACCTATACAAATCAGGTTTCTAAAAACGATCCCAGAGTTACTAAAATTGGAAAGTTTATTCGAAAGACCAGTATTGATGAGTTACCACAGTTTTTTAATGTTTTAAGAGGAGATATGTCAGTAGTCGGACCAAGACCGCACATGGTAAGCTATAATCAGGAATATATACTTAAAGTAGATAAATTTATGGTGCGCCATTTTATAAAACCCGGAATTACTGGTTTAGCGCAAGTAAAAGGTTTTCGTGGAGAAATCGAATCTGATTATGATATTATAAACAGGGTAAAATACGATATTTTTTACATCGAAAACTGGTCCATTTTACTAGACTTGAAAATTATTGTAACTACGGTTTACCATATCATTAAAGGTGATGAAAAAGCATATTGATGAGTGAGTTAGTTTCTATCATAACACCCACATATAATGCCGAAAAATATATTCGGGAAACGCTGCAGTCTGTACTGAATCAAAGTTATCAAAACTGGGAAATGATTCTGGCCGATGATGCATCAACTGATCACACAATTTCGATAATTGAAGAATTTGCTAAAAAAGACAGCCGAATAAAACTCTTTAAATTACCTGAAAATTGTGGAAATGGTTTTGCCCGAAACGCCGCTTTAGAAAAAGCAACAGGAAAATATATTGCCTACTTAGATGCCGATGATTTATGGTTTCCTGAGAAATTAGAAAAGCAAATACATTTTTTAAAAAGGAATAATCTGCATTTTACTTTTAGTTTTTACGATTCAATTGACGAAGAAGGAAATAATTTAAACAGAAGAGTTGAATCACCAAATCCATTAACTTACAAACAGTTGTTTTTCTGCAATTATGTTGGCAATTTAACAGCCATTTACGATGCAGATTATTTTGGCAAAATTATTTTGGAAACGTCCCAAAAAAGGCAAGATTGGAGAATATGGCTTACGATTTTAAAACAAATAAAAACGGCAAAACCTATCCCGGAATCTCTTGCTTTTTATAGAATTAGAAAGGATTCTGTTTCCTCTTCAAAATTCAAATTAATCAAACATAACTTTGGGGTTTACAGCCAATTCCATGGATATAATTTTGTGTTTGCTATTTTGCTGATTATAAGGTTTTTATATACGCAGTTGATTGTAAAATCAAGATATATAAAAAAAAATTAAATTCATCAAGGTTACAATTTATGACTTTGATAATTACTTTTTATATCCAATTTTTACTCTTTCCTCTTCATTTTCTTTCTTTTCAGTTAATTCATCTAAATAAGAAAATACCAATTCTATATTTTTATCATGATTTTCTAACTTCTTTTGAATCTGAAGAATATCAACTTTAATTTCAGTTGTGTCCAAAAGCATTTGTCTTACTTTTGTAAAAATTCTCATGATTTGTATATTGGTTTGAATGGCTTTGTCGCTTTTTAATACACTTGAAAGCATTAATATCCCATGTTCGGTAAAGGCATAAGGAAGGTATTTTAAATTTGAACCTCTTCCATTCTTCAAGGTCGCAAATTGCGACCTTGAAGAATTGTATTCATTTTCAGTTAGTTGAAACATGAAGTCTTCAGGAAATCGAGATAAATTTCTTTTAACCTGTTCATTTAGTCTTTTAGTTTCGACATCATAAAGGGAAGCCAAATCGCTATCCAGCATCACTTTGTGTCCGCGAATAAAGTATATTTTATTAGAAATTGTTTCTTCAGAGAGTAAAGATTGATTAGCCATAAGTTTTTAAATTAAAAACAAATGTAAGATTTTATTTATATTATAAAAAAGATTTGAATTGTTTTAGTTTGCCTCGATTGGTTCTTTCTAAAACAGTTTTTCTGGTAAAAGTGAAGTTTAGATTTGGTTCCAGATATAAATCAATGGCTTCTTTTATTTTTTGAATTTGTTCTGAAATCAATTCTTTTTCAGAAACATACTCAATTTCAAAAGTATCTAATTTAGTTTGTTTGATAATGAATTCCTTTACGTTTCCATCATCTTCGATAATGCTTTTGGTTACATAATAAAATGTCAATCCCGGGGATTTTTTACCGCTTGGCAAAATGGCAACATCATTGGTTCTTCCAATAAGCTTTTTTAGAATTGGTTTTTGAGGGGTGCTCTTTTCATCGAGAATTCCAATATCGCCAATTTCATATCTTATGAAAGGAGTTGCTTTATTGAAGAGTGAAGTAATCACAATTTTGCCTTCTGTTCCATGTGGAACAGGATTATTATTTTCATCTAAAATTTCGACAAATAAAGTTTCAGCATTTACCTGCCATTCTCCCTGAGGATTTTCAAAAGCAATCAAATCCAGTTCAGAAGCACCATATTCACTGATAATTGGAATGCCAAATTGTCTTTCGAGAAGTTTTTTATCCGATTCAAAAAGCATTTCTGAAGTAACAAAACAAGCTTTCAGAGTTGGACAAATTTCGTTTAAAACCATATTTTTCTGTTCCAGATATTTAGCAAATAAAACGATAGAGCTAGTGTATCCGTTGAGGTAATCGAATTTTTTGGTTTTGAATTTCTGCAGAAATTTTTCCAGAACTGCATCAGATAAATCAAAAACCGGGAAACGAAAACGGTGCGTCAAAAAATCCTTGAAACGCTCTTTTTGATAACCAATCAAATCCATTGGAATACCATAAAACCTCGCCTGATAGGAATGATTAAAATCAATTCCGAACCAACCAAAACGCATCATATTCGAAGCCCAGGTCAAAGCATGCGAATATTTATCTTTAGCAAAAACAAAAGGAGTTCCGCTCGATCCGGAAGTTTTGTTGAGGTAAATGTTTTTTTTAGAATACCCTTTTGAAAGTCTTTCTTCAAGAGGTTTTTGTAAATTTTGTTTGTTTAAAACAGGAAGGTTTTTCCAATTTTCAGCAATTGTATTTCCGGCTAATTCTTTGTAAAAAGAGTTGTTTTTGAGATGAAAATCAACAATTTCTACTTTTTTATTTTCAAGAAACGAAGCAAATTCTTCTTCAGAAAAATGAACAATTTTATCCAATTCGGTTTTAGCTTTCTTTATTGGAAAACCATTTAATTGAAGCGAAATATCAAAAAGGCGAATCATTTTTTCAGCATATTTTCATCAAAAATAATGTTTAGGATTTACTAACAGTGCGGAACGAACAACTTTTTAAAGATTTAATTATTTTTTACGTACAAAAGCAAGTATTTTTGCACCACAACTAAATACAACAACACCATGACAATTTTACTATTGGGGTCAGGCGGAAGAGAGCATGCATTTGCATGGAAAATGACTCAGAGCCCGCTTTGCGAAAAACTTTTTGTAGTACCTGGAAATGCAGGAACAGCTGCAATTGCTGAAAATGTAGCAATATCTGCCACAGATTTTGAAGCAGTAAAAGCACTTGTACTTAAAGAAAATATAAGTTTAGTAGTTGTAGGACCTGAAGATCCGTTGGTAAAAGGTATTTACGACTATTTCAAAAATGACGAAAGTTTAAAAAATATTCCGGTTATTGGACCATCTCAATTGGGGGCGCAATTAGAAGGAAGCAAGGAATTTGCAAAAGAATTCCTGATGAAACACAACATTCCAACTGCAGCTTATGACAGTTTTACTGCTGAAACAGTTGAAAAAGGATGTGATTTTTTAGAAACTTTGCAGCCACCATACGTTTTAAAAGCAGACGGATTAGCAGCAGGAAAAGGAGTTCTGATTATTCAGGATCTTGAAGAAGCTAAAACAGAATTGCGTAACATGCTGGTTCATGCAAAATTTGGTACAGCAAGTTCAAAAGTAGTTATAGAAGAATTTTTGGATGGAATCGAATTAAGCTGTTTCGTTTTAACGGATGGTAAAAACTATAAAATTCTTCCAACAGCAAAAGATTACAAAAGAATTGGAGAAGGAGATACAGGTTTAAACACTGGTGGAATGGGAGCCGTTTCTCCCGTTCCTTATGTGGATGCTGTTTTGATGGAAAAAATTGAAACTCGTATCGTTAAACCAACCATCGAAGGTTTCCAAAAAGACGGAATCGAATACAAAGGTTTTGTATTTATTGGTTTAATCAACGTGAAAAACGAACCAATCGTTATTGAATACAACGTAAGAATGGGTGATCCTGAAACTGAAGTTGTAGTGCCAAGATTAAAATCTGATTTAGTTGAATTGTTCTTGTCTGTTGCAGATCAAAAATTAGGAGATTTTAATTTAGAAGTTGATCCAAGAAGCGCTACTACTGTCATGTTAGTATCTGGAGGATATCCTGAAGATTTCGAAAAAGGAAAAGTGATTACAGGTTTAGAAAATATTACAGATTCGATAGTTTTTCATGCAGGAACAAAATTAGATGGCGAAAATGTCGTTACTAATGGAGGACGTGTAATTGCAGTAACATCATACGGAGATAATTTCCAGGAGGCCATAAAAAAATCTTACCAAAACATAGATAAACTAAGCTTTGATAAGATGTATTTTAGAAAAGATATCGGCTTCGATTTACTTTAAAAATATTCAACAAGCCCTTTTTAATTAAAGGGTTTGGTTTTTATTTTAAAAATGAATGAGCTGTTGTATCTTGGTTTTCTGTTCCGGCATCATCAAAAATACGTAATTGTTTAATCCAATAAACGATTGCGCATGAACAGATGATCATGAAAATCCAGTTGATAGTGTTTGCACCAAACCATGTAATTAATTCCAAACGACGTAAAAAGTCAAGAGGAGCAAACAAAATGTTAACGAATAAGTATTGAATTCCTTCGAAAAAAGCTGTCATAATTTATAAAATTATATGTTATTATTGTTTTTAACGCATTGAATCAAAATTCAAAAAGAATCTTTTTCAACTTGTTGGTTTTCCTTTTTAAACAAGTATTATATTTACAGTCACAAAAGTATAAAATATCCTTATGATAACAAGTGTTTTTAAAAAATCTACGCCATTAAATTATTCTTTGGTCGTAATTTTGATACTGTTTTTCTTTTTTATGTTTCAAATTCAGGGACCATTATGGATGAGTTCTTATTTTTTGGCGTTTCAAAAAATAAGTTTATTGTGCTTTATTTTAGCTTCTTTTTTTCTGATAAATTTTATCGTAAAAAAGAACGGACTCAGTAAAGACAATGGTTACGCTATACTTTTCTATTTGTTGTTTTTATTGTTTTTTCCAACAATATTTAATAATCCAAATGTATTATATGCTAACTTTTTTATTTTGCTGGCACTTCGAAGATTAATTTCTTTACAATCGCTTAAGGCTTCAAAAGAAAAAATATTTGATGCTTCTTTTTGGATTTTAGTGGCTTCGTTATTTCAATTTTGGTGTGTTCTTTTCCTGGTATTGGTTTTTATATCGATAATTTTTCATGTATCCCGGGATTACAGAAATTGGATTTTACCTTTTATTGCTCTTATAGGAGTTTCGTTATTATTTTTAACGACATCCTTAATGTTTAATTTTGATGCCATAAAATTTATTCAGGATAGGGCAGTTTTCGATTTAAGGATTGAGTATTTTAAAAATAATTATGAAAATGGTGCATTCTCAATCTATGTTGCAGTAGTTTTGTTTTTTGTAGTTTCAATGTTAACAACCTTATCAGACAGACCTCAAATTGTACATACTTCATACAAAAAAGTGGTAGCTTGTTTTTTTATTGCTGTCTTTGTTTTCATTCTTTCACCAGACAAAAGCAATGATTTATTATTGTTTAGTATTACGCCGTTGACTATTATGGCCTCGAGCCATATTGAATATATGCAGCAAAAACTAAATAAAGAAATTGTGTTTTATGTACTTATTTGTTGTAGTTTGTTTACTTTTTTCTCTCAATTATAATTTATTTCCATAAGCAAGATCACCGGCATCACCAAGTCCGGGAACAATATAATTTTTCTCGTTTAATTTTTCGTCTAAGGCAGCAATCCACAAATGACAATTGTCAGGAAGCTTTTTTTCAAGATAGGCAACTCCTTCCGGAGCGGCAATAACGACTACAATATGAATCTCTTTTGGAACAGCATTTTGAACTAATTTTTCATGAACTGCGACTATAGATTGACCTGTAGCCAGCATTGGATCAAGAAGCAGGACAGTTTTATCGTTTAAGTTTGAGAGTGCCTGATATTCGACTAAAATTTCAAATTCAGCATCATTATTAGGATGATATCTGGAAGCAGAAACAAAGCTATTTTCAGCCTGGTCAAAATAATTTAAAAAACCATTATGAAGTGGTAGTCCGGCTCTCAAAATAGAACATAAGACTAAATCATTTTCAATTTCAGTAGTTTTTTTGATACCAAGAGGGGTTTGTATTTCGACATTTTTATAGGAAAGATTTTTACTCAGTTCATAGGCCATAATTTCGCCTATTCGTTCTATATTTCGTCGAAAACGCATACTGTCGTTCTGAATATTTATGTTTCTGATTTGTCCTAAAAAATGATTTAGAACACTATTATTTTCAGAGATGTTATGAATTTTCATAATAGGTTTTTAGAATGATTAACGGTAAAGAATACCGGGACGAAAAATTATTGGTTTTTATCGTACTATAAAAGTATAAAAAGTATCTTTGTAACTCTAAAAAATAAAGACATGTTTTCAAAATTAGCATATACTGTTTTCGAACAAAGCATCAAAGATTATCATCAATTTGACAGTGTTGATCAACCAATAAACAATCCGTTTCCTAAAGACAAATTTGAGCATTTATTATATTTAAAAAACTGGATAGATACTGTACAATGGCATTACGAAGATATTATACGTGATCCACAAATTGACCCTGTAGCAGCTTTGACTTTAAAAAGAAAAATTGATGCTTCTAATCAGGAACGTACTGATATGGTGGAATATATTGATAGTTACTTTTTGCAAAAATACAGTCATATCAAAGCAAAAGACGGGGCAAAAATTAATTCTGAAAGTCCTGCCTGGGCTTTTGACAGACTGTCAATTTTAGCATTGAAAATTTATCATATGAACGAAGAAGCAACTCGTGCAGAAGCTACACAGGAACACAGAGATAAATGTCAGGAAAAATTGAATATTCTTTTGGAGCAAAGAACAGACTTGTCTACAGCAATTGAAGAATTATTGACGGATATCGAAAGTGGAGAAAAATTCATGAAAGTGTACAAACAAATGAAAATGTACAACGACGATGATTTGAATCCGGTTTTATATCAAAATAAAAAATAATTTGGCAGAGTTGTCAAACAACAAAATCAAGCATATAGCCGTCATGAGACTATCCGCAATGGGAGATGTCGCCATGACGGTTCCTGTTTTACGAGCGTTTGTAAAACAATATCCAACGGTAAAATTGACCGTTATTTCGCGTCCTTTTTTTAAACCTTTTTTTGACGGAATTCCGAATTTGGAGTTTTTTGCTTTTGATGAAAAAGAAAGACACAAAGGATTTCCCGGACTTTTGAGATTATTCAGAGATTTGAAACAGCTTCAAATCGATGCTTTTGCGGATCTTCACAATGTTTTACGATCTAAGGTTGTGAGTTTGCTTTTTGCTTTAAGCGGAAAAAAAAGAGCAACTGTTGATAAAGGACGTGAAGGAAAAAAAGAATTAACCCGCGCAGAAAAGAAGATTTTCAAACAATTGCCAACGATGTTTGAAAGGCATGCCAAAGTGTTTGAAGAACTGGGTTTTCCATTAGATTTATCAAATCCTGAGTTCCCTGAAAAAGCTGTTTTAAGTGCAGAAATTACAGATTTAATTGGAGAAAATTATCAAAAACTAATCGGAATTGCACCTTTTGCCCAATATGATTCTAAAGTTTATCCTCTGGATTTAATGAAGGAAGTTGTTTCAGCACTTGCACAAAATCCAAACAATAAAATACTGCTTTTTGGCGGAGGAAAAAAAGAAATCGAAATCCTGGATTCACTTTCAGAGCCGTTTGAAAATGTAATAAATGTGGCAGGTAAAATTAAATTCCAACAGGAATTAAAATTGATTAGCAATCTGGATGTCATGCTTTCTATGGATTCTGGAAACAGCCATATTGCAGCAATGCTGGGTGTAAAAGTGGTCACACTTTGGGGAGCCACACATCCGTATGCCGGATTTTTACCATTCAACCAAAGTTTGGAGAATACATTAACTTCAGATCGAAACCAATATCCAAAAATGCCAACTTCTGTTTACGGAAATAAAATTGTTGAGGGTTATCAAGATGCTATGAGAACTATAACAGTAGAATCTGTTTTAAAAATGTTAAAACATTAAAACAGATCAATGTAATTAGCTTAAAAATTATGTTTATTGTAGTTTGTTTCTTTTGAGAGAATAATTTTATAAATTATTTAACAAAGGGTTTTAAGGGCGTAATCTTAAATATATTACTTTGGCTTGTTGTGAGTTAGGTCTTACAAATAAGCTGAATGATATTTAATATTATAATCGCAAACTATTTATGCCAAAAATTTTAGTAACAATTACAATTTTGTTCTTATTCTCTTTTTCATCATTTTCTCAAAAAACAAATCTTTCAGGTATTTTAACCGATGAAAGTGAAAAGACACCCATTTATAATTCTGTTGTTGCTTTATTAACACCCAAAGACTCTATTTTGTACAGATTTACCCGATCTGATAAAGAGGGAAAATTTAATATTAAAAATATAGAAGCAGGAAACTACATCCTGATGACTACCCATAGTCAATATGCAGACTATTTGGATGCAATAACTCTAGAAGATGGTGAAAAAAACATAGGAACAATTGCTCTAATAAGTAAAATGAAACTCCTAAAAGAAATAATAATAAAGACAGGTTCTATAAGAGTTAAAGGAGATACCACGAGTTACAGGGCCAGTGATTTTAAAGTAGACGCCAATGCAAACGTTGAAGAATTACTAAAGAAACTGCCAGGTATACAAGTTGATAAAAATGGTACCATAAAAGCTATGGGCGAAACAGTAGAAAAGGTATTAGTTGATGGTGAAGAGTTTTTTGGAGATGACCCAGGTATGGCTGTCAAAAATTTAAGGGCCGATGCTGTAAAAGAAGTACAGGTTTTTAATAAAAAAAGTGATCAGGCTGAGTTTACCGGAATAGATGATGGCGAAACAAAAAAGACAATTAATCTGAAATTAAAGGAAGATAAAAAGAAAGGATATTTTGGTAAAATTGATGCTGCAAATCAACCCTTTTCTGATACTGATTCACGGTACAATATCAATTCGATGTTTAGCAGTTTTAAAGGTAAAAGAAAATTATCTGCTTTTTTATTAAACGGAAACACGGGTCAGGACGGACTTAGCTGGCAGGATAATGATAAGTTTGGCGGACGCGATGATATAAGCATGAATATGGATGATGATGGAAATGTAAGTTATGAGTGGACAGGTGGTAATAATGATGAAGAGCCGTATGTTGACACTCAAAACGGGTTTATCAAAAACACCAATGCAGGACTGCAGTACAGCAACAAGTGGAATGATAAACAGACTCTGAATCTATCTCCAAAATATAATAAGCAAATTTACACCAACAATAATATTAGGAATGTCCGGACACAAGTAGGTGAAACGCAGTTAAACGAAAATACATCGACAGTGAGCAATGTAAACAGAGGTAATTTCAAGGTAAATGCTACTTATGATGTAAAATTAGATTCTTTAAATTCCATAAAATTTACTGCTAAAACTAACTTTTATAATACAGAAAGCGATGAATTTATAAACGGAACCACTACAGGAAATGGCGTATTAAAAAACAAGCAGGAAAAAACTTTTATAACAAATTCAGACAAGCAGTCTTTGCAGGCTAATATTTTATTTAGACATAAATTCACCAAGGAACGTCGTACATTTTCTCTAAATGGCAATTGGAATATGTTGCATACAAATTCAGATAATTTTTTGAAATCTTTTAATGAAAGCTATAATGAAGGAGTTTTTTCTTCAAGGGATGATGTTGATCAAAATAAAATAGGAGAAAAAACAAATCAAGATTTAGGATTAAACATTACTTACACAGAGCCACTTAATAAAAATTTTGCATTGCAATTTGGCTATCAGATTACTCACAATACAGGTAAAAGCAATTATTTAACCTATGATTATTCCAAGGATACAGGTGATTATGATTTGGTTGTTGAATCTTTATCAAACCAATTCAGGCAAACAATAACAACACACAGACCTAATATAAAATTGAGCTATAATGCTAAAAAGATAAATTATAGTTTTGGAAGCGGTTTTGGGTTTACTTCATTTGATTTGCTGGATCAAACATTAAATAAAGAATATAAGCGTCATTATACTAACTTTTTCCCAACGGCAAATTTTTCTTATAAGTACAAAAGCAATAGTAATTTACGTTTTAGCTATGAAGGTGCTACTAAACAGCCTACTATAAATCAATTACAGCCTTTGAGAAACAATCAGGATTTCTTTAATCAAATTTTAGGTAATCCGGATTTAAAGCAATCCTTTACAAACAGGATATCTATATTTCATAACACTTACAGTATTTTGACAGAATCGCAATTTTATCAAAATATTACTTTTAGTTCGACTTCTAATTTAATTTCTTATAACAAAGATATTGATCCTGAAAATGCTAAAACAATTACCACACCTATCAATACAAACGGTAATTTTTCCGGTAATTTTTACTTTGGATATGGATTTAAGGTAAAAAAAATAGATTTATACGTAAATCTAAATCCAAGTCTAAACTATAACAAATACGTACTTAGTATTAATAATAAAATCAATAATTCGAATACTTTAAATTCAGGATTTGGAATTTATCTGAATAAATTTAAAGAAAAGAAGTACGAGTTTAGTTTAAGTAATAATTTTTCAAATAATAGAAATTCTACTTCTCAAAACGATGAAATAAAATCATTTAACACTAATAATTTGAGCTTAGAGATAGGAGTTTATTTTAGAGAGAAATGGAAACTGTCAACAGATTACAATTTATTCTCTCGTCAAAAGACGGTTGATTTTCAAACCAATCTCACCAATCAATTGTGGAATGCAAGACTGCAGCGTACCTTTAAAAATGATGAGTTTACGGCTTATATTATGGTAAGGGATATTTTGAATCAAAATATAGGTATTAACAGATATGTTTATGAAAATATAATAGGGGAGGAACAAAATGACAGATTAAAAAGATATGTTATGGTAGGCCTAACCTGGAATTTTAAAAACAAAGACACAGCAGCAAAAAAATAATTATGATGCTGTTCAGTAAAAGTAAGGGACAGCAATAAGAAACATAAAAAAATATACCGAAAGATTATGAAATCACCACTTTTTTTTATTGCAGTATTAATGTTTACAATTATCTCAAAAGCACAACACTTTGTAGATAAGGCTATAATTGAATATGAGGTAAATACCAATCTCAAAAAAACAATGAGTAATGACAGCTGGGACGAGATGATGAAAGAGAATCTTTCGGACTTAAAAATATCCTATTTCACTTTCACTTTTGCAGATAACAAAAGCATTTATAAATTTAACAGGTGGAGTCCAAAAACAAGAATACCAAAACATCAAAAAGAGGCTGATGAAGAAAACATCTGGTACCATGATTTTTCTTCAGGAAAAATGAACGTGCAAAAACAAATAGTAGGAACCAATTTTGTAATAGCAGATAGTATACAGAATATACAATGGCAAATCACAAATGAACACAGAGAAATTATGGGCTATAATTGCCGGAAAGCCATAGGAAAAAGGACTGACGGGGTATATGTATTTGCTTTTTACACAGATGATATAACCATTTCTGGCGGTCCATGTTCTGTAAATGGTTTGCCGGGTATGATTTTAGGACTTACAATTCCAAGATTATATACTTCATTTATGGCTGTAAAAATAGATTTAGAAATCAGTAACGGATTAGATATAAAGCCTACTCCAGCTAAAAAAACCTATGACTTAGTTGAACTAAAATCATTATTAGAAGAAAAAACAAAAGATTGGTTCAGTTACGGGGAGGATAAAGAAGAAAATAAAAGGCAAAAGGAAATGTTTTTTTGGAATGCTTTTTTATAATATTATTTAATTTTTATAAACAAATTAATAATAGGTTCTTACCAAATTTTTAAATTCGTTAACTTTATTAGCTCCTACATCAAAACTATAAGAATATCTATAAATTCTTGATACAGCAATTCCATTTAAATATTGTGGTTTATAAACCGCAGATATGTTTTTTATCAATTGCTCCAGTTCATTGCAAATATTTGGATTAGGAGCAGTTGCTTTTACATTTGTAATCTTTCCTTCAGCATCTATTTGAAATGAAAAACTAATTTTGATAATTCCGGTGAGTTTTGTTTTATTTCCGATAGTTCTTTTAAAATTATTGACAACAATTGTTTTAATATTTTCATTCATACAATTGTCCAACTCCTTTGAGCTGGATAAATGGCAATCTTTATCGAAAATTGGAGGCGTATGTACAAAAGGCTTCTCGTTAGACATAATAATATTCTTATTATATCTATTAATGATAATAGGATAACTGTAAGAATCTATAGTGTTTAGAGGTTTGATATTTAACTTTTCAAAGGGAAAATATCTAAAAATAGCAACAAGCTGATTATTAAGCTCTGTATTTGCATTCGTTTTAATATTAATTGGATTGCCTTTTTTGTCAATATCAAAATAGATACTAAGCACAGGAAAATCTATAAGAGGAATATCATTTAACTCCTTGTTACTTATATATTTTTTAAAGTGGAGCGCCAAGTCACTATTAGGATTTAAAAAGGAATCATTTGAATACAACTGTTCATTATATTCTTCTACTTCTTTGGTATATTCATCATTTTTGGATTCTATTTGAAGATCAATTGTTTTTTCATAAGTAAAACTTGTTGGTATACCATTTCTGGTGGCCGGGCTTTTGGCCTTTGGAAATAATGCAATGATGCGATTTAATTCCCGGCTAAGACTATCTGTTGGTGCTTTACAGTTTATTTGTTCAATAACTCCTTTTTCATTTATTAAGAATTTAACACGTAAATTTAATTTACCTAATATTTTAGCTTTAGTAATTTGTACAGGAGATATAGTATTTGCAATATATGCTGAAAGCTGACTATTAAAACAGTTAGACAACTTAGATTTGATTGCAGACGTTTCGCAGCCTTCAAATACTGGATTCCTGTCATAGACTACATTTGTACTGCAATTAACAACCATTTTATTATTTTCTTGAGAAAGAATCTGAAGTGTATAAATATTTAGTTGGCTCTTTTCAGCAATATTCAGATCTTCTATATCAAAATCTTTAAAAGCTTCACGAATACTTTTGTTTAATTCTGAATAAGGAGAATTAACAATTATACGAATTGGTTTATTTAATTTGTCAAGGTTAAATGTTAAATAAATATATTTTTTGTTTTTTATCGTATCAGTAATTTGGTAAGAATCAATCAATCTGGAATCGATTCTTTTTGCAAAATATTTAGAGAGATTATTTGTTTTATTTGGTTTTGCATACAAAGCAAATTCTTCATATTTATCAATAAAGGCTTGATATTCTGATTGTGAAAAACCAGTAGTAGTATATAAAAAGAATAATAAAAACAAAAAGTACTTCATAATAGAATATAATTAATGCTATAAATGTATGAAATCACTTTGTAATTTTATTTTTTTATTTAATGAAACCGCTTGGTTTGAGATAAAATTAAGAAAATATAAGTTTTAAAAAAGCCAAAAAAAATTCCAAATCTCAATTTATAAAGTTGGAATTTGGAATTTATTTTTTTTGAAATTTATTTTTTTTGAAATTTCAACGATTATACATCATCAAAATCTACATAAATAGTTTCCGAAGTTGGATGTGCCTGACAGCTAAGTACCAAACCGTCGGCAATTTCCTTATCGGTTAAGATTGAGTTTTTCGTCATTTCGGCACTCCCTTGAGTTATACGGCAAAGACAGCTGCTGCAAATTCCGCCCTGACAAGAATACGGAGCATCGATTCCTTGTTTTAAGGCTGCATCCAAAATTGTTTGTTTTTGAGACATTTCGAAAGTAACTTCGTCATCATCAACCAAAACAGTAATTTTTGTATGTCCTTCTAAGGAAGTTTTTATTTCGTGCTCTTGAGATGAGGTAGTAAAAAGTTCAAACTTAATAGCGGAGTCTTTTACGTTTTTCTCTTTTAAAATTCCGGAAACCGTATTGATCATTTCTTCCGGACCACACAAATAAAACTTATCAAATTCCAGTTCCTTGTGTTTGTTATTCAAGACAAAATTTACTGCCGATTTATCGATTCTTCCAAACAATGCATTTTCCGCTTTAGCCTGACTAAATACATAATGCACAAAAAGACGTCCTACATATTGTAGTTGTAAATCGTGCAGTTCCTGATGGAAAATAGTTTCATCGGGAGTTTTGTTTCCATAAACCAATACAAAAGTACTTTTTGGTTCACTTTTTAAAACCGATTTTATGATAGAAAGAACAGGAGTAATTCCGCTTCCTGCAACAAAAGCTGCGTAGTTTTTTTGTCTTTCAGCATCAGGTTCAAACGTGAATTTTCCTTCCGGATGACCTACTTCAAGTACATCTCCGGCCTTAAGTTTCGTATTGGCAAATTGTGAAAATAAACCATTCTTAACCGCTTTTACAGCAATTCTCAATTCGCCGCTTTCAGGTCCTGAGCAAATAGAATAAGCACGACGAATTTCCTGATTATCAAGAGTTAATTTTAAATTTATATATTGTCCTGCAATAAATTTATAATCTGGTTTTAGTTCTTCGGGAACATTAAAAAGGATTGAAACAGCATCAATAGTTTCGCGTTTTACCTCTTTAATTATGAGTTTTAAGAATGAAGGCATGATATGATATTTTATGCAAATATACTAAAGACAAAATGTTTCCTGAAAACAAAAAGGCTGAATTTAACATACATAAGTTATCAATGTATAATTTTCTTATGTATATTTGTTTGTCAAATTTAAGATAAAAATGAAAAACTCACAATTATACAAAGGCAGTCTTAACACCATAATAATGAAATTACTAGAAGAAAATGGTAGGATGTATGGTTACGAAATTACCCAAAAAGTAAAATTGATTACAAATGGTGAACTTAATATTACCGAAGGTGCTTTGTATCCGGCTCTTCATAAATTAGAAGCCGATGGTTTGCTGGATGTTGAAATCGAAAAAGTAGATAATCGTATGAGAAAATACTACAAGCTGACAGAATCCGGGCAAAAGGAAACCATCAACAGATTGACAGAATTGGAGAGTTTTATCAAAAACATGCAAAGTTTAGTAAGTCCTAAACTTGAATTTTAATTTTTGGAAACATGAAATTAACCATCGAACAAATTGCAAAAATAGACGAAGCCTTAGTGTTAAACGGAATTATTTATGAGGATATAAAATTAGAGCTGACAGACCATATTGCTTCTGAAATCGAGTATGAAATGACCGAAAACGCAACTGATTTTAAAATTGCTTTTAAAGAAGTTTTCAAAAATTGGAAAGAACAATTTAAGCCAAAAACCTATGGTGTTTGGCTTGGAAATTATGCAGGAGCCAAAATTTTTATGGATAGATTTTTACAATTTACTATAGACGAATATAAGGCAGGATTTTGTTTATTAGTAATTTTTATGATTCAGAAAGCATTAAATTTTGATGTAACGTTTACAGATGATGGCGCAAATTTTACAATAATAGCTTTGAAAGCCTTACTGTGTATTGTTTTTATAATAACAGTAACAGGAAGAATTATGCTGAAAAAACATCAATTTAAAACCACTTTTTCAGAAATATTTAAGCGTAGATTTTATTTAACAATTGTTTATTTTTTGGGATTTATGCTGGGAGCTTTTCCTATTTTGCCATCTTTAGAAAACAACTATAGTGACAGTTATTCAATCTTTCTGGTTATAATTTTTATATTTTATAATTTGAATAGTTTTCGATTAGTAGCAAAACATTTCAAAATAAAGAAACAATTTGAAAAGAGTTTTACAAGCTAAGATTGTGCAACATTTGATTTTACGTGTTCGTTCAGGGATTTTTAATCTAAAAATTTCAGCTCACGGTTTGTAATTTGGTAAGAAGTTTTCAGCTTCAAAATATTTTGTAACGTTTTCTTACATTTGATTACATACTACGAAACTTAAACCAAATAACCATGATTAAAAAGTTTATTTATCTCGAATGGAAAGCCTTTACAAGATCGGCATCGTTTGGTGCTAATTTAGCAATGAAAATTCTGATAGGTTTTTTAATGGTCTATTTTTCCATCATTTTTGTCGGAATGGGAATAGGAGCATTTTACATCCTAAAGAAAATGAATCTCGAACCCTTACTCACAGTCAATAAATTTTTGATTTATTATTTTTTATTCGATTTAGTAGTTCGATTGTTAATGCAGGCCATTCCGGTATTAAATATCAAGCCATTACTGGTTCTGCCTTTCAAAAAACCAACGATTGTCCATTTTTCATTAGGTAAAACAGCAATATCATTTTTTAATTGGGCACATGCTCTCTTTTTTGTTCCTTTTTCGGTAGTACTTATTATTGAAGGTTATGATGTTTTGGGGATTCTTTTTTGGCTGATAGCTGCTTTTTCCCTAGTATACATCAACAATTTTTTGAATATTATTTTGAGTAATATCGATAAATTATTTGTTGTTTTTATCGCAATCACATTGGCTTTAGGTGCTGCACAATATTATAAATTCTTTGATATTACGTTTTTTACCGGACCAGTTTTTCAGTCATTTTATGATGCTAAAGGATTATTTTTAATTCCGGTTTTGGTATTAATTGGCCTGTATCAATTTACATTCAAATATTTTAAGAACAATTTATTTTTAGATGCCGGCCTTTCTAAAAAAGAAGATATTGCTACAACAGAAAACCTTGTCTGGCTAAATCAATTTGGAACTTTAGGGACATTTCTAAAAAATGATATCAAGCTGATTAAAAGAAACAAAAGATCCAAAACTACAATTTTTATGAGTATTCTCTTTTTGTTTTACGGATTGATCTTTTTTGGAAATACGAATCAACCGGAAATCATGCATATTTTTGCGGGAATATTTGTTTCAGGCGGATTTATGTTTGTCTTTGGTCAGTTTGTACCAAGTTGGGACAGTTCATATTATCAACTCATGATGACACAGAATATTCCCTATCGGGGATACATCACCTCAAAATGGTGGCTGGTTGTCATTGCTACTTTTGTTTCGACCATTTTAGCATCATTTTACCTTTTTTATGGATGGGAAGTTTATCTGACCATTGTGGTTGGTGCAATTTATAATATAGGAGTCAATTCGCATTTGGTCCTTCTGGGCGGGGCATTTACAAAAACACCAATTGACTTAAGTAATGCCGGAGGCGCATTTGGAGATAAAAAGGCATTCAATATAAACGCTATGTTATTGACACTGCCGAAATTATTATTACCATTAGGACTTTATGGAACCGGACTATATTTAGGAGACAAAACCCTTGGATTGTTGCTGGTTGCAGGTGCAGGAGTTTTAGGTTTTGTGTTTAGAAATACTGTTTTTTCTATAATTGAAAAAAGATATAAAATCGAAAAATACAGCACGATCAGCGCTTACAAACAGAAGAACTAATTAGCCAATTTGAAAATGTGTCAATTAGATAATTAGTCTTAATTGATAAATCTAATAATCTTAATTCAAAAATCTAAAATTACCATGATACAAGTAAATCAACTTTCAAAAACATATAACGGAACAACAGTTTTAAACATAAACAATCTTGAAATTCCAAAAGGGCAAAGTTTTGGCTTAGTGGGAAATAACGGAGCAGGAAAAACTACTTTTTTCAGTTTATTACTAGATCTGATTCAGCCTTCAACAGGAAATATTAGCAGTAATAATATTCAGGTAAACACAAGTGAAAACTGGAAATCTTTTACAGGTTCATTTTTGGACGAAAGTTTCCTTATTGGATATTTAACACCCGAAGAATATTTTTATTTTATCGGAGATTTGCGTCATCAGAATAAAGCTGATGTCGATGCTTTATTAGCCCAGCACGAGGAATTTTTTAACGGAGAAATTTTAAAAAACAAAAAGTACCTGCGTGATTTATCAAAAGGAAACCAGAAAAAAGTTGGAATTATAGCAACGCTTATTGGTAATCCCGAAGTAATTATTCTGGACGAGCCTTTTGCCAATTTAGATCCAACCACAGTAAGCCGGTTAAAAAAAATCATTAAAGAATTAGCTGAAAATCCAAACGTTACAGTTCTCGTTTCCAGTCACGATTTACAGCATACGGTTGAGGTTTGTGATCGAATTGTAGCTTTGAATAAAGGAGAAATTGTAAAAGATATTCAAACCTCAAAAGAAACCTTACAAGAGTTAGAATCGTTTTTTGCGGTATAAATTTCTATATTTCAAAAAGAAGCGTATTTTTACCAGTCATTATACTAAAAATCCTTTTTAGAAGTTAAATGATCTAAACTCTTTTCTATTGAAAAAGAATACGCTGAAATATAGTTTTCCTTTTGTTTTTTTGTTTTTTTTGATAGCCTGTTCTACCAAAAGAGATACTTTTTTGGCTAGAAACTCACATGCTTTGAGTACCAAATACAACATTTTGTATAATGGCGGGATAGCGTTGGATAAAGGATTGAAAACCATTCAAAATAACGATCAGGATAATTTTTGGGAAATGCTTCCAATCGAAAAAATGCAAATCGATGAAAGTATTTCTGAAAAGGAAAAAACCAAAAATCCCGATTTTGAACTGGCTGAAACAAAAGCAACAAAAGCGATTCAGAAGCATTCAATGAATATTGGCGGAAGAGAAAAAAACAGTCAGATTGATGAGGCCTATTTAATGCTTGGAAAAGCACGTTATTATGATCAGCGTTTCATTCCGGCGCTTGAAGCATTCAATTATATTTTATATAAATATCCAAATAGCAGTAATATTTATACCGCAAAAATTTGGCGTGAAAAAACCAATATGCGTTTAGGAAATGACGCAATTGTGATAAAAAACATCAAACTGTTATTGAAAAAAACAGATTTAGATAAACAAACATTTTCTGATGCAAATGCATTATTGGCAGAGGCATTTTTACATTTAGAAGAAAAAGACAGTGCCGTTATCAAACTTAAAATTGCCGAAAAGTTTTCTAAAAGAAATGAAGACAAAGCACGCTATCGTTTTATTTTAGGTCAGATGTATCAGCAAGCAGGAAAAAAAGACAGTGCTGTTTATTTTTACAATGGTGTAATCGATATGAATCGAAAAGCCGACAGAAAATATATGATGCAGGCATATGCTAAAAAAGCGCAGATGTATGATTATGAAAGCGATAATGATACTCTGTTTTTAAAGACTTATAACAAGTTAGTTGCTGACCGCGAAAACCGACCATACTATGATGTTCTGTTTTATGAAATAGGGGTTTTTTATGATAAAAAGAAGCAGCAGGAAAATGCTTTGGAATTTTATAATAAATCATTGTCAAGAAAATCGAAAGACTCTTATTTGATAGCATCGACTTACAGAAATATAGGTAATATGTATTTTAAGAATACAGATTATACAATGGCTGCCAAATATTATGACAGTACATTAATAAAATTAAACCCAAAAACTAGAGAGTTTGCCTTTATTGAGAAAAACCGAAAAAATTTGGACAATGTTATCAAATATGAAGCGATAGCAAAACGAAATGACAGTATTATTGAGGTAAAAAGCTTTTCGGATCCGGAGAGAAAATTATATTTTGAAAATTATATAGCAGAATTAAAAAAGAAAGACGAGGCGAAACGCATCTTAGAAGAAAAAGAAAAAGAACGATTAGCGAATATTGAACAAAACACTAATTCTAACAGTGCTCAGGAAGTCGTAAATCCTCAATCAACAGGAAATAATTCGCCTGTTGGTATACCCGGAGGTTTCAATCCGCCAATAGAAAATGATGTTTCAAGTACTTTCTATTTCTACAACCCATCAACGGTAGCTTACGGAAAATTGCAATTCAAAAAAATGTGGGGCAACAGAGGATTATCAGGAAACTGGAGATTATCTGCTTCAAGATCAAATGAAGATACAGCCCTTACGGATGAAATGAATAGGAAACAGGATTCGATAGATGCTTTGAAAGAGGTAATCGTTATCGAAAAGTACACAACAGAATTTTACGAAAAACAACTTCCAACAACTCAGATTGCTATGGATAGTATTGGTAAAGAGCGCAATTTTGCCTACTACCAATTAGGATTAATTTATAAGGAAAAATTTAAGGAGTACGATTTGGCCAGCAATAAATTTGAGCGATTGCTTCTTAATAATCCTGAAGAAAAATGGATTCTTCCATCGATGTATAATTTATATAAAATTTATCAAATTACAAATCCCGCAAGAGCCGAAAGGATAAAATTTGATATTACTACCAATTATCCAAACTCGAGATATGCCCAAATTTTAGGTAATACAAATCCTGAAAGCGGCAACTTATCGCCCGAAAAGGAATATGAGAAATGGTATAAATTATTTACAGATGAGCAATATGATCTTGTTTTAGATAATATTGATAATTTGATTAACCAATTTTCAGGTGATGAAATTGTTTCTAAATTTGAATTGCTAAAAGCAAATACTTTGGCAAAAGCAAACGGTTTGGAAGCCTACAAAAAAGGTCTGGAAACAGTAGCGGATAATTATCCAAATAGTGACGAAGGTAAAAGTGCCCGAGAAATTTTAGAAAAACAAATTCCAGGCTTAGAAAAACTTGATTTTACCACAGTTGATGCAAAAAACTGGAAAATTGTATATCTGGTTTCTAACAGTGACACCAAAACAGCTAAAAAAATCGAAGAAGCTATTAAAGTTTTTTTATTAGTTGAAAATTTCGAAAGACTAACAACTTCTTTAGATAGATATAACAGGACAGAAAGTTTTTTCGTAATTCACGGTATTAAGTCAGAAGCTTATGCAAAAGATCTTTCGGAGCTTTTTCGTGAAGATAACAAGTATAAAATAACACATCCTGCAATTATTATATCAAGTGATAATTATAAAATAGTTCAGATGAAGAAAAATCTTCAGACTTATTTATCACCTAAAACTCCATAATTATGTTTGAAAAAGCAAAAAAAAGCGGCACAGAGCTTTTAGGAAAAACCAACAGAATTGTTGAAGGAACTTCTATTATTGGTGATATTGTTTCTAAAGCTGATTTTAGGCTGGATGGAGAATTGATTGGAAATTTTACGTCACAGGGCAAACTCGTTATCGGATCATCAGGAATTATAAAAGGCGATATTATTTGCCATAATGCTGATATTGAAGGAGAATTTCAAGGCAAACTAAAAGTTTTAGAAATCCTTAATATAAAAGCTACTGCAAAAATTCATGGAGAAGTTGCGGTTGGAAAACTTTCTATAGAGCCAGGAGCAGATTTTACAGCTACTTGTACGATGCTGACACAAGCGAATCAAGTAATTATGTTGGAAGATGGAAGAGGAACCGAATAATAATAGAAGAAATAAATGGCTGGCATTTATTAATATTCCATTTCAAATGGGTATTATTATTTTTGCATTTTCTTATTTAGGAACTTGGCTTGACGAAAACCATCCAAGCCGTAAAGTGTATTATAATACTATTTTTGTATTGTTAGGTGTTGGAATTGCTTTATATAATGTAATTCGACAAGTAAACGATATTAATAAAACAAAGTAGAGTTGCATATTTGCATCAAATTAGTTCAAATGCTTATAAATTATAAAAAACCGATATTTTCTTTTTTTTGTCTTGCTTTGGCAGCTTATATTTTACACAAAGTAATTTTCTTTTTTTTGGAAATTAATGTTCAAAATTTTCATTACAGTTTAGAGTTACAATATTTATTCTTTTTCGGGATTTCTATATTATTATACCTTATATTATTAATAGTAAAAAAGAAGAATTTTGAAATAGTTGGAATGATTTTTTTATTTGGAACTTTTGCACAAATGTTATTAGCATATTTAGTTCTACAGCCAATTTTAAAAAACAGTACAATACAAACAGATGTTGAAAAAATCAGTTTTTTTATAACATTTGTGCTGTTTTTGTTATTTCAGACGCTTTTAACTATCCGATTATTAAATGAAAAGCCTTAAATTAGCGATTCTGTAAAACAACGTTCAAAAATAATTTTTCAGATCCTTTTTAATATTAATAAAAAATGTACCTTTGCACCAAATTTTAGAAACGTAAAAAAATAAGATTTTCCACGATATGGTGATTTCAAACAAACCGCTCAGCTTTATTCTTGCCGCTTTTGTAGCTTCTCTACCAATTATGGGTTTTGCAAATCCAGAGAATGACTCAACGCATGTTCAAACTGAAACAGCTCATGAAGAGAAAGTAGTTTCACATAACGCTCATCAAGGAGAAGAGCATGTAGCTCTTGATCCAAAAGCAAAAGTGGATGCTTTTATTGATCATCACTTACAAGATTCTCACGACTTTGTTTTCTTTCAAGATGAGAAAGAAAACAAAAGCTATGGTTTTTCATTACCAGTTATTTTAATTGATGGAGGATTGAAAATTTTCTCTTCTTCAAAATTGCACCATGGTGAAGCAGTTGCAGAAGTTGACGGAAACTTCTACAAGTTAGTTCATGGTAAAATTTACAAAACAGATGCAGCTGGAACAATTAACTTTAACGAGCACGGACATCCTGAAAACGAAAAACCTTTAGATTTTTCTATTACTAAAAATGTTGTTTCAATGCTTTTTGTTTCAATACTATTGTTCTTCATGTTTACTGGTTTAGCAAAATCGTACAAAAAAGGGCCAATTCCAACGGGATTTGGAAGAGTCTTAGAACCGCTTATTATTTTTATTAGAGATGAAATCGCAGTTCCTAACATTGGAGAAAAAAAGTATCGTAAATATATGGGTTACCTGTTAACTGTATTTTTCTTTATATGGTTATTAAACTTATTAGGAATGACTCCTCTGGGAATTAACGTTACAGGGAATATTGCTATTACAGTTTGTTTAGCAGCATTTACTTTCTTAATTACACAATTTAGTGCAAACAAAGATTATTGGGGACACATTTTCTGGATGCCAGGAGTTCCGGTTCCAATGAAAATTATCTTAGCTCCAATTGAAGTTTTAGGAACACTAACAAAACCATTTGCATTATTAATTCGTTTGTATGCAAACATTACTGCAGGTCACGTAGTAATTATGAGTTTGATCGCTATGATTTTCGTAGGTAAAAACTTAGCTGCAGATTTACCAATCTCTTTAGGATTAACATTATTTATTTCGGTTATTGAAGTTTTAGTTGCATTTTTACAGGCCTTTATCTTTACAATGCTGTCATCATTATTTATTGGTATGGCTGTTCAGGATCACCACCATGATGATCACCACCACGCAGAAGAAAACGCAATTATTTAATTTAGAAGTTTAATTTTATATATATAAATACTTATGGGAACAATTCCAACTTTAGTAGGTGCAGGTTTAGTAGTAATCGGTGCAGGTTTAGGTTTAGGTAAAATCGGTGGATCTGCTATGGACGCTATTGCTCGTCAACCAGAAGCTGCTGGTAAAATTCAAACTGCGATGATTATTATCGCGGCTTTATTAGAAGGTTTGGCATTCGCTGCTTTAATCCTAGGAAAAAACTAATAAAGAAAGAAATAACAGCATCTTTGACGGTTGGTTAAAGATGTTGTTACTTTAAAAGAAATTAAATATTTTAATATAGTATAAAATGGATAAGTTAATTAACGATTTTTCATTCGGTTTATTCTTCTGGCAGGCATTAATCTTGTTAGTATTGATTTTGCTTTTAGTGAAATTTGCATGGAAACCAATTATGGAATCTATTACTGCAAGAGAAGAAGGTATCAAAAATGCATTGCTTTCTGCTGAAAATGCAAAAAGAGAAATGGAAAACTTACAGGCTGATAATCAAAGAATTTTGAATGAAGCTCGTTCAGAACGTGACGCGATGTTAAAAGAAGCTCGTGAAATGAAAGAGAAAATTATAGCTGATTCTAAAAACGAAGCACAAGAAGCGGGTCAAAAAATGATCGAGCAGGCAAAAGCTGCTATCGAAAGTGAAAAAAATGCTGCAATGGCAGAATTGAAATTACAAGTTTCAACTTTATCATTAAGCATCGCTGAAAAATTATTGAAAGAAGAATTATCTAACAAAGAATCTCAAACTAAATTAGTAGAGAAAATGTTAGGTGACGTAAAGTTAAACTAAGATTATGGCAAGTACAAGAGCAGCAATTCGTTATGCAAAAGCAATTCTAGACTTAGCAAACTCTAAAGGTGTTGCCGAAGCTGTCAATAACGATATGAAATCAATTGCTTCTGCAATTGAAACTAATACAGAATTGAGTACATTTATTCAAAACCCAACTACAAAAGTTGAAGTTAAAGAAAGTGCTCTTTTAGAAGTTTTCGCAGATGTTAATGGTGTAACTAAAGGTTTATTTCATTTATTATTCGAAAACAAAAGATTTGAAATTTTAGAAGCAATTGCATTAGAATACAGCAAAGTATTTGATGAAGGCAATGGAATAGAAGTAGCAAAAATTACGACAGCAATCCCAATGGATGCTGCTTTAGAAGCTAAAGTTTTGGCTAAAGTTGCAACTTTGTCAGATAAAAAAATAACAATTGAGAATATAGTAGATCCAACAATTATTGGAGGATTTATTTTAAGAATAGGTGATCAGCAATACAACGCTTCAGTTGCAAACAGATTACAAGTATTAAAGAGAGAGTTAAGTAATTAGTTTTTATAACACAAAAAGTGTCTAAATTATAAATTAAGATGGCGGAAATCAAACCTGCTGAAATTTCAGCAATATTAAGAAAGCAAGTAGAAGGTTTTGAATCTGGTGCTACGCTAGAGGAAGTAGGAACAGTACTTCAGGTTGGAGATGGTATTGCTCGTATTTACGGGCTATCTAATGTACAATATGGTGAGTTAGTTGAATTTGAAAACGGACTTGAAGCTATTGTATTGAACCTTGAAGAAGACAATGTGGGTGTGGTACTTTTAGGGCCATCAACGGGTATCAAAGAAGGATCAACAGCAAAAAGAACTCAACGTATCGCTTCTCTTAAAGTAGGTGAGCAAATGGTAGGGCGTGTTGTAAACACTCTTGGTTTTCCTATTGATGGAAAAGGACCAATTGGTGGAGACTTATACGAAATGCCTTTAGAAAGAAAAGCACCTGGTGTTATTTTCCGTCAGCCAGTTACTGAGCCGTTACAAACTGGAGTAAAAGCAGTAGATGCTATGATCCCGGTTGGTCGTGGACAACGTGAGCTTGTAATTGGTGACCGTCAAACAGGTAAATCAACTGTTTGTATCGATACGATCTTAAATCAAAAAGAATTTTACGATGCAGGAAAACCTGTATTCTGTATATATGTTGCAATTGGACAAAAAGCTTCAACTGTAGCAGGAATCGCTAAAATGTTAGAAGAAAAAGGCGCAATGGCTTATACAGTTATTGTTGCAGCAAATGCTTCTGACCCGGCTCCGATGCAAGTTTATGCTCCTTTCGCAGGTGCTGCAATTGGAGAGTACTTTAGAGATTCAGGTCGTCCTGCCCTTATTGTGTATGATGATTTATCTAAACAAGCTGTTGCTTACCGTGAGGTTTCTCTTTTATTAAGAAGACCACCGGGACGTGAGGCTTACCCTGGAGACGTTTTCTACTTACACTCTCGTTTATTAGAGCGTGCTTGTAAAGTAATTGCTGATGACGGAATTGCTAAAAACATGAATGATTTACCGGATTCTATCAAGTCTATCGTAAAAGGTGGTGGTTCATTGACTGCTTTACCAATTATCGAAACTCAGGCTGGTGACGTTTCTGCATATATCCCAACAAACGTAATTTCGATTACAGATGGTCAGATTTTCCTTGATGGAGATTTGTTCAACTCTGGGGTTCGTCCTGCAATTAACGTAGGTATCTCAGTATCTCGTGTTGGAGGTAATGCACAAATTAAATCAATGAAAAAAGTTTCTGGAACTTTAAAATTAGACCAGGCTCAATTCCGTGAATTAGAAGCTTTCGCTAAATTTGGTTCTGACTTAGATTCTGTTACTTTAAATGTAATTGAAAAAGGAAAAAGAAACGTTGAGATCTTGAAACAAGGCTTAAATGATCCTTATACTGTAGAAAATCAAGTAGCTATTATTTATGCAGGTTCTAAAAACTTATTAAGAAACGTTCCTGTAAATAAAGTAAAAGAATTTGAAGTTGATTTCTTAGGTTACTTAAACAGTAAACACAAAGATACACTTAACGCGTTGAAAGCTGGTAAATTAGATGACAACATTACAGATGTAATTGAAAAAGCAGCAAAAGAAATTTCAGCAAAATATATCTAATTAGATAATTCGTTAATTAGATAATTAGAAAATATCTTAGGAGACTTTCTAATTATCTAATTTTCAAATTGTCACATTTTTTAATTAACAAATGGCAAATTTAAAGGAAATCCGTAATAGAATTACTTCCGTTTCATCGACGATGCAAATTACATCGGCTATGAAAATGGTTTCTGCTGCAAAGCTTAAGAAAGCACAAGATGCAATCACTGCAATGCGCCCTTATGCCGAGAAATTAACGGAGCTGTTGCAAAACCTTTCTGCTACACTTGAAGGTGAAGTTGGAGGAGATTACACGACACAGCGTGAAGTAAAAAAAGTATTGCTTGTTGCTATAACTTCAAATAGAGGTTTATGTGGTGCATTCAATACTAATGTAATTAAAGAGATTAAAAACCGTACTCAGTTTTACGCAGGAAAACAAGTTGACGTTTTTCCTATTGGAAAAAAAGGAAATGATGTTTTAGCTAAAACTCATAAAGTTCACGGTCATCATAATGCAATCTTTGATCATTTAACTTTTGAAAATGTTGCTGCAATTGCTGATAAATTAACTGAAAAATTCTTATCAGGAGAATACGATAGAATTGAATTAGTTTACAATCAGTTTAAAAATGCTGCAACTCAAATTGTTCAGGTTGAGCAATTTTTGCCATTAGCTCCAATTAAATCTGATGTAGTGGTTTCTACAGGGGATTATATTTTCGAGCCTTCAAAAGAAGAAATCGTGTTAACTTTGATTCCAAAATCATTAAAAACACAATTATATAAAGGTATTCGTGATTCATTTGCTTCAGAACACGGAGCGCGTATGACAGCAATGCACAAAGCTACTGACAACGCAACTGAATTAAGAAATCAATTGAAATTGACATATAACAAAGCTCGTCAGGCTGCTATTACTAATGAAATCTTAGAAATTGTTGGTGGTGCTGAAGCCTTGAATGGATAAGTAGATTAGAATTTATAAATACAAAAAAGAGCCTGCAATCAAATGTAGGCTCTTTTTTTGTGTTTTAAGAATTCCCCATAATTCTTAAATCAAATTTTAAAATGGTGATTCCTGAGAATTCTTTCCCCAAGAATCAGTTCCATTTTAAAGATTGTCAGTGGAAATAATACCACTTTGCTTTGTCTTTTATGGGAACAAACTAGCTTTATAAGATCCCAATGCTCTGTTTTTTTAAGGGTTACATATCAGCTCTATCAATCCCTTGCTTTGTTTTTGTGGGAACAATATAGCTTTAAATCCCAGTGCTCTGTTTTTTTAAGGGTTACAAATCAGCTGTACTCAATCCCTTGCTTTGTTTTTATGGGAACAATATAGCTTTAAATCCCAGTGCTCCGTTTTTTTAAGGGTTACAAATCAGCTGTACTCAATCCCTTGCTTTGTTTTTATGGGAACAAAATAGCTTT
>NZ_CAIJDP010000078.1:0-64125 GCF_903819435.1 Flavobacterium salmonis | reverse complement strand
GCTTTAAATCCCAGTGCTCCGTTTTTTTAAGGGTTACAAATCAGCTGTACTCAATCCCTTGCTTTGTTTTTGTGGGAACAAACTAGCTTTATAAGATCCCAATGCTCCGTTTTTTTAAGGGTTACTAATCAGCTGTACTCAATCCCTATGCTTTGTTTTTGTGGGAACAATATAGCTTTAAATCCCAATGCTCCGTTTTTTAAGGGTTACAAATCAGCTGTACTCAATCCCTATGCTTTGTTTTTTGTGGGAACAATATTAGCTTTAAATCCCAATGCTCTGTTTTTTAAGGGTTACAAATCAGCTACGCTCAATCCCTATGCTTTGATTTTTTATGGGAGCCAATTAGCTTTATATACCCCAAAGCTCTGTTTTTTTAAAGGGTCACATATCAGCTGTATTACTCCCTGTGTTTATTACAATTTTTTAATAAAAAACATTTGCTTTTTATTATTACAAATATTTAATTATATTCTTAATATCACAATACCCACATTTAGTGATTTTTAACTTTATTTTTTAAAACGCTGCATTTAATTACCTAAACCATTATTTGTTACATTTATAGCTAATTAAGGATGATAATGAAAAGATTAGAAAACGTATTATTGAACATCATATCACATTTACAATGAATTTAGAAATAAAAGAACTTACAACAATCAAAGAAATGTTAGTTCAAATCGAAACAATCAAATTTCTTTATCCAAAACTTTCATTAGAAAAATATGAAACATTTTTATCAGAAATGATAGCACATAATTATATTCAGATTGCCGTTTTTGAAAATAATGTTTGTCTTGGAATTACAGGTTGTTGGTCAGGAACGAAATTATGGACAGGTAAATATCTTGAAATAGATAATTTTGTGGTGCATCCCGAATTTAGATCTAAAGGAATAGGAAAGCTGTTAACGGATTATATTGAAAAAAAAGCAATTGACTTAGGTTGTAGCAGTATTGTTTTGGACGCTTTTACAGGTAATTTCCCGGCACATCGCTTTTATTACAACCAAGGTTTTGCACCAAGAGGATTTCATTTTGTAAAGATATTGGACGAAAAAAAACTCACCCAATAGTAAACTTGCTATATTTTTTAAACTATTTGAGATATGTTAATCAGAAATTGAAATTATTATGATGATGTAATAAAAGCAAAAAGAGCCAGCATTTAACAGCTGGCTCTTTTAATATATTTAAAATTTTATTTTTTCTAATATTACTTATAAAATGGTGATTCTCAATTTCCCCAAAAAAGTGAGAATCACTACCATTTTATAAAATTACTGGACAGATTATTATCTGCAATTGCTTTGTCTTTTATGGGAACAAACTAGCTTTATTAGTCCCAATGCTCTGTTTTTTAAGGGTTACATTTCAGCAGAATCAATCCCTTGCTTTGTCTTTTATGGGAACAAACAAGCTTTATTAGTCCCAGTGCTTTCTTTTTTATAAGGGTTGTATTTAGCTTTACTCAATCCCTGTTTAGCAAATTTAAGAACAGAGTGTAAAAAAAGGGTTACATAATTTTTAGTTATTTTTTATATATTTCACATGTTAAGAGATTTTTTCAAAAAAACTACAAGAAAATTAAAGAATAATAAATCAGGAATGACTTATTTCTTGATATTAATACAATTGACAAATCAGATTTTATTAAAAGTAGTTAGTTTTCAATTTGATATATAATTTTTTGGATTCGTTGCAGGAAATTTTACCGGACAACATCTAATAGAATTGTAAATGTTCTACTAATTTTAATTTTGTTTTAATAATATAAAAAAAATTAAAGTAATAAATTAGTATAAAAGTGTTTTTATTGAACCTTTAAAACCATTAATAAACCAAAGAATTGGTTATTTTTGTTTTTGCAAACCTTATTATTTTTTATTTTGGGATTATATAAAAATCTATTCAAACAAACAGCTATTTATGGATTAGCTACAGTATTGCCCCGTATGCTAAGCTTTCTATTAGTTAGGTTATATACTGGTATTTTACCAACTGCTGAATATGGTGAAGTTTCGATTGTATTATCCTGGATGGTTTTCTTTAACGTAATACTTTCTTACGGAATGGAAACCGCTTTTTTCAGATTTTACAGTGCTGAGGATGATAAAAAAAATGTAATTGCAACAGCAACAATATCAATATTTTGGACTTCAATTGGTTTTTTGTTTGCAGCTTTAATCTTTAGAAATACTTTGGCCAATTTAGCTGAAGTTGATACACAATTTGTTACCTATTCTGTTTGGATATTAGTATTGGATGCTTTGGTTATAGTGCCCTTTTCTAAACTTAGAGCTAATCAGAGACCAATGATTTATGCTGCTATTAAAATTGGAAACGTTATCATAAACCTTCTACTAAATGTATTTTTCTTACTGTATTTACCAAAACTTGCAACTGAAAATCCAAATTCTGTCTGGGATAATTTATATGTTGAAAATTTTCAAATAGCTTATATATTTATCGCAAATCTTTTGGCGAGTTTGGCAACATTTATTGTGCTTTCGCCGAATTATCTTTCACTTGGAAGAAGATTTGATCCAGTACTTTGGAAAAAAATGATGCAATATGGTTTGCCAATTTTGGTTGCCGGAATTGCATTTGCCGTTAACGAACATTTTGATAAAATTTTACTGGGTTATTTATTACCAGAAAATTTAGCAAAGTCAGAAGTAGGTGCCTATTCTGCCTGTTATAAATTAGGATTGTTTATGGTTTTGTTTGCTACAGCTTTCAGACTCGGTATAGAACCGTTCTTTTTTAGTCATGCAAAAAATGAAAACGCACCTCAAACCTATGCTGTAATCACGAAATATTTTGTGATTTTAGGATCTCTTATTTTATTAGGCGTAATCGTTTTTGCTGATCTTTTAAAACTTCTTCTGCTTGATAATAAATCCTATTGGGAAGCTATGAAAGTAGTTCCGTTAATTATTCTGGCAAATTTTTTCTTAGGAATTTACAACAATTTATCTGTTTGGTATAAGTTAACAGATAAGACGAAAATAGGAGCTTACATTTCTATTGTTGGAGCAGTTATAACATTACTTTTAAATTATTTTTTAATTCCAAAATATAGTTATTACGGATCAGCGATTGCAACAATTTCAGCTTATGGAAGTATGATGCTGATTTCTTATGTTTTAGGAAATAAATACTATCCAATACCGTATGATATGAATAAAATTGGAGCATATTTAGGAATTTCAATTTTGTTTTCAGCGATTTCTTTTTATGGGTTCGATGGAAATTATTTTGTTGGAATTCCGTTATTACTTTGCTTCATGTATTTTGTTTATCATAACGAAAAAGAGACTATCAAAGCAATTATGAATAGAAAGTAATTTACTTTTTAATTTTTTAGACTAAAATGAACATACAAATTATCAATAAATCACAGCACGATTTACCTAATTACGAAACAATTGCTTCGGCAGGAATGGATTTACGTGCTAATTTAACAGAATCAATAACGCTAAAACCATTAGCAAGAGTAATAGTTAAAACAGGACTTTTTATTGAATTGCCAATAGGTTACGAAGCACAAGTTCGTCCCAGAAGTGGTTTGGCTGCAAAAAAAGGTGTTACCGTTTTAAATTCTCCAGGCACTGTTGATGCAGATTACAGAGGAGAAATAGGGGTAATTTTAGTAAATTTATCTAATGAAGATTTTGTAATCGAAAACGGTGAGCGAATTGCACAATTGATTATAGCCAAACACGAAAGAGCTGAATGGATTGAAGTTCAGGAATTATCTGAGACTTCAAGAGGTGAAGGCGGGTTTGGAAGCACAGGAGTAAAATAGAAATTTAATAATTTAAAGTTTTGATAATTTAAGGATTCAACGGCCTTTTTTTCAATCTTTAATCTCAATAAAAAAATATGAAAATAATCGTTCCAATGGCGGGTCGCGGGTCAAGGCTTCGTCCACATACTTTAACTGTTCCAAAACCATTAATTCCAGTTGCAGGAAAATCAATCGTACACCGTTTGGTCGAAGATATTGCTAAAATTTTAAAAGAACCAATCGAAGAAGTTGCCTTCATATTAGGTGATGAAGCTTTTTTTGGACAGGATTTAGTTGAAAGCCTGGAAGAGCTGGCAGGAAGTTTAGGCGCCAAAGCATCTATTTATCGTCAGGATTTACCTTTAGGAACTGGACACGCAATTATGTGTGCTAAAGATTCTTTGTCAGGACCGGCAGTAATTGCATATGCAGACACTTTAATCAGAGCCGATTTTGAATTGGATCCGGCTGCTGATGCTGTAATTTGGGTAAAACAAGTAGATCAGCCAGAAGCATTTGGCGTTGTAAAATTAAACGCTAATAATGAAATTATTGAATTGGTAGAAAAACCAAAAGACTTCGTAAGTGATTTAGCAGTTATAGGAATTTATTATTTTAAAGAAGTTGGCGATTTGAAAAAAGAACTTCAGGGGGTTTTGGATAATAATATTCAAAATGGTGGAGAATATCAAATCAATGACGGTATTAAGGCAATGATGGCTAACGGAAAAATTTTTAAAACCGGAAGCGTTGACGAGTGGATGGATTGCGGAAACAAAGACGTAACAGTCGAAACCAATACCAGAATGTTAGGGTTTTTGCATAATGATGGAGAACATTTAGTTGATTATGATGTAACTTTAGAAAACTCAACCATTATTCCGCCTTGTTATATTGGAGAAAACGTAGTCTTGAAAAATGCAACAGTGGGGCCAAATGTATCATTAGGAAAAGGAACACGTGTTGAAAACAGTACAATCAAAAATAGTTTGATTCAGACAAATTCTCATATAAAAAATGCTGATTTGAATAATGCAATGATTGGAAACCATGTTAGTTATGATGGTAAGTTTACCAGTATCAGTATTGGTGATTATTCTGTTTTAGAATAAGATAGTAATTTTTAATGAAATTATGTAAAGGATGAAAAGAAGGGTTGTAGTATTTTTATTTATCGTTTTTCTTGGCAGTTCGGCTTTGGTTTCAGCACAGACTGAACCGGAAGATATTGCTATGGCTACAGATGAATACCAGGACTCTTTTTATGAATCATTAAAACAGAAAGGAATTGAAAATTATGACAAAGCAATTGTTTCGTTAGAAAAATGCATTAAACTAAAACCCAATGATGCGGTTGCTTATTTTGAATTAGGTAAAAATTATTTAAAGCTAAAGGATTACCAAGCGGCTCAAAATTCGTTTGAAAAAGCGACACAATTAGATCCAAAAAACAAATGGTACTGGTTGGGGATTTATGATGTAAGTTATGAAACCAAAAATTATTCTTTAGCAATTGAAACGATTCAGAAAATTATTCCTTTTGACGAAGAATATAAAGATGATCTGATTTCGTTGTACATGATTACTAATCAATTTGACAAAGCGCTTTTGACGATTAATGAAATGAACGATAAGTTCGGAAAATCTGAAGATCGCGAAAGATATAAATTGCAGATTTTATCTCAAGGAAAACATCAGAATGTTGAAATTGATAATTTAATCAATCAGATTAAACAAAATCCCAAAAAAGAATCTAATTATGTAAATCTGATTATTTTATATTCACAATCAGAAGAAACGGATAAAGCTTTGGAAGTTGCAAAACAATTGGCTAAGGAAGTCCCATCATCAGATTGGGCGCAGGTAAGTTTGTTTAAAGGATATATTGATAAAAATGAGGGAGACAGCGCAATAAAATCAATGAATTTTATTTTATCCAATCCAAAAATTGACTCGAAAATCAAGCACAGAACGCTGAATGAGTTTTTGATTTATGTGAATAAAAATCCTCAGTATGCTTCAGATTTAGAAAAAGCTATCGGTTATTTTGACAATGATCCAAATGTAGATGTTGCTAAAGAAATTGGAAAATTTTATCACAACAAAGGTCAATATGAGAATGCTATTAAATATTATGAGAAAAATTTAAGCGCCCGCTCAGATACAGATCGTGAAACTAATTTGCTTTTGCTTGAAGTATATACCCTCGCTAAACAATTTGAACCAATGACCAAAAGAGCGATGACCATGATTGAGGTATATCCAAGTCAGCCGCAATTTTATTATTATGCGGGATTAGGAAATAATCAATTGAAGCAATTTAAGAATGCAAAAACCGTTTTAGAAATGGGACTTGATTATGTAGTAGATGATAAAAAGATGGAAGCAAATTTTAATATTCAGTTAGGAGAGGCGTACAATGGATTGGGAGATGCTAAGAAAAAAGAGGAATACTTTTTGAAAGCAAATGAGTTATTAAAACAAAAAAAGTAAAATTTAGATGAAAAAATATATAGTAATAATGTTGGCAGCAATCTTTATGATTTCCTGTAAAACAAAATCGGCTGCTGTACAAAATAATAATACCGAAACGCCAACTAAAATTGATAATAAATCAATAGAGAAGCATTACGAGAACAAATTAGATTTTTCTACTTTATATATCAAGGCAAGTGCAAAATATGTTGATGAAAAGCAAAGCCAAAATGTTACTGCCGAAATTAAAATCAAGAACAATGAACAAATTTTAGTAAGTGTTCGTTTTCTGGGGATTACTATGGCAAAAGCATTGATTACACCTACTGCCGTAAGTTATTATGAGAAAATAAATGGTACTTATTATGAAGGTGATTTTACAAGTTTAAGCAAATGGCTTGGCACAGAACTGGATTATACTAAAGTGCAAAATTTATTAGTTGGAGAAGCTTTAGACGATTTAAGAAAAGGAAAATATACGCAAACCATTGTAGAAAACCTTATTCGTTTAGAAGATGAAAAAGCAACGAACCTGAAAAAGAACTTCTTTTTGGAGCCGGAAAAATATCTGCTGCAAAAAGAACAGATTTCGCAAGCTTCAGAAAATATGATGTTAGAAATTAAATATTCTGATAATAAGGTTTTTAATCAGGGGACGCTTCCAACCAGTATTGAAATTAATGCTATTCAGCCAAAAGGTAAAACAGATATTAATTTAAATTATAATAGTATTTCGTTTAATGAAGAACTTTCTTTTCCATATAGTGTTCCAAGTGGCTATAAAAAAATTATAATTAAGTAAATTTGCAAAAAGATATCAGAAAGATGCCAAAATTTCTCCTAAGCCTAATTTTTATATGCGCCACAACTTTTGTGTGGGCACAGGATTCGCAACAAGAAAAACTTGAAGAGCGAAAAGCTCAGATTCAGCAGGAAATCCGAGATAATGAAAAAATGCTCCAGTCTGTAAAGAAAAAAGAAAAATCAGCGGTTAATGTTTTTTTGATTCAGCAAAACAAAATCAAACTGAAAGAGAAGTTGATCAATACTACAGCGAAACAAGAAAGACTTTTAAGCAATGATATGTATATTAATCAATTGAAAGTAAATAAGCTTAAAAGAGAATTGGCCGTATTAAAAGAAGATTATTCTAAAATGATTCTTAAATCATACAAAAGCCGTTCTGAACAAAGCAGGGCTATGTTTATTTTATCTTCGGAGAGTTTTTTACAGGCATATAAAAGAGCACAATATTTAAAACAATACACCAATTTCAGAAAAAACCAAGGGTTAGAAATTCAATCTAAAACAGCAGAATTAGTTGATTACAATGCGAAACTGAATGGTCAACGACAGGTAAAGAAAAAGATAATTGCTGAGAATCAGAAAGAAAAACAAAGCTTAGAAGTTGAAAAGAAAGAACAACAAAAGCTAGTTAATTCGATTAAAAAAGACAAGAGTAAAATTATTGCTGATACTAAAGCAAAGCAGAAAGAATCTAAAGCAATTGATGCAAAAATTAAGCAGTTGATTCGTGCAGCTATTGCTGAAGCAAATAGAAAAGCGGAAGAAGAAAGAAGAAAGCGAATAGCAGAAGGTAAAGCCACTGAAAGCAGCGAACCAGCTCCAGCTAAAAGTTACTCATCTGATAGAATTGCATTAACACCAGAAGGCAAAATTTTAGCAGCTGACTTTAAGGCAAACAGAGGAAAATTACCATGGCCGGTAGAAAAAGGATTTATATCTCTTGGTTACGGAGATCAGCCGCATCCACTGTATTCGTCATTGACTGTTCATAATTCCGGTGTAGAGATTACTACTGAACAAGGAGCAACAGCGCGTGCCGTATTTGAAGGAGTAGTGTCAAAAGTTATAGCATTATCTCCTGTAAACAGAGCTGTTTTTATTCAGCATGGAGATTATTTCACCGTTTATCAAAACCTAAGTTCAGTATCTGTTGAACAAGGTGATAAAGTAAAAGTTAAACAAAGTATTGGAAAAGTAAGAACAAGTGGTGACACAGGAAAAACAATCATTAAGTTTTTGATTCTTCAAAACACATCAAATAATAACCCTGAAGGATGGTTACAAAACAGATAAAAAAAAGGAGCTTCATCGAGCTCCTTTTTTTATCTGTTTTGTTAATTAAGATTTTGCTATTGAAATTTGTAACTTGATATTGTCATTGCTGTTGCTGTAATTGATCCATGTAATTTAATTGCTCCTGCACCCTTGATGAAACTTCCTGTAATTGTACATCATTTATTTCTTCAAAATGCCGCCCGTCTTCATATCCAATAGAAACACATACAGACAGCGTTTGTCTGGCCAGACCTTTAAAAGTTCCTTTTATGGGTGTGCAATCGCTAAAATTTCTCCCTACCGAAAGACGAACATGATTGTCCATTGTCCAGATATTATTAGTTGGATCTAAACCCAGCCAACCCTGAGTTTTGGTATAAATTTCTACCCATGCATGCGTAGCGCCCTCACCTCGAAGCCCACTTTCATTAGGACAAATATAACCACTCACATATCGTGACGGAATACCGGCTGTACGTAAAAGATGCAATAGCACATGGGCAAAATCCTGACAAACCCCTTTTTTAAGCATTAAAATTTCATCAACAGTAGTTTCAATATTGGTAATTCCTTTGGTATAGATAAAATGTTCAAAAACATACGTATTGCACTGTTGAGCAATTTCAATTATAGATTTATTTTCTATACCTATTTTTTCTAATATGCTTTCAATTTCTGTTTGTTTTTCAATTTTATCGATGTAGCAAAGGCGTAATAATAAAATACTTTTTTCTTTTTCAGCCTGAATATCTTTCACGGAAGTGGAATCCATTTCGGGAATTTTAAGGGAATGATTTACCCGGACCAGCATTCGGGATTCAATGGTCATTTCGGTATGAGTGTCTAACACATTAAAATTGCCAACACGGTTTCCATAATAATCCTGAGAGATATCAACGTTAGGTGCATGAGTAATTAAAAGCTGATATTGCAATACTTCCTGGTTTTCAAAATGATGAGGAAACAAACGTATTTCGTTAATACTTTCTTTTATAGGATAATTATATTGGTATTTTGTAAGGTGAACTATTTTAAAAAGCGCCATATTATTAAGTGTAAGAAAAGAATAATTTTGAAAAATCGGTCGAAAACTGAATTAACTGGTTTTTGGTATTTCGCAAAACATCCTCTAATTCCTGATTGGTCAGGTGTTGATAATCTGTAAATTCAATATAACTTTTCAACCGTCCAAACTGGTTCATCAATGTTCGCGCTTCACTTAAATTCGTGTCTTTAAACAAACAATCCAAGTAAGTATTAATGAAATCCAGGGTGTAGATTACAGAGTGTGCAAAATCCATATTAAAAATTACCTGGTGTATCACTTTTCGATTATGAGAAATATTACTGTAACTTTTCAGATATAATTCGTATCCCGAAAGTGACAACAGTAATCTTCGCCAATACATCAGATCTTCTTCGCCCTCTAGATTGTAATTGATTGGAGCAAAGTAAGCCTGAGTCATCGATATAGTTTGCAGGCATCTTTCGATATGTTTGCCAATACTCGAAAAACACCAGCCTAAACCACGTGGCATAGTTACCTGAAGGATTCCGTTGTAGAGCAATAAGTCCTTATTCAGTTTTGTGATTACGCTTAAGGCATCAGAGGTTTCGAGTTTTTTGGGTAAATCAGGAGAGTTCATAAAATGATACATCGAATTAATGTGCTCCCACAATTCTTTGGTAATTTTATCCTGAGAACCTCTGGCATTTTCTCGTGCTTTAATGACTAAGTTTTTTACCGAATTGTCATTCTGGTTATCACAAATTATATATTTCAAAACATGAGGTGTGTCATATTGTATGGAGTGAATTTTAGCCTTTGACAAACTCGTGTAATATTCTA
The DNA here is from genome assembly GCF_903819435.1 of Flavobacterium salmonis. Lineage (GTDB taxonomy): Bacteria > Bacteroidota > Bacteroidia > Flavobacteriales > Flavobacteriaceae > Flavobacterium > Flavobacterium chungangense. The sequence continues at coordinate 53,924 of NZ_CAIJDP010000078.1, read as the reverse complement.
AGAGCGGTTTGTAGCCCTGAAAATCGTTAATTTCTTTATCGAAAGATAAAATATAGGAAGTGTTTAAGGTAAGTAACATTCCGTCTGTTCTTTCCATGTACCGGTTAAGCCAAAACATTCCATCAGCAACTCTACTAAGCATATCTTTAATTTTTTTTGAATGTTTATATTATTTAATAATCCAGGTGTCCTTGCTTCCGCCACCCTGAGAGGAGTTTACAACCAAAGAACCTTCAGTAAGTGCTACACGCGTTAGACCGCCCGGAACAATCTGAATTCCTTTTGGACCGCATAAGGCATATGGCCTTAAATCGACATGGCGTAATTTAAGCTGTCCGTCAATCAGACACGGAACCGTGCTGAGCTGAATAATAGGCTGTGCAATAAAATTTCGGGGATTGCTGGTGATCGCAATTTTAGCTTCGTCCATTTCTTCCTGAGTTGCTTTGTTTCCCATGATCATTCCATAACCGCCACTTTGGTTGGTTTCTTTTATAACCATACTTTCCATGTTGGCAAAAACATGCTCGCGTTCGTCTAAATTTTCCATACGATATGTTGGAACATTTTTCAAAATTGGTTCTTCGTTCATATAATATTTAATCATATCCGGAACATAAGCGTAGACAGCTTTATCATCTGCGACTCCGTTTCCTACGGCATTAACCAAGGCTACATTTCCCTGACGATAAGCGCTGATTAATCCCGGAACACCAAGTGCGCTGTCTGGTTTAAAAACCAAAGGATCCAGATATTCATCATCCAGACGTCTGTAAATGACATCAACTTGCTGTAAGCCCGAAGTGGTTTTCATGTACACTTTACTATTGTTAACTACCAAGTCCCGACCTTCAACAAGCGGAATCCCCATTTGGCGTGCCAGATAACTATGTTCATAATAGGCAGAATTATAAACTCCGGGAGTCAGCAAAACGACATTTGGATTCGAAACATTTCGAGGTGAAAGTGAAACAAGAATACTGTGAAAAATCATCGGATAATTGCTTACCATACTCACATGATTCGACGAAAGCATATCCGGAAAAATTCGTTTTGTAATTTCACGGTTTTCGAGCATATAACTTACCCCACTTGGACATCGTAAATTATCTTCCAATACATAAAATTCGCCTTTTGCTCCTCTGATCAAATCGATTCCGGCAATGTGCACATGGATATTATGAGGTACTTTTATACCCTGAACTTCCTGAATATAATGTGGACATGAAGCAATTAATCCGGCCGGAATAACTCCGTCCTTTATAATGTTTTGCTCATTATAAATATCTTCCAAAAATAAATTTAAGGCCAATAAACGTTGTTTGATTCCTGATTCTATTTCTAACCAGTCTTCTTGTGTGATGATTCTGGGAATAATATCAAAAGGGAATATTCTTTCTATTCCATTTTCATCATCACTATAGACCGTAAAAGTAATTCCCTGATTCATGAATAAATCAGAAGCCTGTTTTTGCTTACTTGTCAGCGTTTTATGATTCAAACCTTGTAAAGTTTGAAAAACCTGACGATAAGAATCCCGAACGCCTTTATTAGAAAACATTTCATCCCAACCTTTATGATTTAAACTAGGTGCTAATTTCGCCATACTTGAATTATTAAATAAATGCCATTTTAAGTAATTTAATAAAAATTATTCATTTTTTTAATCCAAAATACAACTTTTTAATATGATTAGTTTTCTTTTTTATGTGAATTTTATAATTTATGTCAGATTCGTTTTTTGAGGTTTTAATTTTGAAAATTTTCTTTTTTAAGGCTTTGTTTTTTTGAGATTTGATATTCTCTAAAAAACATTTCGGATGATTTTCATGTCTTTTAACAGAAATAAAAGATTTTAATTTTAGAATCAAATAGTAGAATTTGATCAAAGCAGCATTAATCGTATAAAAATCATTTGAATGTTGAATATGAAATTATACGATTGAAATTAAAAATAGTATTTTTGTAGTATGGAAACAAACAGACAGAAAAAAATAGGCGGTGTCATCCAAAAAGATTTGGTTGATATTTTGCAAGGTGAAGTGAGAAAAAACGGAATTAATAATTTAGTAATTTCGGTATCCAAAGTAAGTGTTACAACAGATTTATCTGTGGCGACTGTGTATTTAAGTATTTTTCCACAAGAGAAAGCACAAGAAACTTTAGAAGGAATAAAATCAAATTCAACTTTAATAAAACACGATTTATCTCAGCGTGTGCGTTTGCAATTGCGACGTGTACCAAATCTGGTATTCTTTATCGACGACTCTTTAGACTATATTGAGAAAATTGACAATGCTTTAGCCAACAGAGAAAATCCAATTGAAAACCGTGATCTTTTAGAAAAAAGAAGAAAATCTTAAATTGAATTTCCCTCTCTACATAGCCAAACGTTATCTTTTTAGCATCAGTAAAAATAACGCTATCAATATCATCAATTTAATTGCCAGTCTCGGAATTATTGTTGGTACCATGGCTTTGTTTGTGGTTTTATCCGTTTTTAGCGGATTGAAAGTTTTCAGTCTTTCATTCACGAATGAAATTGATCCTGACTTAAAAATGACCAGCACCTACGGAAAGTCATTTTTGATTACGCCTGCTCAGGAAAATCAAATTAAAAAAATAGAAGGAGTTGCTTCATACACCAAAATTATCGAAGAACGCGTTTTGTTTTTATTTAAAGACAAACAGCAGGTTACTTATTTAAAAGGTGTTGACAGCCTTTATCCTGTGGTTAACAATATCAAAAAAAAACTTTTTAATGGTCAATGGCTAAAGCCGGACAGTTATCAGGTTGTAATTGGATATGGAATTTCACAGGATTTTTCTATGGGGATTCTGGACTTTGAAAATCCGTTGCAGGTATTTGCGCCAAAACCAGGAAAAGGAGCAATCGAAAATCCCGAAGAAGCTTTCAATAAAACAGATGTACTGCCTGTCGGAATTTATTCCATTAGTGAAGAACTGGATTCTAAATATATTTTTGCAGATTTAGGCTTGACTCAGGAATTATTAATGTATAAACCGAATCAGATTTCCGGCATCGAATTCAAATTGAAATCAAATGCTGATGAGAAAGCAATACGCTCTCAACTCCAGACCATTTTCAAAAATAAAATTACGCTAAAAAACAGAGCCCAGCTTAATGAGTCCTTATACAAAATGCTCAACACAGAAAATATTGTTGTATACCTGATTTTTACGCTGGTCATAATTGTAGCACTTTTTAATTTGGTAGGGGCTTTAATTATGATGATTTTAGAAAAGAAAGGAAACTTAAAAACCCTTTTTAATTTAGGTACCGAAATTAATCATCTTCGAAAAATATTTTTGCTTCAGGGAACTTTGTTAAGTGTTTTTGGAGGGATAATTGGTCTTTTTTTAGGTATGATTTTAGTACTGCTGCAGCAGCAATATGAACTAATTATGATTACGCCAACCTTGGCATATCCGGTGGTCTTCTCATTCGAAAACATACTTATCGTGATGGCAACCATCATTACGCTTGGTTTTGTAGCATCCTTAATTGCCAGCAGCCGTGTCAGTAAAAAATTACTGAATTAATTATATTCTAATACCAATCAACACTGCCATCATCTTTTAATATAAAGACTTTTTGTGTTTTACTGAAATCATCTACAAGCAAATAAAGTGTGTTTGTTTTGATGCTTACTTCTGAAAAACTTTGCCACTCATCCTTTTTTCCATCTTTTTCAGCAACTTTTCGACAAATTTTCTGCTGATTATCAAAATCTAATATCTCGGTATTGTTGCTTGCCTTTTTTAATTCTTTATTTTGATATTCATTTAAAGAAACCTGCTTTTTTAATTCTTTTGAACTGCAATATTTAATCTCACCAAACTTATTGACTATGAAAGGCTCATTCACTTGTTCAGTTGTAAAAAAACGATACTTTGTAAGACAATATAAATTATCTTTTGATATATTGTTAAATGTAGCATTCGTTTGATTCGGATTATAAAAATAGTCAACAGGTTTCCACCATCCTTTATGCCAAATGCAAAGATATAACGGTTCTTGAAATTTCTTTTCTAATTGAATTGTCACATTTGTCGTTTCAAAATATTCAGATGTAACATCAAGCATATTATTTTCAAAAAAATCGGGATGAATTACAGATTTGTCATTTTTTACAGAAGCATCTGCTAAAAGTGCATATTGTTTTCGAGCTACTTTGGGTGCATTTTTATAAGGTAAATTGAAGAATCCCGGACCATTATTGGACAAGGCATCAAACTGATAATTTTTATTTGTTTTTATATCTTTCACGAAACACCATTCATGTCCAACATCATTCGAGGCTCTTTTATACTTGATACTATCAAAGCCGCTTGGAATTCCGAGTGCTCGTAATGCTAAAACAACAAGATTACACATATCATTGCATTTGCCTTCTTTGTCTTTTATTAACTCAGAATAAGATCTGACTTTCTTTTCCTTAAAATAACGTCTTTCTCCGAATTTGAATCGTTTCTGGTATATTTTATCTACATAGTTTGTGGCAGCCAGAACTGTTGAAAAGTTGTAAATCGAGTCTATTTGTTCTTTCGAAAAATTATTTAAAACAGAATCTCTCCAAAATTCTAATTTTTCGAGATCTACTCTATACGGTAAAATGTATTCATAAAAATCAGCATCGGATATCCCTTTACAAAAAGGACTTTTTTGTTTTACTTCAAATGCCCTGTCTATATTATTGATTAGGAATTGAGCACTAATATGTTTTAAATCCGGTAAGAAATTTTCATACTCGTGAAGTTTTCCTCTGAAGGATGTAACGGAGTCTAACCATTTTTTCTCTTCGTTTTCATTTTTAAAATTGGAAATATTAAAACCTACAGAAATTCCTTTATCATCTACCAAATCATTGATGTAGGTGCCTTTTTTATCCATGTTTGCAATTAAAAAATAAGCGGCTTTCAATTTTTCGTTATCACTTTGCTTCTTGTAATGTTTGATAACAGTTTCTAGTTCTTGTACATTATTTCCAGCCTTATTTAAAGAATTCTTTATTTGAGCAAAAGAATGATCGTAGCTTCTTACTATAAAAAGAAGCAGAATTAAATGATGTAATTTCATATTTAATATAAAATGACATAGACTGTTTTTAATAAAAAAGCAATCTATGTCGAATAATATAATTTTGAATTTTATTTTTTCCAATCGGTTTCTCCGGCTATTTTTTCAACAGAAGTAATTTGATTAGCGTAATACAATGCTTCATCAAAAAAGCCATCAGATTTTTTAACACCATTAAATGCAAGTGTTATTTGTTCTTCATATTTATCGAAACCATTTAATTTATTTTTTAGTTTTAAATATTCTGTTTCGTCAGTATATACATTTATTATTTTCCCAGCATTTGTTTTTAATTTAAAATGAGGTTTGTTTAATAGATTATTTTCTAACAAAAATTTGTAGTGATTGGTTAATTTATTTTCTTCTTCTGATAAAGAGGCGTTGGGGTTATCAATGTAGTGATTGATTTGTTTTAATTGTTCATCAGACAATTTATCAAATAGATTTTGAACATCTATTAATTTAATATAGATATTCCCTTGAATAGTTTCATTTTGACATATTCCTTTAAAAGAGAATAGTGTTAAGAGGATGAATGTTAAAAAAATACGTTTCATAGTTTTTGAATTAAGTTAGATGAAACTTTGAATTGAATTTGAGACGATAATTATTGTTAATAGGTAAAATTCTATAATTTTAAAAGTGCCAAACCTAAAATTTGGCACTCATTTTATTAATTATTTTAATTCATCCAGTTTATATTTAATATCTCCAATTATATTAATAGAGTCATTGTAAGAAGAATATTTTTGAAAGAACGCTCCAGCGATGGTTACTTCCTCTCCATCGGACTTATATGGAACATCTAAAAGTTTCACTTTATATAAATCAAAAATGTATGGCAGAAATTTCGCTTCATTGTATTTCTCAATAATTAATTGATAAACTCTTTCGAATAATGACTTATACTTTCCAACTGGAGAAGTAACTATATTTTCAATAGCCCAGATTTTTCTATTACCAAAAATTGGATGAGAAATTTCTTTAGAATGGATATTTTCTAAAATTTCGATAGTAAAATAATTTCCTATTAAGCTTTTATAAAAATGTAATTCTGTTCTACTCTCCAAAGTTTTTTCTAAGGTAATAACTCCTGAAAAGTTAGGAACTAAACCTGCTGTTGTACCACGTATATCCTGAAAATTTAATTTTAATTTCAGTTCATTTATAAATCCTTCGTCCCATTCTTTCTTATAATAATCATCGTCTAGAATGTTTTTTTCAATAATTGCATTTAATTCTTTAATACCAGAATAATCAAAATAATCTTTGTTTTCCCTTGTTATCCCTATGGGATAATACTTTTTTATACAATGGGAAACTTTAGGATATTCTGGCAAAAGATTATCGAAATCGATTTTTAGATTTTTTTCAAACATAATCATATATTATTGGCAATAAACAGCATTTGAATATGGAACACCATTACAGCCTCCTGTATTAATAGATACTCCTGAACCAAAACCTGAAACATAATTTAAATTATTAGTTAAAAATTCTTTTATAAGGCCCTTAAGAACTGTTGGAGTTGGATTAACAATTCCAGTAGTGTTATTTAAATAAGTCATTACTTCATTCATTGTACTAGTCCAGGCAGCATTAAACTTAGCTGAAGATTGTGCAATTGGGAAATTATATTTTGGAATGGTAACGCAAACTACTCCTAATTCTGCGATAACTCTATCGCCACTTGGGCTATTAGCAGTAAACCCTAAACCAGCTATGTTTACTACATATCCATTGCCAATAGTTTTGAATTTATATGTTCCACATAATTTGTTTTTGTTAATAAATGTGCAATTACCATCCACATCTTTACCATAATCCTCTGGATTCTGTTGAAGTTTTGATTGGATATATTTTATTATTATTATCTTTTTGTATAGAACAAGAAAATAATAAGGCAGATAAAAAGATATAAATTTTTTTATTCATGATATTAATAACAAGGTGTTGAAATTTGATATTGTGCTTAATAGGAAATCTATAATCTTTTTATGAATGATTAACGAATAAAAGCACCAAACCTAAGTTTGGACTTTCATCTTCTTTATATCTTAAGTATTATATTTAAAAAATTCTTCAAGTTTTATTTTATAATAATTTTTAATCAATAGAGTAAATCCACTCAACTTCATATTTAATAATTTTTTCTGAGGATACTTTTTCTATTATAAAAACTTTAGAGTTATAATGATTTAATGGAGCAGGAATTTTTAAGTTATTTTCTTTGGTTCTCTTTAAATGCTCCTTATATTCATCTTTAATTAATTGATCGATTGTTATTATTTTGATTTTTTTTAATGAAGAAAATGAGCAAGTATCTGTTTTGTGATAGTTTTTAATGTATTTAAATCTTTGATTTTTAATATTAAAAAAAATTATATTTCTATCTTGAATGATTTTATCGCCATTATTTAAAAATACATATCTAACTATTTTGGGATATTTATTCCCTTTTTTTTCGAGTGTATAATAGTCTTTGTTTTGTGAAAAAACAAAATTTGAAACCATTATCATTAATAAAAGTATTTTTCTCATTTAATTACAATTTGAAGTTCCATTGTGAAATATGTTTGTTAAATTTGATAATATTCTTTGTTGCTCAACAGTACTCAAATTATCCCATGCGACAGAGTTTACATTCCCTTCTAGTGTTCTCAAACCAGCCCAAGCTAAATCTTCGTAGACTTGTCTAGAAAAAGTACTATTATCAAATTCTTGGGCTATATCTGCAATAGTAGAACGATAATGCTGAGCCATTAAATCATGATTCCATGTTGGATGATATCTGTCATAATAATAATCATATAAGCCAGGAAAATTATTCCTTAAAGAGTTAACAAAATTAATGTTTTCTTGAGTTGTATGTTGGTTTGTATTTAAGTCACCTTTTTGCGCAGCAGATAAGAGCTTTCTAAAAATTTCAGCATGAACTATTTCATGTGCAATAGCAATTGCTCCACCAATATCAGAAATATTGGTCAATTGCGTATTACTCATTTCTATAATTATATTAAAATTGTTAGGAGGATTTGTGACACCATAGGTTCCAGTTGGTAAATTTTCATTATTAATAAACGTTAAATGACTGACAGGAAACTCACCATCAAATTTTTTAATAGCATTAGTAAAACTTGAGCTAGTTGTGTTTAGAAGTTGAAATAGGCAATCTGCTTTTCCATTAAGATAATTAAAAATTTGTTCATCACCACCAGAACCCGGATCCTCTGGATCAGGATTTGGATCAGGATTTGGATTTTCCGGATTAGGGTCATCAGGGACCTCAAAGCAATAAGAATTATAATAGGTGGTACAAACAGTATATGAACCTCCTCCACCACCGCAATCTGACCAGGACTCTCCACTGTCTCCGCAATCTCCACCACCACCTCCTACAGTGATACATGATTCATAAGGAATATCATAACATATTGTTCGCGATGTCATTGCTTTTAATTGTTCTGCGGAAATGGCCTTACGCATAACTCCGGGATTTCCGTTTTTCTTCCCTAATATTGTTCTGTCATACGCTTTAAAATAACCAACCCAAATATTAGAATCCCAAAAAGGAAGTTTTACATTTTTGTTAAATACATCACTGCGAACAGTCATATCATATTGTATTTTTCCTTTAGCATCCCTATACAAAGCAAAAAAGCCAATTATATTTTCCTTATCAATACTTAAAAAAGGCACTAAGATTCTTTTCTTATCTTCGATGACTAAAAATTCAGCATTTTTCCATAAGACTTCATTTTTTAATAATCGTCTTTCTAATGATGCTCTGTGTGTACTGGTTTTTAATTCCTGAATCACTCCTTTCAACACAGTATTATCCCCATCATATACCCAAACCTTTTCAGGAATGTAGTTGACATTGGTTTCTTGTGTTTCAATTTTTTCGCTGACACAAGATACGGTTAAAAATAAAAGGAATGCAATCGCATAATAAAAATGTTTTTTCATAGATTATTGGTTTAAATATTAGTAAATAGAATGGATTAAATATTTTTTTGCTTTTAGCTTTATAAGAAAAACTTCTTTGCTTTTAATTTTTATAGGCGTTTTTAAAATTTCATTAGCATAAAATCTGGCATTTTTTAGATTACCGTTTCGGATATAGAATTCTAATAATTTTTCCTGGGGTTTAAATAAATGAGGCTGTATAAAATGTAATTTCAAAAGATTGCTTTCTACACTTTTATAATTTTGCTTTTTTTCATAAAGATTTGCTGTCTTACTATAAAGTATCGGCAGATTATTTATTTTTTTTGCTTTTTCATATAAAAATAAGGCAGTATCAATATCTGTATCTTCAAGAAAATTGCCATAACGCAATAAAAAGTTTCCATCATTATTTAATCTATTTTCTGCATATTCATAAAGAGTTTTACTGGAATCAGGATTAGTATATTCTAGTTCGCTTGCACTCTTCGAGGCATGAAATCCTTTGTATTGAAAATTAATTAGGAGAATTAATGATGCGGCCATTAAACAAAATACTGCTTTTTTGAAGTTTTCATTTACCTTAATTTGAAGATCTAAAGGATTGTAATTTCTTACAGCAATTTGATTCAATAAAATTAATTTGAAAGGAAAAAATTGTAGTGGAAATGAAAAGAAGGCAAAAACAATAAATGATAAATAAACAGCAAGTGATGCTAAGGTAAAGTCTTCTTTATGATCAATGAGTAGTGACTGTTTAGATTTAAATATCCATATACCTGCAATAACAATTATAATAATTCCTAATAATCCGTTTTCAAGAATGAATTTTAAAAATTCGTTGAATGCCTGTGAATTTGCTCCGGCCAGTAGAATTTCTTTTGTAGTACCACCTTTAGAAAAATAATCAGCCTGCGAATTAATATATTCAACATTAAAAAAATTATAACCAACACCAGTTAATGGATTTTTTAGAAATGAAAGAAAGGAAATTTTCCAAATCAGTAATCGTCCATAAACAGAATCAGTTCCTTTACTGTAAAAAATGAATAAAAGAAGAGGTATTGAAGAAAACAAAAAGTATTTAAAATATTTCCATTTTTTGAAAGTAAAATAACTTATTATAGTAACAATTGTGACAACTGCAGCTAACATTGCAGCTCTGGAAGCACTAAGTATAAGTACAAAAACCATTAAAAAAACGGCAAGTAAATAAAGTATTAATCTTAAAGGCTTTTTAAGAATGACTTTTTGTGATAATTGACAACATGCCAGTGATAAAATTATAGCGATGAAGCCACCCAATGGTCCCGGATTGGGGAAATTACCAGTTACTTGCCAATAATAATTTGTTCGTTCGATAATACCATTATATTGAATTATGCAATAAATACTAAGCAGCACCCCAATAAAAACGACATAATCATAATATACATTAATTGCGTCATATTTTAAATGAATTTTTTTTAATGATATATAATAAATAATGAGCGCAAACGTGCTTATGACATGAATTTCATTTATTGACTTTAAACACAAACTTCTTGAAATCGATAAATATAAAAGAACAAGTAATACAGCAAAATCAGTCTTGCCAAGTTGTAATGGTTCTTTTGAGAAAGTGAATAAGGTTGCGGAAAATATTATTAAAAGAAATAGCTGATAATAAACATATTCACGACCAATCCAAAAATCAGAATTATGATTTAATACAAGACTTATAATAAGAATTATAGCTAATAATGTCGTTTTAAAGAAATTTTTATTTATAGCTACCATCTTATTTTTAAAGTAATTTTTTTCTTTCAAAAAAAAAGAATTAATTTCAAGTTTTTAAATGTGATAATAACATTTATTATGTGATTAAGACATGAATTAGTAAATTATTTAGAAATGCAGTTACACCAAAAAGTTAGGTTTATTAGGGAAATCAAAAAGTTTTCTCAGGATTATCTTGCTAATGAATTGGGTTTAAATCAGTCTCAATACAGTAGGAGAGAAAAGGGAGAAATACCATTTATACCTAACGAGATACAAAAGCTTTCTGTATTATTAGAAACATCAATATCTGATTTATTTGGTGATAAAATTGCTGTAAGTGATACTGTTTTAATTCATGAAAAACTTATAGCACAATATGAATTAAGGATTAAGGAAAAAGATCAACTTATTGAAATATTGAAAAGTCAAATAAATATTTCTTCCTGAAAAATACTTATATTTACCACCTTAAAAATCTACAGCATATGATTGTTTCTGCCTAATCCTAATTTTATTTTTAGAATAATTTAGGATACTTACGCTTTTACTTTTTTCAGTTCAGATTAATACATCTGAACCAATTTTATCATTTATCCTAAAATATCATGACAGAAACAGTTATAAAGAAAAATCTATTTTCTAAAATTTTTACCACATTAAAACAAGCGCTGAAAGGAGAAGAATCATTTGATTATACATCCGGAAGCATCAAAAAAGCAGTAATTCTGTTAGCCATTCCAATGGTTTTGGAAATGATGATGGAATCTGTTTTTGCATTGGTCGATTTGTATTTCGTAGGGCATTTGGAACACAGTAGTTTTGCGATTCAGACTGTTGGTTTAACCGAATCAGTTTTGACAATTATATATTCTCTTGCCATTGGAATGAGCATGGCAGCGACAGCAGTTGTGGCCAGACGAATTGGAGAGAAAGATCCGGTCGCTGCAGCAAAAGCCGGAATGCAGGCTATTATTATTGCTTTTGCCGTTAATAGTGTATTGAGCATTTTCGGAATTATGTATGCGAAAGACATTCTAGTACTTATGGGATCGTCATTAGAATCTGCAGAACACGGTTTCAGGTTTACCCAAATCATGATTGGTTCCAGTTTATGCATTATGCTTTTGTTTTTAATAAACGGAATATTTCGCGGTGCAGGAAATGCAGCAATAGCTATGAAAAGTCTTTGGATTGCTAATATCTGCAATATTATTTTATGCCCGATTTTAATTAACGGTTTAGGACCGGTTCCGGCTTTTGGATTAATTGGTGCAGCTTTGGCGACTACCATCGGAAGAAGTATTGGAGTAGTATATCAATTATATCATTTATTTTCAGGGAACGGAATTTTAAAAATCAAAATTTCATACTTCGCTCCGGATTTTACACAAATAAAAGCTTTGGTAAAAATTGCAGCTCCGGGAATTTTACAATTTGTAATCGCATCCTGCAGCTGGATTTTCCTGGCAAAATTGGTAGCTACAACCGGAGGAGATCATGGGTCGGCAGGTTATCAGACCGCACTTCGGATTATGATGTTTTTTATCCTTCCTGCCTGGGGATTAAGTAATGCGGCGGCAACTTTAGTCGGACAGAATTTAGGAGCCAAACAAATCGAACGTGCTGAAAAATCGGTTTTTACAACAGCAAAATACAACGTGATTTTCATGGCTTCGATTATGATTATTACATTAGTTTTTGGCAACTATATTATCTCTTTTTTTACGAATGATGAAATGGTCAAAACAATTGCTGCTGAAGCATTGCGTACAATGAGCATCGGATTTATTTTTTACGGAATCGGGATGGTTTTGATCAATACGTTCAATGGGGCAGGAGATACCTGGACACCAACCGGAATTAACTTTTTCGGGTTTTGGATGTTCCAGATTCCACTGGCTTATGTACTGGCAAAACATTTTAATATGGGGCCGACAGGCGTTTTTATTGCAATTCCGGTTGCTGAAACAGCTATAACTTTAGCAGGAATCTTTTTCTATAAAAGAGGAAAGTGGAAAAGTATTGAGGTATAAATTATGCTAATATTAGAAATATAATTAAAAACAACTATTTTTTCCAATCACTTGGTCTTGTGTAAGTTTTCGTTTCATTTTTTACTTCGAATTGCATTTTTGCATTTTTAAATTTATCTTCATGATTCTCAAGATAAACAACTGTTTTAAATAATGATTTTAATTCATTCGACTTTCTATCAGGGGGGAAATATAATTTTGTTTTAATGTGTGGAAACTTTTGATTTATAAATTTGATAGTAGACACTTGATCACTATCCGCAGTAATTAAAACTATAATATCGACGTCATTATTTATACAATCACCGATCATGTGTAATGCTATATTTACATCAGTACATTTTTCTTCAGGGACCTTAAAGTTTTCTTTACAGGTTGCTTGGCAATCTATGAATTTATCAGCATAATGACCATTAACAACTTCAAAAATAGAACCGTTAGTAATTTTATTAGCTCCAAATAAAGCACTTTGTTTGCTTTTCTTTAATTTATTTATGGGTGGTGCGGTAAAATATTTTACTTTGTGTAAAATTTGATTGTCATGTGCAAAAACAAACTGTGTACAAAGTTTGACAAAATCAATCCAAAAATAGTTTTTCCAATCAGGATGTGATCCCGTATAAGATTTAAATCCGTGATAAAAGTTAAACCCATCAAAGTAAAAGACTACTTTTTTATTTTTAATTTCTTCTGACATAGATATAAAAAAAAAGCTCCCAGTAGGAGCAGGTTCATAATACTGAGATTATGAGGTGGCGTTAATTATAATGCAAATATATAAAAATATTTGAATTCAAAAAAATTTCTAAGTCTAATAATTGATTAAATTATATTAAGTATTTTCTAAACAAACTCATATCCCGCATAAACCTGTTCAATTTCTTTCATAATCGCGAATAAATTTTCAGGTTCATCAGTAGTAACTAGTTTTTGTTTGAATTCTTTAAAAGAGTGAATTCCTTTGAAATAATTGGTGTAGTGACGACGCATTTCTACAATTCCCAAACGTTCCCCTTTCCAGTCCATAGACCATTGCAAATGATTTCTGGCTGCTTCAACACGGTCAATAACCGTTGGAGCAGGCAAGTGCTCGCCTGTTTTAAAGAAATGTTTGATTTCATTAAAAATCCACGGATAGCCAATGGCAGCACGACCAATCATGATTCCGTCGATTCCATATTCGTTTTTATATCGTAATGCCTTTTCGGGACTATCGATATCACCGTTTCCGAAAATAGGCATTGTAATTCTTGGGTTGTTTTTTACACGTGCAATATGCGACCAGTCGGCGTGGCCTTTGTACATTTGTGCGCGGGTTCTGGCGTGAATGGTCAAAGCCTGAACACCAATATCCTGAAGCCTTTCAGCAACTTCATCAATATTAATCGAACTTTCATCCCAGCCCAAACGTGTTTTTACGGTAACAGGCAAATCGGTACTTCTAATAACGGCTTTGGTTAAACGTACCATCAAATCAACATCTTTCAAAACACCAGCGCCGGCACCTTTGCAGACTACTTTTTTTACGGGGCAGCCAAAATTAATATCGACTAAATCAGGTTTTACGGTGGAAACAATTTTGGACGAAAGTGCCATTGCTTCTTCATCTCCACCAAAAATCTGAATTCCAACCGGACGTTCATAATCAAAAATATCCAGTTTCATTCGGCTTTTTATAGCGTCACGAATTAATCCTTCTGATGAAATAAATTCAGAATACATCATGTCAGCACCATGCGTTTTGCATAATCTGCGAAACGGCGGATCGCTTACGTCTTCCATCGGTGCGAGTAATAAAGGAAATTCGGGTAATTCTATGTTGCCAATCTTGACCATCTTCACTATTTTGTGCAAAATTACAACATTTAGTTCAATTTGTGCCAAATTGAGGTTAAAGGTTCAGAGTTACAAAGGCTCAAAGGTTTTACATTCAGAATCTAAACCTTTGTTCCTCTGAGCCTTTGTAACTTTGTACCTAAAACTATCGGTAATCAAAAAAACGAATTGGTTTTCGACTCATTGGATTAAAAACCAAAGGATTTAAAGCTTCTTTTGTAGCAAATTCTATTTTTGGAGTTACTCTTAATTTCGCTCTAAAATGATCTTTTATTTCCTGTAAAAATTCGGGTGTCTGATTTTTAGCTGCAATTTTAATCAGGATTTCATCAGTCCCTAAATCGTTGGTAGAAATTTCGATAAGATGATTTTCAATAGTATCAAAACTGCTCAAAACATCATTCATCGCTGGCGGATAAAGTGTCGTGCCTTTATATTTGATCATTTGTTTTTTACGGCCCACAACCGGTCCAACACGCAAAGTATGTCGCCCGCAGGAGCAAGGTTCGTTATGAAGCTGTACAATATCCCCGGTTTTAAAACGGAGTAACGGCATGGCTTCAATTCCTAAAGTAGTAAAAGTCAGTTCTCCCGTTTCACCATTTTTTACAGGCCTATTATTTTCGTCCAGAACTTCAACGATAATCAATTCCGGATGGTGGTGACCGCCCTGACCGTATTCACATTCTGTAAAAGCCGTACTCATTTCGGTAGAAGCATAAGTCGAAAACAACCTGATGTTCCATTTATCCGTAATTTTTTTGGATAAAATATTCATCGAAAAATCCTGTTCTCTCAGAGATTCCCCAATACAGACAGCACCTTTTATACTCGAATTATTGTAATCGATTCCGTGTATTTCGGCGTATTCAATTAATTTTAAAAGGAAAGAAGGAACGGTAATTAAATAGCTCGGATTGTATTTTAAAATCGAATCCCATTGCATTTCCGGAATTCCGGCACCCACACGGATAATGCCTGCTTTCAATTTTCTTAAACCTAAAAAATAAGCCAGACCAGCCATAAATTTACGGTCAATTGTTGTCATTAATTGCACAACATCGCCTTCTGTAATTCCGGCACAGGCGAATGAAATAGCTTCATTATAAGCCAATCGGTCAAGATCAGAATCTGTTAAACCAAAAGTTACCGGATCGCCCAAAGTTCCTGAAGTCGAAGAATAGTCAATAATTTTATGCTGTGGGACACATACAAAATCATCGTTGTATTGTTGTAAATCTTCTTTTGTAGTTACCGGTAAATAGTGTAAATCTTCAAGAGTTTTAATTTTCGAAATATCAATATTTTGTCCGGCAAAAAGCCTTTTGTAGAAAGGAGAATTTTGACTAATATAAGTTAAAAGCTCTGCTAATTTTTGCTCTTGAAAAATTTTAATTTCTTCTAAAGAATTTTTTTCTATTGCTGGAATCATTGTAATTTTCTTTTGATTTTTTTTAAATATTTTTCAATTGCTTCTTTATCAGGAACAGTTGTGATTTCTTTGGTTAATGCTTTTTTAAAGTTTTCCTGAGCAAGCAGAAAGTTCTTTTTTTGGTAAAAATACAATCCTGCTTTATAATATACAACCCAATAATCAGGGTTTAAAGATTGATAAGCCTGAATAAAATCTAACGGAGCTTCCGTTTTATTTTTTAAATAGGAATCTATTTTCTGATCTTCGATTCTGAATTTTTTATAGTTTTTAAATGCTGCAGTTTCTAAAAATGGATCTTTGACAATATTCTGGTTTTTTTCTTGGAATGAAATAATAGAGCCCGATTTTGGGTTTTTAAAAACGGAATCTAAATTATAACACACAAATTCGCCTAACTGATAGGGATTTGAAGAAACCCAGACTAATTTTTCTTTCGGTTTAAAAATAACTCCGTGATGTGCCATCAATTGATTCAGTGCTTTTTCATTACCATAACCCAATGCTATATTTTGTAAGCCTTCTTTGTTTCGTAAAATTTCTGAAGCAACTTTTGGATTAATTTTTGGATTCTCAACAAACAATTCCTGCATTCTTTCAAAGCGATATTTTGAATGGCTATTGATAATTTGCGAGGCATTTCGTTTGTCATTTTTATAAGTTTCACTCTGAAAATGATTTGAACAAATCAATTGACTGCTGTTTGGAACATCGAAAACACCCAATTTTTCAGGTGAAACTTCAATCAGAATAGCTTTGTTATCCTGAGCACTTCCAATCATAATTGACTCAGAGACAAACACTTTTCTTTTTTTTGCAATAGCAATCGCTTCATCAATATTTTTAGCATATTGTAAAATCTCACGTGTCAGAATCGAAATAGGTGTCTTGGCAGTCAATGGAATTTCAGATTTTCCGGCATTTATGGTTATCGTCAAACCTTCTTTGTTCATTCCGGAAACAGCACCAATCATGCCTGGCCAGGTTACCATCATAAAGGGATGTCCTTCTTTTGGATTTATAAAAGCTACTATTTTATTCTCGGCAAAAGCCTCATTTACATAAAAATCAAAATTACGCCCCAGAATTAAATTACCATCTTCAGATTTTTCGCCCCAGGCGGCAAAAGAAGAGCAGCCTACCAAAGCCAAATCCTGTAAAGCGTGACCAATATCATGTGCAGCATGAAGGTACAAACTAAGCTGGTATTGATTGGCGATGTTATCAAAATTATGAGAAGTGTATTGTGAAACTCCGTAAATTTCTGCTTGATATTCATTTGGTACATTTTGATATAATTTTCTGTTGTACCATTTTAAAAAACTTCGAAGTAAAGCTTGTTGAAATTTTGAAGGAATGATATCTTCAATTCTGGAAAAAAAAATCTGTTGCTGTTTTTTTAGCAGTGAATCGGATAAGGCTCCGGTTGTCAGGCCAATTTCCAACGGATCTCCTTCTACATATAATTCCCAAAGGCCTTGTTTGTTTTTTGAAAAAGAATTTTTTCCAGAAATAAAAACTGAATCTGATTGTTTTATTACAGAGGGTTTCTCTGTATTATAATTGGTAATATCCGGCCGATGGTGCATAGACTTGGATGTGCCGCATGCAACAAGCAGCATTAAAAAACCGACAAGAAAATAAATGTAAATTCGGTTTTTCATATCTCTATTCAGATTCCTGATTAATTTTGTTGACCAGATATTCTTTTCCAACAATTTCAGAACAGGTGACAACTGCTCCAATAGTCACGCCCAAAACACCGTGCATGTTAATACCCTGACCCGTTAAATATAAATTATCTAACTTAGTTTTTGGTGCTATAAAAGTTTTCATCGGATTGTTGGAATCTTTTACATAACCATACATATTGCCATTATGTCCGCCTATATAATCACGATAGGATAGTGGGGTAGAAGTATGTACAGATTTGATGCAATCTTTAATTCCAGGAAATTTTATTTCGATTTCTTCTAAAAAACGTGCAGCTTTTCTGGATTTAAATTCTTCATAGCTTTCGCCGCGATCGTTTTCTTCGGCAGTAGTATTAAAAGTATTTACCCATGGTAATAAATCATCATACTTCATGTAAGTGATAAAAGTCATTCCATCTGCCCATTCTTCTACATTTTTAGAGGCATTCATTGAAGCCATATATGCTTTTGGCCATGAATTTTCATCGTATTCATGAGCATTCCAAACGTCATTACTATTCTTAAAATGATAATAATTGTGATTGATATATTTGAAGGTTTTAGGTTTAAAAACGATGTATAGGCTAAAAGCAGAAATAACACCTTCAAGACTCTGGATCCTGCTATAAAAAGATTTTCTGAAATTTTCTTCTCCTACCATTTTCAAGGTAGTTTTAGGTTCAATGTTCGATATAAAATAAGTACCAAAAACCTCAGTTCCGTCTTTCATTTTGGCAGAGGTCACTTTGTTGTCTTCGACACTAAAATGGGTAACTTCCTTATATTTATAAAATTCGCCACCATGTTTTTTAAGCTGTTTTAAAAGCTGTTTTGTGATTTGGCTTCCTCCGTTTATGCATCGCCATGAACTCTGTATATAAGAATTTACAGAAAGTGCATGAACATAAAAAGGTGATTTATCTGCAATTCCGGCATATAAAAAATTTGATCCGGCCAAAACCGCTTTTAGTTTTTCATTTTGGGTAAACTGGTCAATTGTTTCTTTAGCGTTTAATGTCAGGATTTCACTATCATATTTTCCTTCCCATTGTAAGTTGTATAACGGGAATGAATCGCATGTTGATTTAACTTTTTCGCAATAATTTTCAATAGCTTTTTTTTCCTCGGGGAAATGTTTTGCTAATTGATTTACAAAATTTTCATATCCCTGAGCATGCGGATATTCTTTGTTTTCATCTTCAAATGAGATAACATCAAAAGCATCTTCGTCCATTTTTTTTAAATTTAAATGATCGATAATGCCAATGTACTTAAAGTATTTGTACAAATTTTGCCCTTCGCTTAATCCACCAATATAATGAATTCCGGTATCAAAAATGGTTTTGTCCCGTACAAAAGTCTGAAGATTTCCACCATACTGATTGTTTTTTTCGAGTACGCATACACTATAGCCTTCTTTGGCTAAAATAATTGCCGATACTAATCCGCCCAAACCACTGCCTACAATTACAACGTCATAATGATTTTTCATTCTAATTTTTCTTTAATATGACTATTGAATTTTCTTCTAAAACACATTCAAAACCTAAGTTAATCAAAGTGGTTTTTAAACTTTGACAATTTACTAAAATAACACAGGAAGATACAGAAATGATTTTTTCAATATCATTATTATAATTTTCTTCCGAAATCAAAATAACATCATATTGGTTTTGAATAGCTGTTTCCAGATTTTCCTGATAATAAATTTTTCTTTTTGTAACGAAATAATTGTTCTTTGCAACAGCGATTTTTTCTTCATCTGAATTATAAGAATATATTTTTCGTTGGGGTTGCTGTAAAGCCAATAACACATCTAATTGCCCATAATCATTCGACAAATGTAATATTTTAGCTTTCGCTGAAATATGTTTGTTGAGTTGATAATAGATTTTCAGATTTGTTTTTAAGTTGCTTTTTATACTATTTATAATTTCTGCTTCTTTGTAATCATAACTGTTGATAAGCATTTTTTTGAAGTATTCCGGCCCTTCTAGTTCCTGACGGTTTTTTTGAAATTCTGATTTAAAAAACGCACCCAATTGTTTGGTTCTTTCAGTATAATTTTTTCCGAATGAAAGATTATCAGCCGTGATTCTTTTTAATATAGAAACGGTAAGGTTGGTATCATGAATGACAAAATCACCTTTTGGAATTGCTTCTGAAGCCCCATGAATAAGCAAAGGAAGAATATCTAAATTAAACTGTTCAGCAAGATAAAAAGCACCTTTATGAAAGCGTTTAATTTCATTGCTTTCTGAACGGGTTCCTTCCGGAAAAATCATCAATGAATACCCTTCATTTATTTTTTGGCGTAAATGCTCAACACCACCCTCAAGACCTTCTGAAACAGGATAAAATCCTGCTTTTCTAACCGTAGCACCAAAAATAGGGGAGTTGTAAACCCAATCATTTACTAAAAAAATAATGTTTGGACTTAACATTCCGCATATCAAAATATCTAGAAACGAAGAATGATTTGCAATTATAATGGCAGGTTTTTCAAAGTTTTCATTATAAGGGTTAATCACTTTTTTTTGAAGGAACGGATTAGAATATAATACTGATTTCATGAATTTAGAAATCGCATATCGGAATCCTTTCATTTTTGTTTTTTCATTAAGTGGAATAATCGGCATAATGATTAAACTAAAAATTGACATTAAAACACCACCAAATCCATAATAGAAAAAAGAGAGTATACCGTGAAGAAAGGTTCTTAATTGAAATGGAGCATTCCCGTTTTTTGGGCGGTTTGAAATGAATAATTTAAAAAGAATCGGATAGAAGATAAAGGTAATAATGAGTGCGGCAAAAACTCCAATTAAGGATACAGATGAAATAGATTTTAATGCCGGATGCTCTGCAAAAATCATGGCACCAATTCCTAAAATGGTAGTAATTACTGCTAAAATTATTGAGGTTCTGTAAATTGCAATTTCGTTTTTTCCGGTTGTATATTCTTTTTGTAGTGCGCTCGTCATGAAAATGCTAAAATCGACCCCGTGGCCAAAAATAAGCGTGCAGACAATCATGCTGAAAATATTCATCTGAATATCAAAAATGCCCATTATACCTGTTGTCACAATTCCTGTTAAGGCAATAGGAATACAGCTTACAATAACCAGTTCTATTCTTCGGAAAAAGAAAAATAAAATCAGGATCACGGCAATAAACGAATAATTTATAAGAGAATTGAAATCAGTTTTTAAAGTGCTGAAAAACGTTTCATTCATCTGCTGACGATCGATAGCAATCAGATTTTTTTTAGTTTCAGCCATCTTTACAAAAGCGTCACGTTGTTTTGGAGCTACTTTTACTAAAGTTGAAATCGTGAAAAAACCATTTTTTTCGGTTACGAATTCATGCAGTTGCAATGCCTGAATTTTTAGATAATCAGCTGCTGAAATCGGTTTGAAATTAAAATCTAAATGGTCAAAAAACGTACTATATGTTGTAGGTTTAAATCCTAATTTTGAACCTTCGGAAATTAAACTGGATTTTAAGAGTTGTTTTTTATTACTATCCCAAAAAGAATTCCATTTTTCAATTTTCTGTTGCTGTTCTTTTTGCGAAAGCATAATTCCGCCAATTGAACTAAAGTTTAATATTTTTTGCTGTTCTTTTGCTGCAGACAAATCTGAAAAAAGACGGCTGTTGTTTTGCAGAACTTCTTCCATACTTTTTCCGTACGAAGCAACATATATTGTTTTTGATGTTAAGCTGGTGCTTTCTTCCAGCTCTTTTTCTGCAGCTTTTATTTCTTTCGGAACAAAATTAAGCTGTGACAAATCGTTATTGAAGCCAACATTATTATAAGTAAAACAGCAGATAATCGTAATGAGAACACAAAAACCGATTAGGAATTTATTATTATGAAATGAAAAATGCGCCAGCTTGTCGATTACATTTTTCTTGTATTCAAAATTATTTTCTTTCGGTTTGTATAAATGCGGAACAATTAAGAGGGAGAAAAATGCAGAAGCCATAACAATTACAGCAGCAAAAATCCCTAAGTCATTAAGCGCTTCCGATTTCACAAATAGCAAACATAAAAATGCGACAGCCGTAGTCGAACTGCTCATAATCAAAGGCATAGTGATGTCTTTGTATAACGTTTTTACATCACTGTTGTGTTTGTAATGCGTAAGGATATGAATGGAATAATCAATCGTAATTCCTAATAAAACTGAACCAATTCCTAGGGAAATTGCGGAAATTTGTTCTTTTACAAAAAATAAAAATGCAATAGCAAACAGAGCTCCAAAAACGGTTGGAATAAAAATGATTAATGGGATTAATATTTTTCTGTAGAATAAAATCAGGATCAACATTAAAGTGATCATCGCGATTGTTGTCGTCAGGATAATATCGCTTTTAATTTGGTTGGCATTGGCAACAGCTATCAAAGCTGAACCAAAATAACTAATTGAAGTTTTTGCTTTGAATTTCTGATTTAGATTGTCCTGAATTGATTTTAGCTTTGCAGCAAAAACAGTATTTTTTTCAGTTTCGCTCGATGGGAGATTTGATGTAATAAAAAGTAGTAATTTCTTTTTGTCTTTGGTCATCACGTATCCATTATCAAGGGTAAAGTCATCACCAACATTTAGTTGTTGCAATTTCTTTAAAGCGATAAAAGAAATCCCGAGCGGATCCTCCAAAATGAAATCTTTGGTCAAAAATCCAGAAGGCGAGATAATCGATTTATAATTTCCCTGAACGGTTGCTACAATACTATCTTTATTGAGTTTGTTTTGTATAGCGGCATAATCTTTATTGTCAAGGAATAATGGGAGATTGTTGTACACAAAATCTATTGTTTCCTGAATGTTTTCTTCGTCAACCTTTCCTTGAATTCCAGTTATATATGGCTTACATGATTTAGAAACACTATCTGAAAAAATGGCAGCCATTTCTTTTAAATCTTCACTGGTTCCGTTTTTTTCTAACTTGAAAATAACCGTAATTTTATCTGCAAAATTAAGTTGTTTAAGCACTTTTGCAGTAACATCAGATTTGTCGTTTGTTGGAATAAGCTTTGTAATATCTTCCTCAAATTTAATTTTAGAAGCAAAAAATCCCAAGACAAAAAGCATCAGAACAGCCAATAAAACCGAAAGGGATTTTCTTCGGTTAACAAATAAATGAATGGCGTAAAAATAGTGATGCATGTTTATTTTTTATTTTTAGTTGAATTAAAAAAGGTTAAAAGTAAATAACTCAAAAAACCTATAGTTAGTGAAGAAACGGTTGCTAAAATAAGACTTCCAACGATATATTGTGTAGCATTTTGCTGAATGTCGTCAAGTGTAAGTGAACTGTCTAAAACCAAAGTGGTTTTATTGGATACAAAATAACTTCCCATTTTTAAAGAACCATAAATAATAAATGGAATAAAAGGTGGAAAACTAACATTTGAAGAGAGATAAGCAATGACTTTATTGAGTCTGAGTAAGGTGGCAAATGATAAAAGTAATACGGTTTGAAATCCCCAAAATGGAGATATACCGATAAAAATACCTAATGCAATTGCAGCCGCTTTTTTGAAATTAGAATCGTTGCTTTCTAAAATATCTTCAAGAAAAAACTTTTTAAAACCTTTTTTTTTTGCTTTCCGAAAAAAGTCTCTGGGCTTGATATACAAAAGCGAATTTAGAACCAGAACAGTATTTAGAATACTGATTCTGGTAAAATCTTTAAAAGGGCGAAAATGTGAAACACGTTCAGCAGGATCATATAAAATCTCGATTGCAATATTTTTTACCAAAATACCTTTCCATGCAGAACGAACAATAACTTCAATCTCAAACTCAAATTTATTGGTATAAAATTGTTTCGGCAATAATTGTAAAGGGTATAATCTGTAACCCGATTGCGTATCATCAAGTTTAATTCCGGTTTCAAATTGAAACCAAAAATTTGAAAATTTATTTCCAAAACTACTTTTTTTTGGTACGTTTTCCTGTGTCATATTCCTGCTGCCAATCAATAAAGAATTCGGTTCTTTTTGAATTTCAGCAATAAAATTTGGTATATCAGAAGCAAAATGCTGACCGTCAGAATCTATTGTAATGGCATATTCAAAACCTGTTTCAATCGCTTTTCGAAAACCGTTTCTCAAGGCCCTTCCTTTTCCTAAGTTTTCAGGATGATGAATTTGTACCAGATGAGAATATGATTTTAAAATTTCACTCGTCTCATCAGTAGAACCGTCATTAACAATTATTACATTTAAAGTGTAATCTAAAACGGAATCCAGTACTCTTTTTAACGTTTTGTGATTGTTGTATGTTGGAACAATCACACAAAAATGCGTTAAACTTAGTAGCTCCTGCTGTAATAAAATAGGTTTCATGGGTTGTGTTTTCTTTATCTACTTCACCAATTGTCTCTCTTTTTCAGAGAAACTTTTAGATTGTAATATAAAGTTTTTAAGATATTCTTTTAAAGAGTTACTTTGCTCATCATAATGTTCAGTTATGAATTTTTTATCTTCTTTAATATTTTTTTTATAACCCGTAATACCAGGTACATTTTCCTGAATGCTCAATCGGATCATTCTGATTTCGATATTGTTGGGTTCACTTTTTACAGTAGATTCAAGAAGTTTTGCACCTTCTTTAAAGCGTTCCATTTTTGCGCCTAATTTTTTTTCAAATTTAGAATCCAGCAAAATCGAAGCGGCTTTGTAAGCTACCAAAATTTTGTCATCATTGCCAGATATGCCGGCAAGTTTGTCTAAAAATTCTTTAGCATTTGTTTCTGATTTTGAAACGTCTGTATACATTTTGCGAATGGAAGCCAAGTCAGGGTTCCCTGCAAAATTGAACCATAGGATAAATGTCAGTAGTAGTTTCATAATTATATCTTTTTATACACGTTGCTTAGTTTCAAAGCAACGGTGTCGTTAAAATAAGTAGTGTTTTTTACTTTTACCAAATCATCTTCGGTAGTTACAATATCAAGTTCTAAACGCAATTCCGGAGTAACCTCTGGATTAATAAGTGCCATGAACTTTACATTAGCAAGTGTTTGAATTACCAAATTGGCTTTTGTAATAGTCTCAGTAAGTTCTTTAATAATCTGAATCATGCAAACGCCAGGCATAATTGGATTTCCAGGAAAATGACCTTTGAAAACTTCGTGTTTTTCGTTGACCAAAATCGTAAAATTGTACTTAGAATCTCCTGTTTTTTCTTCTGAAAGTATTTTGTAAAAATCTTTTAAAACCATATTTTTTTATTTACCAAAGGCATACGAAACACCCAGTTGAAAATTCACATTTGTATTATAATCTCCAAACAAATAATCGCTGTTATCATTGCTGCTGTAATAATCACTGTCTATAACATCGATTAAACCTTTTTTGATACGAGCTTCAATAGTTAATCCGGTCAAAGGCACTTTATAACCAAAACCAACAACGAGAGCTAAATCAGCATCAGACTTTTCATAGCGTAAATTATCTCTTGTTCTAAAATCCAGAGTTGGACCAGCCTGAACCTGAAAACCATTAAAAGTGAATTTATTGATCATCGCAATCGAAACATAATCAATGTCTAAATTTTTTGATTCCACAATTTGTTCGCCATCATTAGTGTAGCCAGCAAAAGTTTTAACGTTATTAGAACCCTGTCTGCTATATGTAATTTCAGGCTGTAAAGCATAAATCCGGGTTAATTTAATTTCACCAAACCCTCCAATATAAAAATCACTTTTATAGGAAGAACGTGTATTTGAGAACGTTGAAAAAGCAGCTCCGGCTCTCAGCCCTGGTTTAAATGTTACCTGAGCATTTATTGAATTTATGAATAAAATAAAAACGATGGCAATTAATTTTTTCATGTATCTTATCTTCCTTTAAATGTATAACTAATACCAATCTGCAGTACCTGATTTAAAATAACTTCATCATAATTTCCGTTATTATTATTATCATAAACTTCATCGTAACCGTAAATATCAATAAAACCTTGTTTAATTCTTGCTTCAAATGTTAATCCGTTTGGTAACGTATATCCAACGCCTCCAACTAGCGACAGGTCAAAACCTTCAGGATTAGAATTGATGTAATTATCATCAATTTTGAAGTCTAAAGATGGCCCTGCTAATACGTGAAATCCGCTTCCGTTAAAGTTAAATTTAGCAACGGCTCCAACTGTTATATAATTTAGCTCATAATTTATATTTCTATAACTACCATTTTCCAAATATGTTCCTTTATCGCCTTGTCTTGAATACGATAATTCAGGCTGTAGCGAAAAATACTTATTGAACTTGATGTTGACTAATCCTCCAAGATAAAAATCTGTTTTGGTACTATTGTCGTCAATATTGGTTAGTGTAGAAAAGTTTAAACCGCCTCTGACTCCCGGACTTACTTTTATCTGTGCCTGTGCTGTTATTAGACCTATAAATAAAACGAATGCAATTAGGATTGATTTTCTCATTTTTAATTGTTTCAAAGTTTATTAGTGATTTTAAATTTCTGATTTTAAATAATTTAACGTGATTTCCAACTTAATATTTTGATGAATAATCTGAATTTTTTCTGCAAAAATATTGTTTTCTGAACTAAAAAGAACAGTAAATTTTTCTTTTGTTTGAGATGAGTGAATCACTTTTTCTAACTTTTGGTCTTTCTTGGTCAGAAACAGGTAATTATCACGGTTTTTATCTGCCGATTTGTAAATGTTAAAAAAATCGTTTTCAAATTGTTCCTGAATCAAATATTTGTTTTTAAGAAGCAGTCTGAAATCTTCTTCTAAAGTATTTATTAGAATTTTACGATCTAATTCTGACACAATTGAATTTACTTTAAAAGTTGTTTCGGAAATTTCAAAATCAAACAATTTGTTACCAAACTCTGTTGTAAAAACAATCCGGTGTGTTGTATCATTTATTTTTTTGGCAATGAAAATTCCAGACAATTCATTTCCGTAAACCGTGATATTGGTTTTGTATACATAATCCGTTTTTGAATCTGAAAAATAAGGAACCTCGTAGGATGTTTTGTCTAATTTTTTTGGTGTATAATTTTTTGTGACGGAGCCACAGGAAAATAAAACAACTGCCAAAAGGCTGTTAATTACTAAATACTGAATCGTCGATTTTTGCATTGATCACTTTATTTTTAAGTACAATTCGGGTATAATCATCTGATGATTCCAATAGTTTTACTTGTACGACTGTAGCTTCTTCTTTATCAAAAGTAAGTTCAATCTGTTTGATGTATTTCTTAAGCGTCGCATCTTTTGGAATAAATTTCGCCAGATTTTGTCCTTTCACTTTAAAGTACGAAATCGTAAATTCTTTGTCATCAAACATATTTCCGCTTACGCTTCCCACAATTAGTTTATTGATTCGGCCAAAGATTTTGCTGTTTCCAATATCAACTGCACTTTTTTTTCCTTCATCGTTAATCAGGATTTTACCGTTTTTAAAAACGATACTGTAATTGTATGGTTTTTTGTATTGCCATTGAAGCAAATAAGGTTCTTTAAAAATCATTTTTCCGGAGGTTTCAATGTCTTTCGATAAAAAATCCAAATGTTTGTACTGAATAAAATCGGTACTCAAAGTTTTGATTTTTTTGGAAACAATATTTACATCTTCTTTAAATGAAGCTATTTCGGCAGCAGTCATTTTTTGCTCTTGTGCAAAAATTGAAATACTGAAAATGTTTAGGAAAAAAAGAAATATATATAATTTAGTTTTCATAAGCTTTAAGGTTCAAAAGTTCTTCTACAGAAACCACTTTATAATGGTTTTGTTGTAAAAATTGCAAAAACTGTTCCAATACCAAGACAGAGTGTGAAGCCGTGTCGTGCAAAAGTACAATTCCGCCGGGAGAAACTCGTTTTATTATTCGGTTGAAAATTAATTTTTTATTTTTTGTACCGCCATCAAGTGAACGGATATTCCAGCCAACAACTTTGTGTCCGGTTATTTTTAAAGCCCTCCGAATTGATGGGGTGGTAACTCCGTAGGGTGGCCGAAAAAAGTTAATTTTTTTTGAAGTTAATTTTTCTAAAAGCGTATCTGTTTTTTGAATTTCTTCTATAATTTTTTTCGCATTATAAAAATCAAAAAAAGGAGAATGTCCGTAGGAATGATTTCCAGTCAAATGACCTTCGTCTATAATTTGTTTTACAATTTCAGGATACATTTCAATATTTTTTCCGATGCAAAAAAATGTCGCTTTTACATTATATTTTTTAAGAAGATCAAGAATTTCTAAAGTATAAATGCCCGGTCCGTCATCAAATGTAAGGGCAATTTTTTTCTCCTTTTCTAAAGCATTCCTGCAAAAAGCTTTTACATGATAGTTTGACGCTATTAGAGATGAACCGACAATATTAAATACAAACCAAATGGAAACAATAATAGCAAACCACCAAAAATTAATTGCTGTATAAAGGTTCAGAAGAAGCAATAAAAGCAATAAAAAAATAAAAAATAGTGAGATGTTTTTATGCGTTATCATTTTGAGATTAACGTAAAACTATGATTTTTTCCGTTTAATTGATTGTATAACAAAATAGTATTATAAGCAGGTTTTTCAACTGAATTAACTTTTATAATTTCTGGAATTTCCTGTGTTTTTATAATTTTTGAAGCCATCCATAATGCAAAAGCCGAAGCCGTATCGTATTCGCCGCTTAAATGTTTATAATATAAAACAGGTGTTTGTGCAAAAGCATTTTCAGCAAGATTTTTATAATAAATTTCAAAATCGACATTCCCATCAAATCCTAAAACCAAAGCATCAATATCTGAAATTTCCAGCTTATTTGCTTTTAGAAAAGATTTTATTTCTGTTTCAATTTCGTTTTCTTCCAACGTATTTACGATAGTAACATCGAGAAGTTTTGCGTATGTATTTTCTTTTCTTTCATTTTCCAAAACAAAAAAGCTGGCGCCTTCTCCGTAAATTGCACCGCTTGTTTCAGAATTTAAAACGGCATAAGACTCATAAGTATCTTTTTTAATTCGTCCGTTTAATTTAAAAAGAGCTGTTGTATAATCGCCATTTTCATCAACTCCGCCTACCAAAATTGAATTGGCTTCGTCTCCTTCGATTTGCATTTTAGCATCAATTAAGGCCGATTCAAAAGAAACGGCTCCGTTTACATAGGTAAAATTATAACCTTTGCATTGCTGTAAAAGTGCAATTTGTGCGCCAACGGTATTGTGTGTTGATTGAATGAAGGAAGTAGGGGTTAGAAACTCTTCGTTATTATCCAGAATGTTTTTCAGAAATTTTTCAGAATCTTCAATACAGCCCAAACCTGTTCCGGTAATAATGGCATCAACATTTTCGATATTCGCATCTTTCATAGCCAAAGCCGAAGCTACGATTCCGTTTTTTACGCCTTTTGCCATTCTTCTGCTGGCTGCCGGTGAAATAAAATCTTTGTAAGCCGGAGAAACTATTTTAAGAACATTTTCGTTGTTATCATGTATGGCCTCTTCTAAAAAAACAGTATCAAATGTTTTTTGAGTCGAAATGCAACCTATTCCATTTATATATGTTTTCATTCGCTTTTAGAAAATATAAGAGTTGAACAATTTCCACCAAAACCGAAAGAGTTGGATAAAACGTGTTCGATATTTTTGTTTTTTAAAATAGTTTGTGGTTTCAGATCAAACTCCTCCATTGGAGTTTCGAAATTCAAATTAGGATAAACGATATTATTTTGAATCGCCAAAACACTGTAAACGGCTTCAATTGCTGCTGCTGCTGCTAAAGTGTGACCTGTAAAGGGCTTTGTAGAACTAAAATCGGGAATTTTTTCATTTTCATAAATTCGGAGTAAAGCTCTTCCTTCAGATAAATCATTGTTTGGCGTTGCGGTTCCGTGAACGTTGATATAATCAATTTGAGAAGGTTTTAAACCCGAAATTTCAAAGGCTTTTTTCATTGCCAAATAAGCTCCGTCGCCGTTTTCTGACGAAGCAGTTTGATGAAAAGCATCGTTTGCATTTCCGTAACCAGAAACGCAGGCCAAAACTTTTTTGTTTTGTCTCAGTACTACATCATCTGATTCTAAAACCAGATATGCAGCAGCTTCACCCAAATTTAAACCTTTACGGTTATTATCAAAAGGCTTGTTGTAATCATCAGATAAAATCATCAAAGTTTTGAATCCATTAATGGTAAATTTTGCCAAAGCATCAGTTCCACCAACAATAACACGATCCAGTTTTCCGGTTTTGATTAATCGGGCACCTAACATAATTGCATTTGCTGCAGATGAACAAGCTGTACTTATTGTTGTGACCATTCCTTTTAAACCTAACTCCTGAGCAATTTTATCTGCAACATCGCCGCCATCGTTACAACTAATGTATTTTATAAGTTCAGGATGTTTGAAATAATCGTAATAATGTTTTTCAGTCATATCCATTCCGCCAACGCTGGTAGCCGAAATAAGTCCTGTTCTAAATTCATTTATCGATGTAATTCCGGCCTCTTTTACAGCTTGTTTGGCCGCAAAAACACCAATCATAGCTGTTCTTGAAAAATTATTATCAGGTGAAAGTTTCAATTCATTGACCAATTCATCGTTGGTTTTTTTTATTTCTCCAACTTTAATACTATCGGCATGAACAGTCGAAATATTTTGGATTCGGGAAATACCAATTTTATTTTCGATTAGCGAAATATAATTTTCTTCGACTGAATTTCCAATCGAAGAGATAATTCCCATTCCGGTTATTGCGACACCTTTCATTTTTTGAATTCTTAGAGGATTAGACATTAGACTTCTTAGATTTTTGGACTTGTTTGGATTGTTATTTTTTTAGCTTAGACAGTTTTTGTCTAAACAGCTTAAAAATCTAAGCATTAAGGAGTCTATTTTGTTCTGTTTGCGCTAATGTAAGCGGCCATTGTTTCAATTGACTGGAAAATGGACTTTCCTTCTTTCGGGTCAACTAATTTGATTCCGTAATCTTTGTCTAAAATTACGATCAGTTCAAGTGCGTCAATTGAGTCTAAACCTAAACCGTCTCCAAACAAAGGATCGTTATCAGCAATATCTTCAATTGCTATATCTTCAAGATTTAGAGTTGTAATAATTTTATTTTTTAATTCTGCTTTTAATGCTTCCATGATTATTTATTGTATAAAGTATTGATCGTTTCGTTTGTATATTTTGTGTTTTCTTTACCACTTATGGTGCAAAGAAAAGCTTTGTAATTGTCATTAAAAAATTCAACCCATCCGCAAAGCACCGTATCTGCTTTGTTTGAATTTAGAAGAATGTTCGAATAATTCGACATAAATTCAGGATTAAAGGCCTCAAATATAAAGAAAGAATTTTCACTTTTCAGCTGATGGCGGATACTTATTTCGCCCAGACAAATATTTGGAAGCGTATAGACAAAAACTGCCGGACTCGGAAAGTAGTTTTCTTTGTCTGAAATCGATTCCTGATATTTCACATCCGTATCTAAACTTGATGATTTATTGGCCAAAACCAAAGCGATATTGTTTTCTGCTTCAGAAGAAGTTATTGGACTCAAAAGCAACTCTGCACCTAAAAAAGCGAGTTTGCTCAAAGCATCCATTTTGAAAAACTTTGGATATTGCATTTCAAAATTACGATAAGCTTGTTTAGAGAAATCGCCAAAATCGGTTGGTTCTGTTTTGAATATCGTTTCTCCGTCCAAAACAATTTCGTTGTTTTCGATTTTGATATAAGAATGTATGTAGGTGTTTTGAGTCATTTTTGAAAAAAGTATTATCAGGAATTATTTTTTTTTAAAATTCCTGTTGCAAGTGAGCCATCTGTCAAAGTAGCTCTGTAAACATAACTTCCATCACTAAGAATATCGATAATTTCGACATAGATTTTTCTGCCAATAAAAAAATCCAGCCTTTTATTGCTGCCTGTTAAATAGGTTAAAATATAATTTGTGTCATTTGGCCACTCAATTTTGAATTTAGAGGTTTGCTTTTGATTTTTTTCTATCTGAAATTCATCATTACGTATAATTGTGATTTCAGGAAAAGAACCGTCTACATATTTATAACTGCCTTTTCTTAATTCGTAACATTTGGAAATTTTTGAAGAGTCGAGTTTGTTATTTTCATATTTTGGATTAATAAATATAAAATTATAATCATGACACTCATTTCTTTGTTCGCTATCCGGAGAGAAATAAATGTTTTTAAGATCATCTATAACCTCTTTTATTTTCTCTTTATTTTTATAAGTTGTTTTTTCAGGAATAATAGCTACGGAACTTACATTTCCAAAATTATCTACACAATAGTTAACAGACAAAATCTCAACATTTTTTGAGTCATCAACAAAATATTGTCTTTGTATTTCATCAGCGTTTTTTTTGCATCCAACAAAAGAGATAATCGAGAAAAAGAGTACTATAAAGTTTAGTGTTTTTGTCATTTACATTATTTTTTCAAAGATTACCGCTGTATTACAACCGCCAAATCCGGAAGCTGTTTTCAAAAAGAAATGAATAGTTGCCTCTTCATTTTTTTCAATCAAATTAATAGTTTCGCTTACGCCAATTTCATCAAAACCTTTTGATTCAAAAAGCATATTTCGATTTGCGGATTCTATCGCAATAACCGTTTCCAATAATCCTGAAGCACCTAATGTGTGTCCGTAAAAACCTTTTAAACTATTTATTGGAACGTTTTGTAAATCTAAACGATTTAAAGCAATAGCTTCCATTTCGTCGTTATAAGGCGTTGCGGTTCCGTGTGCAGAAATATAATCTAATTTGTTGCCTTCAATTTGTGCTTCTTTCAAAGCATTCTGAATACTTCTGAACAAACCTTCTCCCGTTCTTGACGGACCCGAAATATGATTAGCATCGTTTATCGAACTGTCTCCAATGATTTTTATTTTAGTGTTTTTGGCTTCCGCCGAAATTAAAACAGCAGCGACTGCTTCGCCTAAACTAACTCCGGTTCTGTTTTTAGAATACGGTTTGCAAGGCAGTTCGCTCATTGCCTGAAACGCATTAAAACCCGACAAAACAAATTCTGAAACTTCGTCGCCGGCGACTACAAAAATGGTATCATAAAGTTCAGACTGAATCATTCTTTTGGCGACCGAAACTGCTAAAATTCCGGAAACGCAGGCATTGGAAACGACTATTGGCTGCGTTTGAAACTTGAAGAAATTGGCAATATTTTTTGCCAGAACATCTAAATGCGCATTGTTAAAACTGTCACCAGAATTGTCTTTTAAAGCCGTAACATTTCCTTTTGTGGTTGAAAGTATAAGAGCAGTTTTCGAATTTAATTCGACTCCTGAATTTTTGATAATCGGCTCTAAAGCGAGAATCATCATTTTTTCTAAACGGGAATATTTTGTTTCAGAACTGATTTCCGCGAAAGAGTTATTTATATTTTCATCACTGATAATCGAAGCATAAAATGAATTTGGCATCAAAGAAACGTCACTATGAAGCTGAATTCCGGAATCACTGCGCAATATTGCTTCAATGTTGGAGTCAACATCAAATCCTAAAGGCGTGATACAATTGGTTTCGTTGATATATATTTCTCTTGTCATTTTGTTGCTTTCCTGCAAGGTTTTTAGAAACCTTGTGGTATACTTTTAAATTTTAATTTAATGCTATGTAGTTATTACAGATTATTTTTTGGATTTGACTGGTTCATAATAATTCTCTATAACAAGTTAAGCGGCACAACATAACTAGCTGCATAGAGAAGATTTTTCTTTTCTTCTTTTAAGTTTTCGAACACCTTTTTATACCAATTAGGGTCGAACGGATTATTACCCCAATCTTCTACAACAATTACATCATAAAATTCCTCATCAAACCATGGCTCGATGCCATTAACGCCAAGATTTAAATCTTCAATTCTATCTAATATTATTTTAAAATCGTCTTCTAAAAAATACTTTATAGATTCAGAATCGAATCCAGAATTTTGATTCTCAAGACCAAAAAAAACATTTCGATTTAAATAATCAAGTTTTTTGTCATATTCCTCCTTATTAGCTTTACACTTTTGAAACTTTTCAATATCGGATTTCGCTTTACGACCATATTTTCTCGCATAAAATGCTCCTATTAATATTACTATTATAAATAAGATTTGTTGTGTCATTTTTCTCAATACCTACAAGATTTTGAAAATCCAGAAGATGGGTTAGACTATTTTATTTTTAATTCGTGCTAATTCGTGTTTTATTTTAACAATCCTACTTTTCGTTTCCATTCCTCATAAAAAGGAGGATTTGTCAACATTAAATTTCCGTCTTTATCTAAAAAAACCTGAATGGTTTCTCCTATACAGGCCACTTCTCCTTGGGCATCAATAATTTTAAATCGGTAAATCATTTTGGCAGCGGGTGTATCTACTACCGTTGTTTCAATCGTTACCACATCGCCATAGCGCAAGGACAATTTGTGTTCGCATTTCGATTTTACAATTGGAGTAGTGTAACCCGTATTACCAATATCTAAATAGGTAAGTCCGTGCTGGCGTCCGAAAGCTTCGCGTCCATCTTCGAAATAGGTAATATAATTGCCGTGCCAGACAATCCCAAGCGGATCAGTTTCGTTAAAACGAATTCTAATTTCGTGCGAAACAGTTAAGTCTGTGGCTTCGTTATACTGTTCTTTTCTTTTTGTCATAATATAGGGCAATGGAAGTTGTGATTATAAAGAACAAAAATAACAAACTTATTTTTGGAATGATTTCAAAGAAAGAAACGTTACGCAATAAAACATCATAAAAAGCTTCGAGTCCCCAATTCATAGGAGATGATTTGGCGATAATCTGCATGATTTTCGGCATCGCAAAAACGGGAACCCAAACACCGCCAATGGCAGCCAGGATAATTACACTGGTAGCACCAAATGGGGCCGATTGTTCCTGAGTGCCTGCAATGGTTCCCAATAATATTCCGAATCCAATAGCAGCAAATCCTGAAAATAAAGCGACAACACTCATTAAAAATAAATGGCCTTCAATATTCAGCGAAGGCAGACCAATGTGCGGAAATAAAAATATCGCAACTGCCACCATCATATAAAACTGAATCATACAAATAACTAAATAGGTGACCGTTTTGCCCATAATGACAACCAGATTAGAAACCGGATTGGTCAGTAAACGTACAAATGTTCCTTGTGATTTTTCTTTTACGATATTAATGGAAAGCGGAATCACAATAAAAAATATTGCAAAAAGTGTCCATGCCGGAACATTGTGCTGAACCGAATTGGGCAATATTTCTTTGTTGTTAATTCTCGGAATTATTTCTTTGAACGTAATAAAACTTTTTTGTTCAAATTGGGCATTTTCTTCTCCAAACTGATTTTGAAAGGCCGTATAAATCGATTTGGTTTCGATCTGTGAAATCATTTTGTCAATCGAACTCATCACCGAATTTTTGAAACTCAGCTGAACGGCCGGATCAAAATATAATTTTACTTCTTTTTGCTGAATTACTTTTGAAGGCTGAGGTGCTGTAACAGCATCTGAAAACCCCATTTTGCTCACAATATTTTGTACATTCTGGTCGATTTTTGCCTGCAAATCGGCACTTAGATTTTTGGGTATAACAATTGCCAGCTGAAACTTTCCTTTATAAACATTTTCCCTTGCCATTGCTTCTGTAATGGGTTTGTTGTCAATTTGCGTGACAACGCTGAAAAATTTGTTTTTTTGCAGGTTTTCAAAAACGGTTTTTGAAACGCTGCCTTTATCCTGATCGACTAATAAAATAGGAATTTTATTTTCGGTTGCGGCTTTAAAAGTACTGTCCTGAATAAGGGTTACGGTAATTACCAATACCAAAGGCATGACAAACAATATGATTAAGCCACCTAAATCCCTTTTCAGTAAAAGAAATTCCTTAACGATTGACATCCAGATTTTATATATCATCTCTCAGGGCTTTACCGGTTAATGAAATAAAAACATCTTCGAGATTTCGTGCATCTTTTACAGATTCAATTAACGCCAGTGGAGTATCTTGGGCGTAAATCTGTCCCTGATCTAAAATCGCAATATCAGAACAGAAATCTTCGGCTTCAGCCAAATGATGTGAGGTATAAATAATCGTTGTGCCGTTTTGGTTTAATATTTTTAAATAATCTATGATAGCATTTTTAGACTGAACGTCAACTCCAACCGTTGGTTCATCCAGAAACAATACCTTCGGATTGTGCAGGATTCCGGCAATCAGATTCACGCGGCGTTTCATTCCGCCAGAGAACGTCTGAACCTGTTTGTCGGCAAATTTCAACAAACCTAAAAGATCTAAAGTTTCGATTACCTTATCTTTTAAATCAGTTCCTTTCAAACCGTACATGCTTCCAAAATAATGCAGATTTTCTCTGGCAGTCAGTGTAGGATATAAAGCATATTCCTGTGGTACAACCCCGATTATTTTTTTAATTTTTGAAGAATGGCTGCTGTAGTTCAGATCATTAATAGTGAAATTACCCGAAGTGGGTTTTATCAAACCGCAGAGCATCGAAATTAAAGTCGTTTTTCCAGCGCCATTTGGTCCTAATAATCCAAAAATCTGACCTTCATTTATGTGCATCGAAACTTCGTTCAAAGAATACATTTCTGCATCTTTGTACTTTTTCGAAAGGGATTCTATTTTTATGATGGGATTCAAAATATAATTAGCTAACTGCTTTTTTTAGTTTTTTGAAAAAGATTTCTTCGCGATTTGCGATGTCCAAAAGCTCATCGGCAATAACGTTGTACGCATCTTCTTTGGCGCTTCTGTTTTTGTAAATACGGGAAGCTTCTACGGCAAAATCTCTCCAGGAATCGCCAATTTTAGTCATTTCTTTCGAAAGATTTTTTAATTCTTCATTACCCAAAACAACCGAAGCTTCTTGTAAAAATGCTGCATAAATAAATCGGAAACCACCGCCTCCGGTACCAATTTCTTCCTGCATGCGAACTATTTGTGCCAAATAATGATTTGCTTTTTTGACACCATGTTTTACAGGCCATTTCCTGATTTGGCGAGAAACAAATTTAATACCGCGAACACCCACAATTGGCATAGGTGCCAGCATATATCGACAGGTATTTTGGATTCCTTTAATAATTGCACTTTTCAAATCAACTTCTTTTGGAATTTGAATTGGATAATACATCTGGCCTCTTGGAGCAAATGCTCCTTTGGCAAAACGCACTTTATCCAGTTCGTCATGTTTTAAAGTAGTCACGGTTTCCATCACCGGATCGCTGATTAGATAATCGGTTTCGGTTTTTCCGTAAACGACTAGATTGTGTGCGTTGAAATGAAAGCGGTATTCATCAGGAAAATAGCTCAAATGATACACACCTACTTGTAATCCGGTTGGGATATTGTTTTTAAGATTTTCTTCCAAAGCTTTATTGGCAGAGCTTACCGAAGAAAATTTTTGTCTTTTTATTTTTAGATTTAAACGATTGGCAACTTTATTAAAAATCTGTCCCGGCAAAGTACGGTAACTGATGGCAGGCGCATGATTGACTTTTAAGAAAGGCAGATAGACGAAAATAAGCCCGGAACCAATTCCAAAAACCATGGGTTCGCTAATATGGAGTCCTTTGTTTTTTAACAGGTTTGAAGCTACTCCGTTTTCACAATGAGCAGATTGGTGATGTGTAAAAGTAACTTGCATTAATCTGTTTTTATATTTTTTAATTCGGCTATTGAGATCTCAAAAGCATCGGCATATTTCTGTAAAATTTTATCGTTCAGTTTAGCAAAAACAGCGGGTTTAAAATGTCTTTTTACACGCCATTTCCACATTTCTACATAACCCGCAAGGATAGAAAGATCCATTTTGTTAAGTTCCATATAATAGCAAATAGGACTTACTTCGCCCTTTAGTACTTTCTGTTTTGCTTCTTCGGCACGTTCTTTTATATCATCAATCGCGTTAGAAAGTGCAATAGCTTTTGGTTCCCAGCCTGTACTCAGGGCTGTGGTGTAATTGCCGTTTTCATCTGTAGCATAAACGAGTTCCCGTAGGTCCTTTTTGCTTAAATTTCCATCGTGCTGCGGGACATTTTCTTTTTCCATGACGGGTTTATTTTGTAAGTTTCTATCTGGTAATTAATAAGATTATAATTAAAACCACGTATATTAAATAGGTCCAAATGGCGTATTTCTTATAAATTTCATTTACTGCATCAGTCATAGAATCTCGAGAAGGAATTTTAGAGAAATTAAAAATAGCACCAACACATAGATTAACACAATCAATACAAATAGTTTTGCCTTCGTCTTGAATATAAGATTTGTTTGGATTATCGGCTTCGCAGAACATACATTTTATCTTTTCCATTATATCAATTTTAGAAAATAAGAAAACATTAAAATAAGGGCAATTATAATGATGTGGGAAAATAAAATTTTCTTGTTTTGAGCTTCAACAACCTTTATTAATTTCGGGTCATATTGCATCAAATTCTGCTCAATACTGACTTTATGTAATTTAAGGGTACAGCTTGCACAAATAATTATTTGCGTATTATCGATATGTATTTCGTGAGGCTCGATCTCTTTTTGACACCATTTACAGTTTACCATAATTTGTAATAAATAAGTGAGGCAGTTTTTGGTTTAAATTTTTATTTAAGATTTTAAAAAAAGAATCAATATTCTGTTCTTGAAATCGTCTTTTGAATAAACAAATTGATTTCGCATTCTAAAAGTATTTTGTCTTTGAGCATGCTTTGACAACTCATTGTGCATAAAGTATAATCGTCGCCAACAAATTTTGAAACCAGGGTAGCTTTGGTAGTTATGGTATCGCCAACTTTTGGTAGCGAATAGATTTTCAGATTTTTTAAGGCGCTGATAAAACCAATAACATTTACATATTGGTTTTCTGTTCCGTCTTCATCAAAAAAGTATTTTTTGCCTACAATTGACGAACATGTTTGTGCTGTATTTTCGATTAAACCTGCTTCAACAAAAATGTTTTTGTCGACAAAAATATTGTCTTCTTTGATTAAGAATATGGTTGATACAAAGTTGGTGTCGATATCTAAAATCAAATCAACCATCAGCATTGGAGCTCGATGAGGCAAGTAATTTTGGATGTCAATTCCGACTTTCATAATCTATATTATTTAGCTAAAACGGTTTTCATTTGTCCGCTTGCAATTTCTTCATTATTTAAAAAAGTCACAATGTTAACAAGAGTGATTCCGGCAAATTCCTGTAAAATCGAAACTGTCGATTGAATCGTATCGTTGATTTGGGGTAACTTTTTAATCTCAATATCTTTAATTGAACCGATATAGCCAGTTGGTCCAATTTCATTTTTCAAAAAAAACGTATAACCGGTATGCAGCGCCACTGACTGTGCCATATGTTCAATTAGACCTGATTCTAAAAAAGTGGTATCTTTTAAAAAGATATTATCTTTTTGAATATTCAAACCAGCAATCAAGGATGTTTCAGAATAAGAAATCATACGATCTACCATTACAAAAGGAAACTTTTGTGGTAATAGATTTTCGACAGCTTCTTTTTCTAAAAGTAAAGTTGTTTCCATTAGCAAACCGTTAAATACGCATACGCAAAAGAGAATCTTCCGCTTTCAGGAACTGATAAAAGAATACGATCTCCTTTTTTTAATTTTCCTGAATACAATAATTCTTCAAGTGCAATATAAATCGAAGCAGAACCAACGTTTCCAACCCTTAAAAGATTCATAAACCATTTTTCATCGGTAAGAACAATTCCTTTTTCATTTAATCCATTTTTCAATCCTTCAACAAAAAAGTTAGAAGAAACATGTGGTAAAAAATAATCAACCTGTTCTGCTGTAATATTATTTTTTTCCATAGCATGGCTCATACTTTCAACCCCCTTTGGTAAAATAAATTCGTCCAGCAATTTTACGTCCTGTTTAACTGCAAATACAGATTCGTTTAACCATTGTTCTGGTGTGAAGTCACTCCATGGTTTTATTTCTCCATTAGCTAATTTATCACCCCCGGCATACATACACGTTTCAAGTTCGTATGCATATGAATAAGATTCCATCCATTCAATTTTTAATGAAACAGCACCTTCTCTTGGTTTATTTTCTAATAAAAAAGCTCCGGCACCATCAGATAACATCCAGCGTAAAAAATCTTTTTTGAAAGCAATA
This sequence comes from Flavobacterium salmonis, assembly GCF_903819435.1. Lineage (GTDB taxonomy): Bacteria > Bacteroidota > Bacteroidia > Flavobacteriales > Flavobacteriaceae > Flavobacterium > Flavobacterium chungangense. Next base: position 13,970 of record NZ_CAIJDP010000078.1, on the reverse strand, counting down.
ATTGGCTGTTCTTCAAGATTTTTTAAATTGATGATTTCGTGATTGTATTTTTGGGCAGCAAGCCATGTCGAAACTTTTTCAGATCCGGTACAGATTGCATTTTTAGAATTTCCTGATTTTACCGAAAGATAGCCAAACTTTAAGGCGTTCATACCAGAGCAGCAAATTCCCGACGAAGAATTCAACTCAACCGATTTATTTTTTAATAAACCATGAACCATAGCGGCATGAGAAGGGGCCAGAACATCTGGTGATGAAGTACCGCAAGAAAGGACTTCCAAATCCTGAGGTGTAAAATTGTCATCAAACAATTGTACAACAGCGTTTCGGGTTAGTTCCGTATTGTTATGTGTACTGTTTCCATTTTTATCAACAGCATAATAACGAGTGGCAATTTTATTATTGCGCAAAATAATACGTCTTGCTTTTGAAGCAGTATCATTTATTAGTCCTAAATAGTTTTCCATTTCATCATTCGAAACGGCTTCATTTGGCAAATACTTTGCAGCTTTTGTAATATATACTTCAAACATAATTTAAATTAGGATTCTAAACTCCTTGATAATATTGGGTTTGTCTTTTTATTATTTTTAGTTTAAAAGGATAGGTAATGAGGTGCAATATATATACTATTGGCGAGATTACCCATATTGCTAAGAATAAATAAATATAAAATATTTTAAGAAGTCGCTTTCTGTTGTTTTGATTTTTAAAAATGAATTTAGACCATTTTTTAAAAATTTTATTTGCAGTTTTGTCAACTTTAATTAAATATGAACTAATTCTAACAGCGCCCAAAGCTACCAATTTTGGCTGTAAATTAACTAAATTATTTTGGTTAAATTCTGAAAGTATTGCTTCTCCGAATTTTGTTGATTCCTGAATATCTTTTTCAGACACGCCAGGTAATGGAAAGAAGCCTAAATATTTTTTCTTTACACCTGAAAACATCCATTCAACAATAGTAATAACACTAATTAAGTTTCCAACACGATCTACCAAAGCTATATTTCCTACCAATTGTGCATTTGCCTGTTGCAATAACACCTTAATTTTTTCCTGAGCCATAATCCACATGTTGCGGGATCCGTTAATAGTAACTATAGGAGTATTGTTTAAGATTTTTTTGCCTTCATTACTTTTTAAAAATGAATTCATTGGAATGGATGGTGATAAATACCAAACCTGATAGTGCAGCAAAATCAAATCAAATTTTGTGTTTAGAATTTCTTCAGAAACGGGTTTTAATGTTGTCGGAATTTGTAGAAATGTTTCAGGAAAAGCATCAAAAAATGAAGTTTTGTCCCAAGGAAACGGAAATGGTTTTTCTAATTGTATTTCATGAAAAGTAACTTTTATTTCTTCGGAATTTAAAAATGGTTTTGCAATGTTTTGTGCAATAGATTTTAATTGTCCGGATTGTGAATAATAAATAACGAGAACATTTTTCATCTGGTTGGTTGCTTTGGTCGGTGGCAAAAGTAAGTATTTTTAAACGAATTTTCGGATTTTATCAGTTCGTTTGGTATGAACCCAATCTGGCCAGGTTGATTTGTCTTCGGCATCATAAATACGTATTTTTTGATCCGCATCTTCAATTATTAAATCATCCGAAGTACATTTTAAAATGGAGGCTGCAGCCGCAATTCCTGAATAAGTTGCTCCTGTAACACCATGAGATAAGGTGCAGGCGCCACAAAGATGCAAATTTTCTATTTCAGATTTGTTTTTAAATGAAAATGGTCCCACCTGATTTAAGGTTTTTTCAGTACCATAGACATTTCCATTTGTCGAATTAATGTAAAATTCATTTGTTTTTGGAGTTCCTAATTCAGCCTGAATGACATGTTTTTTTGCATCAGGAATAATTTTCTCCACATTATTCATAAACTTCTCAGTGACTTTTTCTTTAAACGCAATGTATTCTTCATTGTGATAATCTTCTGTGTCTGAAAAATTAGGGATATGTTCATAATTAACATACGTTACAATTTCGAAATTATGATAGCGCCCATTAAAACTTGGCGGATCTTTGAGTGTTGTGCAGCTCATAAAAAGAGCAGGGAAAGAATCTCCGTCAGCAATAGTGTCGCTCATTAAATCCTCAAAATTGGCATCGTCATTTTCATCTTTCATGACCCACATATTTCCGGAATCAATTCCGTAGCGTGTTACATCTAAGTCCAGAGTTAAAAATAAAATTAGGGAAGTAACTGAATATTTTGTTTTTTGCAGTTTTTTCAGCAGCGAATTGCTTAAGTATTCCTTGCCAATCAGCTTGAGATAGGTAATTGACGGATCAGCATTTGAAATAATATTTTTTGCAAAAATCTGATGTCCGTTTTCTAATTGTACACCAATTGCTTTATTATTTTCAATTATTATTTTTTTTACATTTTGCTCTACCCTTACTTCACCACCATGTCTTTTTATTCCGTTGGTCATGGCTTTTACAATTCCGCCGCCACCGCCCATAGGGTAAAATCCGCCATCAAAATAATGACTCATTACTGAGCAATGTACAGGAAAGCAGGCTCTGTTTGGCGAAAGTCCATGATCGCCACACTGAATATTCAGCACAGCTTTTAGCATTGGATTTTTTATATGCCAGCCTATAACTTTTTTTAAGGGAAACAGGGCAAATTTTCCAAAGTGTTTGGTTCGAAAAGGAACGGTTATTTTCTGCCACCACCCTTTTAATTTTGGAATTAGCTGAAGTTCATAACTTACTCTTTCAACTAATGTAAGATATTCATTGATATTTTTTTTTTCAGAAGGAAAATGTGCCGAAAGCGTTTCTTTGAGGTTATCTATTCCTGCGGGGAAATCGAAAGTTTTATCACCTATCAGGCAATGTTCAAAAGCATTTTTGTTCATTCTGAAAAACACCATATCATTGGCAATTCCCAGACCACGATAAAGTTTGTTTGTTGATTGTCCTTCATCCAGCAGTCCAACATAATGTACTCCCGGACTAAAACGCTGCCCTTTTAGGGTAAAACTATGACTCCATCCTCCCGGTACATAATGTTGTTCGAGTACTAAAACTTTTTGTCCTGCCCTTGCCAGACAAATTGCAGTTCCTAAACCACCAACACCAGAACCAATAATAACCGAGTCAAATTCTTCCATACATTATTTTAAGTTTACAACTATAAAAAACAATAGCTGTCTGTAATTTTAATTGAGGTTTTTTATTTAATTATTTTTCCAAAAATCGAAATAATTAAACCACTGCAGAGGATATTTTTGCAGAATATTTTCTACACTTTCAACATAAGCTTTTAAGAGTCCCTTTTCATCACGATGTTTTACGGCTGCCTCTCTTGCATATAAATGATAATGTAAGTTTGGTTCTTTCATTACATAAACAAAAACTACGGGAACTTTTAATCGTGAAGCTATTAAAAAAGGACCTGCAGGGAAGTTTGCTTCCTGTCCCAAAAATTTTTCAGAAAGTGATTTTGTTCCTTCAAAATAGCGATCGCCAGTAAAACAAACCAATTCATTGTTTGCCAAAGCAGCATTTATCTCAAAAATATGAGATAAATCATCTTTGATAATTATGAATTTTACAGCTGATTTTTGGGTAACACTTTCCAGATATTTTTTAATAGCGGAATGTTCTAAATCGGTAGTGACCAGATTAATCTGAAAATCAAGATCGATTTCTCCAAAAAAATGTTCGGCAATTTCAAAATTTCCAACATGGGCACTTATAAGAACTCCGCCTTTTTTCTCTGCCAATAAATTTTTTAGAATTTCAATTCCATCAAATTCATAGGTAAATTTATTTCGCATTCCTGCCGAAATGGAAATTTTATCAATGATGGTCTGACCAAAAGTGTAATAACTTTTGAAAACCATTTTTTTAGATTTGAAATTAGAATAGTGAAGTCTCTCTTTAAAATAATAAAAAATCGCTTTGTTGCTTTTCTTTAAGAATAAAAAATAATAAGAAGCAACAAAATAAAGTAATACATAGGCAGCTTTAATACCTGCCTTTTGTATTAAAAAAACGAATATTCTATAACCTAAAACTGTTCCTTTAGATTTGCCATCCCATTGACTCATTAAGCAACTTTAACTTTTAGTTTAGAGTCGATAAGGTCATAAAAATTCTCGAAAGTAGCCACTCCTACAAAATCGACTTCAACAAGTTTTACACCAAAATTTGCTTCGATAGAAACGACCAAATCTACATAATCCAAACTGTCAAGGCCAAGTGTGTCTTTTAAATTGGCATCTGGTTGAATCTCGTCGTTATCAACTTCAAATTCATCCACCAAAAAACCATTAATTCTCTTTATAATCTCTTCTTTGTTCATCTTCATTTAAACTTTTTAACTACCAACGCAGAGTTGGTTCCTCCAAACCCGAAGGAATTCGACAAAAATATATCAAATTTTTTATTTAACGTAGTTTTAACTAAATTTAATTTTAATGCATCTTCATCAGGATTTTCTAAATTGATATTAGGGGCAATAAAATCGTGCTGCATCATTATAATAGAATAGATTACCTCACTTGCTCCTGCCATCCAACATTCGTGACCTGTCATTGATTTGGTAGAACTTATGTAAGGATTTTTCTCACCAAAAACTTCAAAAATCGCTTTGGCTTCATTTTCGTCCCCTACCGGAGTTGAAGTTGCGTGAGCATTTATATAATCAATATCGCCTGGTTTTAACTGCGCATCATCAAGTGCTCTTTGCATGGCAATTGAGGGTCCTTCGACATTTGGAGTAGAAATATGACCTCCGTTTGATGAAAAGCCGTAACCTCCAATTTCTGCAATGATAGTGGCACCACGGGCTATAGCAGATTCATAGCTTTCTAATATTAAGGTTGCTCCTCCGCCACTCGGAATTAAACCATCACGGCCAGCATCAAAAGGCCTTGATGCTTTTGTAGGTTCGTTTTCTCTTGAAGCAAAAACACCTAAGCCATCAAAACTGCTCATTGCATATTTGTTAATTTCCTGTGCACCTCCACAAATAATAATATCCTGAAAACCACTTTTTATTAAAAAATATGCTAATCCAATAGAATGTGAACCGCTTGCACAAGCAGCACTTATAGTCAGATTGATTCCTCGAAGTTTAAAAATAGTAGATAAATTCATGGTTACTGTAGAATTCATCGATTTAAAAATAGCTCCTGAACCAATTAAAGCAGTGTCTTTTTTCTCCCGAATAATATCGGTAGCATCAATAATAGCTTTTGAGACACTATCATTTCCATACATAATTCCAACTTCTCGAGTATCAAAAAAAGAATCGTCAATATTAGCATTTTTTAAGGCTTCGATAGTTGCCATATATGCATATTCGGTTTCTTCACCAATGCTCATTCGTTGTCTGCGGGTCAGTGCGTTTTTTAAATCAGGTTTTGGAACCATTCCTGTTAGGGAAGATTGAAAACCAAACTCTTTTCGCTCAGGATCAAACTGAATACCTGATTTTCCATTGTATAAAGACTCCTTTACCTCTTCTAATGAGGTACCAATGCAGGAATAAATTCCCATTCCTGTAATTACAACTCTCCTGTTCATCTTCTTTTAAAGTAATTTTTTAAGAATATATTCCTCCGTTTATGTTGATAATTTCACCTGTAATATAACTTGCTTTTTTTGAGATTAAAAAACTCACTAAGTCGGCTACTTCTTCAGCTTCTCCAAAACGATTTACCGGAATTAGTTTTAGTAATTCTTTTTCGTCTAACTGACTTGTCATATCGGTTCTGATAAAACCAGGTGCAACTGCATTTACAGTGATATTGCGTTTTGCAACTTCCTGTGCCAATGCTTTTGTTGCTGCAACTATAGCGCCTTTTGCAGCAGAATAATTGGTTTGGCCTGCTGTTCCTTTTACACCTGAAACTGAAACCATATTTACGATTCGGCCATACTTATTACGCAACATTTTTTGCATAAAAAACTGCGTCACATTAAAAAAACCGTTTACAGTTGTATTCACAACACCATTCCAGTCTTCAGGAGTCATCCACATAAAAAGACCATCTTTTGTGATTCCGGCGTTGTTTACAATTGCTTCCACTATAGCTTCAGGATTTGATTCCTGCCATTTTGTTAGCGTATTTTGGACCTCTTCAAAATTCGAAACATCAAAACCTAAGATTTCCCCCGTTGCTCCTAATTTCTGAACTTCCTGCAGCGTTTCTTCGGCTGCGGTTTTATTGGAGTGGTAGTTAATCAGGATATGATAATCGGATTCAGTGGCCAATTTTTTACAAATAGAACTTCCAATTCCTCGTGAACCGCCCGTTACTAATACACATTTCATATATTAAAAATATTTTTTTTTGAATTCCGTTTTTTATTAATAAAACGGAATTAGATTTTTGGTTTATTATTATTTGTAAAAAGTTCTGCATTTTCAAACCATTGGTTACCTAAAACCGTGCCATCCGGTTTAAGAAAACCCCATTTGCCTTCGTTTTGTACTCTTGCAATGCCATCGATAAAGCCTTTACCCTGATCTGTAAACAATGCTGCAAAACCCTTGGCGGTAATTCCGTATTGTGTTGGGATTACCAATTTTCCTTTTTCATCAATAAAACCCCAGTTGTTTTCTTTTACCGGAGCCAGTCCGTTTTTACTGAAAACTTCGGCATCTTTATAAGTTGGCGGAATGACGAATTCTGCTTTCAAATTGATATATCCCCATTTTGATCCGACACATACCGGAGCTAAATTTTTTGAAAAAGCTTTTACTTTATCATATATAGGTAGAATTGTCCAATTTCCTTTTAAGTCAATGTAACCAATTTTTCCGCCTTTTCTTGCATACGTTATATCTTGTGACTCAAAATCCCAGATTTTATCTGCACCGTCTACAGGAATAAATTTTCCGGCGGTTACTAATCCAAAAGCCTCTCCTTTTTTTGCCCAGGTTGTGGTTTTGTAATAATTTCCGATTTCGGCATAAATTGGTTCAACGACTTCTTTTCCGGCTGTATTGATAATTCCCCATTTGTCATTATTCTTTACTCTTGCAAATCCATTTTCAAACGGTTTGATCAAATCGTATTTGGGTTCTAATATAACCGCCATTTTAGAATTGATTAACCCTACTTTGTTTCCTTGTTTTATAAAAGCTATACCACCATCAAAATCAAATAATTTTTCTGAAGCCGGTGCTTTTAGTACTTCTCCTTTTGTATTAATGTAAACCCAGTTTTTATCTTTGGACACAATACAGATTCCGCTGTTAAAATATTTGACATCATTAAAAGTAGCCGGGATTGCCCAATTTCCTTTTACATCGATAAAACCCCATTTTCCGTTATCTTCTACAGCGGCAAGACCATCCGAGAAGTTTTTTGCAACCTTATATTTAGGTTCTATCTGGAATGTGCCTGCTTTAGTAAAATAACCAAATTTTCCGTTTTTCTTAACTAAAGCCAATTCCTGACTATTAACAAACTGAATAAATACTAACAATAAAAAAAGCAATGATTTTTTCATGGGTTTAAGATTCAAGATTAATAATATATGGTTTAACTGTTTATAAGGTAATCTTTTACATTTTGAACAAAAGGATACATCACCTGATCTTCCTTAAATACAGGAATTATGTTTCGAACATCATCGTACCATTTTCTGGTTACTGACGAAATTTTATCTTTTTGCTGTAAATAATCGATTGCCTGAACAATTGTAATCATTTCGATTGCTAATACTTCAAAAGAGTTTTCGATCACTTTTGATGTAATTACCGCCGAGTTTGTTCCCATACTTACGATATCCTGATTGTCATTGTTGTTAGGAATACTGTGTACATACATTGGGTTAGACAACATTTGGCTTTCTGCTGTTGTTGAAGTCGCCACAAACTGAACACCCTGCATTCCGAAATTGAAACCTAAAGTTCCTAAATTAACAAACGGAGGAAGAAGTTCGTTGATTTTTGAATTCAGTAAATAATTCAACTGGCGTTCTGCCAACATTGTTAATTTGGTAATAACAATTTTTAGTTTATCCATTTCAAGTGAAATATAATCGCCGTGGAAATTTCCTCCGTGATAAACGTGTTGATTTTTTACATCTATAATAGGATTGTCGTTGGCTGAGTTAAATTCATCTTCCAATATAGAGGCGACATTATTTATTGTTTCTAAAACGGGACCTAAAATTTGAGGCACACAACGTAGCGAGTAATATTCCTGAACTTTTTCTTTGAAGATTTCTTCTGTATTTTCACCAGAATATAAGTGGTCTTCTCTTTTACGGATCAGTGTACTGTCAGAAAGATTTTGTCTCATTCTTGCCGCTACTTCCTGCTGTCCTTTATGACGTTTGGTTTGGTTTAATTCCTGAGAGAAATGATCATCATAGGCCTGAACCAATTCGTTTATGGCACAAGAACATTTTAAAGACCAGTCTAATAATTTATTGGCGTGATGTACATTTACAACCCCAATTCCGGTCATTACTGAAGTTCCGTTAATCAATGCCAATCCTTCTCTGATTTCTACCTGAATTGGTTTTAGTCCTTCGATTTCGAAAACTTCCTGAGTTGGTCTTCGGTCTCCTTTATAAAAAACCTCACCTTCGCCAATTAAAACTAATGCTAAATGTGACAATTGTACTAAATCGCCGCTGGCACCTACACCGCCATGTTCGAAGATTAAAGGTGTAATATCTCTATTGATAAGTTCTGCCATTAAATGAATTACTGACGAATGTACGCCAGAATTTCCTAACGAAAGAGTGTTTAAACGTGCTAAAATTGCTGCTTTTGCACAGGCAGGACTTAGTGGTTTTCCTGTTCCAGAAGAGTGGCTTCGGATTAAATTATATTGTAATTGAATCTGATCGGACTCCTTAATTCGGTATTGGGCCATTGGTCCGAAGCCTGTATTAACACCGTATATTACTTTGTTTCCTGAAAATTCTTTCAGGAAATTGAAGCTTTCATTGACTCTGTTTAAAACAATATCGCTGATAACAACTTTATTATTACCAAAGATAATGGCTTCAAATTCTGCTAAACTTAAATATTCATTAATTGTATTCATTAAACCTGTTTTGATTGTGCTAATTTAATTTTATTTATCAAAATAAATGTAGTTATTTTGATGATGGCAAATGTAAGTTAAATAAATCATAACATTTCGAAAATATGACAAAGGAGTTTGTAGATGTTTTAATCATAGGTGCGGGACCATCAGGATGTGTGTCGGCATCGTACCTATATAAGAATGGAGTTAAAATAAAAGTAGTTGAGAAAACAAAGTTTCCAAGACTTGTGGTTGGCGAGAGCCTTATTCCAAGGGTTATGGACCATTTTTCTGAAGCAGAGCTTTTTGAAAGTCTGGATGCAATGAATTTTGAAAAGAAGCTTGGAGCGCGTTTTATTCGGGGCGAAGAAATTTGTGTTTTTGATTTCAGTAAAAAATTTGGTGAAGGCTGGGATTGGACCTGGCAGGTTCCAAGAGCTGATTTTGACAATACAATGGCACAGGAAGTAATCAGAAAAGGAATTGATCTTGAATTTGAATCAGAAGTACTGGAAGTGTCTTTTGAAGGAAAAAATTCGAAAACGATTGTAAAAGATAAGGATGGAAATCTAAAAGAAATTCATGCTAAATTTATTATTGATTCCAGTGGATACGGACGTGTATTACCAAGACTTTTAGATCTTGACACGCCATCAAAATTAGATCCGCATTCTTCTATCTTTGCACATGTAAAAGACATCAACAGACCAGAAGGCGAGGAGGGAACCTTGATTTCTTTTGATATTTTGGAAACTGAGGTTTGGCTATGGGTCATTCCTTTTTCTAACGGTAATACCAGTTTAGGCGTTGTAGGACCAACAGACTTTATCAATTCACTTTCAGAAAACAAAGACAATGCTGAGGCTCTGCAAAATGCAATTCAGCTTTCAGATTACTATATAAAAAGATTTAAAGGAACAGAGTTTTTATTTGAACCCGTAAAACTAGAAAACTATTCAAGAGCCGTAAAGAAAATGTATGGAGATGGTTTTGCGCTGACAGGAAACAGTTCTGAATTTTTAGACCCAGTTTTTTCATCAGGAGTCGCTTTTGCTACAGAATCCGGAATGCTGGCTGCAAAATTATACCTTAAAGAGTCAAAAGGTATTGAAGTCGACTGGGAAGTTGAATTTACAGAATATATGAAACGTGGTATTGCTGTTTTTACTACTTATGTGAAAGAATGGTACACTGGAAACCTGCAAACCTTGTTTTTTCATCAGCCTGAAAATCCAGATGTTAAAGAGAAAATTTGTTCTGTTTTAGCAGGATATGTCTGGAATGAAGAAAATCCGTTTGTTAAAAAACATGACAATGTGATAAAAAATATGGCTTATCTTATTGATATGGAAAAGAAATAAAAACAAAAAACCCTGGTGTGAACCAGGGTTTTTTTTTATTTTGGATTGTATTATTTGTAAGCCTTTTTCAAAAGTAATTTAGCAAGTGATTTACCTGTTTTAGCATAACCTTCGCCAAGTCTTGATTCGTTGCTGAAGTTATTTCCCCATTGATCTCCTGGAGCCTCTTCACTTGTAATCTCTAATAATACATTTGATTTGTTTGCCGTTTCAACAAATTTTAAATTTGTAGTAACTTTTGCAGGCTGTTTCATCATTGCCACATCCCAACCCGGGTATAACCAAACTGTTTTTACGATCAAAGTGTAAGGAGTACTTAATCCTTCCTGAAAAGTAACATCTTTCTTTTCTTTACTTAATACGATATTTACAAGCTCTAAAAACTTTGGAGTCCAGATTAATTCTTTTGCAGATTCCCATTTCTTTTTCCAGATGTTTCCGTTTCCTTTTGTTTTTTCATTTAATTCTGCAGTTCTTTCTTCTACATATTGTGCCTCAGTTTTTTTGTCTTTCATCATAGTAAAATCACTATAATCAAATTCTACGTTGATTTCTTTTTGATCTTTTAAAAAATCAAAGCTTCCTTTTACAACATCTACGTCCTGAGCAAATGTAATTCCTGTAAAAAGCAATAATGCAAGTACTGTTTTTTTCATAAAAAATGTATTTAAGTTAAAATTCAAATGTAAGTTTTTTATTTAAATTAAAACATTAAATTTTTATTCTGTTTTTTTTAATTTAATGGTATCAAAGCTTTCAAAAACTGGCTTTGCAGTAATTCAATTCTTTTGATTTTGTTTCGTATAAATATTTTATAATCAGTAAATTAAGTTTATTGATTCTGAATTTAAAAATCACGTATGATCAGTTTTCTGGTTTTTCTGATTTTTTTAAAGCCCGGACAGGTGTTTACACTTGCATTCAATAGTATGGTAAAAACACTCTTCCTGAAAACAATTAAGCAGAAATAAGTTTAATTCTAAAAAAATTAAATTATTTCAACGATAAGCGTATTGCTTAAAATAAAATTTAACGCTTCTTATCAAAAAGCATATTGCACTATTGCGTAATTTTGCAAGATGTATGCTTTAGTTGATTGTAATAATTTTTATGCTTCCTGCGAACGTGTTTTTCAGCCGGAATTCAACGGAAAACCGGTTGCGATATTGTCCAACAATGATGGCTGCGTAATTTCTAGAAGCAATGAGGCTAAGGCGGTTGGAGTTCCTATGGGTGTGCCGGCATTCAAGATTAAGGAATTGGTAAAAGAAAAAAACATCAAATTGTTTTCGTCAAATTATCCTTTGTATGGAGATTTGAGTGATCGTGTGATGAAAATTCTGGAGCAGTTTACGCCCAATGTAGAAATTTACAGTATAGACGAAGCCTTCCTGAATTTTGATGGTGTTGGAGTTTTAAATTATCAGGATTATGGCCTTCAAATAAAATCCCGTATTCAAAAATGGGTTGGGCTTCCGGTTTGCATTGGCTTTGCCGAAACGAAGGCGTTATCAAAATTAGCCAATAAAATTGCCAAGGAATTTCAAGATAAAACTAAAGGTGTTTATGTAATTGATAGCGATGAAAAAAGAATCAAAGCTTTAAAATGGACTAAAATTGAAGATGTCTGGGGGATTGGTTACCGAACAAAAAAGAAAGTCAAACTTCGAAATATTCATACGGCTCTGGATTTTATTCAGCCACAACACGAGGCCTGGATTAAAAAAGAAATGGGCGTGATTGGTCTTCGCCTGAAATATGAACTGGAAGGAAAATCGGTTTTGGATTTAGAACCTTTGCCGGAACAAAAAAAGAGCATTGCAACTACGAGAAGTTTTCCTAAACAAATTTCCGACTTTGATTTGCTGCGTGAGCGTATTGTTACTTTTGCCTCTGTTTGTGCTGAAAAGCTTCGCAGGCAAAATTCGTGCTGTCATACTATAATTGTAATGCTGGTCATTGACAGACATACCATTAAAAGTTCTAAATATTACTTTAATATGGCTGTAACGCTCCCTTATGCCAGTAATTCGACTTTGACAATTTCAAATGCGGCTGTAGAATTACTGAAGAAATTACATAAAGGAAATGAGAGCATCAGGTTTAAAAAAGCAGGAGTTGTAGTGACAGAATTGATTGATGAAGATAAAAAGCAGTTTCAGTTGTTTGAAGAAGAAAACCCAAAACATCTGGCTTTGATGAAGGTGATGGATCAGCTGAATGATAAAATTGGAAAAAGAAAAGTTAAACTGGCTTCGCAGGATCTTAGTTTGACCTGGAACATGAATCAGAATTATCTCTCGCCTAAATATACTACTGATTTCAAAAAATTATTGGAAGTAAAATGTCTGTAAAAAAAGAACAAAAACTGACCTTCTTTAAGGCTGATTTCGAAAGTGAAATCAGGATTCCGTACAGTACTGAAGGTGTTTCGGCTGGTTTTCCGTCGCCGGCTGCAGATTTTATGGAAACCAGTATTGATCTTAATAAGGAGTTAAGTGAGAATGCGCTGGCTACTTTTTACATTAGGGTCAAAGGTAATTCTATGATTGATGCAGGGATTAATGACAAAGATGTTTTAGTTGTCGACCGAAGCCTGGAACCACAAAATAATAAGATTGCGATTTGTTTTATCGATGGCGAATTTACCGTAAAACGCATTCAGGTCGAAAAAGACTGTTTGTACCTCATGCCTGAAAATTCAAATTACAGCCCCATAAAAGTTACGGAAGACAACCAGCTTATTATTTGGGGAATAGTTACTTATGTGATTAAAAAAGTTTGAGTGGTTTTACTAATTTGTTTTAGTAGAATACGTTTCGCAAAATATTCTGTATTACTTCTTTTTCTTATCCTCTAATTTCTTTTCGATTAGGGCAATGATTTTATCTGTAGTGGCTTCTTTATCAAAGTATTTTAAGAAAGCTACATATCCGGGATCTGAATTTTGATAAACTGAATTTGGATCACGCAAAATGTTGTCTTCTGTAATTTCCATATCACCCATACCTGTTAAAACCCAGTTTATGTTTAAATTAGGATAAACCTGCATAATTTTTTTCAAAATATTCATTCCCAATGACCTCGAATTCGTTAAAATTGGATGTAATGAAGTGTATAATATATCATTTTCTATACAAAACTGTCTTAGGTTAACTTCCTTGCTTTCAATATAGTAGCGTAATCTCTCGCCTTCCGTTTGCATTTTTTGTATTAAAAATGATACAATATATCAATAAATGATATACATTTGAAATAGTTACTTCGTAGTAAATACGTAGTAAAAATACAATAATTATATGATTCAAATAAAACTTATCTATGATTACAGCCAGACAAAGGAATAAAATGAAGAAAGTCTTTAAAACAGGCTACTCAAAAGATGTTCAAAAGCTTTTAGCAGAGAAAGCGATATGGAATAAAAAAGGGATGCCGTTTAGTAATTCTTACATTACTCATGTTTTTAATGGCAGAAATACGAATAACGATATTGAAGAAGCTATCATTGAATTGTATCAAAAAAGATTATACGAAGAAACGAAGATTACATTGCGGAGAAAAGAAATTTTTGGCAAAAAACAAAAA
>NZ_CAIJDP010000077.1 GCF_903819435.1 Flavobacterium salmonis | reverse complement strand
AACGTTCTGGCGCTACACGAGGTTTGGGATTAAAGATGCGAGGTTTTTCGGTTAAACACAAATTTCCCAAGTACAAAACCATCTTTAAATTCAGCCTAATGCCCAAATCTCGTGTAACGGCTGTTGGCAGTAGTTTTTTTATTTACCATATAATTTCTGCTACAAGATAATTCCAAATAATTATTTTCACAATCAATTTGTCGGAATTGGCTATTACACAATAGCTATATTTATCTGGCTGAACAATTGTCCAATGAGAACTTACATTATTATTAGAATCAATTAAAAAATTTTGCATTGCTCGACTTCCAACTTCTGGTGACTTTGTCAATTCAGTATTTGCTAAAAATCTATCAATTTCATCTTGTTCCATTGTGTGTAAAGTCTTAAAAGCTAAATGTTTTGGATTTTCTAACATAGGTTCACTATTTTCATATTTTGCGTGTCCTTTAGCTAACTTTAAAATCACATTTTCAAGTCTTTCTATTTCAACATTGAAATAAATTTGTCCATCTATTTCCTTAATTGCATTTTTTATTTTTTGGTGTAACGCTTCTTTTGCTTTAAAAATTCTTTTTATTTTTTCTCTTTTGAGATTTTCAATATTTGTCGTTCTGTTTAAAACACATTCTATTAGACAAGAAATGTATTCTTCATCTAATGAAAAACTTTGATTACACTTGTCACAACAAGGAACTACGGGTAAATTTTCAGGAAAAGGTTCGTCAAGTAATATTTTTGACGGAACGTGGTCTCTTGTGTCTGGTTTTTCTCCACAATATGAACACATATTGTCAAGTCTGTCATCACTAAATGTCTTGATTTGTCTCAATTTTCTGATTTCCGTTAAAATTACTGCCAAC
>NZ_CAIJDP010000076.1 GCF_903819435.1 Flavobacterium salmonis | reverse complement strand
GAAGAAGACAAAGAATGAGCGCTCAGTCTTTTCTAATTAAAGCAATTAGTAATAACTGCATACCAAGAGTAATAAACATTGATAAAAGCGGTTCTAATACCGCAGCGATCAAAGTCTATAACAAGCGTTCGTTCTCAAAGATTAAAATTCGGCAGTGTAAATATCTCAACAATATTGTAGAACAGGACCATCGATTTATAAAATGGAGGATACAAAACGGGTTAGGCTTTAAAAGCTTTGAATCAGCAAGACGAACATTGAGTGGAATTGAAGTTGTGCATATGCTGAGAAAGAATCAGATAATTGGACATGGGACAACTATGTTTAAATCATTCTGTAAATTGGCGGGCTAACTTTTAAATTACTTAAATTCTTATATTTGATTCTGACAGATGCGACAGAACC
>NZ_CAIJDP010000075.1 GCF_903819435.1 Flavobacterium salmonis | reverse complement strand
AGGGGTAAACGTGATTACGCCCGTAGCGGAGATATTTACTGTTCCATTGGTAACAGCTATTGTCTGAACACCTCCGGTTAAAGTTGTTCCGTTGATAGATACAATTGTCAGCGTATCGCCGTCAACATCCGTATCCAGTGCCAATGGGGTCAATGTCACTGTTCCATCTTCGGCAACAGTGTAAGTATCATTAACAGCAACTGGAGCATTATTTGTAACTTTTAAAACTGCTGTGTTCGATGAAGGCTGTGCACAAACATTTGAAGTACTTGTAATGTCTACCTTATATAAATAATTATTATATAAGTATGGAATATTCGTTAAAGTCAAAGAATTTGTGATTGCATTTGAAAAAACAGGATTCATTCCTCCATTAGTAACAGTTGTCCAGTTTAAACCATTATCAATACTTTGCTTCCAAACATATACAAGTTGGTTTCCTGTAACTGCAGTTGTAAAAGTTGCATTTGAACCTGGATTTATATTTGCATCAGTAGGCTGAGTTGTAATCAAGACCTTATTCGATACTAAATAATTGGCCTTTGATGTACCATTCGTGTTTAGTGGAGCGGTATATGATGCCGCTGTTACCTTACCATCAGCCGCATTTGTTGCGGGAGGATTTCCAGTACCATAATACCCATTTGAATCCGGATCTACCGCAGTACTTCCATATGCTTCAACTGAATCCGGGCATCCATCATTATCTGAATCTAGATCCAGTTGATTTATTATTCCGTCTAAATCCGCATCATACCTGTCATCAATACCATCAGAATTTATATCTACAAATCCTGCAGCGTCTTTATCTACATAATTTAATTTTTTATCTCCATCTGCATCTCCAAAAGGATCTGGCAAGCCTCCTATCTCAACTGTATCTAAAATACCGTCATTATCATCATCCAAATCACACTCTACATTAAGACCATCATTGTCCTGATTTCCTTCATAATTAGGGTTTTCTATTGGAATGTATAATGAAACGCTTCCTCCGTTTGATCCATTTTGAGATCCATTTCTTTGTCCGTCCAAATGCTGTCCTCCAATACCTCCGGTAGAAATCAATGTTACATTTGCAGGAAGGCTTGCTAAAGAATAAAGCAAAGCACCTCCACCTCCACCTCCACCAGGACCATGATACGTATTTGTATTCAAGTCCTGTCCGTCACCTCCTTTTGTAGATACCGTTAGATTACCTGTAAAAATAGGAGTCTTTAAAACGACTGTCCCACCGGCACCTCCACCACCTCCACCATCTGGCGCACCTGTTGGATTAACCGCTAACGGTGCGAAGCCATCAGCTATGATGGAGTAACCATTTCCAACAATTTCATTCGCAAAAATGATAACAATACCTCCTCCATCTGCAGCCGAAGAAGGGTTACTTGTTGTTACATATCCTGATCCTCCTGCTCCACCAAGAAAAACTTTGTCCTGGGCAAAATAAGTCGACAAACTTACACCGCCTATACCTCCGGCATTTGCCCCATTAACATCGCACCATCGTTTTCCTCCTTCTCCTCCGGCTCCATAATTAGATCCACCACCACCTCCTGAATCACCAGAAACTCCGGAACCACCTCCATTTGCACGTGGTGATCGTCCTCTATTGTTAGCATTATTGTCTAAAACAATCCCATCTCCTTTTGTAAAAGAAGCTGTATAAGTGCTGCTTTGAACATATTGAATATTAGGGTTGATGCTACAGTCATTATTAGGTCCATTTGTCAACATTTGAATTCCCTGATATCCTTTTCCTGCAACATCTATATTAGCATTAAAAGTTACCTTGTCAGCCTGAATAGCTAATACGCCTCCTGTTTTATCCGAAGTAATCCAGTCTTTCGCAGTCAAAGTTCCATTGATATTTACTGCCCCGGTATATTTTGGAACCCGCACCACCTGAACCAAACCACTAATTGTATAGTTTTTAATTAATGGGTATACAGGTGTTATTACATTACCTGCAATGCTTTTAATTTCAAAAAACTCATAATTACCAGTATTATTAATAGCTGATATATTTCCACCTGAACTAGTATTGGTTACATCGATGGCAGCACCTTTCATCTGAATAATTAAAGCCTTATCACCAACCGAAAGTCCGGCAGAATTACTAACTGTAATTGTGTTAAAACAAGTTAGGTCGCAAGGTGCACAAACTGGCTGATTAATAGCTGTAACTGAAAAATAGCTATTTACTATCCCTGAAATATTGGTTTGGGAAAAACCATTCAGGCTAAACAATAAAAAGAAAAAAAACAGATGTAGATTCAATCTTCTTTTTTCATTAATCAACAACATTTTCAAACTAAAAATTATGTGCTCTTTCCTATGTGCTTTTAGCAAAAAAGACTTAAGAAAAATCGCCACAAATAATGGCAACATTTTTAGTTTTTGAAAGACTTCCCAAAAATTAAAGAGTCGAGTTTTTTTCATAAAAATTAATATTCTATTTAGTAGCGTGCAAAAGAACAAAATGAAATAATCTCTCATTTATAAGCACTTCTAAACATTGTCCAAAAACGAAGATTTTGGCAGACAAAAATATTTATGTACAAACTCACTTACTTATTATACTCAGTAATTCAAACAGTTAAACAAAGAAAACAATACCCTTATTATTTCTAAATATTCTTTTAAAATTAAATCCCTAAGCTTTATTGAATTAAAAAACGGAAAAAATGTTATCTGTTAGTTACGGTTTGCAATAAAAAACGTCTCATTTTTTTGTTGATTGAAAACATTTTTATGTCAGATACGTACAAAAAATGCTTAATTTAAGGTTATAACTAAATCTATATAATCACAGCTGAAGAAGTCTTCGATTATTAGTTAAAAAGACTGAAAACTGCCATTTTGAGGAAATTTATAAAGCACAAGGAACAGTTTTTAATGTTATATATGCTATTGAAAATTTAGTCCGGAGTATTTTATGCTAATACAGCCTTTTGCGGAAATATTCTGAATATTAATAAGCAGAAAAATGCCATCCATAAACCAATAAAGACCTGATATTTAAAGTTTTATTTAAAAAATTATAGTTATCATTCAAATTTTGAGAAAAAAATAGAATTTGAAATTAGAACTACTTCCTTGAAAAAACAAGTTACTTTGTTACAGCAAAAAAACACTAATTTTAACTTTCACAATTAATTTAGTTTAATTCTTTCTCAAGAGTCGATTTCATTTTTAAATATTCTCCAGGGGTGCAACCTACTTCATCTTTAAAGGTACTTTGAAAAGAAGAACGTGAAGAAAATCCGGCTTTATTACCTATTGCATCAAGTGTTAATGAGTCCAAAAGTCCATCTTCAATTAGCTTTTTAGCATATTCAATTCTGAGTTCAGCACGTATCTTTGTCAATTTAACTTTCAATATACTGTTAAAGCAATAATAAAGATGATGCTTAGGTACATTCATAGATCGGGAAAGTTCTTCCATTGAAAAATTAGCATTTAGAAAAATCTCACTCTCTTTAATATAATCTAGAATCGATTGAGATAATTCAATAAATCTTGGGTCAATATCTTTTTCCTGAAGTTCTTCCTGAACCTCATTGTCCTGCTCTCTTTGTAAAACATTTACAGTATTATTTTCTAGAAGTACTGATCCATCTAATTGTAACTGTTTTTCTGGTCCTAAGAAATAATCATTCTTATTTTTATCCCTTTGCGGAATCCCATAAAGCAATTCAGGGAAAACCAATAAACTCACAGGAATAATTAGAAGGCAAAAACTAATAATATCCATTGGTAGACTAGTTTTTAATTTTGTTAAGTCAGGATTCGGCTCTTTTAAAAAGGAATAAGACAGCACCGCAAAACATACAATTACAAATACAATTATAAATATAAAACTAAAAAGCCATAACAATACCTTACGAGTCTGGACTTTAGGAATTCGTTTATTGGTTCCCATTTTTGTCCAAAAACGAAACACCATAACTAATACCAATATCAGATAAAAACACAATAAAGCAGGTCTCGCAATAATATTAACAATATTAGGATAAAGTCCTACGGTAAATGTTTTTGCAACCATAGTATCCTTCACTAGTCGCCGTGCCAAAGCTAATTTATAAGAAAAAGGAGTTAGTAAATAAGGCGTTATACTAATTAAATTGATAAAAGCAGGAACCAAATGCAAACAATCTTTCCTGGTAAATTTACTGTTATCGAATAAAGTACCTCTAACATAAAAATATAATAATGGCCCTATTAGGAAACCAATCGGAGCCGTATTATTATAAAAAATAGCCAGCAAAAACACACTCTTTTTAAAAAACAATACATAGTGTATTAAAGAATATGAGCATAACACGTAAATGAATCCAGATAAAAAAATGGAATTACGGTTAATGTTCCAATTATGATAGGCCATTAAAATCGCCAGAAAAATAGTAAGTATAGATATATAGGGATGCATCTGTATTTTCAAAGAATGTAAAGTAACATACTTTAAGCGCAACAAAGTTAATCAATGGAATTTCAAAAACAATATTTTAAAAAAAATAGAGACTAAGTTTCCCAGATGCTAAAAACCAGTGTCTGAATCTTTTCATTAAAAAACCTAAAAATATTTTATTTTGATTTGAAATAACAATTCTGTTTAAAAATCACTTTCAAATAAAAGTAATAATTATCTATATTTGCCCGCCTTAAATTTTGAATAAACCGATATGTAATATTTTAAAATCAGCTCATCTAATTTTATCTTATCATTTGAACAACTCCTTCAAATAAATAAAATTTATTATTTAAAGCACTCTCAAAAATTTTTAAATTATTACAAGTGTCTCAATGAAAAAAAATATTCTGTTCCTTATCTTATTGGGACAATACACTTACTCACAACACGGGATTGTAAAAGACAGTACAAAAAACAATCAACTTGAAGAAGTGATTGTTACTGCAAATAAAGTAGAACAAAAAAACGTAGAGGTACCTGTAGCAGTTACTTCTATTTCGTCCAAAGGAATCTTAGATTCCAGATTGGTAAACTATTCTGATTTAACAGGCAGAATTCCCAATTATTTATATCAGGGTTCGGGAGTTGGTTTTCAATCTATAAATTCAATTAGGGGAATTCAGGTATTTAGTTATAACCCTGCTGTATCCGTTTATGTCGATGATGTAAATTCATTGGATATTATGGCAGGTGGTTTTGAACTTACCGATGTAGATCGTATTGAAATTTTGCGTGGTCCGCAAAGCACTCTTTTTGGACGAAATGCTATGGGAGGTGTTATAAATATTTTTACCAAAAAGCCCACTAACAAAACTACTGGATTCATTGAACTTGAAAATGGAAATTTTGCCTTGCAGCGGTATTCTACAGGTGTAAAATTCCCTATTATTAAGGATAAATTATTTTTTGGGTTAAATGGATTATTCCAAAAAAGAGATGGTTTTATGAAAAATGACATCAAAGGGACTACTACAACCGATACTAGCCTGAATGGAAGAACCATTGGTGATGAAGAAAATACGTATGGAAACATTTTTTTAAAATGGCTTGTTAATAATAAACTAAGTTTTACAGCAAACGTAAAACATCAAAGAGATTTTTCAAATGCATCCGGCTATCTGGTTTCACAAAAATCAGAAAAAATTGCATTAGAAACCCCAACGGTTATCAATGTGGCCAGAATAGGAACACATGAGAGAGAAATTACCAATTATTCACTTACAGCAAAATATCAGGCACAGAGTTTCGAACTAACTTCTATTACTGCTTTCCAGCAAATTTCCTTTTTATTTAGAAACATGGATTTCCCTGGCTATTATGAATCATTTTACAGAAGTTCTATTGGGGAAAAATTACCAACACAAAATGTATGGACCCAAGAGATCCGAATTAATTCTGCTAAAAAAGAGAACAAATTTCAATATATTGCAGGTTTATACGGTTTTAAACAAATTAGCTACGATCCTACAAGTAATTTAGCCTATGAATTGTCTCCTTCCAATTACGTAATTTACAGAAATAAAAGAAATAATAGTGGGTATGCTGCTTTTGGAGAAATCAGTTATAGACTTTTTGACAAACTAAAAATAATTGCGGGAATTCGTTATGATATAGAAGAGCGGGAATCTATTTTTAATGGTTTTGGCGATGCTGTTTTTGTAGGCGGGGTATTTACACAAATTCGTCCTGACCTCGAAAAATCAGTAAAATACAATGCTTTTTCTCCTAAAGCATCATTAATTTACAGCCTTAATGAAAAGTCAAATATTTACGCCACTTTTACACGTGGTTTTAGAGCTGGGGGAATAAGTTCACAGGCTGTACCTGTAGGAGTTCGACAAGATTATGATCCTGAATATTCAGATAATTTCGAATTAGGTTATAAAACCAATTTTTGGAATAACAGAGTCAACTTGAATGCTGCTGCATTTGCAATTAATTGGCAGGATTTGCAATTCTCTAATCTGGTTGCACCAACTACTTATTCTATGGAAAATGTAGGTGATGCCTATTCTAAAGGTATTGAACTAGAAGCCAATATTATTCCTGTGAAAGGATTACAATTAGATTTTGCTTATTCCATAAACGATGCCCAATACAAAGATTTCGATTTAAAAAGAATAAACTTCATATCAGGTACACAAATTACAACACCAATAGGAGGCAATAAATTATCTAATGCCCCAAAAACAACATTTTACACCGCTACTCAATATTCAATTCAAACATCTGAAAAAGTAAATTTACTATTTAGAATTGAATTTAGAAATATTGGCGGATATTATACGGACATCCAAAATAGTCTTTATCAGCCTACCTATCAGGTTGTAAACACCCGATTTGGATTAAATTATGATAATTATGGTTTGTTCTTATGGACCAAGAATTTAACTAATGAACACTATTTATTTTATGGAAGTAGTGATACCAGTTTAAGAAGGTCATCTGTAGCAGCAATGCCAAGTCAGATAGGAGTTACATTATCTGCCAGGTTTTAAGAATTATGCAGAACTTTTAAAATATGACCTATATATCTTAGCTTTTAGTAAAATTAACTTAATAAACATATTCAATAATCCGGCAATAATCTTCAACAAATGAGTTAGATATTTGAATGCTTCCCGCTACAATTACAATTTGTAAAAATTAGGAATTTAACATTCTAATTTTTGGACAAATCAATCAATTTTGAAATTTTCAACCACTATCCACGAAACGCTAAATATGTTAGCAAAATACTAAATAAACCAATTAAATCAATACATTAAGCCTAATAATATAACGAAAAAAAATTTGTGGCAGAATCGTGGCATAGCCAAAAATGCAAATTAAAAGTGATTAAAGCCAGCAGTTCTGAAAAGAGGTTCGAATCAGAGTGAAGGTGTATTGTAGATTTTGTTCCGATGGAATTGTTTGAATGTTAGCTATAGCTGTTCGTTCAAAAGTTTTGGCTACAATTTGCTTTCGCAAATCTCTCACACATTAAATGACTATTTACTTGATTTGCATAGAATAACTGGGCTTCTGGTTTTTTGATGGGTAATGACTCTATGAAGTATGACCAACTCAATTGTCGTGACAGTGTTACGCCAATTTGTGAATCCATAAATTGTGCGGCAAACTGCATCCATACATCTCAAATTTCTTAATTCAAAATTGCTACCGTATTGTTCTTTCAATTGTGCCGACAGTGTCGACACAATTTGTTTTGCATATTCAGCACGCTTGTTTTCTAGAATATCTTTATTGATATGATTACCAACTTGCCAAAATAAAATAGTAATGGCACTATTGGCTTGAATTGAAACTTGGAGCGTACTGCGCCACAAATATTGCACTTTTACAAATTTTGTGGCAGAATGGTGGCACATCTAAAGATAGCGATTGAAAATTGAAAAAATCCAATAATATTGAACTGTGGTTCGAATCGGAATGAGACCGGAAATTTTCAACTCAAAATTTGGTTTATTTTTATACATCAGTTTTGGATAATCTTCAGATGACCTGGAAACTTGAAATAAAGTTGATGGAGATGTTTTTTTTTTTAATCTACGAAGACTCCCAAAAGAATTATATTCATGCCATATTCACGCCAATTAAAATGGTTCATATCTTTTTTTTGCATCACTATTTTTCATTTCGTAAGCGAGAAAGCCAGTCATAATAAATTACGGTTAGTAAAATTGTCGTGCAATTTCTATTATATCGTGTTGTGCTAATTCTATTAAACGCTGCTATTTTCTCGAAGAATTCCTTCTATTTTTTCAGCATCGTAAAGAAATATATCTCCCAATTTAGTAAATGGAAGTACTCCACTCTGCCTGTATTTTATGATAGTATTAGCGGGAAATCCAAATATATATTTTTTGTTAATCTTCATTTGTGTAATAACCAAAATAAAATAAACAGCTTATACCTCCTAATTAACAAGACATTATTGCAGTTAAAAAAATTTGGAACGCTAAGTTTTGTTCACTATATTTGACTGTTCATTTAAAATGAACAAGACAAAACAGTGAACAAATGGCAATAGATAGAGAAATAGTTGAAGAAGCAGCTGCGAAATTAAAGGCAATTTCCGGATTCAATGTTTTAAGCAGTACTGTTAATAAGGAACCTTATATAATAATAAATGGTACTAAATTTAGACTCGCTTATGTTAAAGAGGTTACCAAAGCACTTAAGGACGTTATAATACACTTAATTCAGACAGAGATCGCTGATAAAAAAAATCCATTTATTTTAATAACAAAATACATCCCAAATGATGTAGGACAGCAATACAGTAAAGAAAACAGGATAAATTACTTAGATCTTAATGGAAACTGCTATATCCGAACAGATACTTTTGTAATACTTATTACAGGACAAAGAAGAGAAAAAATAGAAAAAACGAATCAATCCAGAGCATTTCAGGAAGCTGGAATTAAAATAATATTCTGGCTTCTGAATAATCCCGAACAAATCAACGCCACTTATCGTATAATTGCAAAAAAATCAGGCGTTTCGCTTGCATCGGTAGGTTATGTTCTACAAGAACTTACAGCACTTAATTTTTTTATGAAAACCCAAAAGGGTAATTTCTTAAAAAACAAAAAAGAACTGCTCAACAGATGGGTGCTTGCTTATCATGACGTTCTGCGCCAAAGACTTTTACTAAAGAAAATGCGCTTTACTAAAAACGATAAAAAAGAGTGGAGCAGATTACCTGTGCAAGATACACAAGGAACAGTACTCTGGGGAGGAGAGCCTGCAGGCAGTATATTAACCAGATACTTATCTCCCATGGTCTTCACCCTGTATACTGACAGCAGCTGGAAGACACTAATTCATGATTTAGACCTTGCTCCTTCAGAGAACGGAGAAATTGAAGTGCTGAAAATTTTTTGGATTGAAGAAGAAAATGATAAAAATAATTTAACAGCCCCTCCTCTGATTGTATATGCAGATTTAATGGGAAGCGGAAATGACAGAAATATAGAAACTGCTAACAAAATCTTAGAAAATGAGCTATCATATATCCAGTAATAAATTTACCAATCCTTTATTAAAGGAATTACTTAAAACTTTAACCATATATTTTAATTCGATTGACACTCATTTTTACATTATTGGAGCAACAGCTAGAGACATTATTTTTAGTGTAGTACATGATCAAGAATCTGGACGCAAAACCTTTGATCTGGATATTGCAATAGCTATTCCTGATTGGAACGATTTTGAAAAAATATCCGCAGAACTTACCTCTACAGGAAATTTCAAAAAATCCACAGAAGAAAAACAGAAATTTTTTTTTAAAGATGTATATGAACTCGATATTGTCCCGTTTGGAGAAATAGCTAAAGAAGATCAGAATATATACTGGCCTCCCGAGGAAGATCATGCCATGTCAGTAAGAGGCTTTACAGAAATAGCAAAAAACACATTATCTCTAATCGTTGATAAAGAATTTACTATACAGGTAGCCACACTGCCGGGAATATTCTTTCTCAAAATTATCGCATGGAAAGACAGGAATCATAGAACAGGAAAAGATGCCGAAGACATCTCGTTTATTATAGAATCCTATCTTGAGATATACCGCAATAACCTGCAGGAAGAAAATTATGACATTTATGAGGATGATAACTACAATGAATATAATGCTGGTGCAATATTAATAGGGAGAGATTTAAAGAAACTTTTTACCGGCAAAAAAGAGATTGAAACCGAAGTAATAAAGATACTTGAGAACGAATTAAAAAAAGAAGAAACGAGTATTTTAATTTATCAGATTATAAAATCAAATCCTATTTTACAATATGAACAAATACATAGAGCCTTAACAAGTACCATAAGAGAACTGAGGTAGAACAACTTTAAACCCTTTCAAAATGGCAGAAATTGCACATTTTACATTTTCAGCAAAAGGAAACCAAAATCTAAATGAGGATTATATCGGAACTTTTTCAGCAGAAAATGATTCACTTTATTTTGTTTGTGACGGACACAGCACATATGGTTATGGAGAACTTGGAGCACGAACTGTGTCCGCAGAAATAATGCAATATATAAATGACAATTATTCACAGCAGGAACCTGTAGAGATTATTGAAAATGCTGTCAAAACAGCCAATGAAGCAATTTGGAATAAAAGAGAAGAGATTAAATCAAAATTTGGAGCGGCAATAGCCGGGATTTACAGAAAAAACAATTCTGTATATGCATTCTGGATTGGAGATGTACGGATTTATCAACTACGTGGTAATTTAACTATCTTTCAATCCGAGGATCATTCTTTAAGCAATTTCTTAAAACATAGTTCTCAAGCAGCAATGCAACAGGCTGAAAATTACGACAATATTTTAACAGCTTCTATAACAGGCAGAGGCATTGATAGACTTACAATTAATAAAATCCCGATTCTTAAAGGGGATTCCATGATAATATGTTCCGACGGATTCTGGAAAAATTTCCCTGATAATATAAATACTCTGGCAGGTTTAAGCGATAAAAAACTCAAGAATAAACTTACTGACTATAACGAACACTTTCTTGACAATTACTCTGTTATAAAATTATCTTTCCGTTAATCTGAGCTGGTTCATTTTTATGCCCCACCTCATCCTCGGAATGAAGCGTCAGAACACATCATAATCAACCTCAAAACTAAACCCATGTGATTAGTTCTTCAAATTAAAATCTGCTCAGTCTTTCGGTTAATAGCCGAATATACTTTTCTTTCATATCCGATGATAAAAAAGAAACTTCGATCAATTCATTCAATTTTTGAGTGCTTCCAAACATCTTTCTTATTGTAAAATCAATTACCTTATCACTTAAATGTAATCTTTCTTTTCCAAAATAGTCAATCAGATCACTGGATTTAAAATTACTTTTTTTTCCTTTTAAAGTAAGTGCCATTTCTTCCTGAGGATTTTTAATAGCGATAGATGAATTTAATAAGTCATATCCAGGAGTCAATCTAACCTGTCCAGATTTTGTCATTAGTGAAAAGTTTTTCAAATGCATATCTTCATTTCCGGTTATAAAACAAAAAATAATTCTTTTGAAAAACTCAGCTTTTTCAACTGATGGAAAAGTGCAGTACTCGTCGATAACCTTTACAACTTTTTCCATTGTAAAATTGTATTTAGTATCTCTTGAACTTCCTGTCAGCTGGGCAAAATCCTCGATAGCATATTTTTTATTTTTGCCATAGCGGTCAAATCTTTTTATAAAATATGATTTTGAGTTATCCTTACCATACACCAGTCCATGTAGTGGGACGTTTATTCCAAAGAATTTCGCCATCCGCATAGTCAAATCTTCATTCTCAGGTAATTCAGGAAAAATGTCACTTTGAGGTTTTATAATGAAATTTCCGTGCTGGTGTACAATCTCAAACTGTTGATTTCAACTAGAAAACGTTCCACTTAATTTTGGTTGCACACCTTGAATTGCTGATTTAATTGTTCCGCTGGCAGCCTCCAGCCTGAGTTCTTCCGCAGAAAACGGAAGGCTATGAAGGGTTTTTAAATAAGGTGAAAGCATTCGCAGACCTGCTTCACTGTATAAATTTTCACCGCACGTTTCATATGTAATTAGACATCTATTCATTATCAATTGCTTTTACAGTTACCGCTCCTACCAGATCAGCCCCGATTTCAATAAGCTGTGATAAATAATCTTTTTTATCAATCCCATTTATCTTTAAAAGTCCCTCGAGCATTATTCCCTCAGGAAGAAGTCCTTCGAAAAAAGGTGGGAAATCGTTAAAAGAATATGTTCTATGACTTACAGGCATGGTTAATGAAACAGGTCTTAAGGCATAATCATTATCGTAAGAAAATATATATTTTCCATTATTCTCGTGGGAAAGAATTCCGGCTCTTATGTTATGTATATATACAACTGCTTTTCTCATAACTTATTTATTGACTAATAATTTAATTCAAAATCTAAACCTTTTAATTTCTAATATTGCAATATCTGTATTTACAATAATTAAGTAAAAAATACTCAATAAAGTGATAAACTTTATTACGCAAAAACAACTTTATTGTCTTTTAAATAATTATAACTTTATCAGCTTTAAAGAATTCATGTTCATCACGCTGAACATATCCAAGTTGATTAGTTACCAAATTAGTATTTCCAATTACAAAATCTGCAGTATTATAATGACTGTGCCCGTAAATCCAATACAATGAACCTACTCTCTCAATGACATCTGAAAGCTCTACAGCAAAAGCTTCATTCAAGGGGCTATTTTCATACATTTTAGGATATTCTTTAAAGGTCGGGACATGGTGAGTTGTGATAACAATTTTCTTAGAATCTGCGCCCTCTAGAATCTTAGTAATAAAATCTAAACTCTCAAAATAAAGCTTATTATAGTCATCTGCTGAAAACCTTGCCTCATTAAATTTAATAACATGAAAATCACTAAGCCCCCTTTCAATATTCAATCGGGAAACCGGACTAATGTGGGACCATAGAGTTGAGAAAACCAGTTTTAAATTATCATATTCTACAACATAATTATTTAGAAGGATTACATTATTTCTAATATTTTCATAAAAAGTTCCTGTTTTAAGAACAGCATCAAAATAGTAATATTCATGATTTCCAGGAATCCAATATGTCATTTCGAAATTATCAGATAAGAAATCAAAAAAATCCTGATGTTTATCCATGAGCGTAAAAGGTAAAATATCCCCAGCTAGAATTAAGATATCTCCTTTTGGAATTAAGGGATTATCTCTCATAAATTCTTTGTTTTTAATAAACTCCAGATGCAGATCTGAAGCATATTGAATTCTGTTTATCTCCATATTATTATTTCTTAAAGAATCAAGACTCCCAAAAAGAAAGCCGGCTACTCTATATATTGTTATTAAAAAAATGAATCACTCAGATACTATTCTCACGAAGAGCTTCCTCAATCTTTACACTGTCGTACAAAAATATATCTCCCAATTTGGTATATGGAAGTACTCCCGTCTGCCGGTATTTTATAATAGTATTATTAGACAGCCCAAATATTTTTTTTAAATCCTCATTTCTGTAATAAGCAGGTCTCAAGGTTTTCCCTTTACTGATTTTTGAATCAATAACTTCCAGTTTTAACATTAAAGGATCTATAATATCTTTAATCTCCATTATAAAAGCCTGTCTCTTTTCTTTCTTTGTCATAATTGAATTGTTTGTTAATGTTATATTTTTTTTTATCCCCAGCTTACCAGTTCTCAAGTTTTCTTTTCCGCTCCATCAATATCCCAATCAACTTATCTAAAAATTTCATCTGTTTTTCTTTATAAGTATAACCTTTACACTCAGAAAACTGTCTGCTTATTCTAGTTATCTTTTTCTGAACTCCTTCATTATCTCTATATGTAAAATTTTCACTTATGAATTCCTGAAAATTGATTCGATTTTTTTTTACATCAGCCGAATCAAAAAATAACAGTCCTTCATCCATCAGTATATAGAAGAGAATTGCAAGCTCAATTTTACTATAAGAGCTTTTGCATCTTTCGGACGATGATAGATTAATCTGAGATTCATTTAAGAGCAATAAGTTTTCTATCTTTTTTAATCTCTGATCTAGTTTAAAAAATTTATTGATTATCTTATATGTCTTAGCTTTATTCATTTAAATAAGTTAGAATTACTAATTGCTTACTTGATTGATGTTTTTGTTCTAAAATCAACAAAACCTTTAGTGGTTACCTTTATAAAACCGATCTGATTTTAAACACTGCTAAAATAGTTTTCGAATACGAAATTATATGTGTCATTTGTCACAGTTCGCTCTTTTATTTCTCCAATTTTTAAGTATTTATCCTACATTTACATAAGTTCAAAAAAGAATATTGCTAACTGAGATGATAATTTCTGATGGGATAAGGTATCCCGAACAAGAGCAAGAAGAAGATAAATAATAAACAACTAAATTGATTGTTATTTAAAACAAATAAGGTAATTTTGTATGAAATAACAATCATTTGTAACATTAGCGATATTAATGATATATTGAAAAAGATGAACAGGAAGAAACAAATCATTTATCCTAAATATAAGGTGGTAATGGAACAAATGGGAGAAAATATTAAACTAGCGAGAAAAAGACGTAAACTTACAACTACTCAATTAGCTGAACGTGCAGATATTTCCAGGTCTACTTTGTACCTTATAGAAAAAGGAAATGAAGGTGTAGCTATGGGTGCTTATTTTAATGTGCTTCGTGTCTTAGGTCTTCAGGAAGATTTTCTTAAACTTGCAGCTGATGATACTTTTGGACGAAAATTACAAGACTTAGAGTTGTTATAATTATTAGATATGGCTCTGCTATTATTGAAATATATATTCTATTATATGCAAAAGCATATATTTTTAAAAGTATACGCTTTTTTATATTCAAAAGCATATAATTTGCTATAGAATAAAAACATCGGAAGCAGCATTAAATTATGTATTCATATTAATCACAAATACAAATAACTGCATCATAAATTGATTATGCTATAAAAAAATGTATTTTTGTCATATTAAAAAAATAGAATTATAAACCCTTAATAAACAATATGTTACACGCTAAATTAGCACGTTTTAAAGTTCGTGGCAGAATAGTGGCGCAGCAGTTAAAAAATATTAGAAATGCAGTATAAGAGCGGGATGCGGAGCTTAGGTTCGAATCCCTCTTTCTCCGCGAGCCGAAAGGCAAATGGTAACAAAACCCACTAAATTCAACGATTTAGTGGGTTTTTTATTTTTGGGCTATAGCAAATTATTCATTAAATCTCAAAGTTTAGGTGTCTTTCGAGGTGTCACTAAAATATAAAAAATTAAGTGACTCCTCACAATGAAAAACACCGCTGCATCAAGGTGTTCAACAGCATATTCAAAAAATGTACATCTTGTGTGTAGTTATTAAATCAAATAAATTTAATAATAACTTTAAGGTCACCAACAATGAACACAACAGTATCCATTCTCTTTTACATCAAGAGAGCAAAAGCCAACAATTTAGGAGTTTGTCCAATTTACACTAGAGTTACTGTCAACGCCAAACGATTTGAGTTTAGTACTAACAAATACATAAATCCTGATAAATGGTCGTCAGAAGGTACTAAAGCTAAGGGTTCAAATGAAGAAGCCAGGACAATCAATAGTCATCTTGATTATTTAAAAAATCAAGTTTTAGAAGCCGAGAAGAAACTTTTCAAGAAAGACATTAGTCTTAATTCAGAAAATCTAAAGAATGAATTATTTGGTTTATCAGAAACCAAGCGCATGCTCGTTCCCATCTTCCAAGACCACAACAACAAAATCAAAGAATTGGTGGGTAAAGAATACGCACCAGGAACACTAGAACGCTATACAACTTCTTTGAAGCATACCATTGAGTTTATGCAATGGAAATACAAGATTTCCGATATTGATATTACAAAGATTGACCATGCTTTTATAACCGATTATGAATTCTGGTTACGAAGTGTTAGAAATTGTGCTAATAACACAGCGGTAAAATACATTAAGAATTTCAATAAGATTATCAAGATATGTCTGGCCAATGATTGGCTTGATAAAAACCCATTTGCAAACTATAAATCAAAAGTCAAAGAAGTGGAAAGAGTTTATCTTACTGAAGCTGAAATCCAATCCATCATTGAAAAAGAATTTAAAACTGAAAGATTATCACTGGTGCGTGATATTTTCCTTTTCAGCTGCTTTACAGGTTTGGCATACATAGATGTCAAAAACTTGACAAAGTCACATATAAGCTACGGAATCGATGGCGAGAAATGGATATTCACGCACAGACAAAAAACAGAATCTGCTTCTAAAATTCCAATTCTTCCTGTTACGCAAATCATAATAGATAAATACGAGAATCATCCACAAAGCAATAATCAAGAAAAACTACTTCCTATTCTTTCAAATCAAAAAATGAATGCCTATTTAAAGGAAATAGCTGCCGTTTGCGGCATTGAAAAAGAATTAACCTTCCACATTGCCCGACATACTTTTGCAACTACAGTAACGCTCACAAATGGCGTTCCAATTGAATCCGTAAGTAAAATGTTAGGTCATAAAAACTTGCGAACTACGCAGCATTATGCAAAAGTTTTGGATAGAAAAGTAAGTGAGGATATGCAAATTTTGAAAGACAAATTTACGATGAATTCAAAAAATCAAAAAACGCAGGTTTCCTAATTGTGGGAACTTGCATTTTACATCATTTTTTATGTTCTATAATCAACCCATTTTCCGAAAAAGAAAACGTTCGCTCGTCAAAAATAGATTTCATTAGTAACCAAACTTTGTCAACAATAGTATATTTTAAGTTACGATCGTCATCGCTTTCAGTTATCTGACCAGTAAATGATATTTCGTCTAAATCTGTTTTTTCCCCGGTTTGTCGATTCAATAGCTTGCTATCTGCAATTTTATACTTTCCAGTTAACGGCTTAGTTTTATCATTTAGACGATTAATTTGTTTTCTAAAATCATTTACGTAATCATAAAAGGCAACCTGATTTCCGTTTTTAAGTATAATGGTAAAGTCGAAATAATCGAATTCGTGTTTAATTTCAATTTTCCTATTGTCACCTATGTCAATACTTGTTATTTCTGGTCGCGTCCTATGTATCTTGATGTCCAAATCAAGAGTTGCAATATCAATTTGATGACTATTACCCAGCAAGTCTTTCTCTTCATATTCCCGAAGGTGCACTATACCTATATTCGTATGTTTTGCATATTGAATACCATCACGGGTGAAACCGCTTTTCGAAACAATAATTCCTTTACTGATTCCGGTATCTTCAAGTATCTGTACCAGCTTCATCACGACATCTTTGTTGACCTTTTCCTTCCGATATTTGCATTCAATTGCAGTTTCATAGGTATGGCTGCCTTTGGTATGCGATGTAATAACATCGACTTGGTGGCTTAGACCGGATTTACCTTTTACCTTACAAGAACTTCCATAATCTTTTATCGTAACTCCAGATTGCCTACCTAAAGTTTCGTAGATATATTTTGTAATTGATTCGTATTTTTTCCAATCTAATTTATTTGCTATAGACATGGCAGTTTCTTTAAAAGGGATTTTATGGACTTCAATTAAGTTACTTCAAAGATAAATAACATTTTGATAGGGGATAAAACAAAAAAAGATGCCGTAGCATCTTTTCCCAGTGGTATTGGATTAAATGTTATTTACCTCTCTTCTTCCAGCTATCATTATCATAGCTACTTTTATGAAAATATCGAGCTTTTATAACTATTATATAGGGCGGTTCCGTTCAACACGGGCTTCATTGTTCGTGCTACGCATGCAACGAACTCTAGCTGTTAGCGGTTGTTATTTCTTTTCAGTAACACTTCAAAGCAAAATAACCACATCGATTTGTTTTTCCACTTCAATATTTTCTTTTTTCCTTATTTCGGCTTTCAAAGGCAACAAATAAGTTTCATTTTTTGAGTCGAACCATATTGCGGTTTTCCATTCAGAATTCCCAATTTTGGCTACCGCTCTCAATCTTCCCCAACCTTCTTCTTCACTTTTTAACAAGCTTCTGATTTCTTTCGCAATTTCTGTTGGAAGCGAAACAAAATACCATCCTCCAGGCGAAGAATGTTGCCATGGTTTTTCTGAAAATTCATATTTTATTCGTCTGTTCAAAAAATACGTTTTTAGTAGGTGAAAAAATTACCGCTAACTTATATGTAGGTTAAACAAACCTTTGTCTATAGACCCAAAATCAGGTAGATTAGCGAAGGTTTCTTTCGTCTTATTACCTATCAAATATATAGATAATTATCTGCAAAATAATAAATCCTTAACTGTGAACCCCACAAAAAAAGATGCCTCAGCATCTTTTCCCAGAGGTATTAGATTAAATCTATAATATTCCTTATTTACTGCTATCATTATCATAGCTACTTTTATGAAAATCTTGAGCCTTTATAACTATGATATAGTGCGGTTCCGTCAACACGAGTTTCATTGTTCGTGCTACGCATGCAAGGAACTCTAGCTGTTAGCGGTTGTTGTTTCTTTTCAGTAACACTTCAAAGCAAAATAACCACATCGATTTGTTTTTCCACTTCAATATTTTCTTTTTTCCTTATTTCGGCTTTCAAAGGCAACAAATAAGTTTCATTTTTTGAGTCGAACCATATTGCGGTTTTCCATTCAGAATTCCCAATTTTGGCTACCGCTTTCAATCTTCCCCAACCTTCTTCTTCACTTTTTAACAACCTTTTGATTTCTTTCGCAATTTCTGTTGGAAGCGAAACAAAATACCATCCTCCAGGCGAAGAATGTTGCCATGGTTTTTCTGAAAATTCATATTTTATTCGTCCGTTCAAAAAATACGTTTTTAGTAGGTGAAACAATTACCGCTAACTTATATGTAGGTTAAACAAACCTTTGTCTATAGACCCAAAATCAGGTAGATTAGCGAAGGTTTCTTTCGCCTTATTAGCTATCAAATATATAGATAATTATCTGCAAAATAATAAATCCTTAACTGTGAACCCCACAAAAAAAGATGCCTCAGCATCTTTTCCCAGAGGTATTAGATTAAATCTATAATATTCCTTATTTACCTCTCTTCCTCCTGCTATCATTATCATAGCTACCTTTATGAAAATCTTGAGCCTTTATAACTATGATTTAGAGCGATTCCGTTCAACACTGGTTTCATTGTTCGTGCTTCGCACGCAACGAACTCTAGTTAGTATCAGGTATTCGCCTTTCGGTCGGCAAGTTCTGTAGGTGTCAGTCCAAACTGTTTTTTGAATGCGAATGAGAAATGTGATAGGTTTTCAAAGCCTGTTTCTAAATATACTTCAACAGGTTTTCTACTTTTTTCCGTAAGTTGATAATAGGCTAATTCTAAACGTTTTTGTGTTAGCCAACGTTGTGGTGTTATGCTGTAAACTTTATGAAAATCACGTTTAAAAGTTGTCAAACTTCTTCCTGTCAAATAACCGAACTTTTCCAAAGGCATATTGAACATAAAGTTCTTTTCCATAAAACTTGACAAATCAATTTTATGAGGTTCTTCAAAGTTGGCCAAAATATAGTCAATGTCTTTATCTATTGTTCTTAAAATACTGATTGCTTCCGTAATTTTTAGTGTAGCTATGTTTTCGGGAAATTTTTCCTGTACGTCAAAATACGGTATCAGCGAAGCAAGGCAGCTTTCCAGCAAAGGATGCCTTTCAAAAATACGGATATTTTGTGTTACAGGATTTTTTGGTTTTACATTTAAGTTGGCGTAAAATTCTCTAAGCTTATCCATGGTTAAGTGCATTACCACCGATTTATGTGGTAGACCATCTTTCGGATAATTAATGATTGTTGCTAACTGATTTCTTGGAATGAGAAAAATGTCGCCAGCCTTAAACAAATAGTTTTGGTTCGCTTGAATAATTTTTGTTTCGCCCGAAATGAACCACACAAGCATGTGGTGGTCAAAAACGACTTCGGTTTTAAACAGCTTGTCTTCATAACAAGAAAGTTTAATCTCATCTGTGATATATTTTAGTTGAAACTCCATACGCTTGTGTTGTTGCAAATTTATAAATATTAATCAAGTTGAAAGCTTACGCCTGTCAATTCTTCGCTTAATTGCCACAACCGTTTTGCGTTGGTTTCGTCTAACGAATACGGTTTTACACCTGCATAAACTTCTTGTGCAAAAGACAATTCGGCAACATCGGTATCTTCGCAATACACACCGCCAATGTTAGTTAATAATACACTTGTTGCACACCAAATTGTAGTAGATGCACCTTGCGGAATTGTTTTTAATGAAGCGGCAACTTCCGGCAACATATTTCCTTTCTCATCACAAAATCCCATTTTTACAAATAATTCCAATGGTGCTTCTCTTCCTAATTCTGTTCCAGCAATAGAACCTGGATGTATTGAATAAGCTCTTACGCCAAATTCCTTTGCACGATTGTCCAATTCAAGAGAAAACAAATTGACAGCGGTTTTGGATTGTCCATAAGCTTGCAAGGTTTCGTATTCCCGATGTTCAAAATTGGGGTCGTCAAAATTAAATGAGGCAAATTGGTGTCCTTGAGAAGAAACATTTACAATTCTTGCCCCGTTGGCTTTTTTTAGTGCTGTCCATAATTTGGCTGTGAGTTGAAATTGTGCCAAATAATTAACGGCTAATTGCGATTCAATTCCACGATTGTCCTTGCGTAGCGGAACCCACATAATTCCTGCATTGTTGATTAGCAAATGTAAAGGTCTGCCCGAAGCCAAAAACTTTTCGGCAAATGTGTCAATGGAACTGGGATTCATTAAATCCATTTCTTCTATTTCCACATTGTCAATCCCGTGCAGGTTTTTCTTTGCTTTTTCAATATCCCTTGCAGGAACAATCACGGTTGCACCTGCGTTGGCAAGTGTTTTTACAGTTTCTAATCCAATACCTGTGTTTCCACCTGTTACAATCGCGAGTTTTCCCCTAAGGTCAATTCCGTTAATAACTTCCGTTGAAGTTGATTTTGCGTTGAAGCCCGAACCTATTGGTTTCTGTAATGCTCCCTTGTAATTACTTTGTCCCATAATTTTAAATTATTTTGTTGAAACAAAGGTAGATTGAATGCTTTTCGACTGTTTTGTTCAAACGTCCGAATTTGCTTTGTTCAAAAGTCCGCTTGTTTCTGGCTAGAACATAGAGCTGTTACGCTTGCCGCTAAAGTTAAGCCAGCTAAAAGAAATGCCTTCCTTTAGTGGCTTTTCAAATATAAAATAGTTTTCACATAATGGATCGATATCAACAGAAAAGCCTTTTTTTATCGCATCTTCTCACACTAAAAAACTGACCTACACCTATATTCTACAACAAATTACTAACAGTAACCCACAAAAAAAGATGCCACCGCATCTATTTCTTCCTATTCCCCCAACTATCATTCCTCTTATACCCATTCTTATGTTCATAAATCTTCCCTCTCAAATAAAGACCTAAAAACCAAGCAACAACAAAACCTATAATCTCATACCATTCCATCCCTCAAAAATAGAATAGTAACAAACAGTAAAGTAGTGCTATCCTGAATTGATAAGTAATTATCCTGATATCATAAGTTCTCTATAATTAAAAAAAGATGCTTCGGCATCTTTTTTAAATCTAACCTAAGGAATTAAACTACACCTTTATTCCAGTTTTTGGCAACAAATTCATTCAGTTCTTTCCTCATTACAATGTCAATGGCTTCTGGCAATCTTATTAGCTTTTCAACCTTTTGAAAGCTTTCCCTTGTTTGTGGTACTTTATATCCCTTCACAAAAGCATCGCAGAACCAAACTACTTCATAAAGTTCCTTTTTGCTCACCCTTTCTCGATCTCGGATTGCAGTGTAATTGGGATTATCACCTTTTGTAGTCGTGTTGACATAATCATCGTTGATTAGGTCATTTTCATCATAGTTTACCATAATTTTCAATTTAAAATTTATCAAACTTAGGTTTAATCGTTCAACTTAATTTACGGTTTTCCGCACTTCCAAAAAATTTTTTACACCACTGCCAATTTCCAACATTCCACCCCACCCCACAATAGGTGTAAATACCTGTTTCGATTTTGTATAAAAACAAAAAAAGATGCCACCGCATCTATTTCTTCCTATTCCCCCAACTATCATTCCTCTTATACCCATTCTTATGCTCATAAATCTTCCCTCTCAAATAAAGACCTAAAAACCAAGCTACAACAAAACCTAAAATCTCATACCATTCCATCCCTCAAAAATAGAACAGAACTATTGGAGTGTTAGTATTCTTAAAGCAGTTACTCCCGATTTGACAAGTAGTAATCCCGAATAAACAAGTATAAAAAAAGAGGCGTAATAGCCTCTTGAAATTCTTATAACTCATTTATCGAAAAACCCATAGTTGCGGAATCTCAGCGGTTCCGTTAAACACGGGCTTCATTGTTTGTGCTACGCATGCAACGAATCCCTTAGCCGTTAGTAGCTGGCAATTTATCCATAATATTTTTTTAAGTATTTTGCTTGATTCTCTAATTCAGGAAATAACGTAGCTTCATTTATTCCTAATAGATTTAGTTCCTCAATGATATTGTCTTTACTATTGTTATTAATTTCAAAATCAACTCCTTTTAACTCTAAATTTATAATCCAATCATCTGGAATTTTTGCAGGGAGACTCTTTTTTCCGTCAATACCAAAAATTAGAAATACTCCACTTTGCTTTATTATTCTATTATTATTCTGTTTTACTTTAACAGCAACAACTCTTTCAATATCAGTTGGAAGAATTATGTTTTGAAAATATGATTTTTCCTCTTTTATTTCGTGAAGTAAATAACATAATTCTTCTTGCTCGTTAAATTCAGTTATACTTAAATTTCTAATTTTTTCAACCGAAAACTTAGAAGAACGTTTCGCAATATTCGCAATTATTGAAACTGTATCACTATCATAGTATTTTATGTCATCTTTAGGAACTTTAAAAGCAAACACTTTTCCATCTTGTTTACTTTTTTCATTGCACGCAAAATATAGCGCAACTAAAGGATTTGTAGTAATGTCAAGCAATCTTGTAGGTAAACCGTAATGTTGCATTTTTACTAATTTTTCCAAAGCACTTTTTTCATTTAGAAAATCACTTGGAGTTCTTAAAATAAATTCTTTAAAGATTTTATTTTCATTAGCTATTAATCTTTGTGAACGATATATACTTGGTTTTAAAAGATAATTTTTATCAGAATGACCACGAAAGTAAAGCTCAAATTCTCCTTTTCTTGGAATTTTTTGAAGTTGTTTTATGAAATCTGAAATCGAGTTTATTGCCATGTTTTCTTTTTTACGCGGATTTTTTTACTTGCCACTACTTGTATATGACCAAAACAAACCTTCCCTCATACACCTAAATATATCTAGATTGGCGAAGCTTTGCTTCCCTTATATTATAATCAAATATATTATTTTTTTCCTACAAATCATCCTGAATTAACAAGTTCATAAACAAAAAAAGATGCCTAAGCATCTCCTATTTCTTCCTATTCCTCCAACTATCATTTCGTTTATACCCATTCTTATGCTCATAAATCTTCCCTCTCAAATAAAGCCCTAAAAACCAAGCAACAACAAAACCTAAAATCTCATACAATTCCATCCCTCAAAAATAGAACAGAACTATTGGAGTGTTACTGTTCCTAAAGTAGTTACTCCCGATTTGACAAGTAGTAATCCCGAATAGACAAGTATAAAAAAAGAGGCGCGATAGCCTCTTGAAATTCCTATAACTCATTTATCGAAAACCCCATAGTTGCGGTATGGCAGCGGTTCCGTTCAACACGAGTTTCATTGTTCGTGCTACACAGGCAACGAATCCCTTAGCTGTTGTGCGTACGTAGTACTATTTCGTTTTTTTGTCAAATAAGTATTTTCCTTGATTATTTTCTAAATAGTCTATAACAAAATGAGGAATTCTAAAAGCTTCCTTTACACCATCAGGTGCACTACCAGGAACAACGAATTGATTGATTTCAGTATTGTAATTAATCATTTCAGTATTAAAATTCAATATTCCATCGAGTTTGTTTTTTGAACTAAATGGATTTATAATACTTAAATTTAATGATTCGGTCAAATTCCAAGATTTTTCAACATTCTTTTTATAAAAATCTTTATGCTTATAATATAAATTTGTCAAAACTACTAAGTCAACATTGTTATAATTAGTTTGATCACAGTATGAATTATGTGTAAATAGCCCAGCAGAAGCTGTTAAATAACCAACCCAACTTTGCATGTCAGCTTTGTCATTGCAACCAATCAATAAAATATTAATTTCTTTTTCATCGGATTCTGGGTTAAATTTTTCATGAGCTGAGATTAAAAAATCTTTTAGATTATTATCCATGTTTTTCAATTCAGTATTTGGTTTTAAAGGCTTTCCTTGTTTTGTTAATCCTTCGTCCAGTGCTTTTGATAGGATATTAATTATATCATTTTTATTGTCTAATCTTCCTAAAGTTTGAAATTGAAAAGAATCAGAATTTTGAACTTTTTCTTTTGCATCAAAAGAAGCACATTTGACTTCGATATTGTATGTAAAGCCTTTTGATTTGAATTGAGTGTCTACATCTTTCTTATTGTTTGGATTAACTTGAGCTTCAACTTTAAAATCATTTTTCTCACTAAAGTAATTTGCTACTGCAATTTCACAAGCTCCTTGTATAAAAGCTTTCTCATCAAATTTAGATTTATTTAATTGCATTTTATCTTCCCAAAAAACTTTGAAATCCTTGTCGGGTATGATTTTTTTTATTTTGATAATAGATTCTAAAAACTCATTATAATAATTGCTTTTCGATTCTTTTGCAATTCTTAAATAATGATCATTTGGCAGTTCTAGGTTATCGAATTCTTTAATCATATTTGGTTTGGTATTAAGCACAACTTATTTATAATCGCTACTTTTCTGCTAGTTTTATTCCGTTTGATAAAGATAGTTACAATAATTTTCTTTTACTAAATTAGTAAATAACTAAAAATCAAGTATAAACACTTATTTTTCACCAACTTAATTAATAAAATAGAATCAATTTACTGTTTCCCGTAAAACAAAAAAAGATGCCACAGCATCTATTTCTTCTTCCTCCATCTATCATTCCGTTTATACCCATTCCGCTGCTCATAAATCTTCCCTCTCAAATAAAGCCCTAAAAACCAAGCAACAACAAAACCTATAATCTCATACCATTCCATCCCTCAAAAATAGAACAGAACTATTGGAGTGTTGGTGTTCTTAAAGCAGTTACTCCCGATTTGACAAGTAGTAATCCCGAATAGACAAGTATAAAAAAAGAGGCTGTCCGAAAAGTCGAAGCTAACCTCTGAGAATTGTATAAATAAAATTCGTCTCCGATAGGAGTCCAAATATTTTAGTATAAAAAAGAGGCTGTCCATACTTTTCGGACAGCCTCTTTTAATGTGGTATACTGGGTATATTATTATCTTATTTTTTTCAATTATATCCAATCGAAGATATTCACTCTAACTTTTGTTATATACCTTGTATTAGAATTTTATTTATTCCGCTCTTAAAAAGATTCTTCTGACCTAATTTCTAAACCTCCGTCTGGAATGAAAATTTCTAATATTACAATATCATGTGAACCCTGTGTATTAGCTCTATGAGCAGCCGCACTTTTTACAGCAGAAGTACGCTTAATATATAGTCCTGGGCTTTCCCAGCCATGTAGTCGACAAATTGCTTTATAGTAAATCATAACTTATTATTTATTATTGTTATTGGTAATGTTGCCCTGATTCCAAATATGCTGGTTTTTATCTCTTTATTCTGGTAATTAAAAACATCATCTCTACTGTAGAAAATCTCTACGTTAATTTTAGAAGTTTGTTTTTCTTTGTCCCCGAAAGGAACAACAACGCCCAATAAAATATTTGTCAAAGGCTTTTTGACTGTTTCATTATAATTGAAAGCCGGATTAATATGTATACCGAAAATTGAGTTATACTTCCCGAAAAATCTATAGTAATCATAAAAAAGAGAAAACGCAAAAAGGCCTTCTTTATAATTACCCTGATAAGCATTTATTGTTTTTCTAATCTCTTGTTGAGAATTACCGGGAACTGGAGTTCTTTCTTCTATTTCAACTTTTGCTAAAGAGTTAAAATTTGTAGTGTAATCAAAAGAAACGCCTGCAGACCAGTAAACATCTTGGTTTTGAAATGAAGTGCTCCTATATCTGGAAACAGAAGCAGAGAATCTTTGGCTTACAAAACTTGTGTCCTTAAATTGTTTGTTATACTCACTATTTGGGGCAAATAATTTAATATCATCATTCTTTAATTTCAATCCAAAGGAAATCCAAGTAATATCAAATCCCAGTAAATCAAGATTTAGTTTTTTCTGTTTTAATTCTCTTATTTTTTTATCACTAGCCTGCGCTTTATTTTCTAGTTCGGTACTAAAATAATCTTCCTTATCTTTTTCAATTTTACTTAGCTGTTTTTTCAAAATATTAATATTTAGATTATTATTTTGAATTTCAAAAAGTATAGTTCCCCGAACAGCTTCTAAACTATCCTTTGTCCTTTTAGCAATAGGAACTACAGAGAGCAGATTGTCTATTTTTGTTATATGCTTATTTTGTTCTTTAACTTTGCTTTCACTATTTATTACATCAGACTGGATTTTATATAATTCTTTTTGATTTACTAATGATAAAGAATCCCTGCTAAATTGATTTTTTTGTTCCGAAATCTGATTTTCTATATCAGAAACTTCCAGAGAATTTCTAGCTGCAAAATGTATTTTGAGCAGCTTGTGATATTTTAATTCTCCAGCAA
This sequence comes from Flavobacterium salmonis, assembly GCF_903819435.1. Classification (GTDB taxonomy): domain Bacteria; phylum Bacteroidota; class Bacteroidia; order Flavobacteriales; family Flavobacteriaceae; genus Flavobacterium; species Flavobacterium chungangense. The sequence continues at coordinate 25,812 of NZ_CAIJDP010000075.1, read as the reverse complement.
AATTAGAGTTAAGTTTTTCGTTATTAAATAACCTATATGCCCCTTCTGTTGCTCCTCCTGACAATTCAATTCCCCAAACGGACTTAGTCTTCGTTGCAAGACTTCCCGCAATAGCAAATGATTTAGCATCAGAACTTACAGATACAAAATTCCCAAGATTACTAAATGCAGTACCTGTTGCAATTTTTGTAAATTGCTTGTTTACAACAGATTTAAAATCATCAATTGTTGAATCTTGATTGTTGCCAGTCTGGGCTTTTAAAGTTAGAGTAAGGAATAAAAATAAAGCGGTTATTAAAATGTTTTTCATATTGGTTAAAGTTTTAGCATATATGCGGTATTTTAATACTGCATATATAATGATAATAAATCCGCATTTTAGAATTCGATGATCCTTATCGTTGCTAAAAAATATAAGATCATTTGTTTTTATTTATCAGCCCCCTCACTTTACCTTATCATTTAAAAACTGGTAAATACAATCAATTATATAAATTTTAGTCTTTTATGCTTTTCTAAAGGTTTATTTATAACTATTATTTTAAAATATAAACATCAACTTATTCCTATTTAGGAAGGCTTTATAAGTACAACTATTATGTTAGATTAAAAGCCTTAGAATTTCCTTAATCAAAAAACTCTCAAAATTACATTAATCACCAGAAAAACAATCACATATAATTATATTTCAATACAAAAATATTTATTTAACAAATAAATAGACACAGTATAAATACCCGTTTTGAATTTTTATTAGGCAAAAAAAAGACACCTCAGCATCTTTCATTATTTCATTCGTCTAGTTCTCCAACTATCATTCTTATGATAATCCCTCCTAAACTCATATATTTTTCCCCTTATGTAAGCTCCCACTGGGATAATCACAATCACTATTATTATTTCATACCATTCCATCAATCAAAGATAAATTGGCAACTCCAGTTATAAAGTATGCACAATCCTAATACTCCCGAAGTAACAACTTTTGCTCCCGATTTGAAAAGCAATTGTCATGAAACAAAAAAAAGATGCTATAAAGCATCTTTTGGGTGGTATTGGATTAAGGACAGACCTCATTTTTTTAAATTTATCTTTTTTCATTAATTACTTACAATCTCGATTTGACGAGCATCCGTATTAAAAACATAAAAAGATGCCTAAGCATCTTTTTTATTTAGCTTTATTTATTTTTCTCTTCAAAATAATCATCATATAGTTTTTGTCCATATTCCTTCTCTAACATTTTAAAAAAATTTGACATACTAATCTCTTTGTAATAACAAATTTTAGAGAGCGTATGCATTGGAATATTGTAATTTTCAGCACTTTTTATTTTCGCAATTATTGAATCATGAACAACAAAAAAAGCAGCTAACTTATCATTAGAATCATCTGGATCAAACCAGTTATTCCTAATAAATTCACAGATATAATTGTTTATTTTATATTTTCTTTTTCCAGTATTCAATTACAGTGTTATTAATTATTTAAACAAATAAAAAGACTTACGTTAATATTTTTACACACGATAGCGTGCGTTTGAGATATTTATATTATATTTGAAAATATTTTTCAAATAAAAAATTTGATTGTAAATTCGCGATCCTTATAAAATACATGAGGCATTCGCTTTGAATCTCGGCTTGAAAACTGGTAATTTTTAGACAACGAGATGATAAGTTAAGATGCTCACGTCCTTTGGCGTGGGCTCACTTATTGTTGTCGGGTATACCAGTACCTCAAGTCGATAAGCTGAGTTCCATGCCTTTTTTTATGCTCCAAACTCTCTCAGTATTCTTAGCATTGCTCCTCTAATAAAGTATCGCAACCAACAAAAGGAATTAGTTGGAAAATACACTGTCCGCACTAGGCTGCAACTAGCAAAGACAGTGTAAATTCCTGTTTAGTAAAAACCACTAAAACAAAATGCCTATGCAATAAAAAAATCACTGTTCGATCTTCAACTTTCGACTTTCAACTTTTGACTTTCGACTTTTTGACTTTCGACTTTCGACTCAAAAAAAAAGCCCTCTAGCCTGCGACCAAACATACTAGAGAGCCAGAACTAACAAAACCAAAGTTTCATTAAAACCATTTCAAAAGTATGAATAATTATTCATTTGTAAAGAGCTGGGCAGTATCCCTTTTGCCCAAAATCATCAGCATACTATCCCTGTTAGCCATAACAGCCAGTCATGCCCAAACCACTACCGTCAAAGGAACGATAACAGATACTAACGGAACCATGCTAGGCGTCACCGTACTAGTAAAAGGAACTAACACAGGAACACTAACCAACGAAACAGGACAGTATCAAATAACAGCTAAACCCACAGATACCCTCGTTTTTTCCTATATGGGCTACAAAACAATCGAGAGACCCATTGCCAGTCAAACAACAATAAACCTCAGCCTCCAAGAAGACACCACCACCTTACAAGAAGTAATACTAAATGCAGGCTACTATTCCGTCAAAGAAAAAGAACGAACAGGAAGCATTGCAAAAATCACGGCTAAGGATATCGAAACCCAACCCATCGCCAATGTACTCGCCACCATGCAAGGAAGAATGACAGGTGTCAGTATTACACAAGAAACAGGATCTGCAGGTGGAGGCTTCAACATCAGGATCCGCGGTACAAATAGTATAAGAACAGAAGGAAACGAACCCTTATACATCGTTAACGGCATGCCTTATGCCTCTCAATCATTAGGAAGCACCAACCTTATTTCAGGTATTCTACCCAATGCAAACAATCCGCTAAACAACATTAACCCTGCCGATATAGAAAGCATAGAAGTCCTGAAAGATGCCGATGCAACAGCCATTTATGGCTCCAGAGGGGCTAATGGTGTAGTACTAATTACAACCAAAAAAGGAAAACAAGGCAAAACACAATTTGCAGCTCAGGCCTCTACTACTATTGGAACAATTACACGCAAATTGGATCTACTGAATACAAGCCAATATTTGGCAATGCGAGAAGAAGCTTTTGCTAATGATGGTATGGAAACAATCCCGGAAAGTGCCTATGATAGTAACGGAACTTGGGATGAAAACCGATATACCGATTGGCAAAAAAAACTCATAGGCGGAACAGCAATCATTACTAATTATCAAGGAACAATTTCAGGAGGCAGCAGTCAAACCCAATATTTAATAAGTGGAACTATTAGAAAGGAAACTACAGTTTATCCGGGAGAAAATAAATATAAAAGAGGTGTAGTGAATGCTTCAATTAATCACACATCAGAAAACAATAAATTCAACCTGCTTTTTTCATCCAACTACAGTGCTGACAAAAACACCTTGCCCGGAGTTGATTTAACAAAATATGCCTATACACTGGCTCCAAACGCACCAGCGCTCTATCAAGAAGACGGAACATTAAATTGGGAAAATGGAACATTCGACAATCCGCTCGGATTTCTAAATGGCAAGTACCAAAGCAACACCAACAACCTCATTTCAAATCTTCAACTAAGTTATAAACTGTTGCCCAATTTGGAATTAAAATCAAATGTAGGATATACAGATACAAGAATGGTCGAAGTGAGAACAATACCAACCACAGTGTACAATCCCTTCGATGTCATTACAAATGATATGGCAACATTATACCTCAACAATAGCAACAGGCAATCATGGATTATGGAACCTCAGCTAAACTGGAATAAGGAATGGAATAAGATAAAAGTTAACGTCCTGTTGGGCACAACATTCCAAAACAATCTATCCCAGCAATTAGTACAATCAGGATCAGGCTTTACCAGTAATGCACTAATCCACAATATGGCGGCAGCGGCTAATCGTTCCATTCTTAACCATCAGGAAATTGTATATAAATACAATGCCTTTTTCGGAAGAATGAATTTGAATTGGGAAGATAAGTACATACTGAACCTGACTGGGAGAAGGGATGGCTCAAGTCGTTTCGGTCCCGGAAATCGTTTTGCAAATTTTGGGGCTATGGGTGCTGCATGGATTTTTTCTAACGAAGCCATGTTTAAAAATCAGGATTATATAGTGAGTTTTGGAAAAATTAGGGCAAGTATTGGAACATCAGGCAATGATCAGATTGGCGATTATCAGTTTTTAGACACCTATAATGTCACATCAAACAACTACCAAGGAATTATTGGATTAGAACCCGCAAGGCTCTTCAATCCAAATTTTGGTTGGGAAACAAACAAAAAGATAGAACTAGCATTAGAATTGGGTTTATGGAACGACAATGTTTTTCTAACCACCGCCTATTTTTCCAATCGCTCCTCCAATCAGTTGGTTGGTGTGCCACTTCCTGCAACCACTGGTTTCCCTTCCATTCAGGAAAATTTTGATGCCACAGTTCAAAATACAGGTTTAGAAATAGACATACGCACGGTAAACCTAAAAGGCAGCAATTTTAAATGGGTAACAACCTTAAACTTTACCCAACCAAAAAATGAATTGATTGAATTCAAAAACTTGGAAGCCTCAACCTATGCAAACGCTTTGGTTATAGGTCAGCCGTTAAACATCATTAAGCTCTATAATCTGACAGGCATCAACCCTGAAACAGGGGTTTATGAATTTCAGGATGTGGATAACGATGGGCAAATTGCAGCACCAAATGACCGTCAGGTCATAGGTAATTTAAATCCCGATTGGTTCGGTGGTCTGGGAAACCAAATCAATTACAAAAATTGGGAATTGGATGTTCTTTTTCAATTTGTAAAACAGCAAGGTAGAAATTTCGGCTATTTCTTTCCAGTTCCAGGTAGCTTTTCAAATCAGCCAGTTGAAATTTTACATCATGGGGCAGAAAATGGAACAACGGCTGCTTCACAGCTGTATACATCAGGTACCAATCCTGATGCTGTTCAAGCCTTTTCCAGATATACGGATAGTAATGCCAGTGTTAGTGATGCGTCTTTTGTTAGGCTAAAAAGCCTAAGTATTTCCTATAAACTACCGGCTCACTGGACAAAATCATTTTCGGGTAGCATCTATCTGCAAGGTCAAAACCTATTGACTTTTACCAAATACAGAGGTGCAGATCCTGAAAATCAAACCTCTGGTTATTTACCTCCTTTGAGACAATGGACCATTGGCTTACAATTCAATTTATAAACTAAATTCAGAAAATATGATAACAAATTATAAAAAAGCTATTGCAACAGGAATTGCAATTTTTAGTTTAATCAGTTGCGAAAATTTTATTGAAGTTGGGGTACCACAGTCGCAATTAACGGGGCAAGCAGTATTTGAAGATGCTGCTACAGCTACAGCAGCTTTATCGAACGTATATGCAAGACTTCGAGAGGAAGGTATGGTAACAGGGACAGCATTTGGATTAGCTAACATAATGGGAAACTATGCCGACGAACTAACTTTATACGGCAACAACACTACCCTACAAAGTATTTACAACCATACAATTGTACCCGGTAACTCCTACATAGCTACGCTTTGGAATACAAGTTATGGGCAATTGTACGCCATAAACGCCATAATTGAAGGGGTAGAAAATACCACTAATATCAGCACAGCTGATAAAAACAAACTCAAGGGTGAAGCTTTATTTCTTAGAGCGTACATCCATTTTTATTTGGTGAATTGCTTTGGTGAAATCCCATACATTACCACTACAAATTATGTGCACAATACCACCGTTACTAAAAATACAATAAGTGAAATAAACCAAAACATGGTAAGCGATTTAACGGATGCCGAAGCACTACTGCAAGAAGACTACCCTACAAATGAGCGGGTACGAGCAAACAAATTTGTAGTAAAAGCAATGTTAGCAAGACTCCATCTATATCTGGAGAATTGGGAACAAGCAGAAACCTATGCAACAGCAGTAATAAGCAATACAGCCTACAATTGGGAACTAAACATTCAAAAGGTATTCTTGAAAGAAAATCCGGGAATTATCTGGGCTTTACATCCAGGGATAGCAGGTTTAAACACCAAAGAAGCAAGAACCTTTATTTTTTCATCGGGTCCGCCTATCAAACAAGCTTTATCGCTGGATATGATGAATGCTTTTGAGCCAAATGATAAAAGAAAGCAATATTGGACCAGAACAATAACCAATGGTAGCCAGTCTTGGTATCATGCATACAAGTACAAAAAAACCTTAAACACAGGAACTTCCGAAGAGTATTCGATTCTTTTCCGTTTAGCAGAACAGTATCTAATCAGAGCAGAAGCAAGAGCTGAATTAAACAATCTTACCCAAGCTTTAGAAGACTTAAATAAAGTGAGAACTAGAGCAGCTTTACCAGAAACCACTGCTACAACTAAAGCAGCAATTCTGGAAGCTATTATGCAAGAAAGGAAAGTAGAACTATTTACCGAGCAAGGACACAGATGGTTTGATCTAAAAAGAACAGCAAGGGCAGAAAATGTATTAAGCCCCCTAAAACCCAATTGGCAAAACACACAGTTGTTATTGCCTATTCCCGAAGCAGAACTACTACTAAACACCAATCTTTTACCGCAAAATACAGGATATTAAATGAACAGTCAACTAGTAAAAAGGAGCATCATCATTAGTATCATCTGCTTGACGTATCAGTTTTCCTTTGGACAAAACCAAAAGAGAAAACTAACGGAAAAAGACTATGATAGTTGGTGCCTATTGGAAGATGAAAATATAGCTCCCAATGGGAAATGGCTAAGCTTTAAGTTAAAGTACAATAACGGAAAGGATACCTTGGTTTTAAAAACAGTAAAAAACAACAAAGCTTTCAATTTTCCAAATGCTTCAAATGGAAAGTTTAGTTCCGATAGCAAATGGTTTACCTATAGTACCCATCAAAAAAAGCTCATACTTTTAAATTTGGAGAAAAATAGTCAACTTGAATTTGATGAGGTCAAAAAATATCAAATAGATCAAGTATCAAATAGTATTGGAGTGCTGTCTAATAAAGACACACTAGTCGTGATCAATCTAAAAAAACAGAAGACCATTGTAATACCAAAAGTCAAAGAATTTGAATTTAGTTCCAATGGCAATCTTGCAATTGCTAAAGATACATCGGTAGTAGTAGGCACTACCGATAATCCATTTGCTCAAATCCCTATTGCAAACAACAAACAAGGCTTTAAAAATTTAGTTTGGAATAATAACAACGGATTTGCATTTTTTGAAAATCAAGAAAAAGAAGAAAACACCAATCAAAATCATGCTATTGGCTATTTCGATTTGATAAACAAAAAATATTACCATTTAAATTCCAATGATTTTCCAGAATTAAATCAAAAAAGTATTGTGAAACCTTTTGGTCAAAAAGGCATAGTAATAGAGCCAAATGACAACAAAGTAATTTTCTACATAAACAACAGAGAAAAAGCGAAAATCGAACCCAGGAAAATGGAGGTTTGGGAATACAATTCCCCATTAGAATATCCGTCTCAAGAAGTAAAAGGAAATTTTGAAAACACAGCCAAAATGACCATTTGGTGGCCTATTAAAAACGAATTAAAAGTAATAGGTACCAATCAAAGACCCAATACAATTGTATGCCCTCTAAGCAACTATGTCCTGTCATTTAATCCCTTAGACTATGAACCACAATTTGAACTAGCAGCTCCTGTCGATTTATATTTAACCAACCTAAAAACAAATAAAACGATACTGCTGCTCGAAAAGCAAAGCCAAAAAGCGCAAACAATGGGAGCATCAGCAAACGGAAACTATTTCTATTATTATCGAGATAAAAACTGGTGGATTTATGACCTCAAAAGAGAAACGCATACTAATATAACCAAAGATTTACCTTTTCCAGTGGAAAATTTCAAACAAGACGAACCCGGACCCAAATATGGCTTTGGTTGTGGAGCTTGGTCTTCAGATAATCAACACATTTTCATTTATGATGAATATGATATTTGGATGATAGCAGCAGATGGTAAAACAAAAAAAAGGATCACTAATGGAAGAGAAACACTAACTCAGTTTAGAATAGAAGAAGAACTTTATGTAAACAAAGGGCATCGCGGTAGTATCGAATTTCTAAGCACTACAGTTAACAAAAAAGCTGGAATAATCTGCACTGCAATTGACCAAAATAAAAATTGGGGATACTACATTTGGAAGGAAAAACAAGGCTTGATAAAAATCCACTTTGAAAATTCGAAAGCAAGCAGAATGAAAATCGCAAGCAATAGTCAGGACATGATTTGGATAGAAGAAGAGGTAACGAGACCCCCAAGGATATTATTTACAACACCAAAAGAAGCTCAACCCAAAATAGTCTATCAGTCTAACAAACAATATACAAAGTACGAATCCAGAACAGCAGAATTAATGAAGTACACAAATTCAAAAGGAGATACATTAAATGCTATTTTATACTATCCTGTTGGATATAAGAAAGAAAAAAAATACCCCATGATAGTGTACATTTATGAAAAACTTTCGCAAAGGCTTCATCAATATGATAATCCAACCCTCTATGATAGAGCTGGATTTGCTGTGGCAAATTATAATTATGATGCGTATTTTGTTTTGTTGCCTGACATCATCTATGAAATTGGAAATCCGGGAATTTCAGCAAAAGATTGTGTAGAAAGCGCAGTGAATGAAGCTATAAAAACGGAAAAAATAGATCCTAAACGAATGGGAATTTACGGTCATTCTTTCGGAGGATATCAAGTTGCATCAATCATCACACAAACTGATATTTTTAAAGCAGCAGTAGTAGGTTCAGGAGTTACCGATTTAACAAATCTGTATTTGCAAATGAACTGGAATTTCAATAGAACCCAAGCTTGGAGGTTTGAATCACAACAAATGCGCATGGGATCAAATCCTCTTGAAAATTTTGAAGGTTATAAAAACAATTCGCCTATTGCTAATGCTGCCAAAATCAATACACCAGTATTAATATGGACAGGCAAAGAGGATTATAATGTGGATTGGAATCAAAGCATCTACCTCCACATGGCACTCAGAAGATTAAAAAAGGAAAACAAATTACTTCTTTTCCCCAACGAAGGACACACGATTAACACTAAGGAAAACCAAGTACTGCTGACCAAAGAAATAAAAAAATGGTTTGATGAACACTTAAAATAATAAAAGAATCAAACAATGCCGGACAACACACATCCGGCATTGAATGGTCGTAACAGTAAAGCAAACTATTGTTTTCTGTACAATGGATCTGGACACGCAGTACCAGCTGCATTTAAGCGATACAAGTTTTGACTCCCTTCTTGACATTGTTGGGTGTTAAAGATAGTACTACATACGGTAGACGACTCTTCACAAGAATTTGGAAGTACGCCAATCATATCTACAGTTAACAATTCTTCTTTCGGAGCTTCAGTAAACGCAAACGCTCCAAAAACGGCCAATAAAACAGTTACCATCGGTAAAACTGATTTCAAAATGATTTTTTTCATAATACTAAAAATTAAAATTATTGATCTACTCTTTTTCAGGTTTTCGATCGTTTCCCTGACACTGCAGTATAAGTTGACATTCAGAAATTAGAATGGTGATTGTAAGGTATAAAGGCTTAAATACGGTCCGCTGACAGCTGCCAGTCTGCCATTTTCTATAGAAAAACTACTCATAGGATGTTGATTTTGATGCGGCAAATAAAAACTAAAAAAATAGTGCCCTGAAGAAATAGAATAAACATCAATAATCGATGCGCTATCCCAATTATCCTTGGGCTCATAATTCCCCATAATACCACTTTGAATAAAAATGAAACTGCCAAACGTTGCACTATTTTTATTAACCGTAAGAGGCTGTTCTGCTAATACCGTTCTTTTTTGTTTTGATAAGGTAACGGGGTTAACTTGCGCAATTGCCGTTTGATCAATAGTCTTAAATTTAGAATGACGCTCAAAATTAGAAGCAATAACTAAAAACTCATTTCTATAAAAATAAGGGTACACCAGCTGATCTGCAGATGCATTATACAGCAATAGACCATCGGTATCAAAAATCCCATCTTTTTGTCTTTCTAAAATACTGGAATATAGGGATACTCTAACGGAATCTTTGGTAGTAATGAGACCTAAAATATTTTCAAAAGAAGTACTGCTCAATGCTTTTATAGCAATGCTTGAAGAATCCACAGGCACCATATGAGTAAAATAAGCAGCTTTATACAACCATTGACTCGCTTGCCAATCAGAAGTTTTTCCCCTAAAAACTACTGCTGTTATACCGTCATAAAAATAAAAATAAGGTGCCGCTACAACTAACCGCAAAGAGCGAAATTTTAAATTACTTTTAGGGAGCTGGATGATGTAATTTTCTGTTTTGTAAGTATGTACATCTACCACCAGAACCGCTAAAGGAGCAGTTACATTCCCAAGATAGATTTTGCCATCTTGAAATCCCGCGATATAATAGGAATTGTATTTTAAATCAATTTGTTTTTCTAATAAAATAGGATGATGCGGATAATGTCTAATAAATTGCTGGACAGCAACATCTTCTTTGTTAGTAGTTAAATATTGAAAAAGGACTAATGCACTACAAGTAAAAAAAAGAAAGGATAGCAGCTTCAGTTGTAAAGGCATACTAATGTTTTGTCGTAAATTGTATAATCGTATAGCAAGCACAGCAAAAAACCAAAAAACAAGATTGAATAGAAGATGCTCTTTCCAGCCCATTTTCTGTAATATACCTCCACAAGAGCAAGGTATATAATCACTATACGTTAAAAGAATAAAAAGATAAGTTGAAAACAAAGACATCAAAGCAAAGGCTCCATATAAGCCAACTAATCTAGTCTTGTAAAAAAGCAGCAATACAGCTAAAATCAGCTCTAGGATAGGAACTCCATAAGAAATAAGTGGTACATAAGAACGTAACATAGGCGACTGCCCCAACTGCACCTGAAAATTCTCAAAATCCAACAATTTACTAACGGCTGCATAAACAAACAGCAAGATATAGAGCAAACAAATAAGCTCCAGCACTACTTTTTTAAACTGATTATTTACTTTCATCACTTATTATCTTTAATTAAACACCGTAAAGTTCTGAATTACAAAACAATAACACTTGTCTTTTCGGGAGCAAAAAGAGGCAAAAACGGAGAAAGTGAAGACTGACTAACCTAAATCGCTGGATAAAAAAGGAAAATTGGTTTCATTTCGTTTCAATTCATAAGGCGAAATGCCAAAACGTTTTTTAAACGATTTTGAAAAATTCGGGTAATTAGAAAAACCATTCATAATAGCAATGTTTTTCAAAGGAATAGCAGTATGCTCGATCATAAAATAAGCCCTTTTCAAACGCTCCTCATTATAAAACTGATAAATGCTAGTCTTAAAAAAATAACGAAAACCAGCTTTGAGTTTATGCTCATTCGTACCAAATTGGCGAGAAAGTTCTTTTAAGGAAGGAAGTGGTTCATTAAGATGAGCTAAAATATAATCATACAACTTTTGAATCAATAGCGCATCCGCCTTTCTAGTCTTAAGAGAAGGATCAGCATCATAGTCATAAGCCAAAGGACTATAAGAATCTTGGCGTACGGGAGTAACCAAATTCAATATAATTTCTGAACGATGAACTAACCAGCCAATACTGCAAGAAACAGAAACCAACAAACCAGCTTTAGTAGTAAAATCCAGGGCAACCGGCATAGGCGATGAAATAGAAGCAGCACGCACATTTTCAACTCGTTCCAAAGAAGAGGGGCTAAGAATACAGCCTAAAGGTTGGTAAAGCAATTCAGATTCCGAATACCCTAAAAAAGAAGTGACTTCAGGTGTAAAACTTTGAATAAACAAAACAGCATCCAAAACAAAAGTAGTTTGCGAAACAAAAGAATACGAATGATGCGTATTAACATAGCCCTTATGAAAAATAGACTCCTTCATTTCTTCAGCAACCATATTAATCAAAACAACAAGCGTTTCCAATTCGTCATCATACGAACTCAAAGGAATACGGCTATTAAAATTACCACGAGCCATTTCAAACAACATCTGGTGCATGCTAACAATGCGCTCTTGGTTATGCAACCTCTCCATAACTTAAAATAAATTCAATAAAACGAAGCACTAAGTACTCTCCAATCACTAATCACTCCTCACTAATTACTAATAACTACTAGCTATAAAAACCCCTTCAAATAAACCAACGCATCTGCTTCTTTAGTAAAAACCTGAGTAGGTACAGCAGATTTACTAATCTCCAAGTAAAAAGTACTAATCGTCATCAATACTTTTTCATGGACGAGCAAACCAACGGCACTGGTCAAAATTGACCCTGATTGAGCTAAATAATCTCTGCCACACTTTTCAGTACCAACAATACCACGGGTATCGCACAAAATAGGAAAAGAACGCTCATTTTGAAATCGAATCCTGTCATTCACAACACATTGAGCAACCTTCAAGTCAATAGTCAAGTTAGCTTTATATTCAAAGTAGAGAATACCATATGCAATCCAAAATCGCGAATAGTCATTCTCATAAAAGTCATGAGCTGCAATCATCTTTTATGAATTTAGTAGGTTTATTTAACAAAAATATAAACATTTCATAACACAGCGATTGTCAATTCGGGATTATTTGTTGTGTTTTGAGTGTTTTTAGTATTTCGTTGTCAATTCGGGAATTTGACTTGTCAAATTGGGAGTATTGAATTGGGAGATGAAAAAACTTTCATTTTTTATAGTGAATTTTAAATCTCAATTATAAAAAGCTGAAACGATTCTTTATAAAAATCCTATCTAACCAACAAACAAATGGCGAAAATTAAACACAACAATTTCATCGATACCGTTGATGAAGTTTTATCAGGAGCAAAAAAGGAAGGCATTTTGCATCTCTATGCAGAAGATAAAAAACTAACAGGCAGAACCATTCAAATCAAAGGAAAAGAAATGTATCATTTTGGAACGACTGGCTATCTAGGCTTGGAACAAGATGATAGAATTAAAGAAGCGGCCATTCAGGCTATAAGGGATTACGGCACACAATTTCCACTATCAAAATCATACATTTCGCATCCGCTTTATAGTGAATTAGAAGACAAAATAGAACAGATGTACGGCATTCCACCGATAATTACCAAAAACAGTACACTGGGTCATTTGGCTATTATTCCAACATTATTGAGAGACGAAGATGCAGTGATTATGGATCATCAAGTGCATTGGAGCGTGCAAAATGCTTGTCAATTACTCAAACTAAGAGGAATTCCAGTAGAAATGATAAGACACAACAACCTCAACATGTTAGAAGAAAAAATAAAACAACTATCTTCTAAATGCAATAAAATCTGGTACATGGCAGACGGTGTGTATTCCATGTTTGGGGACTATGCCCCTATTTCGGAATTAATGGAATTGACAAAAAAATACAGTCAATTGTATCTCTATTTTGATGATGTACACGGCATGAGTTGGAAAGGTAAAAACGGAACAGGATTCGTTTTTGACACCATCAAAGAACTTCCAGAAAATATTGTAGTAGTCGGAACATTAAGCAAAACCTTCGGAGCCAGTGGGGCTACAGTATTCTGCAAAAACCAAAAACTCCGTAACAAGATTAAAAACTTTGGTGGCCCCTTAACCTTTTCTGCCCAATTAGAACCAGCCTCCGTTGGAGCGGCAATTGCTTCAGTAAAAATCCATTTATCTGCTGAAATTACAATCCGTCAACAAGAATTGGCGGATAAAATTGCGTATTTCAATCAATTGCTAGCAGTAGAAAATCTTCCTATAATTTCCACAAACGATTCCCCTGTTTTCTTCTTAGGCATGGGAACACCAGTTTCAGCTTACAATTTTGTCCATCGTTTGTTTAAAGAAGGTTTCTTTCTCAATTTAGGGATTTACCCAGCTGTTCCAATCAAAAATACTGGAATTAGGATTACTCTGTCAAGCCACAATCACAAACAAGACGTTAAAGAACTGGCAGAGGCAATAAAAAACCATTATCCAAAAGCATTAGAGGAAACAAACAATAGTGATACAAAAGTGAGGAAGGCTTTCGGATTAAGTTGTGAGGATTCGCTACCTGTAAATAGATTGAGTAGCGATGAATTAACAATAGAAGAAAAAAGCACAATAAAAGATATTTTTAAATCAGATTGGAATAGTTTGATGGGCAAGAACAACATCTTTGATTGGGACGGTTTGCTGTTTTTAGAAAAAGCATTCAAAAACAACCCTGACCAAAACAACAATTGGGAATTCTTCTATTATACAATTAAAGATAAAAACGGCAAAATCCTGCTAATGACATTTGGCACCCATAGTTTATGGAAGGATGATATGTTAGCCACAGAATCAGTTTCCAAACAACTGGAAGAAATCAGAAAAACAAATCCATTACACCTAACGTCTAAAGTAGTAAGCTTGGGTTGTCTTTTCACGGAAGGAAAACATTGCTACATCAATCAAAAAGAGGAATCGGCTGAAAAAGCGGTGAAAGTACTATTAGAAAAACTAGAAGAAAAATACAATGATTTAAAAGCAGATATGCTGGTTTTAAGAGATTTTGAAGAGAAAAACAATTGGAACAAAATAATTCAAGAACAAGGATATTTCAAAATCAACATGCCAGAATCCTGTGTATTTAAAGGAGAAAAATGGCTAGAATATGATGATTTTTCAAAAGTATTATCGCCTCGTTCCCGAAAGCATTTCAATAAGGAAATCAGACCATTTGAAAAATACTATCAGGTAGAAATTAAAGATAGCCTGAGCGACTTAGAAACGGAAATCGTATACCAACTGTATGTTAATGTAAAAAATAATAATTATGCAATCAATACATTTCAATACACCAAATCCGTTTTTGAGGATATGAATACGTGTCCAAATTGGGAATTCATTCTATTATACTTAAACACAGAAGAGGATAATCCTTTAGTAGGTGTCATGTTTTGCTACAAAAACCAAAACCACACCTACGTACCAGAACTAATTGGAATGGAGTATAAATGGGCAAAAGAATTCAATTTATACCGACAACTATTATTTCAAACTATCAAAAGAGCAAACGACCTCAACTTTCCACAAGTCGATTTTGGAATTTCAGCTTCTTTCGAAAAAAGAAAACTAGGTGCTGAAATTATTCCTAAAGTTGCCTATATCCAGGCTCGTGATAACTATACCATGGAAGTGATGAATACGATTCAAAACGACTATAAGTCTATATCGTAAAATATTTTTAACCTATTTGTAACTAATTTTTTTTATGATGTTTAAAAAGACAATTGAATCATTTAATACAAATTGTAACGAAATTTTAGAATCAAGTGATACAATGCTCAATAAAGCCAGTAAAGGAATCATATTGTGTAATCAAACATTATCCAGTTTTAAAGAGATAGTGGACAAACGGGATTTTAATACGGTTCCGGAAGAGATTGATTTCTTTAAAAATAATAAGCCAATTCCAATGAGTTTATTGATTTTCTTTACCGAAGTTCGCTCCTGCGAATTGAGAATGCCTAAAGCTGGAACAACCTATAAAGTAGAATTTCTACAAAAAGAACTACGTAAAATAAACAAATTCTTTTATAAAAATGCCGACTTTGTACATTACATGGAACAGGGATATAGTTATTTAGATCATCAGTTCTTTACCAGAAACCATCGAAATAATTTCCCATTCACCCCAATGACAGATTATTATCAGTTTCCAGAATTTTCAACAGCACAAGACATGCTTTGGGCAAAAGTTAAGGCAATGTATCGTTTTATACATTACATCCGTCAAGCCTTAAAACGCTTGAAAGTAGATGATGCCGACATTTTTGAAGAAAAGAAACACAAGGTAATCGTCTGGACAGGACCAAAAACAGCATTGACTGAGTTGATTTATGCCTTATTCTCTAATGGAGCAATCAATCATGGAGCAGCAGATATAAATTTAATCACTTCATCATTTGAAGATTTTTTCAATATAAAATTGGATAATGTGTATAAGACATACACCGAAATAAAGGCACGTAAAAGCAGTAAAACCAAATTCTTGGAAGAGTTAACACTTAACCTTCAGCAAAAAATGGCGAGAGAGGATATAGAGTAATGGCAGTACTACGAAAACAGGAAGCAGTAAACCCTAATAAAACAAGGGGTTTACTGCTTTTTTTTTATGGCGAATAAACTACTACAATTGTGCATAACATCATTTCTTTTCCAGAATAAAAATCAAATTATAACAAATCAAAATAAGGGAGTCAGCAACTACGGGACTTACTTAAATTTTGATGTTAAATTTTATCGGTACTACGAAACGTATTGGGATAAAATCCAATAAAATAGAAGGTATTTTGTAATCGTAAAACAATTAATACCAATTAAAATCAAATCCTATGACACTAGAAATCCTAACAAAAGAAGACCTTCAAGAATTCAAAAACGAACTTCTGGCAGATATCAAAAAAATGGTAAAAGCGGAAGATAACGTAACTTCAAAAAAATGGCTCAAATCAAAAGAAGTCATCAAGCTATTGAACATCTCTCCAGGAACACTCCAAAACCTCCGCATCAACGGAACCCTAACCTACACCAAAATCGGCGGCACCCTCTACTACGACAATGCCGACATTGATAAACTCCTAAACACCAACAAAACAAACGCAATACCAACGCTTTTCAAGTAAAGTGGTGATTGTCATACTGAGCTTGTCGAAGTACCTCCTGCGAAGCAGGTCAACTCTTGAACGCAGTTCAAGCAAGACTAAACACCATTCACTACTCACTAGTTACTATTCACTAAGGACTATTCACTAATCACTAGCAAAATGAACTACATCAAACACCTAACTGGCTTCTTCGAAAAAGTAGTAATAGATAAAGCACTAAATCCAACCCATGTCAGCCTCTATATGGCCTTATTTCAATTTTGGAACTGCAACCGCTTTAAAAACCCAATAAGTATCAATCGCGATGAGGTTATGCGAATAAGCAAAATCAGTTCCAAAGCAACCTATCACAAATGCCTGAAAAACTTGCACAGTTTGGGGTACATCAATTACGAGCCATCCTACAATCCATTCAAGGGGAGCCATGTTATTTTATTCAATTTTTCCGAAGATCTAAAACCAGCCCAAAAAAGTGAGAGAAAACTAAAAAATGAACCGCTTATTGAATCGGTTTCAGAACAAGCGCTGAACAAGTCTTGTACCAGTAGTGAAACAGGTACTGAACAAGCAGTAGTATCTTCTATAAACTATATAAACAATACAAACATTTTAAACGATAAAAACGTTGCAAACTTGAACGAGCAAGCAAAAAATTTTGAAGAAATAAATAATTCAATTTTAAAAAATGAAACTGAAGAAAAAGAAAAAAGTTCCGCGAAAAAAGAAATGTTTTCAACATTCGCCGACTCCAATAAAAATCAAACAGAAAAAGGTTGGCAAAAAGACGAAAGTTGTCACACTGAACTTGTCGAAGTCTCGCATAATCAAAAATCAAATCCAGTTATCGAAGAAATCAAATCCTATTTCCAACAAAACAACTTCCCAGAACTCGAAGCCCAAAAGTTTTTCAATTATTTCTCCAGTGTCGGTTGGCTAGTCGGCGGAAAAACACCCATGGTCGATTGGCAAGCAGCAGCACAAAATTGGATAATAAACAGCGTCAATTTTAAAGACAACACCACCAATTCACCACCAATCCGCCCTCAACACCTGAACACAACAACCGATAAAAACTATGCCGAACCGCTCTAGAATTCCCCTCCTTTGGAGGGGTGCCCAAAGGGCGGGGTGGCTAATCTATGACCCAATACCAAAAGTCAAATTGACGAAGTAAAACAAAATGTCCTCTTTGCTTTTAAGAAAATAGAACACACAGTTTACCACAATCTTTGTCATCCTGACGAAGGAAGGAACCCACAAGAAACTAAACCTTTTCCCTTCAAACGACCGTTATGAAAACAGAAATAAAATCCCACTACAGCTACCCCGAAGTAATCAATTGGCTCGAAAAAAAAGGCATCGAACTATACGGCAATCATTTCAAGATTCTTGAAACCGATTACCCAATCGTTTACAAACTCATTGCCTATTTCCTGAAGGATGAACCAACATGTTTTCAATACGGAATAAATCTCGACAAGGGAATATTATTATCAGGTCCAATTGGCTGTGGCAAAACATCATTAATGAACCTAATGAAATACCTAACAGCAATCGAACATAAGTTCTTCGTAAAGCCCTGTCGAGACATCAGCTTTGAGTTCATCCAAGACGGCTACCAAATCATCCACAAATACAGTATCAGCAAACTCTACCACTCCGAACCAAGAACCTATTGCTTCGACGATTTAGGCACAGAAAACAACCTAAAGTACTACGGCAACGAATGCAATGTGATGGCAGAAATAATCCTGTCAAGATATGATCTTTTTATCTCCAGAAAAGTAAAAACCCACATAACAACCAATCTATCAGCATCAGAAATTGAAACCATGTACGGCAATCGAGTCCGCTCCAGATTCCGAGCCATGCTAAACCTCATCGCTTTCGACAAAAACACACAAGACAAACGCTAACTGTCATTGCGAGGAACGAAGCAATCTCTCATCAGTGCAAGTATATCCATACTTAATCGAATAGCACCTAGAACATTTCAAATCAACGAATAAACAAATTAACGCATCAACATATAAACATATGAGAAAAATAAACACCTTCTGGAACTGGTTCCAAGACAACAACCAAACCATCAAAAACCTTAGCAGCGAAAATCCAAAAAACCAAAAACACATCTGCTTTTGGCTAAATCGGCATCTAGGCTTTTACTGCAAAGAACTAGACTTTATGATAGTCTTACCAAAAGAAGAAAAACAAAAAGCAGAACTCATTATTACAGCAAACGGAAATCCGGAATACTTCGAACAAGTAGTACAATTAGTAAACAATGCAACTGTTTTAAGAAATTGGAAATTTACGGCATTCATCCAACCCACAGAAAACATAGAAAAAATTATAGAGGGATTAGACGAACCCTATGTATTCCCAGAAATAACAATTAAAAGCAGTAAAATCAAATTCCAACCACTCAACTATGACGAAGAGTCAAAAAAACTAGATATTATTATTTACTTAAAAAACTATAACATACATTGCTGCACCAAAACATGGCAACAAGCCATTTACATAATCCTCCAAGATGTATTAGGAGAAAAATCACCACACCAAAACATCAATTTTGTGCAGCTGGCAAAAATGCCAAAACAAGTTGAAGAATTGATTGAACTATATGAATTGCAGTTTTACATAGATGAAATAAACAAAAAATAACTTTCGGCAATAAACCCAATTTACTGCCAAAAGCTAACTAATATTCTATTTCGTAAAACACTACAAATTCTGTAGTAAATCGCAAATGAAATACATAAAATTTTGTCCCAATTATTTACCAAATTTGGGACAAAATAAAACAATAAGAATTATTAAATTAAAAGCAAATAGTTGTATTTCATAGTTGCGTTATGAGTTTTAAAATCAAAATACAACTATGAAATAAGAGTAATAAACAATTAAAATCATATAACATATCGCAATATGAAATATTTGCATCAATTATTAATTAAAACTTGATATGAAATCCCAAACAACTTTAATCACGCTAAACACTTATTTTACAACGTTTTTAAATAATTAAATTACGATTTAATAAAATAATATTACGTTTTTATGTTTTTGTATTACACTTTTAATTATATTTGTATCACAAAACCCAAATAAATTTACGTCAATGTATACTGAACTAATAAAAATAATTGAAGGTGGATTGAATAATGATCATAAAAAGGTGATTAATTACTCCAATCATTTAGCAAAAAAATTGAGAGATGATGGAGATAGTAAATTAGCAGACAAAATTTTGAAAACAATTCAAGGAGCTAAAGGCATGCCGGTTTTTAAAGACCAATTATTTGATGCGCCTGTAGATAATGACACAAGGCTAAATATTGCAGACATCATATTGCCTCAAGATATAAAGTTTGACATAATGGTTTCTGAGGGCATTGTTGAGCCAATAAACAATTTTATTTCTTTAGTGAACTCCAAAAATGAGATAAAAAGTAAAGGTTTAGATATTAATCTATCTCTTTTACTTTATGGTCCTCCAGGTTGCGGAAAGACAACATTAGCCAAACATATTGCTAAAGAGCTAGATATTCCAATTGTTGTAGCGCGTTTTGATTCTTTAATTTCTTCCCTATTAGGTAATACCGCTAAAAACATTAGGAAATTATTTGATTATGCAAAAAGCAAACCTTGTATTCTGTTTTTAGATGAGTTTGACGCTATAGCAAAAGCGAGAGACGATAATCAAGAAACCGGAGAATTAAAAAGGGTAATTAATAGTCTTTTACAAAATATAGATGAATTCTTAGAAACAGGGATATTGATTGCAGCAACTAATCACGAACAATTGCTAGATAGTGCAATTTGGAGAAGATTTGAAAAAGTCGTAAATGTTAACAAACCAAATTCTGATGAAATAAAAAATCTTGTAGAGAACTATTTTGATAAAATTGGTTCTGATTTAGCGACAGATGACAAAAAGTTTGAAATGGTTAAAACCTATATGAGCAATTTATCACATTCTGAGATTATTAAAATCATTAATAGTGCATATTATAATTCAATCATAAAAAAATCAGTTTTTGAATATGAAGATATCTTTTCTGAATATTTTAAATACAAAAACAACAACAGATTTCTTCCAGAGGAAATGATTAAGTTTTTAAACGAAAGTCATATACCACAGAAACAAATAGCAAGTTATTTAGATATTTCAATAAGACAAGTTAGGAACGCTTTAAATGTAGAATAAGATGGCAAAGAAGAATTTACCAATTAAGCTTTTTCAAAAAAGGCAAAAAATTGACGACAGAAGAGTTGAAGGTGGCGGTGGAGATAATATTCCGAAATGGGAGTTGTCTGGGCAATTACTTGCTGAAAGAGCAGAAAGTTTCATCGAACCTATTAATGAATTAATTGAGGTATTTCAAAAACGTAATACTTCAAGAAGTTTTATTCCTGCTACGTTGAAAATCGATATTGATGACAATGCTATTGCTAAGTCACATAGAAAAGACATTCAAAAAATTTTCAATGGTAAAATAAGTAAAAATAACATCATTGGTTTTTTGGACTCAAATAGTGCTATTGTTAAGGTTGATAGTGTTGAAGAAGGACTACAAATTAAAAACAACATAGCTAATTATTTAAAAAATCCGAGAGGTATTTCTGCTATTGAGTCTATTGAAGTCTTCAAACCTTTTATAGTAGATATTGAAGAAAACCAAGCAGTCAAAATTTCATTAATTGACTTTCTAAATTATGAAATAAACAATGCTGTCAAAACAGCTTTTGTTAAATATTGCAAAGAATTTAATATTGAAGCAAAAGAAGTAAATTATTCTCCAGGATTAATAATATTTAAAATTAAAAATGCTTCACAAGGAGTATTAGATAGTATTTCAGATTTTGAAGCTTTAGAGTCTATAACTTTTATGCCCAAATATCAAGTGGAAACAGATAGCATGGAATCTGAGAATACTATTGATATAAAAATACCAACAGAAGGTGTTGAATACCCAATCGTTGGAGTTTTAGATACAGGTGTATCTAAAAATCCATATTTAGCACCTTGGTTATTGGATGATAAATTCTCTTCATATCCTGACGATTTGATTGACCCAATGCATGGTTCATGTGTGTCTAGTATAATACTTTATGGGGATCAATTACAAGGTAAAAATTGGACAGGAAATACGGGTTGTAAAATTTTTGATGCAACAGTATTTCCTGATCAAAAGCAAGAATCAATAGATGAAGATGAATTGGTAGAAAATATTAGAGAAGCAATAAAGGAAAATAATCATATTAAAATTTGGAATTTGTCATTAGGCACTGCTGCTGAATCCGACATCAATGATTTTTCTGATTTTGGAAAGGCTTTGGACGATATTCAATTAGCAAATGATGTCATTATTTGCAAATCTACTGGGAATTGTAGAAATTTTGAAAAAGGTCATCCCAAAAGCAGAGTGGCAAGGTCAGGAGATTCAGTTCGTTCTTTAGTGATTGGTTCGGTTGCTCACTCAAAAAACACACATGATATAGCAGATATTAATCATCCATCACCATTTACAAGAATTGGTCCTGGTCCAGCAAATAGTATCAAACCTGACATAGTGTCATTTGGTGGCAATGCAGGGATGAAAGACGGTAGAAGAATTGAAAATGGAGTAAATGCTATTTCTCACAATGGTAATTCAGTAAAAATTATTGGGACTAGTTTTGCTACACCAAGAGTAACGTCATTATTATCAGAGTTAAATTTTAAAATTAATGAAACTTTCAATCCTACTCTTTTAAAAGCTTTAGCCATTCATTCTGCTAAATATCCAACAGGAATAAGTCTTCCAATTAGTGAAAGAGTGAATCAAATGGGATTTGGTATTCCTGATTCAGCTGATGAGATTATTTATAATGATCCACACGAAATAACATTGATATTGCAGGAAAACATTACTCGTGGCGAATTCATTGAAATATTAGAATTTCCTTTTCCTGAAAGTTTAGTTGATGATGACGGCTTTTTCTACGGCGAAATTAAAATCACATTAGTTGGTCAACCAGTATTGAGAGAAAAACAAGGCGCAGAATATTGTCAATCAAATTTAGAGTTAATGTTTGGCACTTATGAAAATATAAAAGAACGTGACACAACTAAAGCTAATATTCTCAATGAAATTGGTCCAGACGACACACAGAATGTTTTACTTGATTCCAATTATAAAAGCGCACATATAAAAGATACCGAGAGCGAGTATGCACGTGAAAGAGTATTGCTTAATTATGGAAAAAAATACCAACCAGTTAAGAAATACTCTGTTAATCTAAGCGAAATGAAAGATGCTAGACAACGTGATAGTTTAGCAGGAAACAGAAAATGGTACGCTAAAATTAAAGGAACTTATAGAGATTTTGCCGAAACATTAGCTATTCAAGATGGTGAAGAATTAAACCAAGATTTTACGCTTATCGTAACCATTAGAGATACAAAAGGTCAGAAGCAAGTGTATAATGAAGTGTCTCGACTTTTGGCTGAAAGAAACTTTTTACACTCAAATATTAAAATAAGAGAAGAAGTTAATATAAGAATTGAAAACGAAAAAAGAGAATAATTGAAGTTATAAATATCAAAAATTGTGTTACTTATTTAATAAATGATTTACAATGATAACAGCCATAGAACAAGCACTACAAAGATGTAATCCAGATAAATTTGCAAATTTATGTCGCCTATATCTTGCATATAGATTCCCAATAGTAAATGCTACAGGTTTTGTTGTTGGAAAAGAAAAGTCAAAAAAAGGAACACCTGATAATTTTATTGCTGAAGGGGATAATTTTATTTTTAATGAGGTTACTACAATTGATAAAAAGGCACTAGTAGCAAAGCTCAAAAAAGATGTTAAGCATTGCTTTATCCAAAAAGATATACCCATTGCCAGTATCTCTAAAATTATATTAATCTGCAACCAAGAAATTACAACAGCAATCCATAAAGAGATTTCAGATTACAAAAAAACTTTTCATAATATAGCCAGTATAGAACTGATTGGTATTGATGCTTTTGCCACAATTATTTTTCGGGATTATCCTTCTATTGCGAGAGAATTAGGACTAACTATCGACTCTGGACAAATATTAGAAATGAGTGATTTCATCATTCAATATGAAAAGTCAAAGTTTGCTACTCCATTATCCAATGCTTTTTATAATCGTAAAAATGATTTAAAGAAAGGTTTGGAACTTTTAAAGGTTTCAGATTATCTTCTAATAACAGGTCCAGCGGGAATTGGTAAATCAAAATTCTCAATAGAATTAGCATCAAAATTCAATAATGCTAATCCGGAACATATTGTAAAATATATTAGAAACAATAACCAGTTGATTTGGGAAGATCTAAAGGTTCAGCTGGTTAAAGATAAAAAGTATTTGATTGTTATTGATGACGCAAACAAGTTAAAAAGCAACTTGTCCTCTATAATTCATTTTAAGAATGAATTCGAAGATGGCTCGCTTAAGATTATATTGACAGTAAGGAATTATGTAAAAAGAGAGGTTGAAAGTGAACTTAAAAATTACGAGCAGATTGAACTGAAGAACTTCGACAAAAAAGAACTTGCCGTAATACTCCAATCTCCCGAGTTTAATATTACAAATTATTATACGGATAGAATATTTTCAATTTCGAAAGGTAACCCTAGAATTGCATTAATGGCTGCAATAGCAGGTATTAAGGATGTCCAGAAGTTAAATAAGGCCTCATATATCCTTGAAGAATATTTCTCCTCAGCTAATAAAAGTATTAAAGATGATAAGACATTACTAAGAGTAGCTGGGATATTAAGTTTATTTAGATCAATAGATGTTGCAAACACAAATCAGATTGAAGAAATATGTTCTAGGTTCGACATCCCAACACATACCTTGATTGAAAAATTATCGGCATTAGTCGAACATGAATTAGCAGATGAATTTCAATCCACCTATAAGGTTGCAGATCAAATATTAGGAGAGTATATTTTTTATCTCGTTTTTATTAAAAATAAGGACATCCCATTTATGCTATTATTAGATTTATATTTTGATGAGCATAAGATATCATTAACGAGGTTGCTTAATCCAATTGTCAGCAATTATGGCTTCAACGAAATAAAACAGCTCATTATCAATGATATAAACACAAAATGGAATTCATTAAAGCACGATAGAGAAAAAGCAATTAGATTCCTTGATAGTTTTTGGTTCTACCTGCAGACCGAGACCTTGCTATTTGTAAACGAAATAATTAATTCTCTAGAATCGATTAATGAAAATAATCTAAAATTTGAGATATATAAAGACAATCACATAAAATCGTATGACGACAAAATAATTAGCTTATTAGTGAATTTTCATAATGTTCCCGATAAATTTGAATTGGCATTAGAATTATTAATTAAATATGGTCTATCAGACCCAATAGTCTTTACCAAGGTTCTGAAGGCTTTTCAACAATCCTTCATATATGAAAGATTCAGCTATGAGCAACAATATAGTTCACAAATACAACTATTTAATTTTCTTTATTCAAAAGCAGAAACTAATCCAATACTATACTCGAAGATAATTCTCTATATAGCAGACAAATTTATAATTGACAGCTACCACTATAATGAAGGAGGTGACGGTCGTACAATTTATTTTGGTCAGATGATTGTAGTATTAACAAAAGAACAGAAAGAATTTAGAACTAAATTGTTAAATTTTATATTTAGCTGTTATCAGGATGAGAGTCTCAAAGATGCAGTATATAATTTTTTTGAACGTCATCATTACTCACATGGGCGTGAGAAGGAAAAAAGAGTTCTTGTTTTTGACAAAAATCTAATTACATCCTTTTTTATATCAAACTTCACAACAGATTCATTTAGAGAAGCCAATATTGTTAAAAAGTATCTGCGAACCTATGGCTGGTCAAAAATACGGTACAGAAAAGAAGTAAAGAAACTTCTTAAAAATAAAGATTTTGTCTTATGGTCTAGTTTAGATAAAAGATATGATAGAGAGATGCCATATCTCGAAGAATATAGAAGTTTTACTTTTGAAAACTACAATGATTTACTATCTTCAATTGAAAGAATTTCAAAATATAGCGATGGTAGCAACTCCTGCCTAGATTCAATTATCGGCCCAGTATTGCAAATTCCGGTTATATTGATCACCCCATTCCGTTTTAAAGTGAGCACCTGATTCCAGTTCAAAATGACCACCTAATTCCGGTGCAAAGTGAGCA